>NZ_JAAZUI010000040.1 GCF_012524075.1 Lutibacter sp. B1
CCTCAATAATCATTTGTTTATTCCAAGCTCTATTTCTTATTTCTCCAAATTGTTTTCCATTGACAAGTCTATCATAAATTCCTCCTTTTCGGGTTTTTATCATTCCGTTTTGGGTGATTTTTCCAGTCGAACCGATATAAACCAATTCTATTTTTCCTTTTTTTAAAGCATAAATTAAATAAATTCCAATTCCGCTTTTTGGTGCATTACAAATTTCTCGTAAATCATCATTTTTCTCAAAGAAAAAGTGTCCATTTGTTTTGTATTTTTCTAGTTCATCAAACATGTTTCAAGTTTTTATCAGTATGAAGCACAACGGTCTCGGCTATGAGTAGTTGCGTGGTTTAGCACTTAACTTTGCAAGTACACACCAAGTTGGAAATTCCGCAGGAATTTCCAAAGTAGGCGAGAACAAGCAATTACTTATAGCCCTTGTTGTGCTTTCGTGCTTTACTCAGTTTCTATTATATAAACAAACTCCTTTACAAATTTCACTTGTTCCGAAAGTTTTTTGCTTGAAATCGTATTGGTTTTAGGTAAGCTTGGAACAGTATTCATTACTAGAATAAGGTTCATAAGGTAACTTGTTTTTATTGCGTAAGATGCGTTTTCTGCTCCAATATGTTTAGCATTGATAATACCGACTATGTTACCATTAGAGTCAAACAATGGGCCTCCACTATTCCCAGGTTGTACTGGAACTGATATTTGGTATGTAGTTATATCACCTTGAAAACCTGTTTTTGAGCTGATTATACCATTTGTGAGTTTCACTTCATCACCCATTGTAGCCCGTAAAGGGTATCCTAAAGCATAAACAGAATTGCCAACATCACTAAGATTACTATTTATTTTGTAGGGTGGTATACCAAGTGATGTAAAATTTTGGTCATCAACTTTTATTATGGCAAGGTCATTGTTTTTATCCTCTACAATTACTTTTGCATTATAAACCCTTGAAAAATTCCCTTTTACACCACGCACACTAATTTTTGATGAGCCTTCCACAACATGATGATTGGTGACAATATAGCCATTTGATGATATTGCAAATCCAGTACCTGATGATTGCACACCGCTACTGGTTGTAACATCATCTTCATTTGTTGGATAAAGTTTAAGATATAGATTTTCTTCCCTGTCAGTCCAAATTAGCTTCATTAAGCCTCTTTCAAAGCCTATATATAAATCCTCATTAACAGTTTTGTTGCCCATAAAATACTTTACCTTATAAAGATTTGCTGATGCTGTTTTTGTCAGATAAGCTTTTATATCACCTATCTTCCAACCTGGGTTTTCTGCACCACTTAAGTAGATGAGTTTATACCCATTATCAGACTTAATTAGACCAAGTTTATACTTTGGCATATTCTCCCTTTTAACGGCATTTTCGTAAATTCCTTCTACCACATCTGCACCTTTACTTTTCCAATGAGATTTTAAAGAATATTCTGTCCAATTAGATTTTGGATGCGTATCAGGATTTTTGATGGTATAATTCCAGAATTTATAACCGCTACAACCAGTGGAAGAGCCTTTGTCCTCCAAAGCGAAACTCGTGTAGCCATAGGGCGGCACATCGGCAAACACTAATGTATAACGATATTTCATTCCGATAGTGGGTTTACTCCATCCCCAATTATCACTGCAGTCAGCAGAATGAGTGGATTTTTTATCATTTGAAAGAGCACCTATGTACTTTCCCTCCCAAGACCCTATTCGTATTTTCGTATTATATGAAGTTTGGTATGTTAGACGGCTCATTTTTCGTGTTGGAATCATTTCAATTGTCACGAATGTCAGGCCTCTTTCTCTGTCAATTTCTACTGAGTATAATGATGCCGTTTTTCTTTTTGATTCAACTTTATTTGATCCGTAGAAGTATGTAGTTTGAGCATATGATAAACTACTTAAAAATATTAAAGTAATTATTAAATTAATTTTATTCATGTTTTCTTTCGTTATTCTTGTTCTGTTTTCCCTAGCATGAAGCACAACGTGTTTGTGTAAGGAACGTTGCGGTTTTGTGTGCGAGGATTTTCCGTAGGAAAATCAGCAGCTAGCAAAAGAGCAACGACCAAACGATTGAACTAAGATAAGCAATGTTTTTTACACGGTGTTAGCTTTTAGTGCTTTTTCTCTGCTTAATATTTAGTTCAGATTATTCTTTTTTTTTTTGATCTAGTTTTAATTCCGCAAACGAGCTCAAATTCCGCAATATTTTTAAATCAGAAGTCAAGTGAGCAATTCCGTAACAGGCTAAACTCCGATTGAGTGATATTCCGAGTTTTCAATTCAGTTTCGATTCCGCAAACAAGCTAAAAGATCAGACGTAATTTAAGTTCGGGTAGAGTGTGAATGCAATTTGGTATTCAAAAATCGGCAGTCTAGTTTTTCGGTTCTTACTTACTTAAAACTCTAAAAAATTCCGATAATCAAACCAGGCTTTTTTCATTTGCGCAAACTTGCTCCAGCATTAAAGCTAACGTTAGCGTATAAATTTCAGTTGCGGAAAATCGGTACGATTTTCCGATTGAGTCTGAAAGATAGAAAATTGCAATGAATTTCCGTAGGAAATTCAGCCGCAATTGAATTTATACAATGTTGGTTACAGTTATATTTCAGTTTTTTAAGGTTCATTCAGAGTTTGTTTTGCGTTTTGCTATTCAATTCCACGTTATGTTTCCGCAATTTTGGAATTCGATAGAGTAGCAGTAATCAATTCACGTTTTTTTTAAATTCCGCTCAAGTTGATTTCAGCGCATAGTTCCGTTTTACATTTTTCAATTCAGCGTTACGTTTCGGTCTCGAGTATTAAATTCAGTTTCCGTTATTTTTTTGCGCAAAGTTCCGCTGTTTTCAAAGTTCGGAATTCGCACGATTTTTACGTTTGGTTTTTCATTCCGCTATTGTAACCAACGTGCGCGTATAAGCGCTGTTGCGGACTAAATATACGATTATTTTCGAATTAAAAGTCAACTGATGGCAAAAACGGTGCGAATTTTCCGCAGGAAAATTCCGCCGAAATAGCGTTTGTACATTGTTACTTGCAGTTACTTGTGTTGAGATTTTGCAATTCGTTTTACGTTATGCATATCAATTCCACGTATTATTCTGCAATTTTTGAATTCAATCGAGTTTGAGTAATCAATTCACGTTTTGTAAATTCCGCACGAGTGAGTTTCTGCGCACAGTTCCGTTTTACAATTTCAATTCAGCGTAAAGTTTCGGTCTCGAGTTTTAAATTCAGTTTCCGTTTGAGTGAGTTTCCACGCAAAGTTCCGTCGTTTTCAAAATTCAGAACTTACACGATTTTTACGTTTAGTTTTTAATTCCGCTATTGCAAGTAACGGTCTTGTATAACAGAAAGTAGCGGGTAAAAGTGTGCTAATCTGTCCGTTGTGAGTTATTTTTGTTTTATGTGTCAACTTTCGGTCTGACACTTAACCGCTATTTTTGTTATACGTTGTTGTGTGTAGGTTTTTATTTTTTCCGTTATATTTATAAACTGAAACTAATCAAAAAATAATTATGTCAGAAAAGTTCAATCCTAAAGATGTCGTTCAAAATTTCATAGAACATAGGGAACGTTATTTTAAAAGCCGAATTAATGAACACCGTTTCTATAGTGAAAAATATCAATTTTTATTTGGTATCGAATTTAGAAAAGAAAATAATAAATCAGCTAATTGTTATTATCATTGGATTGAAAACTTGGAACAGTCTTTTGACTTACTCAAAGAATTGGATGTTTTTGAACTTGATAAAGCAAAAAATAAACTGTTTATGATTAATAAGAGTTTTGATAATGGATGTGACTTTCCGTGTTATATAATTCTATGCGAAAAGTTTATCAGACTCGACCCTTAATCTCTCCGCATAATTATAGAGTTTATACAAGATATATTTTTCAAATAATAGTGTATTTTTTGATTCAGGGTATTTCTCAATCCGTTCATCCACGTTTTTTATCCATCCATTAATTCCAATATTGAAAGGTTCTAAAAATAAACCCCTATAATCTCTTAAGTAATATTCTTTTTCTTCTTCTGTAAAACTGTTATCAATTTTGTTTATAAAGTTTAATCTTTCTTGTTCCGTCATAAGTTTTGTTTTTTAACTTACACACAACGTTAGCGTATAAATTTCAGTTGCGGAAAATCGGTACGATTTTCCGATTGAAACTGAAAGATAGAAAATTGCAATGAATTTCCGTAGGAAATTCAGTCGCAATTGAATTTATACATTGTTGGTTGCAGTTATAATTCAGTTTTTTGAGGTTCATTCAGCGTTTTGTTTTGCGTTCTAATATACAATTCAACGTTTTGATTCCATTATTTTAGGAATTCAATCGAGTAGGAGTGATCAATTCACGTTTTTATAATTCCGTTCGAGTGAATTTCTGCGCACAGTTCCGTTTTACAATTTCAATTCAGCGTTACGTTTCGGTTTCGAGTATTAAATTCAGTTTCCGTAAAGCTCTTTTGCGCAAAGTTCCGCTGTTTTCAAAGTTCGGAATTCGCACGACTTTTACGTTTAGTTTTTAATTCCGCTATTGCAACCAACGTTTGCGTATAAATTTCAGTTGCGGAAAATCGGTACGATTTTCCGATTTAGACTGAAAGATAGAAAATTGCAATGAATTTCCGTAGGAAATTCAGCCGCAATTGAATTTATACATTGTTGGTTGCAGTTATAGTTCAGTTTTTGAGGTTCATTCAGCGTTTTGTTTTACGTTTTACTATTCAATTCCACGTTTTATTCCGCAATTTTGGAATTCGATAGAGTAGAAATGATCAATTCACGTTTTTAAATTCCGCACGAGTGAATTTCTGCGCACAGTTCCGTTTTACAATTTCAATTCAGCGTTACGTTTCGGTTTTGAGTATTAAATTCAGTTTCCGTAAAGCTTTTTGCGCACAGTTCCGCTTTTTTCAAAGTTCAGAATTCGCACGACTTTTACGTTTAGTTTTTAATTCCGCTATTGCAACCAACGTGTTAGGCTATGTTGTCGTTGTGGAAAAATCGGCAAGATTTTTCCGCCATAGCAATTAGTTTAGTAAATATACGAGGATTTTCTGAAAAAGAAAATCCGCCACAATGCAATATAGCCATTGTTGGTTAAAGTAACTTAATCAAACATAGTTGGATTTATCAATTTTAGTTCAAATTTAATCGATTCATTTCTCAAATCTGATGATTTTAATTCTCTATTTTCATTACGTGATATTTCTCAAATTCAGTTGAAAGAAGTTGCAATTTTTCAGTTTATGGAAATGATGAAAAGCAACTAAAACAATCAGAAAATCTTTCTTTTAGAGCTTCACTTTTCAAGTTTAGTACTAATTATAAAAAGAAGATGACTGATGGTTTCAATTTTCTATTTTCATTCCGTGATATTTTTCAAATTCAGTTGAAAGAAGTTGCAATTTTTCAGTTTAGTAGAAATGATAAAAAACAACTAAAACAGTCTAAAAATCATTCAAACGAGTTCGTTCTTTTCAGTTTAATAGAAAATTAGCTTAAAAAATTAAAAATAAGAGAAAAACTCGTACGTTTTAAAATTTATTCAACTTAACGGATTCAACTCATTAAATTTCTCAATTTAGTAGAATGATAAAATAGGAGAGAAGAGTTCTCAGAGTAATTCTCAGTCGAAGCAGAATTTTAGTTTTGGAAGAAAAATAAATCAAAAATTCATTCCGGAATAATGCTCAAAATCGGACTAATTTTCAGCTTTAGTAAATCATTATTTTTGAAAGAAAATTTCTCTGCCAAGTTCCAATCTCGTTATTTTAACCAA
The DNA here is from genome assembly GCF_012524075.1 of Lutibacter sp. B1. Taxonomy (GTDB): domain Bacteria; phylum Bacteroidota; class Bacteroidia; order Flavobacteriales; family Flavobacteriaceae; genus Lutibacter. The sequence continues at coordinate 5,804 of NZ_JAAZUI010000040.1, forward strand.
CGGTTTAGGCTATGTTGTCGTTGTGGAAAAATCGGCAAGATTTTTCCGCCATAGCAATAACTTTAGTAAATATACGAGGATTTTCTGAAAAAGAAAATCCGCCACAATGCAATATAGCCATTGTTAGCATATTTAGCGACACGTTCTGCTGAGCATTGAATTTTTCTATTATCAGAGATTTATCAAACATACTTATTTTTCTCATTTAGCTTTTTCTCCGTTGTTATTTTCACGTTTTACAGGAAAAACTTTGAAATTTCTCAATTTATTGGCAATTATTCATTTTAAAGATAATCGGATTCGTTGCTCAAAATCTTAACCGTTTCAATGCTCAATTCCGGTAGAGTGGAAGTCAATCTGGAATTTTTCAGGCTAGTACATATTTTTCATTAAAAGCCAAATTCATTCCGATTTAATTCTCATACTTTTTTGAGTATAAATCACTCAGAAATTTCTCGGTTTAGTACAATTTTTTCAGTAAAAACTCAATTCTTTCCACTTTCATTGCTCAAATCTGACCGCTACAATTTTCACTCCGAAATATTGCTAAAAATCATAGTTTTCAATTAACTTTTTCAACTTTAATTTTTCTGACCAAAACTCATTCGAGCTATTTATGCTAACGGGCTTGGCTATGGTTTCGTTGCGTGAAAATCCGCGAGGATTTTCCACCGTAAACCGAAGATAGCAAATTTGCGAGGACTTTCCGAAAGGAAAGTCAGAAGCAATGAATTATAGCCGTTGTTGT
>NZ_JAAZUI010000042.1 GCF_012524075.1 Lutibacter sp. B1
TTAAAATTCAATTTTTCAATTAGTAAGAATTAAGAATAGTAACTAAAACAATCAGAAAATCAATCTTTTGAGTTTTATTTATCAAGTTTAGGATTAATTATAAAAAGAAAACGAATTATCTAAAAAAGCAATCGCTGAGAATTTTTCAGTTTAGTAGAAAATTAGCTTAAAAACTAAAAATAAGAGAAAAACTCCCACGAAACGAAAATCAAATCAATTTAACGGATTCAACTCATAAATTTTCTCAATTTAGCAGAATGATAAAATAGGAGAGAAGAGTTCTCAGAGATTTCTCAGCCGTAGCAGAAATTTAGTTTTAGAAGAAAAATAGATCAAAAACTCATTCCGGAATAATGCTCAAAATCGAATTAATTTTCAGCTTTAGTAAATCATAAATTATGAAGAAAAATTTCTCAGCCGAGTTCTTCTCACGTTATTTTAGCTAACGGGTTAGGCTATGGCAAGTGCGAGATTTAGTGTAGAATTTTTCAAACAAAAAATAGGATGTTTTTATAATTTAAATTTCTTTCTAACTTGAAACCTCACATTTGCTATAGCCATTGTTGTGGTTTGTATTAATATGCTACTAGGGTTAAACCAACCTTGTATGATTTATATACATTTTCTTTTATTTTATAAAGAAAGTAGATGTTTTTATAATCATAAGGTTGTTTTGCTATTTTTTTCCAACTATTTTCATTTAACCACTTATAATTAACTAGCTTTAAGTTGTTCAAATTACAATTTGTTAACTCTATTTTTTTACTTGAGATAATTTCAAAAGTTAATTTAGAAACATTTATATTAAGATTATCTGTACCACTTTCTTTATCAAAAAAATATTTCCCTTCTTTTTTAGCTTCAATTACCTTTTTTCTATGAAACTCATAGTCTTTTCTATTAAACAGAGTAATATAATTTATGTTTTCATCAAGATTACCAGTAAATAAGTAATCAGTATTTTCTTTTTCTAAAACAAAAAAGACGTCAACTTGCTTTTGTGAAAAAGACAATGTAGAGTGCAATAGAAAAAGGATTAAAAAAAAATTATTGGCATTCATTTGTATTTGATTTTTCATAATTATAAATTACATTTCTTATTCTTGACTTCTCCTCATTAGCATAGTTTGGGTCAGCAAATCTTCTATCCCATTCTTTTGTATCTAATAAACCGTTCCAAGCCATATCTTCATAAAATTGGTCTGAATGAGTTTCTCCTATTTGTATTGCATATTCTTTTAATCCAGAGATTATTGCCTCTCTATAGTATTTAGCCATATAATTATGATATGGATTTTTTGGATCTTCATTGTAAGCATCAAATAGCGAAGGATAATCAGCACGAGAACCATCAGGTAATTTCCATATTCCATTACTATATAAAATACCAGAATTGGTTTTTATTTTTCTAAATATTTCGGCGTGAATGGCTTCGTGTAAAATAGTTCTAACTACAGCTAATGAAGGTCTATTATTGGATTGTTCTGTATTTAGAGTTATAGTAATATAAAAAGAACTTCCATAATAAGTTTTTCCATTGACTAAAGAACTAGTTGGATCATCATCATCAACCCTTAGGTTTGATTTATCATTCAATATCAAATGTACAGGCGTTTTTTCTCCAATAAATTTTTCTAATGTTTTAGATAGAAGACTATTATTTTGTAATTTTTTATATACACAATCAGCTTTACCAGTAAGGTTATCAATAATTTTATTCACATAATCCACTTCAGCCCCACAATTATCAAGGACTAATTTAGCGAAATTTTGGGCATCATCAAAAGTAAAACTGTTAGATTCTAACCCTGAAACTCTAGATGAAACATTAGCTTTTTGGGCATAAGTGTCATCAGTATTTGGATCAAAATTATCTATTAAAAAAGTTTTAATTTGATTATGTAGATTTATTCCTGATTGAGATTTTAAACATTCTTTTTGCTTAGTGGTCAGGTTTTCAAAAAAAGTTTCAAGCATAACTGCTGTAGGACTTGGTATAACTCCTACAGGAGAAGTAGTACTTCCAGAACTAGTTGTACCCTCTCCGGTACTAGGAGAAGAACCTCCTCCTGTTATATCATCACCTGTGGAATCCCAACTTTCGCCTCCGGTAGTATCAGTTTCTCCTCCGGTAGTATCAGTTTCTCCTCCAGTAGTATCATTTTCTCCACCACCATCTCCACCTCCTCCACCTCCACATTCGAGAATTTCAATGGTAAGAATTCCATTTGAATCATAACTTAGATATACCCAACAATCAATTGAAGCCCAATAATCCTTTTTAAAACCCTCTTGATAAATTTGACTGTTATCAACATCAATAATTTGTTTTGAAAAAAGATAACTCATCTGATTATTTTCATTTATGTCTACTTTTTTATATCTATAAAGATAATATACATAATCATTGCTATTAACTTTTTCAATAACAAAATTTTCAAAATCAGAATCAGGTACAGTTGGATTTTCAAGTCTAAAAGTATAAACTTCGGTAGAGTCTGTAACTATCTGAATTATTTCATCAGTTAAAATAGTAAATGATAGATTGTCATTTGATTTTATATTTTTGATGAATGGTGCTAGATTGTTATTTTGCTTGATTTCTTGTAATGTGATTTTTTTTGAGATATATTTATTTTGGTTGAAAGAATTTTCATTTATATTAAATTCATCATTCTGTTGACAACTTATTAAAGAAATTAAAATTCCAAATATCAAATAATTTTTCATTTTTTTCATAGTGTTTAAATTTTAGTATTAATATTTAATTTTTAATATTTTAAACAAGTTACAATTTTTCTTGTATTTGTATCTGTAGTAATATAAACCACAACGGGTTTGTATAAGATTTGTGCGACCTAAAATCCGTAGGATTTTCGGACGTTACAAATCGGTTTATTAATATGTTAATCGTTTCAATTTTAGTTTAAATTTAAGCATAAATTTTATACAGTGTTGTACAACGTATATTACTCTAATTTAAATTTAACGATTACTTCACTTTCAACTTTAATTTTCTCAAATTCTATATCAATCGGTTTGAATTTAGTTTCATTTAAACTACTCATTCCTCTTATTTGTAATCCTGAAACTCTGCCTTGTAATTGATTAGAAATATTTCCTAAATCTGAGATGAAAATTGCATTTCCAATCTTTTGATTTAATGGACTTGTCATTGAAATAGCATTTAATTTAGCTTTTTTAATTGCTTTAGATTTTAATTCAAGTTTCAAATTTTCAATCTTAGAATATTCAGTTTTTTCAAGAAGTACATTTGAAATATTAATATTTTCTAATTCCATAATTATTTTTCCGGCGGTCATCGCATCGTAAACTAGTAGAGAAAAAGCTTTGCTTTTTAAAACATCTTGTTGTCTCAAGAAGTATTTTTTGAAATTACTTGATAAATCAGATAGAAATAATTGTTTTTCTAAATCAATTCCTAACAATTTTAATTTCTCTGCCATATTATTTTCAAGTTCCTCAACTGATATTTTTCCTTTAGTATCTTTTTCAGTTATCAATATTGTTAAAAATATTCTATCTGGAGTTACTAAAGTGTCAACTTTTGCACTTGTTTCAACATAAGGTTGATCAATAAAGTTTTTAGTTTGTGAAAATCCAATATTTGAAATAAATAATATTGTCAAAACTCTGATAATTAGCTTTTTCATATGTTCGTTTTTATATGTTGTACAACGTGTTTGTGTATGATTTCGTTGCGTGTTTCAGCAACTAATTTAGCAAATACTAACCGAATAGAAAATCCGCGAGGATTTTCGTAAGTAGGCGAGTACTAGCAATGAATTATACACGGTGTTGGCATTAGTTATTTTTTCGCTTTTTGTTCAGTTTTTTAAATTCAAAATAGGACTTCAATTCTTGAATCAGAAGCTTATTCATTTTTAATATTTCGTCTATACTTAATTCGTTTTCTCGCAAATATTCCAAATCTTCTAAAATCCACTTTTGTTTTTTGAGAACTTTTTTATCTACTTCAAAACCTATCCACTTTGAATCTTTTTCTTTTCGTTTAATCGATTTCAAAGAATCAAATTTATCGTGAAAGCTTGTTATTGAGAAATAATGCTCGATTAAAAGATATAATCCATTTAGTTTATGATGTTCAGATTTGGATAGCTTGTCTCCAAACTCTAAAGTCTTTTCATCAAGATTTTTGATGTCAATTGTATTCAATGAATATTGTATGCGTTTCACTGTAAAAAGCAAATTCTGTAAATTAAAAATTATTCCAAAAGCGAATAGTGGGTGAATAGTATTTTTATTTTCCTTAAAATCTTTTTCGAATTTGTAAATCAATTTATCGAAAGTCAGAAGTTCATCGTCCATTTTTTCCGCTGACTTTGGCTGTTTATACTCTAATTTGTCATAGGTCAGTAAATTCCATACAATTCCGAGTTTCTTTTTTACATAAAGATGAAATCCGAATTTTGATTTTCGTTCCTCGTACTTTTTTTGAGCAAATGGAATAATTACAGCAGTAATTAAAGTCAGAACAGCAATAAGTAGAAACCAAACATTCCAATCAATTTTATCAGAATTTTCAATTAATTCAACTTGAATCGGGTTCGGAACTTTATTAGCTAAAGTATCAGTAACCGTTTTAGGCAATGAGTCAATTACTTTTTGAGTTATTGTGACGGTTATCTGTTCGTTCATTTTCTAATTAATGCCAACGGGTTTTTATAAGATTTGTGCGACTGGAAAATCGGAGATTTTTCGGTTGTAGCAAATCGTTAGTTGAATGTTTGTCGGTTCGTACTAGTTCAAATTTAAGCATAAATTTTATGAGTTGTTGGGTACAGTTATTATTTTATTCTTTTCATCAAACTCAAATTTTAGTTTTTTCATAATTCCATTTTCTAGAATATAAATCTTTATAGGTTTATTCTTTTTGAAAAGTATTCTTTGAGTTAATTCTCCAGATTTATTATAAAATTTTGAAATTCCGTGTAATTTCCAGTTTCTAATTTTTCTTTCAGACTCAATTACTCCAGAATCAGATTTATCTTTAATAATTCCTTTTTTAGGTCCGTGTAACCAATTTTCACACTCGATTAAATGAACTTTATCCAAATCAATCATTTCATTTTTAGACTCAATAATATATTTTAATTTAAAATATCCAGGAAGTGTGAAATCAATTTCAATATTTTCATTTTTTGAAGTTTCTATTTCAAATTTTCCACTATCAAAATCAAATTGAATTTTTTCGTTATTTACTTTTATTTCTGAAAATCCTATTTCTCCATATGGGTCAATTAATTGTCCTTTTATCTTATTCTGTCCGTATAGAAGAATTGTAAATATGATTAAAAAGATTGTTAGAAGTTTCTTTTTCATAATTGTACCCAACGGTTTAGGCTATGTTGTCGTTGTGGAAAAATCGCAAGATTTTTCCGCCATAGCAATTAGTTTAGTAAATATACGAGGATTTTCCGAAAAAGAAAATCCGCCACAATGCAATATAGCCATTGTTA
>NZ_JAAZUI010000043.1 GCF_012524075.1 Lutibacter sp. B1
CGCAATGCTTGAAATTCCGTCCAATTTCATTCGGATAAGATTTTCCTCTGAAGGACAATCCATTTTGGTAATTTCAAATATTGTTTTATTCACTTGGTTTCTGGGTTTTTCGGCATTACTTACAACGGTCTCGTATAACCGTCAGTTACGGGTTAATATGCGTTAATTTTCGGTTTAACACAAGCCTAGCAATTCCGAGTGGATTCGGACGTAGTCGAATCCGCCGTAATTGCGGTTATACATTGTTGTGCACAGGCTTTATTTCCAATTTTGAATTTCAATTAAGTTTCCTTCTGGGTCTCTAACATAAATAAAAGTGATTGTTCCTGCACCTTCGATTTCTTTTTCCGTTATCTCTCCGCATTTTTCTCCGCCGTTCATCAAAATTTTTTCTAATATTTCTTCTACGTTTTCTACTTCGAAAGCTATATGTCCGAAACCTCTTTTATTAGGAGCTATTTTTTCTTGATTTTCGATATTTTCATATTGGTAAATCTCAAGAGTGGGAAAGCTTTTTTCATATCCTGGCAATGCTAGGTGTGCTCCTTGTAATTTAGCATTTTTTAATCCAGTTCCCTTGTCCAAAAAATTTCCAGATTGATTTCTAATCGGAGGTATGATTTTGCAACCAAACACATTCACGTAAAATTCAACAAGTTTTTTCCAATCAGTACTTACAATATTTGTATGGGCAAATCTCATATTTTTGTTTTTTTCAGCTTGTGCACAACGGTCTTGTATATGAAAAGTAGCGGATTTTTAAGCACAAACTTTTCGGTTTTTAACAGACCTTAAATATATGATTTTCACTTTGATTAAGCACTAAAACCGCTATTTTTTATATACGTTGTTACCCACTGGCTTTATTCCGTTCAGCTTGGTTTTCAGCGTTGGCAAAGACATACTCTTTTGCGATTTTTGGTGTAGCGTTGGCTGTGGCGAATTGCAAATGTGTATGGCTTTAAGCGTTGGATAAAATTCCGAATGTTACTTATAGTCTTTGATTTATAGTCAACATTTCCTCAAATTTGCAACCGTGGAAATAAAGTCTAAAATAGGAATTCGAATCAAAGAATTGAGGGAAGTTAAGCAAATGTCGCAAAAAGATTTAGCTTATGCTTCTGATTTAGACCGTAGTTACATTGCAAGTGTTGAAAATGGTCAAAGAAACATATCAATTGTCAATATTGAAAAAATTGCTGTTGCACTTGGGGTTACATTAAAAGAATTTTTTGGAAATGACAAATTTGATAACGATTCAACAAGCAGTTGATGGTTTTAAAGAACTTATAGAAACTTCAATTATTGAAGGTGGAATTAGAGCAAAAGAAGCAATGATTAGGTCATCACGACCAATTAACTTTATTCACGAAGCTGTCAAAGCTGATTTTATTAGAAAAGGAATTTCTCCTGATAGAATCCATCCACCTCTTGGAGCATCAAAGCCTGAACTTAAATTAGCTGGTTTTATTAAACAAAAACATCAAGATGTTTGCGTTACACCTGAAGGATATGTCCCAGAATCTGAAACAATGACTGAAGGAATTTTAAGAGAAGCAACTGATTATTATGGTAAAGATTATACAGAACGTACAATTTCTGTAAATATTAGAAGTCAAATGAGTTCTCTTGCTAAAAACTTTGACACACTTTACGAAAGAACTATTGCTGAAGCCCAAAATTTACACGTTAGATGTCAGAAAATGGTTTTAGGAGAAGTTTATATGATTCCGGTTAAAGAATATGATGCTTCTGTAATGGACGATAATATTGTTCAGTTTATTGATAAAGTTGGAGCAGTAGAAAAGTATATAAAATCCTTTCAAGCTATAAATGGACGATTAGACCATACGCGTGAAGATTATAAGTATGAAAGAGTTTGTTTATTGCTTGTTGATTTTGCACAAACTCCTGCTAAAATTTACAGTTCTAATGAAGAATTAATAAATGATGGATTGTTAGATGCTAATTCAACTGCAAGTATTGATGAATTATCTTGGGGAACTTTCACAGATAATATTTTGTCAAATTATGAAACAAGATTTGGAAGCTGAATTTTAACTTGATATTTTTCAATTAAAAATTCATCAATTTCTATTTTGTCGTTAAGGCTTTGTAAAACCTTGATTTCATCTTGAGTGAAATTTGGGATAGTAAATTTTTCAATGAAGTTCTTTTGGTAGCAAGGAAAGCCTCCTTGAATAGAAACGCTTGTGTTACTTACATAGTAATCCATTACAATAGAGTTCAAGATTTTTTGAACAACCAAAATATTTTCTTCTTTTGACATTGGATGAGTTGAATCCTCAAATAATGATGCTTTATTTGAATGGTCTCTGTCAAAATAAATTCCGTAACCGTTTGTATAATAAGCATCCTCCTCTGGCACAAATAAAAATCTTGGGTGCTTACTAAATGTAGGATTCAATATTTTTTTACCAAATCTTGTAATACCTTGTGTTCTTCCCCAAGCATAAAACGGAGTAAATACCTTTTTCCCTTTTCCTCTTCCTTCTAATTTCTCCTTTTCAGAAAGTAGGTATTCGTAGCATTTTGGATATTTTATTTTGAATTCATCTTCCAAAATCGGAATTGCATTTTTTGCATTCGTGTGATAAGGAGTAATAATTCTTAAAGTGTTGTTTTCAATGTCTTTTTGGCTTTTAAATTGAGATATTTTGTAAACTGGTCTTGTGATTTCTTTTTCAATTAAAAAAGTTCCGTTTTCTGTGGTTTTAGTTAAATAACCATTTTTTTGGTCTACTGAATCTATAAAAAAGACTTCATCTTTTAAGGTCGCAATACCAACAGCGATATTAAATAATTGCTTTATCGGAGTACCGATTTTTTCAATAATTCTAATGTTTTCCTGTTCTTGTGTTTTAAGTAAACGCCATTTATTTACATTGAGGTTTTCTATATAGTTTGGAGAACCATTTGCAGATATTAAAAAATTTGGACAAGTTTGTTCATCCTTGATTTTGTCGAATAAAATAGATTCATTTTTCTTGTTGTCAAGAAAAGTTATAGCAGTATAAGTTTGTGCATCAAAAACCTTTTTATGCCTAAAATCTACAATTCGTGTAACGCATTTATTTTGTAGAAAATATTGACGAAGCGACAAACCTGCCAACGAAGTGAAATAATTGTTTGGTGTAATGTAACCTAACTTTCCATTTTTTGTTAAAAGTTTATGCCCCAACTCAAAAAAGGCAAAGTATAAATTGAAAGTTCCATTTTCAATACTTTTCCAATTATTTATTAAATAATCCCTGTTTTCATCACTTAAATCTTGAAACTTAACATATGGTGGATTCCCAACAATAATTTCAAATTTACTTGACCAATCAGCTTTTAAACTATCTTGATGGTAAATATTAAAATCGGATTCTTCTATAATTTCATTTTTTAAAAGTCCGTAAAGTGATAAGATTATTTTTGAGCGTTTTACATTATAACCCAATATATCAGAACCATAAATATTTTCTCTGATAGTTGCTTTTACACTTTTATTAAAAGTCTTCTGGAAATATTCAACCAAGCCAATTAAAAAAGCTCCACAACCACAACTTGGGTCTAAACATTTGTCATTGTTTTTCGGTGATACTTCATTGATAATAAAATCTACAACGTAAGTCGGAGTAAAGAATGCTCCATTTACTTTTCTGTCGTTTTTGGGAATTAAAAGTTCAAGATAATTCTCTAATAGTTTTAAATCCTTAATGTGCAGAGTTGAAACGAGTGAATAGATTTCGGATTCTGTTTTAAAGTCGGTTAACAGTTCTGAAATTATTGGACTTTTTGTGGAATCTAAATCGTTGTTTTGAAGAAATGAATAAATGAGATGTTTCTCAATGAGGTTTATCTCGTGAGAGTTAATTAGTTCATTTATTATACTTTTATTCATTTTCCTTTGATGTTGACTATAAGTAACAAAATTAGACTTTTTATTTGAACTATCCAAATCGTAGTGCGGGGAAAATTTTAGCTCTTTTGGTTTTTTTGCATTGGATTTGTGTTTTGGCAAAAACCGAAAGTGCTAAAATGTGCGGCTGGTTTTCAGCTTGTGGGTAACGGTCTCGGCTATGAGTAGTTGCGTGGGTTAGCACTTAACTTTGCAAGTACACACCAAACTGAAAATCCGCTAGGATTTTCAGAAGTAGGTGAGAACAAGCAATTACTTATAGCCATTGTTGTGGTTAGTGTTTTTTTTATTTATTTACTCAATTTTAAAATTCTAAAAGCTCCTTGAATTACCAAAACAAAAACTATTGTTCCGATAATCAAATCAGGTTTGCTTGAACTCAACCAGTTTACCAAAAGTCCAGCTGTTATTACTCCTAAATTTATAATCACATCGTTTGATGTGAAAATCATACTTGCTTTCATATGTGCCTCTTCTTTACTTTTTGATTTTTGTAAAATGTAAAGACAAATTCCGTTTGCAATAAGTGCGAAAATTGAAACTATAATCATTGTCGAAAAGTTAGGTAATTTCTCGTCTCCGAAAAATCTCCTTAAAACTTCTACAAATCCAATAATTGCAAGTGTTATTTGAAAATATCCAGCAAGTTTGGCAATCCGTTTTTTCTTTATTACTGTTCCGCCAACCGCAAACAAGCTAATTCCGTAAACGAAACTGTCCGCAAGCATATCTAAACTGTCGGCAACCAATCCCATTGATTTTGAGATTATTCCTGTTGTCATTTCAATTATGAAAAACGCAAAATTTATGGCAAGTACAGACCAGAGTAGTTTTTTTTGGTTTGCATTTTCATTAAATTCCGTTTGGTCAGTTTGTTCAGTCGAGATTTTCTTTCCGCCTAAATTCAGTTCGATAACTGACTTTTCAATTTGGTCAGTTTCTCCGCTATGAAAAACGGTCAGTTTTCGGTTCGGAATGTCAAAGTCCAAATTCGCAATACTTGAAATTCCGTCCAATTTCATTCGGATTAGATTTTCCTCTGAAGGACAGTCCATTTTAGTAATCTCAAATATTGTTTTATTCATTTAGTTTCTCGGTTTTTTTACATTAACCACAACGGGTTAGGCTAGGAAAAGTTGCGAATTTGAAAACGTACTTTTCCGCTGTTTGTTTTGTTGTTTAAATTTAGTTTAATTTTTCTATTTAGCATAAAGAAGCAATTTTTTTTAGCCATTGTTAGCCAAAGTA
>NZ_JAAZUI010000044.1 GCF_012524075.1 Lutibacter sp. B1
AGAAAAATAAATTAAAAACTTATTCCGGAATAATGCCCAAAATCAGAATATTTTCAGCTTTAGTAAATCATTATTTTTGAAAGAAAATTTCTCTGCCAAGTTCCAATCTCGTTATTTTAGGCAACGGTTAGTATATGAAAAGTAGGCGATTTCAAAGCACTAAACTTTCAGCTAAACACAAGGCTTGATATGAGTCACAACCCTTGTAATTACTACTGTTTCGCCTATTTTTTATATACATTGTTGTACCCCGTTTTTTATTTTCCGCCTTTTTCCCTGTTCGCTTCTTTACTCAACATTTGACAGTTTTCTGCGGTTGTTTTTCCACCTAAATGCCAAGGCGTAATGTGGTCAGCTTCCATTTCTTCAATTGCGTAATGCTTTTTCTTTACTGGACAAATTCCTTTTTGACGTTCATAGGCTTCTCGTCTTTGATTTGGACTGAAAGCACGAATGTTTAAATATTTCTCTTTTCTTGTCAGAACGTAAGTATAAATACCTTTTTTATTCCCTACATCTTCATCTTCCATTAATTTAGCGACTTCGGTTTCAAGTTTTGCTGAGTCATATTTTTGGTCTTTGAACTCGTTGTAAAGAAATCCCCAATCAATGCCTTTCATTTCTCTACGATATTTTGGGAATATAGCTTTAACCCAACTAATTACACTTTGAAAATACAGCCATAGTTCATTTGCATTCGGTTCGTGTTGGCTCTTTGACATATAATCTTCAATCTTACCTTCAGAAATCCATTTGATTGCCGTTTCTAAATATTCTTGTCTATTTGCCGAACCACCTAAATAATCATCTCCGATTTTAGGTCTGCTATTTTTTGATAAATATCTCTTTGCATCTGTCACCCAAGAGCCTGAGTAAACCGCATTTCTTAATTCTTGGTCTGTTAGTTTTTCCCCTGCAATGTTGATTGTCCTGAACCACTCTAATTTTTCACTGTCTGTGCCTTCACAGAAGTAAACCATAAGTTCATAATCTAAAATTTCTTCTTGTTTATCTTTGGGTAGATTATGAAATGCTAAACCATTAATTGAGAAGTCGTTATTTACATATTGGCAAATAGATATTGTTCTTTGTTGTCCGTCAATTATTTCAAATTCACCGTCTTCCCTTACTGCCCAATACATAACATTTAAGGGGAATTTTTTTGTGATTGTGTCAATAACAGCATCACGTTGTTTGTCCTTGTAAATGAACTCACGTTGGTAGGGTGGTCGTATGTCTAACTTACCACCATATCCAATTACACCATCTTCTTGGTTGTCTTCGTAACCTTTGGTTAAATCTCGAACCTTGATTTCTTTTAATTCTATATTCATATTCTTTTATTCTTTATAATGATTCGTGCGTAAGGAACTTTGACAATTCCATTTTCCATAATGTAAAGGTCGCCATCTACAGCACCACGTTTTTGAATTTCTTTCCTATATTTCTTGTGTTCGGGTTTATAAGGTTGTACACCAATGTCAATTCCTGAGTTAGAAATTCCCAATCCAATAATCTCAAATTGCTCTGGGTTATGTTTGTCGATAAAGGTTATTGGAACACCCATAAAACCTTTATAATCTATAGGAATATCTGCAACTCTTGAAACTTCAATACCATTGAAATTTTCGTATTTAGGATATTGGTCTTCGTTCCCAATGTAAGTTTTGTAAAGGATTAAATCTTCTGTATGTTTCTTTACTTGAAGATTAGTAAACCAACAAGAAGTTGATACACGTGCGATTTTATTTCCGTTTTCATCAATGTGGTGATATTTTTCCCAATCATCAGGAACAACAAAGAACATCCCTACATTGAAATTTGTGTATCCTGTTCTCAGTTTGTTGTCCTTTATTAACGCAAATGTTTCTTTGTAAGTAATTGCGTTTGTATTTCCAATAATTAAAAACTTCTTGTTGTGTTCTTCTAATTGCGAAATATATTCTCTAAACAATGAAAATGGTGGGTTGCTAACGACTATATCAGCTTCTTTCAGAATTTCAACACATTCATTGCTTCTAAAATCACCGCTACCTTTTAACTTTTTTGCGGTGTTTTTGTCGTGTTTTAATAAATACTCAACATCTGATATGTCAATTGCACCGTCTTTGTTGTAATCTTTTACTTCATTAATTACAATTTTGATTGGTTCTTTCTCTTTTTCAGCTTTAACGCCTTGAATATCAAATAGTGAAATTTGAGTACCTAAAATTGGTGAACCCGAATAACTTGTTGCTATGAGTTTCTTAATTCCAAGAAGGTTAAAGTTTGAAGCAAAGTATTTAAAGAAGTTGCTTTCAAAGGGGTCATCTGCATTGCAGTAAACAACTTTGTCCTTGAACTGGTCTTTGTAGTGTCGTAGTTCCTTTTCAATATCTGTTAATTGAGTATAGAACTCATCTTTTTTTGCCTTATTGGCATTTTTTAATGTATCGTGAGCCATTCAGTCAATTGCTTTTTGAGGTCATTAAATTAATATTTTCTATCTCGTTCATTTTCTATTCACGGTCTTTTTTTAAATGGGGTACAACGGTCTCGTATAACCGTCAGTTACGGGTTAAAGTATGTAAATTTTTCGGTTTAGCACTGACGTTAGCAATTCCGAGTGGATTCGGACGTAGTCGAATCCGCCGTAATTGTGGTTATACATTGTTGTAAGTAGTTTTTATTCGAACCAGCCATAAGGATCTTCTCTTTTTGCGGTTATCTGTATTGTATCAATAGTTCCGTCATTATTGTAATCATCAGATGTCAATACTGTAAATTCAGTATCTGTTATATTTAAAACTTCATACTCTAATACTAGTTGTTCTCCAAAATAAAAAGATAATATATTCTCATTCACTTTCCAATCTAAAATCACTTGAGATGTTCCACAATCATTATTTATATGTATAATCTCCTCATATGTAAAAGGTCTAATGTCAGTATTAAAAAAACCAAAAACATCTTTTGTACAGTTAGGATTGTGTTCATATGATATTTCTTGATTTCCATTCACAATTATTGTTTCATTAACCCAAGCTCCAATCATTAAATCTACGTTAAAAGAAGGATTGATAATATTACCAATAGCTTGTTCTTGAGAATTATTATCATCATCTTTTTCACATGAAAATATAATTCCACTAATTAAAAATATCAAAATTAATTTTCTCATAAATTATTATTTAGTTTTTCATCAAATTACTTACAACGGGCTCGGCTATGAGTAGTTGCGTGGGTTAGCACTTAACTTTGCAAGTACACACCAAACTGAAAATCCTCGCGGATTTTCAGAAATAGGCGAGACCAAGCAATTACTTATAGCCATTGTTGTAGCAAGTACTTTTTCAGAACAAACTGTCTGGATATTTTTCAATTTCGTTTTCAATTTCTTCTTGTTTAGCTTGCTCTAATTGTTTTATTATTGATTTTGTTTCTCTGTATTCTTGTGCTTCTGGAACTTTAATAAATTCCACTTCTTTGTCATATTTTTCTTGGATAACTTGTTCTATTTCGTCAAGTGTAACTCTAAAATATTCTTTTCGATAGTTCACTTTATTTATTCTCCTATCGTCAAATTCTTTTTGCAATAAATTTTCTAATTCAGGTGCGTTTTCAGTGAAGATAAGAGCGTGTAAATCAAATCTAAAAGGAACGGAAGCATCTCCTAATTCTCTGACTCTATCCATAGGTTCAAGTCTTCGAGTCATTCCTATTTTATATATATTCTCTCCAAATGAGCCAATATTAGAAATAATATAAACGTGTCCCGATTTTGTTTCTTGTGCTCTTGAAATTACTCTTTCTTTTGCTTCGTGTGCTTCTTGAAGGTTTTTTTGAAGTTCGGCTATTTGTGTATTCAATTTTTCAAGTTCTTCGCCACTTACTAAACCAAGTTCTTTTTGTGCTCTTTCAAGAGCTTTTTGGAACCTTTTTTCTTCTAATTCCGCTTCTTTCTTTGCTTTTTCAAACTCTCTTTGTGCTCTTTCTTCTTCTCTTTGTTCTTCTCTTATCGCTCTTTGTTCTTCTTTTTCTTGTTGTTTTTTGTGTTCGAGTTCATAAGCTAGATGAAGTTCATCCAATTTTAATTTTAAGTATTCATCAGTAATATAAACATCATTTGATTTTCCAAGTTTATTAATTGCGGTAAAAGCTTTTGTTATACGTTCTTCAAAACGTTTGACGTTATTCCATTTTACTTTGGAAATTAGAGTGTCACATTCACCGTTAAATGCTCTTAGCGTTAGGTTTATATAACGTCTTGTCATTATTTCTCCTTGTTTTCTACTATTTCCAACGTGCCAATTGGTGTTGCAAATACAAGCATTTCCGTCTTTTATCAATTGTTTTTGCTTGGTTCGAATATTAGTCAGTTCCTCTTTGTATTTTTCTGAAGTTTCATAGTCAAATATTGGTTCGTAAATTCCAAGTTCAACAAATTCGAGGTCATTTCTGTAAAGGTTTATATCTCTTTCTAATTCCTTAAAAATTGATTTAGCTTCTGTATATCTATCATTTAGATTTGATGCTTTATTTTGAATTTCATTGAGTTCCCTTTCCTCAATTTCTCTTGAATCTTTAAGTTTTTCAAGTTCTGAATTTAATGTTTGTAAGTCATTTATACTTTCATTAAAAGATTTGGCGGTTTTTTGTAGTTCTACTAATTCAACATTCCTATTTTCAATTTCCTTTTCTATTGATACAATTCCGTTATATCTGTTTAGGTCGGAATGAAGTTTATCCGTTTCTTTTATTTTTTGTTCTAGTTCCGATTTGAATTTTTTCTTGGTTTTGAGATAATTCAAAATTGTTAGGATTAAAGCAATTCCTAATACTACTGATGTTATTATTAATCCTAATTCCATTTAATCGGTTCGGTTTTTCAGTATTTGCTACAACGGGTTTGTATATGGCTTCGTTGTGGGAAAATCAGCGAGATTTTTCCGCCGAAGCAATTTTGATTATAAATATAAGGAATTTTTCAATTAAAAAATTCCGCCACAATGAGCTATATACGTTGTTG
>NZ_JAAZUI010000045.1 GCF_012524075.1 Lutibacter sp. B1
ACAACAATGGCTATACGTAATGCGGGGGAAAGTGCTGATATGAAAGTAATTACAATAAATAAACCAAGTGCTAAACTGAAAGGTAAGTGCCTTGAAATCCCGCACTACGCATAGCCGAGACCGTTGGTTAAAATAACGAGATTGGAACTTGGCAGAGAAATTTTCTTTCAAAAATAATGATTTACTAAAGCTGAAAATTAGTCCGATTTTGAGCACTATTCCGGAATGAATTTTTTAAATAGTTTTTTTCCAAAACTAAAATTCTGCTTCAACTGAGAATTCTCTGAGAACTCTTCTCTCCTATTTTATCATTCTACTAAATTGAGAAATTTAATGAGTTGAATACGTTAAATTTGAATAGATTTTCTAAACGTACGTGTTTTCTCTTATTTTTAGTTTTCTAAGCTAGTTTTCTTCTAAACCGATAAAAACGAACTCGTTTGAATGATTTTTAGACTGTTTTAGTTGTTTTTTATCATTTCTACTAAACTGAAAAATTCTCAACGATTGATTTTTTTAGATAATTAGTTTTCTTTTTATAATTAGTACAAATCTTGAAAAATAACACTCATAAGATTGATTTTCTGATTATTTTAGTTGCTTTTCATCATTTTCGTAAACTAAAAAATTGCAACTTCTTTCAACTGAATTTGAGAAATATCACGTAATGAAAATAGAGAATTAAAACCATCAGATTTGAGAAATGAATCGATTAAATTTGAACTAAAATTGATAAATCCAACTATGTTTGATTAAGTTACTTTAACCAACAATGGCTATATTGCATTGTGGCGGATTTTCTTTTTCAGAAAATCCTCGTATATTTACTAACACAATTGCTATGGCGGAAAAATCTTGCAGATTTTTCCACAACGACAACATAGCCTAAACCGTTAGGCAACATTAGAACAAGAATTATGGATAGAAAAGTCATTTACTTTCTTTTTTTAAGTTTTTTTCTACAGGTTAATGTTTCTGCACAAAACGAGCAAATGTCTGGAGTTGAAATTATTGACATCTCTCAAAAGCAGATTGAATTAATGAATATGCTTCAAAATGAGCCTGTTGAAAAACGAAATGCAATATTAATTGACTCAATATACAAACCGAACAGCTATTTGTGGAAGGGATATTTAGGTAGCGAATCTGACTTTGCAAATTGGGTAAACAATACTGCATATAAAGAATTAGAATCCTACAATACAAAAGCCAATAGCATCGACCTTTCAAAACTTAATCAATACTTTTTTGAGACAGTTCGAGAAATGGAAAAATTTACTGGTAACAAACCGAAAGGAAAATGGTATATATTCTTCGGACCTAAATGGACAAACTTAGGCGGATTTGATGACGGTACAATGCTTATTGATTTAGCGCACGAATCGAATAAAAGTCTTGAGGACATTAAAATTTTCTTCCCTCACGAAATAAACCACCAAATTTATTCTGACACAATGGAACAGGAAAACAATGCCGTTCTATATAGAATTTTGGACGAGGGATTTGCTTGCTATGTTAGCTACTTATTTCATGGTGGCAAAACTACGATAGCCGAAGAATTAGACTTCACGGAACCAGAATACAAGGCTTGTTTGGAAAACGAAAAAGAACTTATTAAACTTTTAAAGAAAAACTATAAATCTAACAACGAGAAGTTAAGCGACAATTTTGCCAATCGAGGCTACAGATTTTCAGAAAAACTACCAGGCGCAGTTGGCTACTATATCGGATTTAGAATAGTCGATGAATTTGTCAAAAGAAACGGAAAAGATTCTTGGAAAAAGATTTATGAAATGTCGCCTAGAAAAGTTTTGAGAAAAAGTAAAATATTAAAATAATAACGTTGCCTAACAACGTGTAAGCGCAATAACGGCTGAATTTCCTAATCGGAAATTCAACTCGTTTTGCTAAATTAGGTGCGTCAGCGGAAAGTACTCGCGCACTTTCCCGTTACTGACGCTTACACAAAACCGTTGCCTAAAATAACGAGATTGGAACTTGGCAGAGAAATTTACCTTCAAAAATAATGATTTACTAAAGCTGAAAATTAATCTGATTTTGAGCATTATTCCGGAATGAATTTTTTAAGTAGTTTTCTTCCAAAACTAAATTTCTGCTTCGACTGAGAATTACTCTGAGAACTCTTCTCTCCTATTTTATCATTCTGCTAAATTGAGAAATTTAATGAGTTGAATCCGTTAAGTTGAATAAATTTTAAAACGTAGGAGTTTTTCTCTTATTTTTAGTTTTTTAAGCTCATTTTCTACTAAACTGAAAAAAACGAACTCGTTTGAATGATTTTTTAGATATTTCATTTTCTTTTTATAATTAGACTAAACTTGAAAATGCAAACTCAAAAAGATTGATTTTCTGATTGTTTTAGTTGCTTTTTATCATTTTCGTAAACTGAAAAATTACAACTTCTTTCAACTGAATTTGAGAAATATCACGTAATGAAAAAAGAAAATTGAAACCATCAGGTATGAGAAATGAATCGATTAAATTTGAACAATGAATTGATTAAAATTCTGCTTAATAATGAAAAATTAGATATGATTTGAAATGGTTACTTTAGGCAACAACGTATATAGCTCATTGTGGCGGAATTTTTTAATTGAAAAATTCCTTATATTTATTCTCAAAATTGCTTCGGCGGAAAAATCTCGCTGATTTTCCCACAACGAAGCCATATACAAACCCGTTGTACATAATTTTTGAGCTTAACGAAAACAAATAGAAAATAAACCTATGAAAAAACTATTCTTTTTAATTCTTTGCTTGATTTTAAGCAAAGTATACTCACAAGAAATATCTGAGAAAAAAATAATAACTGAAGTAAATGAAGTTACTGTATTTATTAAAGATGCTCAAATTACACGAAAAAAATCAGTTGATTTAAACCAAGGAGAAACTATCTTAAAATTCATTAATTTATCACCTTTTATTGACGCCAAAAGCATTCAAGTTAAAGCAAATGGAAATGTAACAGTATTATCTGTCAACCATCAACAAAATTATATTGATAAACTTGACAAACAAAAAGAATTGTTAGACTTTGAATTGAAAGTTCGAGAAATTGAGGACAAGATGAAACTTGAAAAAACATATTTAGATATTTTAAAAGAAGAATTAGCTTTTCTACAAGAAAACAGAAATATTGGTGGAAAAAATCAAGAACTGAGTGTCCTAAATCTAAAAGATGCATCTAATTTTTATAGTACAAAATTGACTTCATTAAAACTTAAAGAGATTGATATATATAAACGTTTAGATTTATTAAACAAATCAAAAATTGATTTAGACAATCAAATTAAAACAATAACTAGTAAAAGGGATTTTCCTAATGGAGAAATACTTGTCAAAATTGATTCGAAAAGGAATACAAAAGCAGATTTTGAGCTGTCATATTTAGTAGGTAATTCTGGTTGGTTTCCATCTTATGATGTAAGAGCAAAAAATGTAAATGAACCAATAGAAATTATTTATAAGGCAAATATTAAACAAGACACCAAAATTGATTGGAACAATGTGAAATTAAATTTATCATCAGCAAATCCAAATATTTCAGGAGTTGCACCAGAATTAAAAACTTACTTTTTAAATTATAATACATTACCTCCAACTTATAATCTAATATCAAATGAAATTAAAGGAAAGGTGTTTGATGAAAAACAACTACCTATTCCTGGAGTTAATGTTATTGTAAAAGGTTCAACTATTGGTGCAAGTACAGACTTTGATGGGAATTATTCAATTACAATACCAAATAATTCAAGCCAATTAGAATTTTCATTTATTGGTTATGAAAGTCAAACATTACCAATTACAAGCTCAAATTTAAATGTTTACTTAAAAGAAGATAGTCAAGCTTTAGAAGAAGTTGTTGTTACAGGATATGGTAGTAGAAAAAGAAAATCAGTCAGTGAAGTTTTAGAAGGAAAAGTTGCAGGTTTGCAAATAAGAGGAGCTAGTAGTTTTCAAATTCCTTCTGAGCAAACTGTTAAACAAACAACAGTTGATTTTGAAATTGAAATTCCCTATTCTATTAAATCTGATAATAAAAGTTATTCTGTCGATATGGTAAATTATAATTTACCAGCAGAATATAAATATTTCTGTGTTCCAAAAATAGATAAAGATGCATTCTTGATTGCAAATATTTCCGACTGGGAAAAATATAATTTACTTGAAGGAGAAGCAAATATTTTTTTCGAGGACACTTATGTTGGGAAAACATTATTAGACATTAGGTACGCAACTGACACATTACAAATTTCACTAGGTAGAGATAAAAATGTTTCAGTAAAAAGAGAAAAAGTAAAAAACTTTACTACAAAGCAATTTATTGGAAGTAAAAAAGAGGAAACAAGAGTTTGGACAATAAATGTAAAGAATAATAAAAGTCAAAAAATAAATATGCTGATTTTTGACCAAGTTCCAGTTTCAACACTTGAAGAAATTAAAGTAGATATTTTTGAAATTTCAGGAGCAAAACATAATATTGAGACAGGAGAAATTAAATGGGATTTTTCAATTGAGCCTAATGAGAATAAGAAATTTGAATTAAAATATTCAGTTAAATACCCAAAGAATCGAAATTTGATAATAGAATAAAAACTATGTACAACAATGCGCATAAAAAATTGCTAAATACAACAATATAGAATGTTTCTAAAACAAAATAATCCTAATTTAAAACATCGGAAAATTGCGTTTTCAAACCTGCAACTTTTCATGCTCTAAACCGTTAGCTAAAATAACGTGCGAAGAACTCGGCTGAGAAATTTTTATTTAAAAATAATGATTTACTAAAGCTGAAAATTAGTCCGATTCTGAGCACTATTTCGGAATGAGTTTTTGATCTATTT
>NZ_JAAZUI010000046.1 GCF_012524075.1 Lutibacter sp. B1
AAAAATAAATTAAAAACTTATTCCGGAATAATGCCCAAAATCAGAATATTTTCAGCTTTAGTAAATCATTATTTTTGAAAGAAAATTTCTCTGCCAAGTTCCAATCTCGTTATTTTAGGCAACGGTTGTGGTATGAGGTCGTGGCGGTCAGACGAGAGTCTGAACAGTCCGACCGAAACTGAGGTTGGGACGAGATTCGACTTGTCGAATCCGCACAAACCCAGCCATGCCTTATACCACGTGTTAGGTGCTGGCATTTTATATTTTTTCATCATCTTGTATTTCTATAAACTCCATTGGCATAGTCAATTTATTTCCTAAAAGTTTTTTCCGCTCTCTCTCCTCGTCATAAATTAGAAATGAGAGATACATTAATGCAGACCTACTTAATTTTAAGAGTTTAAAAGTTTTATCGTAAAATAAAGACCGGTCAATTTCAAATATTTCGGATTTGTCAGACCACCCGTTATTAAATGATTCTACAATTTTAAATGCCTTATGCTCAACAAAATTCCGAATTGTGGCAATTTCCTTTGCTTCTGGTTCTATCGTTAAGTCAAATTCTGTTTCGTACAAATCTTTACTTAACCAAAACAAACCTCTCATCGCCCAATTTTTTGTTGTTGAGATTCTCTCATTTAATCCATTTGATTTATTCAATTGTTTATACCAAATATTTCGAAAACTGACGCGATTGGAATTTTGCCCCAACTTTAAATACAGATTTATAAAATATGCAATTTTGTCAAAGAGAGAGTAACATACTCTGAAAGTGATTTTTACCTTTTCTAGAGTAAATGAATATACCGAATAATCAAGTGTGTCCATTAACACAACTTCCTTGTCTGAAAAGTGAGGTTTATATTGATTTAATGCTTCATAAAAAAGGAATCGCGCACTTACGAACTCTTGCTTTAATTGATTAAAAAGAGAATGAAAAATAGGCTTTTCGTCAAATCTCAAAATCATCGAAGGGGTGAATAAGTAATCATTTGCAACGACACTTTCTGTTAAAATATCGTTTAATGGGTTAATAAATAGTCGATTAATAGCACACCATTCTCGATATTCTCTTTCCTTAGCTGTCAATTTTTTGTAATTGTCACCATAGTTTTTGAAGTCGTTTAGTAAGTCAAGTGGATAGGCTTTTTCAATTTCTATTGCTGTTGATTTAAAAGCATTTTTTGCCCCTAAATATACTTGATTGGAAGATTGTGATTCTAATAAATCTTTCCTAGCATATTGCATAAAAATAAATTGATGAGTAGGCTCAAAAATAACCCTGGCATAATAATACATTGCAAAACCACGGTTGCCTATTGCCATTCCAAACTTACGGTCAATGTTTAAGCATAAATTGAAATATTCTTGAGCTTCAGAAAATCTTCCGATGTGGCTGAAAAGACTTCCAAGGTTTGTTAATATTTGACATGTATTGAATTTGTCATTACATTCTTTAATTAGACTATATGCTTTTCTCAAACAAATAATTTGTTGCTCCAACTCATACGTTTCTAATGGGAACTCTTCAAGCGGATATTTAATATTTTGTATGTAAGACCATGCATTCCCAATAAAGTAATGTAAGATAGCTTTTGAATGAGTATCAAAGAAATCAGTGTCTATTTCTAATGCAACTTTAATTGAAGATTGAAGTTTTTCTAAATCTCTCTTTGCTTTGGCAGATTCGAAATTCGCTCCAATTATTTCAATAATCTCCTTTGGCTTTTTCGATGAAAAATCTATTGTATCCATTTATTTTATTGAGATAGTTTGTCTTTTTGTCTTGTCCTGAAATAGGTTGACCATTTTTGGTTGATAATTATAGTTTAAAAATAGTCAAATTACCGGAACATTGATAAGTTTTTTTTTAAAAACTTCCTACGGGTTTTAAAAAACTTACCAACA
Organism: Lutibacter sp. B1; assembly: GCF_012524075.1. Taxonomy (GTDB): domain Bacteria; phylum Bacteroidota; class Bacteroidia; order Flavobacteriales; family Flavobacteriaceae; genus Lutibacter. Next base: position 1,909 of record NZ_JAAZUI010000046.1, read on the forward strand.
TTCCTACGCTGATTTTTTTGCATATGATTTGTATTTTTGTTGATTGTATTTTAGATGTACACTTTGCGGTGTCTTTAAATCAAGGCTCCAGTGTAATCTTTCATTATTATAAATTTGTACAGCTTGTTTAACCATTTTCTGAGCAATGTTTATAGATTTAATGGTTTTTTTGAGCCCAAATTCGTATTTTAAAATACCGTTAATTCTTTCAGCTACCGCATTTTCATAAGGGTCATATTGTTGTGTTGTGCTTAAAACAAAGCCTTTATTTTCTGCAAAATCTGAGTAATCCGGGCAACAGTATTGAATACCTCTATCGGAGTGATGAATGATATTGGCATGTTTATAAATACGGTTTTTATGTGCCATTTCCAGTGCTTGTTTGACAAGAGAAACTTTCATATTGTCATCTAAACTCCAACCCATTATTTTTTTTGAATATGCATCGGTTACTAAGGCTAAGTATGCGTGTCCACCATCAACTTTAATATAGGTAATATCACTTACAAAAACTTGTTCAGCGTACATTATTTCTAAGTTTTTGAGTAGGTTAGGGGATTTATAAAAGAAATGATTAGAGTTGGTTGTAATATGAAAACGTCTTGTTTTCTTTACCAATAATCCATAAGATCTGAGTAAGTTGAATAGAGCATCTCTACCCATTTTGATATTGTTTTGTTGGAGTTCATTTTTTAGATGTTTATATAACTTTTTAGTGCCAGTTTTGGGCATTCTTTTACGGATATTTAAGATTAAATTTAGCACAATTTTATGTTGATTTTGTTTAATTGAATTTGCCTTTATTCGTTGATAATAAGCCTGTTTGCTTATTCCGAAGCATTGATAGAGCCATTTTGTTTTAAAAGGCTTTGTTTCTTTTTCTCTATCTCTTTTGCTAATGCTTCGGGCAAATACTTTTTTGCAAGCTCTTCTCCTGTAATGTTTTCAAAATCAGCGATAATATCTTGTTGAAAGTCTTTAATAAACTCCAATTCTTCAATACGTTCTCTGAGTTTTTTAAGTTCGTTATTTTTGCTCATAGTGATTGATTTGTGTTTAAAATTACTCAATTTTTTCATCCAATAGGTAATAGAACTTCGAGAAATTTGATATTTTTTGGAGGCATAGTTGACAGAAATTTGTCCATTAATAATTTGGTCAATGATAGAAAGTTTGAGGTCAAAACTAATTTTTTGATACTCTTTTTTTCGACAGGTTGAATTTTGTTGTGTCTTCATAAGTTACTAAAAGTGTTTAATTTTTAGTCAACCTATTTTAGGACGAGGCCTTTTTCATGCTTGCACCTAACGGTTTAGGACATGAAAAGTTGCGGATTTGGAAACGCAATTTTCCAATGTTTAAATTTAATGTTTTTTTGTTTTAGAAACATTCTATTTTACTGAATTAAGCAATTTTTTATGTGCATTGTTGGCAAATCGTTTTTTTTATTTCATTAATTCCTTTACTTTTATTTTTAAGGAATCTATAATCTTTATTCTATCCGAGTAATATGAATCTTTATAGGTTTTATCTAAATCTAAAATAATTTCTTCAGCACTTTTCTTATGGTAATCGAAATTCTCATAATTAGACAATTCGATGTGATATTTAGTTAATAATTCTTTAGAACTAAAATAGATATAATTATCATTTGTTAGATTAGAATAATAAACATTTGCTTCCTGGGAAAAAGGAAGTCCTGTAAGTAAAACTGTGTGGTTATCTGATAGTTCATATATTCTTAAATAAGTTCTTGCCTTGCTGATTTTTATCATACCAATTTGGTCTTCTCTTTCCCAATTCATATTAATCAAATTAGCTGTTTTTTCAGTTTCATCAAGGATTAATAAAGCCTCCTTATAGATATCAATGCTATTTTTAATTTCAGCTAACTCATATTTTGATTGAAACAATATTCCCTGATTCTTAGCAATAGAAACATAATCATTCCTGAAATTAGCAGAATTTTTTAAGAAGTCAATAAATGTAATTTCATTTTTAATTAACTCATTTAGAGTACTTAAATCTTTATTTGGAAAGTATTTCAGATATTGACTCAATATTATTTTTGAATATCCTTTGTATATACTTTCATCAAAGCCTAAATCAATGAGTTTCTGACAAATTACAATTGATTCATCATACTTTCTATCTTCATAAAAATCACTTTCTATCTTTATTAATGAATCAATTTTTCTTTTAATCGAATAGTCATATTTATCTTGGGAAAAACTGTATAAACTTGAAAATATTAAGATAATTGAAATTATTTTCCTCATAATGTTTGCCAACGGTTTAGGCTATGTTGTCGTTGTGGAAAAATCGGCAAGATTTTTCCGCCATAGCAATTAGCTTAGTAAATATACGAGGATTTTCTGAAAAAGAAAATCCGCCACAATGCAATATAGCCATTGTTAGCTAAAGTAACTTAATCAAACATAGCAGGATTTTTCAATATTATTTCGATTTAACCGATTCAT
>NZ_JAAZUI010000047.1 GCF_012524075.1 Lutibacter sp. B1
TTCAGCAATTTCTTTATTTTTAGTTATGAGATTACTATCAACATATCTAATTTCTTCGTGTTTACATCTTAATTCATAGTATCCATTTTGATAAAATGAACTCGAAATCTCATTAGCATTTTTACCTAATATTCCAAAAGCGTTGCGTCCTTTAGTTATTGCCGTTATCGATTTGAAATCTTCATTTTTTACTTTACTTATGATATTATGACTAAAACCACTACTTAGAATAATATCGAGACCTTCCTCAAATAGAGGCCTTGTGAATGTTTGCGAGTTTTCTTCATCATAATATTCAGTAAATTCTAAATCTCCATTGTGATTAGGATTGTAAACAAAATAGTTTATTCCACCACTTATTTCCACAGCTGGAAAAACAGAATTTGAAATAGGTATATTAACTATACTTTGTATGTGGTTGTTTTCTTGAAAAAATTCACGTAATCGCAAAAATGATTTATCCTGTGCATCTCCTGTGAACCATCTAGATGGTGTCACAAGTGATAAATAGTTTGGGTTTAGACCAACACAGAGTTTTATGAAGTCAGGAAATATCTGTCTACTTAATGATTTGTTTTTTGAGTTGTCACTAATTGTTTGCTGATATGGTGGATTTCCTACAATTGCATCAAATTTCATAACGTTATTGTTAATTTTTAATGTTTCATTATCTATTAAATTATTCTCCGAAATTAAATCGTAAGACGTGTATTCTGATTCTATGTTTTCAATATCTAATTCAAGTAGCGTATAAACCTTTCTTGTAAATTCATAAGCAATTTTTGATGTTGGTATTGAATAAAAATTATTCGCTACCATTTTACCAAATATTTTATACACTGCATAGACAAATTCTCCTTGTTTAGAAGCGATGTCCAATAGTAATGATGATTCATTAATATTCTCTTCTGGTAAAGTTTGAATAATTTTGTCAGTTACAATTTCAGGCGTAACAATCTCAGAGTCCGATAAGCGACTGAATTTTTTCATAGCATTGCTTGCCCTTTCTATTGGTGAAATAGTGGTGTCATTTGCCAATGAATTGATGTTTTGTATTTTATAATCTAACTCACTTAAAACAAAAGGGTTAATGTGTTCTTGAAACAGTGAAAGAATTACTGTTTCTAAATTTAAGTGTGACGCAATACGAAGATTATCTTGTGAATCATTTATAGCTTCAATAATTTCTTCAAGAGATTTGACTTTTGAGTCTGTGAGAAATGAAAAGAAAAGAATCCTTGCATAGTACATTGCAAATTTTCCTTTGTAGTCTACCTTATCATCTTTTGTACTGTCTTTTTCTTTGTCTTCTTTTCCAGGTGCATCATCACCATCCGGCTTGTCTCCTGTATCTAGGTCATCACCTTCACCTTCTGAAGGTTTAATTTCAATACCTTGTCTTGAACCGATTATACCTTGTTTGTCAATAACTGCCTTTATTTCTTCAATACTTAAAAGTGAATAATCTATTGAAATTGAAGTAGCTTCGTCAAGAACACTTCTTTCACTAGAATATTGACGAACTGCATTTAAAATATCTGTTGGTTCAACTTGAACCATTTTTTTGTTATTGATTACTATGATTGGTGAAACTTGTAGTTCTTTTTCTATTCGTTCTCCTAATCTTGAATTTCCATTGGATTCTATATTTACATTGTAAATCTGTGATTTATGTTCCTGCATTTGGAACATTCTGTTTGGATTAAAGTCAACCAACAAGGTCTGAGGCTTCATGTTGTATTTAACCGAATCTCCATTAGGTTCTTTGTAAGTCTTAATAAATTGACTTTGAAGTCTAAAAATAGCTTGGTCGTACTCTTGTGGTGAAGCTGTATCTTTCAAGTATAGCATAGTATCCCATTGCGGAACTGTACTACCAGTAAGCATCCTGTTTACTGTCAAAGTGATTGTTTTCTTGTTTTTGCTTTCACATTTTTCAATTTTAGATTTTACAGATTGAGTGTCCTTGAAAACATTTTCATTTTCAACGCCAGAAATATTAATTACTTCATACGAGCTAAGATTTTTAAACTCATTAGATTTAATTAAGCTTTCAAATGCGTCACAAGAAGCACGATAGGGAAGTACACAAACCATATGACGACACATTTTGCCTTCTTTAAGTTTGTCATAATCTAGAAAGCTCAATAAGTTGTCGTCATTTTTTGTCCCATCAATAACATTAAGTAGGTCAACAATTTCTTGCTCGTGAATGAACTTTTTATGTAATTCGGTTTTTACGTCTTTTAGAATGGATTTTGGTCTGAATAATTCTGAAAAGGCGTAAGTAACACCCAATTTTTTCAGTTCTTCCATTTTTTGTCTCGATGACTCGTTTGGATTGAAAGCAAATCGAATCATTTGAGGAAAACCATAGTAAGGGTTTTCCCATTCCTTCGTATCGTCTTTGGTTAAGTATTCATTATCCCATTTTTGTTGGTCATCGGCAATATTAGTAAACTGATAAAAGGCAATAATATCATCAGTTGTAAATTCACTGTTCATCAAGATACGATATGGTGTTCCTGATAAATGGATTCGAATTTTCGAGTTAATTGTTTTAGTTGTTGCTTCTAATTCGTCTAAAGATTCATCATTGAGTTCAGTTTCACTTTTCAGTTCTTTTTTACTCTTTAACTCTTTTAAAACCTTTCCATATTCTAAAGCTCTTGCACCAAAATGTGTTTCATCTATAAGTAAAAGGTCAATTTGATTTTCAAACACTTCCTTATGTTTGGTTTTTATATAATCTCCTTGTAAGTCTTGAAGTGTAAGAAATAAGGCGACTTTTTCTTTAGCTTCTAGTTTATCTTTTATAATTGTTTCGCTTTCTAAAAGTGAATTACTATCTAAAAAACTAAAACCATCAAATTTTAAGTGACTTTCAACAGTCTTTTTCCATTCATTTTTCACATCAGCTTTTGCAGAAACAACTAGAACAAATTTCGCATTCATCTCAACTGCACAACACATAGAAGTAAACGACTTACCAAATCGCATTACTGCATACATCAAGAGATTAGTTCTACCTTTGTCTATGGCCTCTCTAAATCTTTTAATGGTCTCTTTTTGATTAGGTCTTGGCTCGTATTCTTGATTTCTAGCATACGTATGTGTTTCTGGTAATAAACTACCATCGAATTTGTAAAATTTATATTTTGGTTCATTGTTTTTGTGAGCATCAATAATATCTGTTATTGCATCATCAATGTCACTATCATTAGTATCTTTAAAAAACTCGTTTGAATAATATATAGTGGAATCTAAATCTCCTTGTGCTAGCCTTAATTTCTTAAGGTCATTTTCTAAATACTGATGAATAGCAAAGTCTCTGAAAAAAGTTTCTTCATCAGCTTTAGCAACTTTTTGATACCTTTTTTCAAGTTCTGGAAAATGCTTTCTCCATTCGTTAAGTCTTTGTTCAATTGGTCTGTATGTATCACCAACTTTTAAATAATTAGGAACAGTTTCTGTTGTAAAAGCATAGATATGAGGTTCAACTCTACCGATAATTAAATCTTCTAAAAGTTGTATGTCAAGTTGATTATTATTTGCCATTTATTGATTGATGTTTGTTTTGAAGTAGGTCTATAAATCTTATTTTTTTACCTTTTAAACCTGTACTTGACCAATTCGTAATTAAACAGTAAATTCCATTGTGTTCAAAAATATTACCACTAACACAGCCTTTGCAAAATGAATTATTGGTTTCTTCTTCTCCAAATAGATTAACTGTTTTGGTTTTTATTTCCCCACAAGAAAATGGAACTACGCCTTTCAATCCGTCCATTTGCCAAACATTCCAAGAAATAATCTCAGCTATATCTTGTATTGATTTAAGCAATGGTTCTTTTTCAAATTTATATTTGTAATTTTCAATGAATGTAAAAAGCAATGATTCCCTAGCAAGTAATAAGCTATCACCTTGCCACTCGTAAGCATAAGTTTTTTTATAGGCCGATTTAGTTGCTTCAAGCCATTCGTTTGATTCTTCGATATTTTCATTTATGATTCTAAGTTTTCTGTCGAGTAAACCAATTCTATTTTCAACTTCTATAAATTTTCCAGTTGTTGTATCATACCGACTTGTTATGTATGGTGCTTCTCCGCAAGAAATTTCAAGCCGTGTTTCATTAATATAGTCTCTCCAAGATTTATTTTCTGGAAATTCAACTTTTTCTTGATTCGTTTTCCATTTTTTCTGGTTTGGTATCTCTTTATTAAAGACATTTTTTCGTTCGAACCAAGCACTGTCTATTAAGTTGTTTTGTGCATTACAAATCCAAGATGGTGTAAAGACTTCAGCCATATTTTTTACTCTAGATTGTTGTAAAAATTGGTC
>NZ_JAAZUI010000048.1 GCF_012524075.1 Lutibacter sp. B1
ACTACTTAAAGTAGCTCCATCAATTAAAGTATCATTACCTGACCAATCTAATCTATTGATTGTACTATCCTCATCTACAATATAGGTTCCATCATTTACGGCTAATGGTGTTCCTGCGTCTGATACTACAATAGTTGCTGAATTACTACTACAATTAGAAGGGTTTACTACTTCACAAATTGTATAATCAATTACATAAGTACCTTCTGATGTTCCTGCAGGCACTATAATATTTCCGTTAGAATCTATTGTTAAACCTATAATTCCATCAGCAGCATCAAGTGTAATTTCAATAGCTGAATCTGAAACTACTGTACCATTTAAAGTGTCATTTGCTGTTACATCTCCTGCTATTCCTCCTAAAACTTCATCAACAGGTGTGGTTGAAAAATTATCTACAATTGAACAAATAATATTATTAATTATAATATTTGAAGAAGCACTAGAAGTACAACCATCATCATTAGTTACTGTAAAATTATAACTTCCAGAAGCCAATGAATTTACCGTATAAGTTGACCCTGAACCAGTATAAGAATTAGCTGTAGTACCTGCTTGATTTATTGTCCAATTTCCCGAGGGCAAGCCTATTAATTCTATACTACCTATTGGTAAAGCACAAGAACCTTGAACCGGAGTTCCGGAAATAACAGATGGGCTTGGATTTACAGTAATATCAACAGTAATAGGTGAACCTGCACAAACAGTCCCTATAGTTGGAGTTATGGTATATGTTACAATAGCTGGTAGTGTTGATGAATTAATAAGTGTTTCTGAAATTGTATTTCCAGAACCAGCTGAATAACCAGAAGCCGTACCACTTGTTAAAGCTGCTGTCCAAGAATAAGAAACTGTTGTTCCTGTTATAGTTGTTGTTAAGTCAATATCTGTTGTATCTCCATCACAAATAGTTTCTGTAATTGGTGTTGCAATAACATCTGGTATTGGATTTATGGTAACTACAAAATCAAAAGGTGTCCCTTCACAGTTTGTTGAGTACGGACCTGTAGGTGTAATTGTATAAGTTACTTCTCCCTGAGTTGTTCCTGAGTTTACCAATACATCATTTATTGTTGCTCCAGAATCTGGAACAGTGGTAAACCCGGTAACCGTACCACTTGTTAGTGCTGCTGTCCAAGTATAAGTAACTCCAGAAACCTTAGATGTTGGACTATAGTCTACATTGTCATTATTACATATTTCTTTAGTAGTATCACTACTTACTGTTGGAATTGGATTCACCGTAATTTTGACCTCAGTAGGTGTTCCTACACATCCTAAAGTACTTATTGGTGTAACTAAATATACAAGCGTTAAAGGTACATTGGTTGTATTTACTAAAACATCAGTAATTGGGCTTGTTGAGCCTGTAGTTCTTGCAGTACCACCTGTTATAGTACCAAAAGAGCCTTCTGTTGTTGGCTCAGGCCAAGTAAACGTAGTTCCGGAAACTGCTGGCGTACTTGTTAACACTAAATTAGCTGTAGAACCACTACAAATAGCTTGTGATAAATTTGGTGTTACTGCAGGTGTTGGATTTACACTTACTACTAAGGTTGAAGGCGTCCCTGCACAAGAAGTATCTCCTGTTGGTGTTAAAATATACTCAACATTAATAGTTGATGCTGTAGTATTTACCAAAGTTTCATTAATAATAGATCCAGTATCTGTTACTGACGCATTACTTATTCCTGCAACTGCAGCCCTTGACCATTCAAAAGTAGTTCCTACTACATTACTAGTAATTGTATAAGTAAACGGGTAGTTACTACAAACCTGTTCAGCAAGCGAACTCGTAATTTCTGAACGTGGGTATATTGTTATAACAACAGTTTTTGGTTCTCCACTACAACCTCCTAAATCTGAAGGAGCAATTGGTGTTACTGAATATGTTGCTGTTTGAGCTATGTCTGTTGTATTTATAAATGTATCTGTAATATTATCTGAACTAGCTGTTGTTCTAGCCGTACCCCCTGTTAAATCTCCTGCACCTCCTGAAAGTGTAGGTGCGCCATATGTAAATAACGCACCTGCCATAGATGGGCTTGTGGTTAAATCTAAATTTGCTGTAGCTGTATATAAATTATCTACACACAATCCTTCTGTTAATCCAGTTGTAAGTACTGGAACCGGATTTACAGTAATGACTACAGTTTCTGGTGTAGAAGACACACACCCATCATACATCGCATATACTGTGTAAGTAGCTGTTTGAATTTCTGCTGTTGTATTTACTAAGGTATCTGTTATATCATTCGTGTTACCTGGAGAAGTTCTAGCAGTACCTCCTGTAATATTTCCTGCTGAACCAGAAATTATTGGCGCATCATAATAATAAGTAACTCCAGAAGTTGTTGAACTTAAAGCTATAGAAGTAGTTCCTCCACTACAAAATGTTGCTACATCTGGTGTAGCAGTAAGAATTGGGTCTGGATTTACGGTAACCACCAAATCAAATGGTATACCAGGACAATTAGTTGTTGCTGGTCCTGTTGGTGTTATGGTATAAGTAACTTCACCTGGACTTGTTCCCGAATTTACTAGCACATCATTTATTGATGAATTTGTTCCTGTAGCATCAGCAGTAAATCCTGTAATTGAACCTCCTGTAGGTGCTGTAGTTTCTGAAACTGTCCACGTAAATGTTGTACCTGTTGTTGCAGAAGTAATGTCATAATCTAAATCTGTACTATCACATATAGTTTTTGTAGCAGCACTACTTATCGTTGGTGTTGGGTTTACTTTTATTGTAAAATCTACAGGTGTTCCTTCACAACTTTCACCACCATTTGTGTAAGTTGGAGTTACAGTAATTGTTGCAACTACAGGTTCTATAGTAGTATTTTTAGCTGTAAATACAGGAATTGTTGACTGATTAGTTCCCGAGGCAGCTAACCCAATGGAAGGCGTATCATTAACCCAACTATAAGTAGTAGTACCTCCTGTATTATTTGTTGTAAAAGTTATTAATGTTGTATTATCATTATTACACAACTCTTGATCTGTTGGTTTATTTACTTGTCCAGTTGGATTTACAGTTACTATTAAATCTGAAGGTGTTCCTGTGCAATTGTTTGGTGATGGGCCTGTAGGTGTTAACACATAAGTTACATCTACCGGAGCAGTTGTTGTATTTATTAACGTTTCTGTAACATTCCCAGTACCTGTTGTTGAACTATTACTTATGTTTGTAACTGCCGCTCTTGACCAGGTAAATGTAGAATTAGTTACATTACTTGTAACAGCATATGTAAATTCACTTTGACTACAAGTTACCTCAGCAAGCGAACTCGTAATTTCTGAACGTGGGTATATTGTTATAACAACAGTTTTTGGTTCTCCACTACAACCTCCTAAATCTGAAGGAGCAATTGGTGTTACTGAATATGTTGCTGTTTGAGCTATGTCTGTTGTATTTATAAATGTATCTGTAATATTATCTGAACTAGCTGTTGTTCTAGCCGTACCCCCTGTTAAATCTCCTGCACCTCCTGAAAGTGTAGGTGCGCCATATGTAAATAACGCACCTGCCATAGATGGGCTTGTGGTTAAATCTAAATTTGCTGTAGCTGTATATAAATTATCTACACACAATCCTTCTGTTAATCCAGTTGTAAGTACTGGAACCGGATTTACAGTAATGACTACAGTTTCTGGTGTAGAAGACACACACCCATCATACATCGCATATACTGTGTAAGTAGCTGTTTGAATTTCTGCTGTTGTATTTACTAAGGTATCTGTTATATCATTCGTGTTACCTGGAGAAGTTCTAGCAGTACCTCCTGTAATATTTCCTGCTGAACCAGAAATTATTGGCGCATCATAATAATAAGTAACTCCAGAAGTTGTTGAACTTAAAGCTATAGAAGTAGTTCCTCCACTACAAAATGTTGCTACATCTGGTGTAGCAGTAAGAATTGGGTCTGGATTTACGGTAACCACCAAATCAAATGGTATACCAGGACAATTAGTTGTTGCTGGTCCTGTTGGTGTTATGGTATAAGTAACTTCACCTGGACTTGTTCCCGAATTTACTAGCACATCATTTATTGATGAATTTGTTCCTGTAGCATCAGCAGTAAATCCTGTAATTGAACCTCCTGTAGGTGCTGTAGTTTCTGAAACTGTCCACGTAAATGTTGTACCTGTTGTTGCAGAAGTAATGTCATAATCTAAATCTGTACTATCACATATAGTTTTTGTAGCAGCACTACTTATCGTTGGTGTTGGGTTTAC
>NZ_JAAZUI010000049.1 GCF_012524075.1 Lutibacter sp. B1
GTCAATGCCAATCCAAAATTGGGGCATTATCCTAAATCAGTTCCTTGTCATATTTGAAAAAAGGGTCCAGCTATAATTAGCTAAACCCTCGATATTTTATACTTACACACTTTGTGAAACAGTGTCAAAATATGGAATTAAAAAACCCGAACAATTTGTTCGGGTTTTTTTATATAAGCAAGAAATTAAAAATTTATTTTACTGTATCAACAATTGCCTTAAAAGCTTCTGGATTATTCATAGCTAAATCTGCAAGAACCTTACGATTCAATTCAATATTATTAGCTTTTACTTTACCCATAAACTGTGAATAAGACATTCCATACTGACGAACTCCAGCGTTAATACGTTGAATCCATAAAGCACGGAAAGTTCTTTTCTTATTTTTACGATCTCTATAAGAATATATCATTCCTTTTTCAACCGCATTTTTTGCTACTGTATAAACGTTTTTTCTACGTCCAAAGTAACCTTTTGCTTGCTTCAATATCTTTTTTCTTCTAGCTCTTGAAGCAACTGAATTTACTGATCTTGGCATAATTCATTTGTTTTTTTGTAGTAGGCGGTTTATCTAGTGTTTAGTTATTGGTTTTTTGTTATTAATTAACTCAAAATTCAAAACATAAAACTTAAAACTCTTAGTGCGCTACTCCATGGTTAATAATTAAATTCCCTTAACTAACTTTATTATTTTAAAGTTAATTGTTGTAATATGTTAGCTTTATCTGATTCATGAACTAAACCAGCGTGAGTTAACTTTAATTTACGTTTCTTAGACTTTTTAGTCAAAATATGACTTTTAAAAGCGTGTTTTCTTTTAATTTTTCCAGAGCCTGTAAGCTTAAAACGCTTTTTAGCACTAGATTTGGTTTTCATTTTAGGCATCTTTCTTCTACTTTTTTATCTTGCTTAATATTATTCATCATCAACTTCGTTCGGTTATTGAGCGGAGTCGAAGTATTATTTCTTTTTTGGAGCAATGTACATAATCATACGTTTGCCTTCTAATTTAGGCATTTGCTCAACTTTTCCGTATTCTTCAAGTTCAGTTGCTAGTCTTAAAAGTAAAATGTGTCCTTGATCTTTGTATATTATTGATCTACCTTTAAAAAACACAAATGCTTTTAATTTAGCACCATCTTGTAAAAACTTAACAGCATGTTTCTTTTTAAATTCAAAGTCATGTTCATCAGTATTAGGTCCAAACCTTATTTCTTTCACAACAACTTTTGATGCTTTTGCCTTTTGAGCCTTTTCACGTTTCTTTTGTTCATATAGAAATTTTTTATAATCTATAATTTTACAAACCGGAGGCACGGCTTTAGGTGAAATTTCAACCAAATCTAATTCTTGTTCTTTGGCTAAAGTTTTTGCCTTTGCTAGTGGGTATACCCCAATTTCAACGTTGTCTCCAACTAAACGGACTTCATCAACATGAGTAATTTTTTCATTAATTCTATGCTGATCTTCTTTAATAACTCTCCAAGGTTTTTTTCCCCCTGATCTTCTTTTTATTGCTATGACTTTATAATTTAAATTAAACTTAAAACGGTACCAATGTACTATTAATTTCTTTATTTATGAATGAGATAAAATCATTTATTTTAAATAATCCTAAATCACCTTCTCCTTGTTTTCTAACAGAAACCATACCATCTTTTTCCTCTTGTTCACCAACAATTAGCATAAATGGTATTTTATTTACTTCGGCATCTCTTATTTTTCTTCCTGTTTTTTCGTTTCGATCATCTATAAGGGCGCGAATTTCGGAATTTTCTAACAAATGTAAAACTTTTTCTGCATATTTTTGATATTTCTCACTGATTGGCAATAAGATAACTTGCTCTGGAGTTAGCCATAAAGGGAATTTTCCTGCCGTATGTTCCAATAATACAGCCACAAATCTTTCCATTGAACCAAAAGGTGCTCTATGAATCATTACAGGTCTGTGTAATTGATTATCTGCTCCTTTGTAAGTTAAACCAAAGCGTTCGGGTAAATTGTAATCAACTTGTATAGTTCCTAATTGCCAACTTCTACCTAAAGCATCTTTAACCATAAAGTCTAACTTAGGGCCATAAAAAGCAGCTTCACCATATTCAACCACATAGTCTAATCCTTTTTCTTTGGTAGCATTTATAATAGCATTTTCAGCTTTTTCCCAATTTTCATCACTACCAATATATTTATCTCTATTTTCTTTATCTCGTAAAGATACTTGTACTGTAAAATTTTCAAAGCTTAACGTATTAAAAACATACAATACTAAATCTATTACAGATTTAAATTCTTCATCTAATTGATCTGGTGTGCAAAAAATATGAGCATCATCTTGAGTAAACCCTCTAACCCTTGTTAATCCGTGCAACTCTCCACTTTGTTCATATCTATATACTGTACCAAATTCTGCAAATCGTTTTGGTAAATCTTTATAAGAGTATGGCTTGTTATTATATATTTCACAATGATGAGGGCAGTTCATTGGTTTTAGTAAAAACTCTTCACCTTCCTTTGGAGTTTTTATAGGTTGAAAACTATCTTCTCCATATTTTGCATAATGTCCTGATGTTACATATAACTCTTTTTGACCGATATGAGGAGTTATAACCATTTCATAACCCGCTTTCTTTTGTGCTTTTTTTAAAAAATTCTCTAATCTTTCTCTTAATGCAGCACCTTTTGGTAACCATAAGGGCAAACCTTGACCTACTTTATCTGAAAAAGCAAATAATTCTAATTCCTTTCCTAATTTTCTATGATCACGCTTTTTGGCTTCTTCTAATAATTCTAAATACTCTGTAAGCATTTTTTGTTTTGGAAATGAAATCCCATAAATACGAGTAAGTTGATTGTTTTTTTCATCTCCACGCCAATATGCTCCTGCAACATTCATAATTTTAACAGCTTTAACAAAGCTTGTATTAGGAATATGTCCACCTCGGCATAAATCTGTAAAGTCAGAATGATTACAAAAAGTAATCTCTCCATCATTTAAATTTTCAATCAATTCAACTTTGTATTGATTATTTTGGCTTTTATAAAACTTTAAAGCATCTTCTTTTGAAATATCACGCATCACAAACTCGTATTTTCCACGAGCAAACTCAAGCATTTTATTTTCAATATCTTTAAAATCTTTTTCAGAAATGGTTTCTTCACCTAAGTCAACATCATAATAAAAACCATTATCAATAGCCGGTCCAATGGTTAATTTAACATTAGGATGGTAAAATGTAACCGCTTGAGCCAGTAAGTGAGCTGATGAATGCCAAAAAGCTTTTTTACCTTCAGGGTCATTAAATGTATATAGTACAAGATTTCCATTACTATTTAAAGGAGTTGAGGTTTCTATGGTTAAACCATTGAATTTTGCTGAAATCACATTTCTTGCAAATCCTTCACTTATGCTTTTTGCAACCTCCATTGAGGTTGTGCCATTTTGAAATTCTTTTATTGAACCGTCAGGTAACGTAATTTGAATCATATTTTTTTATTATGAGGTGCAAAGATATTAGAAAACTACCATTTGCGCAATAAGTTTTAAGAACTAATAGTGTCAATAGTTAAAAAATAACTTAATTTTTAGTATACCATATAATATATATCAAGATCAGATTGTTTTTTTCTACAATTAGAAAATAGTATAATTTATTTTTTTGAAAATGTAACTATCATATATTCAGGATGATAAAAGCACCTTCAAATTATTGATAAAAAAAAGGTTTAAAAAGTTTGTAAAGGAATAAAAAAAGGTATTACATTTGCAACCGCTAAGGAGGAAATGGTGTGGTTGGAGGTTCAGAAACAAGGTGTAATAGATTTTAAAAAAAGCTGAATTT
>NZ_JAAZUI010000004.1 GCF_012524075.1 Lutibacter sp. B1
TGATAACTTAATCGAACTGTTTGATCTTTAAACTCTTTACTGTAAATACGTTTTTTCATGTTTCTAAGATATTTGTTTTGTAACAAACGGTCTTAAATTTTGTGTCCGAGTAAAGGTAACAACTCCACTTTCTTTTATAGTTCCTTTTTTAAACAAATATTTTTTATCGAACATTTTAGAATTTTCAAAAAAAGTAACATTAAAAGCATTAGAAAGTTTTATAACATCTTCTTGAAGCAATTCAACTTTAGCAAAAGAATTTGCAGGCAAATTGTCAATTTTATGGCGAAAAAGAGAAGTTTCAATACCTTTTTCTTCATCAAAACCTTTAGAAACTATTATAACCATTTCCAGCTCAACATCTTTATTGTTAATAATATAAGCATTCCAATCTTCACATTGAAATTCTTCATTATATTCTTTTACAACAGCCATGTAAACATTAGAAACCTCAGGTATTTGAATATCTTTTTTCATTGTTCCATTCTTCATCCTTCCCAAAGGGAAAGAAACTTATAATTATTTTTACACGTATTTTTAATTTTCCCTTAAGGGATTCGGGGGCTTACAACACCGATTTAAATTGTTCTAAAAAGCGAACATCATTTTCGTAAAACATTCTAATATCAGGTATTTGGTATAGTAACATTGCAATACGCTCAATTCCCATTCCAAAAGCATAACCGGAATATATTTCAGGGTCTATATTGGCGTTTTTAAGTACGTTTGGATCTACCATACCGCATCCCATAATTTCTAACCAGCCAGTTCCTTTAGTTATTTTATAATCGGTTTCAGTTTCTAATCCCCAATAAATATCTACTTCAGCACTTGGCTCTGTAAAAGGGAAATAAGACGGGCGTAAACGTATTTTAGATTTGCCAAACATTTCTTTTGTAAAATAAAGCAATGTTTGTTTTAAATCGGCAAAAGAAACATCAGTATCAATATACAAACCTTCAACTTGATGAAAGATACAATGTGCGCGAGCCGAAATATCTTCATTTCTAAATACACGACCCGGAGAAATGGTTCTAATAGGTGGTTTATGACTTTCCATATAACGCACTTGAACCGATGAAGTATGCGTACGCAATAAAATATCAGGATTTGTTTCAATAAAAAAAGTATCCTGCATATCTCTTGCCGGATGATATTCAGGTAAATTTAAAGCGGTAAAATTATGCCAGTCATCTTCAATTTCAGGACCTTCGGAAACTGTAAAGCCAACTCTTGAAAAAACATCGATAATTTTATTTCTAACTATTGAAATAGGGTGACGAGAGCCTAATTCAACAGGTTCTGCAGGTCTTGTTAAATCTCCATACAATCCTTTTTGCTCATTTTCATTTTCTATAGCTTCCTTTAGTTCATTAACTTTTTCCTGAGCAATATTTTTTAAAGTATTTAATGCTTGTCCAAATTCTTTTCTTTCAGCAGGAGCAACATTTTTAAATTCAACAAATAAATCGTTAAGAATTCCTTTTTTACCTAAAAATTTAATTCTAAAAGTTTCAATATCCTCTTTAACAGTAGCATTGAAAGCTGTTACTTCTCCAATCAGTTCTTTTACTTTATCTAACATTTTACTTTAAAATTAGGATGCAAATTTACATAAATTTATTTTTATAAACCGGAATGTAAATTTAATAACATTCGTCTAAATTTTTTACAATCCCAGTATTTATAAAGCCTAAATGAAGCTATTTTAAAATAAATTTACGAAAACGTTTTAGTGTGTAAAATATATTACATAAATAAAACACTATATTTTGATTATAGTTTAAAATAATGAGTATATTTGTATTATAAATTAACATATAATTAAAATTACTAGCTATATATTATGAAATCAAAAATAAAAAAGTTTATTGATTTAGTAAAAGAACGCAATCAATTTGAACCTGAATTTTTACAAGCTGTTGAAGAAGTTGCGGAAACTGTAATTCCATATATCGCTAGTCAAAAAATATATAATGGTAAAAATATTTTACTGAGAATGGTTGAACCGGAGCGTGTAATAATGTTTCGTGTTCCATGGATTGATGATAAAGGTGAAATAGTTGTTAATAGGGGCTACCGTATTGAAATGAACTCTGCCATTGGACCCTATAAAGGTGGTTTACGATTTCACCCAACAGTTAATTTAAGTATTCTCAAATTTTTAGCTTTTGAGCAAGTATTTAAAAATGCATTAACAACGTTGCCAATGGGTGGCGGTAAAGGTGGTTCAGATTTTGATCCTAAAGGAAAGTCGGACGGTGAAATTATGCGTTTTTGTCAAAGTTTTATGAGTGAACTATTCCGTCATATAGGTCCAAATACCGATGTTCCTGCGGGTGATGTTGGCGTTGGAGGTAGAGAAATTGGTTATTTATTCGGAATGTATAAAAAATTGCGTAATGAATTTACTGGAGTTTTAACTGGAAAAGGAATGTCTTGGGGAGGTTCGTTAATTCGCCCTGAAGCTACAGGATATGGTACTGTTTATTTTGCTCAAAATATGTTAGAAACCAGAGGAGATTCTATTGAAGGTAAAACAGTAACGGTTTCAGGTTCAGGAAATGTTGCACAATATGCCTGCGAAAAAGCAACTCAGTTAGGTGCTAAAGTTGTTACATTATCAGATTCATCAGGATTTATTTATGACGAAGAAGGAATTAATGCCGATAAATTAGCCTATGTAATGGAGCTTAAAAATGAAAAAAGAGGCAGAATTAACGAATATGTTAAAAAATATCCAAAAGCAAAATTCTTTAAAGATGAAAAACCTTGGGGTATAAAATGCGATGTAGCTTTGCCTTGTGCTATCCAAAATGAAATTAACAGTGATGATGCTAAAACACTTTTAGATAATGGATGCTATGTTGTTAGTGAAGGAGCTAATATGCCTTCTACAATTGATGCGGCACACACATTTTTAGCAGCAAAAATTTTATATGCGCCGGGTAAGGCTGCTAATGCCGGTGGTGTGGCAACATCGGGTTTAGAAATGAGCCAAAACTCTTTACGTATTACTTGGACCAGAGAAGAAGTAGATGAAAAACTTAAAAATATCATGTCTGATATTCATGCATCTTGTATAAAATATGGTAAAAGAGATGATGGATATATAGATTATGTAACAGGAGCAAACATTTCCGGATTTGTTAAGGTTGCTGATGCAATGTTAGCACAAGGAGTTGTTTAATTTTGAATATATTTACACTAATTACGGGTTGTTTAAGTACAACCCTTTTTTATCTGTTTAAAGTTACTTGATATTAAAGTAAAATAATATCTTGCAATATAGAAGCAAGCTAGGTTAAAATGAGAAAAAAGGTACTTCCGGATTTAAAAACGTATGAATTTGAAGAGGTTGCATTTAACCAATTAATGCAAAATCGAATCAATAAAGTTCTTATAGTTTGTTCTAACTACGATTTTTATATGTTAGAAGAAGATGGTAGAATTGACGAGCGTATTTTTAACGAATATACATCGTTAAACTTAAGATATCCTCCTAGTTTTTTACATGCTAATTCTGCCAAAAGAGCTATTAAAACGTTAAGTACAGATAAAATTGATTTGGTAATTACTTGGCTTGATATTGATAATTACAAAGCTTTTGAAACTTCAAAACAAATAAAAGAGGCATTTCCAAATGTTCCTATTGCAGCGTTAAGTCATTATTCATCACAATTAAGAAGTAAATTAGAAAAGGAAAATCCCGGAGTTATAGATTTTGTTTTTCATTGGAATGGTAATGTTGATATTTTTTTAGCAATTATTAAGTTGACGGAAGATAGAATGAATGCTGAAAAAGATATTAATGAAATTGGCGTTAAAGCCATACTTTTGGTGGAAGATTCATTAAGATTTTACTCAAGATATTTACCAATCATCTACAAAATTTTACTGAAACAGGTAGATTCTTTTATGTCGGAAGGTTTAAATGAACACCGTAGAATGATGTTAATGAGAGGTAGGCCAAAAATATTGTTAGCTACACAATATGAAGAAGGTTTGACATTATTTCAAAAATATAAACACAACCTTTTAGGCGTTATATCGGATGTTTCATATTTTAAAGATGGTAAACGAGATTCTAAAGCAGGTTTTCAATTTTTAAAATATGTAAGAAGTATTGATAGGTATTTTCCATTTTTAATTCAATCTTCAGACAGCAATAACGAAAAATATGCTTTAGAACTAAAAGGGAAATTTTTATACAAACATTCATCTACCTTAGAGCAAGAAATTAAAAATTACATCAACAAGTATTTTTCATTTGGAGATTTTGAATTTTGGGATCCGGTTCAAATGAAAGTACTGAAAACAGCAAAAAATCTTAGTGAATTTCAAAAAGCTTTAAGTTCTGTTACCGATGAAGCTATTACATATCATGCCAAAAGAAGTGAATACTCAAAGTGGTTACGATCGCGTGCACTTTTCCCTTTAGGAGACTTGTTTAGCAATGTTGAGTATGAAGATTTTGAAGATGTAAAACAAATCAGAGTATTTTTAATAAATGCAATTAAAGCCTATCGTGTTTTTAAAGCAAGAGGAATAATTTCAAAATTTGATAAAAATAAATACGATGAATATTTAGGTTTTTCACGAATAGGTGATGGCTCTTTAGGAGGAAAAGGTAGAGGTTTAGCTTTTATTGATTCATTTTTAAAAAGACATAAATTATTTAAAAAATATGATGATGTAAACATATCTATTCCGCGTACAGTTGTGCTAAGTACCGAAGTTTTTGATGAGTTTATTGAAACATACGATTTGATCACTTTTGTTGCTGAAACTGATAACGATGATGAAATTTTAAACAAATTTATTTCAAACCCTTTACCAAAATGGGTTTTAGAAGATATTCAGGCTTTTTTAAATATTGCTAAAACACCTATAGCTGTTCGATCTTCAAGTACATTAGAAGATTCACATTACCAACCGTTTGCAGGAATTTTTGCAACCTATATGCTTCCAAATACCGGAAAAGAAAAAATGTTAGAAATGGTTAGTACAGCAATAAAATCTGTTTTTGCTTCAGCATTTTTTAAAAATAGTAAAGCATATTTAAAAGCAACATCACATTCTATTGAAGAAAGTAAAATGGCTGTAATTTTACAAGAGGTTGTTGGAAAACAATATGATAATCTTTTTTATCCAAACATATCAGGAGTTGCACGTTCAATTAATTTTTATCCTTTAGGAAATGAGCAGCCTAGTGAAGGAATTGCCAATATTGCTTTAGGTTTGGGAGAAATTATTGTTGGAGGAGGTAAAACACTTAGATTTTCTCCTTATCATCCAAAAAAAGTATTACAACTATCATCTCCAAGTTCAACTTTAAGAGAAACGCAACAATATTTTTATGGGTTAGATATGAATCCGGATAGCTACAAAGCTTCTACAAGTGAGTCAATCAATAAAAAAAAGATAGTAATTAGAAGTGCTAAAGATCATCAAAAAGCATTAAAATTTGTAGCCTCAACATACGATTTGCAAAATAATGTTATAAAACCGGGTGTTTTACACGAAGGCATTCGTGTAGTAACATTTGATAATATTTTAAAATATAACACTTTCCCTCTACCTGAGATTTTGCAAGATTTGTTACGTATTGGTCAACGAGAAATGAGAAACCCAATTGAAATGGAGTTCGCAATAAATTTAGATGTACCAAAAGATAAACCAAGAGAATTCAGTTTTTTGCAAATTAGGCCAATAGTTGAAAGTAAGGAAATGGTAAGCGATTTGCCTGAAGATTTTAAACTTTCAGATAGTATAATATACTCAGAATCGGCTTTAGGAAATGGAAAATATGAGCATATTCACGATTTAGTATATGTGAAGCCTGAAACATTTAATTCTGCAAATACAAGACAAATTGCAACTGCGGTAGAAGAGTTAAACAGAAAATTTATAGAGCAAAACAAACACTATATTTTAGTGGGTCCGGGACGATGGGGTTCTAGCGATCCTTGGTTGGGTATACCGGTAATTTGGCCACAAATATCTTCAGCAAAGGTAATTGTTGAAGCAGGACTTAATAATTTCAGGATAGATCCAAGTCAGGGAACTCATTTCTTTCAAAATTTAACATCGTTTAAAGTAGGTTATTTAACCATAAATCCTTTTATAAATGAAGGTTATTTTGATTTAGAATATTTGAACAATCATAAAGCGGTATATGAAAATACCTATTTACGACATATAAGATTTAAAACATCTTTAACAGTAATTATTGAAGGAAAAAGTAATAAAGCAGCAATTTTTAAAGAAGGCTTTAAACAATTAAATGGTATGGAGCAATTAGAAGATTTAATTGATGAATTACCTCCCGAAGGCTTTATGTAAAACAATAGCAACTATTAAATATTTATAACATAAGAATAACAATAGTTGAATTTAATATGATTAATTTTAATAATAGATTTTATTTACGTTAAAACAGTAATATTATGAAAGTGCAAGGTATATTAACAAACCTAGAAACCAAACATCCTGGTGAAAAAGAATATTTACAGGCTGTTCATGAAGTGTTGGAATCAATTGAAACAATTTACAATGAGAATCCACAATACGAAGCTGCTAAAATTATTGAACGTTTAGTTGAGCCGGATCGAATTTTAACATTTAGAGTTTCTTGGATGGACGATGCCGGAAATGTACATGTTAATTTAGGGTACAGAGTTCAGTTTAACAACGCAATTGGCCCATACAAAGGTGGTATTCGCTTACACCCTAGTGTAAATTTGAGCATCCTTAAATTTTTAGGTTTTGAACAAATTTTCAAAAATGCCTTAACTACATTACCTATGGGAGGCGGTAAAGGAGGTTCAGATTTTAACCCAAAAGGTAAGTCTGATGCCGAAATTATGCGTTTTTGCCAAGCTTTTATGTTAGAATTATGGAGGATTATTGGACCAAGTGCCGATGTTCCTGCCGGTGATATTGGAACCGGAGGTAGAGAAATTGGATTTTTATACGGTATGTATAAAAAACTACAACACGAAAATTCAGGAGTTTTAACAGGTAAGGGTTTAAATTGGGGAGGAAGTCTTATTAGACCGGAAGCAACCGGATTTGGAGCAACCTATTTTACCAAAGAAATGTTAAAACTTGATGGAGATACTTTTAAAGATAAAGTAGTTTGTCTTTCAGGATTTGGAAACGTAACTTGGGGTGTTGCCCTAAAAGTTATTGAACTTGGAGGTAAAGTAATTACCATTTCGGGACCGGACGGATATGTACTTGATGAAAAAGGCTTAGACGCTGAAAAAATAAATTATTTATTAGCTCTAAGAGCTTCAAATAACGATATAGTTTCTCCTTATGTTGAAGTATTTCCTGAAGCTAAATTTATTCCGGGTAAAAAACCTTGGGAAGTACCTTGTGATATTGCAATGCCTTCAGCAATTCAAAATGAATTAGATGGAATTGATGCCGAAAATTTAATTAAAAATGGAGTTAAATATGTTGTAGAAGTTTCAAATATGGGCTGTACACCTGAAGCTATTTATGCTTTTCATAATGGAAAAATACCATTTGCTCCGGGTAAAGCTGCTAACGCCGGTGGAGTAGCTGTTTCCGGTTTAGAAATGTCGCAAAATGCCATGAAATTAAACTGGACAAAAGAAGAAGTTGATGCTAAATTACATCAAATTATGTCGTCAATACATGAGGCTTGTTTAAAATACGGAACAGAAGATGACGGCTATATTAACTACGTTAAAGGCGCTAATATTGCAGGTTTTATAAAAGTAGCCGATGCTATGTTAGACCAAGGAGTTATTTAATTTTAGTGATTTATGTTATAAAAAAGTTTCTAAAAGTTTAATTCTGAACGGTATACTGAGCGTAGCCGAAGTGTTGGTTCAGAATTTCATCATATTTATTCTCAATTATTATGAGAACCCTTATTTCGATTCCGCTCAATAACCGGTTGCTGAGCGGAGTCGAAGCATAGGTTGTCGAATGGTTTGCTTTTAAACAACCTTTTTATTTTATAAATACTTTTTTAAAACAGCTTCTTTTTGTTGAGGAATTTCTGCTATTTCTTTTTCAATAACACTTATTTTTTTTTCTATTGTTGAAATTTCTGAAACTATTTTTTGTTGTTCTGAAAGTGGTGGAAGTGGAATTTTAAAATCTTCTAATTGTTGTTTCGTTATTGCTTCTCTTGAAGTTGCTCCATTACCAATTTCTAATAATTGAGATTTGTATTTATTTGAAACTAAAATATTTTGGACATATTGCGGCAATGCTTTATCTGTAACTCTAATAATAGAAACGTGTTGATTAACTCTTGCAGGTAAATATTTATCTTCTACAATACAACACCTTGCAATTGAAGCACCTGTAATATTAAAAAGGATATCGTTCTTTTCAACAGTTACATTATTTAATTTTCGTGCTTGTTCCTCATCAATAAAAGCTAATCCTTTGTTATTAAACTGATTATCATATATATTTTGACTTCTAATTAATGAAATTCCACTTGTTTTATATGAGCTTTCTCCACCTCTAGGTGTTGCTCCGCTTCCTATTTTTGAAGTAATATTAGATAATGATACTAAATTACCTGTAACTTTTAAAATAGCGTTTTTTATCTTCTCTTTAAGTGTTTCAATATCCTCTTTTGCTTTTATTTCTTTTGCTTCTAAAACTTCAATTTCAGCAACTATTTTTTGTTGTATGTTTAATGATGGAATTGGAATTTTTATGTTTGATAAATCATCACTATAAACATGGGGCTGCGCTTGACCTCTTTGTAATTGGTAGATTTCAGTTTGTATTGATTTTAAAAATAAATAAATCAATTTTGTAGAAATTAAATTTTCATTGTTTGAGATAATTGTATTACAATCTGACGCAAAAATTGGTGTTTCAAAATAGTTAACGAAACCTGCATAAGCCCCAGATGCACTAACTGTCACAACATTTTTATCACGATTATATTCGTTATGAAAATAAGCAGGTTCCTTTCCTCCTGCAATTACAGGAATTTTTCCTTTTAAGGTTTTATTTTTTGTAATTGATGTTCCTTTTTTAATATCTGAAACAAGACCTAGATATTCTAATTTATCAGTTCCCCAAACTAATTCATATTTAATTTTTTTTTTAACAGAAAGTGAAATGTTTTTTTCAAAATCAACTCGGTCAAAAGTTAACATATCAACCAAATTATGGCGAGAAACGTTGTTTTGCATTGTTTCATCAACAGTACTTTCAAAATCTCCTTGAAATGCTTTATAAATATAGGTACTTGCCTTTGTTTTATCATCAAATTTATCAGGATGAAACAATTGGGTGCAATCTTCAATGTTTTTGCCTCGTTGTATTGGGTGTATGCCTTCACTACCTCTACGGTTACTAAACTCGTATCCTAAAAATCGTTTTTCAGCATTTTTTTCGCCACTTTTTATCAATACCACTTTTTGTGGGTAAGTAATAATAAAATAATACAATTTATCAGCTTCTTTTTCTAAAAGAAGAGTCCAAAATTCTTTATCGTTTTTAGCTTTTAGTTTCTTTTTATATTCTATATAAATTTCGTGTTCAGTAATAATTTTATTTGGTTTTTTTTGTAATAAAGTTATATAATCATCAAAAGAGAATTTCTCTCTTCCTTTGGAGGAGTTGGAGGTAGCTTCCCAAACGTGATTTATATATTTTGTTACAGGTTTTTCTATACCGTTTATTGTAACATCTTGTAAGGCTGCGAAAAATTTTTCTACGGCAATTTTAATATTTAAACTTTCGTAATTATTGCGTCTTCTTAAAAATAGCGTTACTGTGTTGGTTCCTGTTGCCATAAAAGTATTACTGCCCAATTCTGTAATACCAACAATATCAAAATATTGTAAAATAATTTCACGAGACTTTGTGTAAATTCCCGTATTACTTAAAATAGAACTTGGTAAAATTATACCTGCAACACCTCCATCTTTTAATAATTGTTTGGTTCGTTCTATAAACAAACATTCAATTTCACTACTGTTATCAGTTAGTTTATTATACAATTCAAAATCTTCATCTTTATAAAAAGTGCGTGCTGCGTTTTTAAAAGCAGAAACAGAATATGGCGGATTTGAGACTATAATATCAAACTGTTTATTATCTTTTGGAAAATCTTTATCTGTATGTAACAGCTTCCCTTTATAATCTGGATGATTAAAACGCGCCAATCCATCACTATGAATTACATTAGCCAGTCCATCACCATGTAAATAGCAACCTACTTTACCAACTTTTACCAGTCGATAATCTTTTTCAATTCCGTATATATATTGAATTGCCCAAGCAAAATGATCATTTTGCCAATAACTAATTTTTTTGGCTACACTCGGGTTGTATTTTGTACTGTCTTTTTGTTTAATTAACCGTTGCATTTCATGCATGGTTTCGGTCAAAAAGTGTCCGCTACCTGCTGCATAATCCATTACATAAGGTAATAAAGTATCATTATCTATTTTTGCTGTTGCCAATTTGTTTTCTAAAATGGTGTCAATTGGTAAACTTTTAATTACAAATTGCGCTATTGGCACAGGTGTAAAAAATTGTCCGGATTCTTGTTTTAAACCTGTAGTTAATAATAACTCAAAAAAATCGGATAGATATTGTTGTTTTTTGGTGTAGCGGAGCTTGTATTTTTGCAATAATTCAACAATTTCTTTTACTACGACTGCATTTTCATTAAAAGACTGTTCATCATATACATCTTTAATCGCAAACTCATTATTTTTTTCTAATCTAATTTTATGAAATTCATCTAAAATTGGTTTACGTTGATCTTCAGTTAAATAATTAAATTTATTATTAAATTCTGTTTCAGAAAAATCGGTAACTACTTTTTCTAAAAACTCATGCATTCCTTCTTTATATAAATCAGTTAATCGTAGCTGAAAACTTCTGTGGTCATCAATTCCTTCCAACCATTGAAAACCTAATTCGTTGTTAGTTCCTTCGTTGATTTTTTCATCATAAATTTTACAAAGAAATAATGTAAAAATTCTATTAAATGCATTTCCTTTATCTGAAACAACGTTGTGACGTAAAATTTCTAAAAAACGATTAAAAATAAAACTGCTGTCCTCTTGTTTTATTTCAATTAACTCATTTATTGTTAGAGCTTTGCTTTCAAAATTATACGATTTTACCCATTCTTCAAAAACACCATTATCTTTAGTTAGTTTATTCCATTTTTCATAAAAATCTTTTACATCTCCGGTTCTATATTCTTCTTCAATTTTTACAATTTCGTTTTTATAAACAATTTCATTTTCATTTAATTCAGATGCATAAAGCATAATAATATCTGCCTTATTACTAAATTTAAAGTAGGTAAAAAGTTGACCACCATCTTTATTTAAACGATTTAAAGCTTTATCAAATTCTTTACTGTATGTTTTACATTCTATTAAAAGGTATTCAGAACCATCTTCTCGAGTTACACAAATGTCTAATCTTCCTGAAAATCCGTGCCCTGCCGGATATACTTTTTCTAATGAAATATTTTCGGGTTTATATCCTTTTTCAAGTAACCTGTTTACACATTCTAAAACAACCCAATCTTCCTGTTTTGTAATATTTTGAATGTCTTTTTCTCCTATTTTTATTTTTCCGCCAAAATAGAAAGTTTGGTTTTTAAAATCTATTTCAATAGTATAATTATCAGCATATTTTTTTATAAAAATATCTGAAGTATTTTCTTTTGGCTGAAAATTAAGTTTTTGTATGAGTTTTTTTTGATTCAAAGCAGGGTTTTTCAGGTTATTACAAAATTAATAAAAAAGTAAACAAAAAAACGACAATCATTTTGAGTTATCAAAAAAATAATGAACATTACTTTTGTATTTTTGAGTAGTGAGCACTGAACCTAAATACCGCAAAATTATTCATGTGGATATGGATGCTTTTTACGCTTCTGTAGAGCAATTGGATAACCCTGATTTAAAAGGAAAACCAATTGCTGTTGGTGGAGGTAGTGAGCGAGGTGTGGTTTCGGCAGCCAGTTACGAAGCTCGTAAATTTGGTGTTAGAAGTGCCATGAGTGGTGTTACAGCTAAAAAATTGTGTCCTCATTTAATATTTGTAAAACCAAGGTTTGGAAGATATAAAGAAATTTCAAATAAAATACGCACTATTTTTTATGATTATACCGATTTGGTGGAACCTTTATCGTTAGATGAAGCTTATTTGGATGTTACCGAAAATAAAAAGGGTAATCCATCAGCAACATTAATAGCTCAAGAGATTAGGCAACGCATTTTTGATGAACTTAACTTACATGCTTCCGCAGGAATTTCAGTAAATAAATTTGTCGCAAAAATTGCTTCTGATATTAACAAACCAAACGGACAAAAAACCATTCCGCCGGAAGAGGTAATCCCTTTTTTAGAAGAATTACCTATTGAAAAATTTTATGGTATAGGTAAAGTTACGGCAGCTAAAATGTATAATTTGGGCATTTTTAAAGGGAAAGATTTGAAAGAAAAAAGTGAAGAATTTTTAACGCAACATTTTAAAAGTTCAGGAAGTCACTATTATCATATTGTTCGAGGGATACATAACAGCAAAGTGAAACCTAACAGACTTCGAAAATCAGTTGCAGCAGAGCATACTTTTTTTCAAAATTTAACTTCTGAAATATTTATGCTCGAAAAATTAGAAAAAATTTCAGAAGAACTGGAACAGCGCTTAATACATTCAAAAGTATCGGGAAAAACAATCACCTTAAAAATAAAATACAGCGACTTTAAATTGCAAACACGCAGTAAAACTTTACCGTATTTTGTAAAAGAAAAGGCTATATTATTCGAAACAGTAAAAGAATTACTTTTTCAAGAAAAAGTATTGAACTCTGTCCGTTTATTAGGCATTTCAGTTACCAATTTAAATATACACTCTAAAAAAATTGAAAAAGTAATTGATGTTCAGTTAAAGTTTGAATTTTAATTTTGTGATTCCTTTTTATTCCTGATTAGAGTTGAAGTAAAGGCAAGTGTTTATTTTGTCATTCCTGCTGAGGCAGGAATCTAACCTTTTTTAAAACTCTTCTTTTTTATAAACCACATTTCGGTCTTTCAAATAGTTTAAAACATACTTGAAACAGTTTTCATATTTACCAACTAATTCTGGAGGAAAAACACCTTTCTCGCTAAATAAACCTTCTAAAAACATATTTGCTGAGGCTGTTGCCGTGTAACCTGTTGTTCTTGCCATTGATGAGGTTTTTGTTTTTTCACAAAAAGTATCGTGTAAATTATAAATAACGGTTTTGTTTTCACCTTTAACGGTAATGCGCATTACGGTAAGTTCTTTTTCAGTTTCTCCTAATTTCCATTCATTAAATAAAATTTTAGAAGTAAACTCTAAAGGAGAAATTTCTATACCGTTTATTTTTATTTTTTCTTCATTAAAAAATCCGCTTTCTTTTAAAACTTTAACGTATTCTACATGGTTAGGATAACGCAATGTTTTTTCTTTCATATTTGGAATGTGAGACATAGTATAAATAATAGAGCGTAGGCCATCAGAATTGAAAGACTCCAAAGTCCCAACATCTTCAAAATTTACAAATTCACAGTCAGAAAGTGCTTCTTTCACAACAATATTTCCGTTTTCAACATAGCGAGCCGGACGCGTATATTCTTCAATAACATCAACCGGAGAAAAAGGCGCTTTGTAATTAAACGGCCACTTTGTAACTTTAGGTAAACCGCCTACCAAACATTCAAAATAGGTTACTTTAAATTTTTCGTTATAGTAACCTAAAATATAATTTCCCATTCCGGGAGCTACACCACAATCTACAATAGCCGTAACATTTTTTTCTTTTGCCAAAGCATCTAGTTCTAAAGAATTTTCAGGAAAAAACGAGATATCAATTACGTTTTTACCGGCTTCAATAATAGATTTTAAGGTTTCAAAACCCAAAAAACCCGGAACTGCACAAATAACCAAATCAAACGGGGTAATGGTTTTTTGCAATTCTTTTTTATTGGTTACATCTAAAATAATTGTATTGAGTTTATCGCATTTTTTTAAAGCATTATACAATGCTGTTTTACTAAAATCGGTTATAGAAACATGGTGTTTTTTTGCCATATCAACAGCTATTGTGCTGCCTACCATACCGGCACCTAAAACAATAATTTTGCTCATAGTTTAAAATTTTAAAAATGAAAGAAAACAGTAGTGAAAAATTGAAATTTTGATGTAAAAAAACAATAATTATAACCCTGGAATTAAAACCCAAGGCATTTGTGAAAGTGATTTGAAGAGATGTTTAAGCATACTATAAACATACAATAAATTAAATAATGATTTTTAAAAATTAAAATAAAAAACCAATAAAAGAGTTTATATTTAAAGGTGTAAAAAATGATGGTTAAATAAACCCCTAATATTTAATGAAATACATATTTAAAAGTATACTATTACTTAGCTTTTTAACAATTGTAAGTTGTAGCAGTGATGATAATGATTCAAATAATTATACCAGCAGTTATTCTTATACAAAACAAGTAGGTTATTCGGCAGAAGATATATTATCAGCCAATTATTTTAGCAATATTTTAATTGAAGTAATGTATGTTGAAGGGTTTCAACCTCAAACAGAAACGTTGAACAACCTAAAAGCATTTATACAAGAGCGTACTTACAAAAGTAATGTAATTATTCAACAAAAATTACTTGAAATACCTACACAAACTGATTACAGTATGGGTGAAGTAAAGAAAATTGAAGATGAGAACAGAAGCGAATTTTCTTCGGGAGATCAACTAACAATTTCAGCACTTTTTTTAAACGGTAAGTCGGATAGAGATACAGATGACTCTGTAATTTTAGGTACCGCATATCGCAATACATCGTTTGTAATTTTTGAAGAAACCATTCATTCTTTTTCTGATAATCCCTTTGAACCTAGCAGAAAAGTGATGGAAAGCACCGTAATTTTACATGAATTTTGCCATTTGTTAGGTTTGGTTAATATTGGAACTCCTTTAGTGCATGAGCATCAGGATACTGAGAACGGAGGACATTGTACTAACGAGGATTGTTTAATGTATTATCAAGCTGAAAACGGAAGTAGAATTGGTCAGTTTATTTCTGGAGATAAAGTTCCTCAATTAGATGCCTATTGTATTGAAGATTTACAAGCTAACGGAGGGAAATAATTAGTTTTTTGGTAAAATTTTCCTTGCCACATATTTTTTTCGGTTAGTTTTTTATCAATTTTGGCTACTATTTCAAAATTTTTAATTCGATTCCATTTGGGTGCAATAAGTAACTCTTTTGGAGCTTCGCTTATAAAGCGTTCAATAATAATAGTTGGGCGTAAATAGCCAATAAATTCAGTAATAAAATCAATATAATCTTCTGATGTAAATAACTTAAAGTTTTCAGGATTACGTTTGTATTGCACAGCCATTACAGAGTTTTTCACAATTTGTAAATGATGCAGTTTTAGGGTATCAATAGGAAGTTTAGAAATTTCTGTAGCATGGTTTAATAATTCCCTTTTAGTTTCGCCCGGCAAACCAATTATTAAATGGGCTCCTAAATGAAAACCTTTGTTTTTACATTTGTTAAAGGCTTCTTTGGTTTCTTCAAAGGTATGGCATCTGTTTACATTTCTTAAAGTTTTGTTTAATGTACTCTCTACTCCAAATTCTAATGAAATAAAATATTTTTTCGACAGAAATGATAGATAATCAATAATTTCATCAGTAATACAATCGGGTCTTGTACCTATGGCCAAACCAATTACTCCGGGAACTTTTAAAGCTTCTTCATACAAATTTTTTAAAGACTCTATATCAGAATAAGTATTTGTGTATGCTTGAAAATAAGCTAAGTAATGAGTAATTTTATTTTTTTTGGAAAAAAAAGAAATTCCTTTTTCCAATTGCTCTTTAATGCTTTTTTCAGGTTCACAATAATCAGGGTTAAAAGAATTATTATTGCAATATGTACAACCTCCATAACCTTTAGTTCCATCTCGATTGGGACAAGAAAACCCGATATCCAATGATATTTTTTGTACTCTTTCACCAAATTGAGATTTAATGAACGAAGAGTAATCGAGATATCGTTTTCCTGTAAATTGCATTTGTAAAAATTGTACTACAAAATTATCAAAAGAATATGGATTGGGTTATTTTTACCGATAATTTATGGAAAACCACAAAGAAATTAAGAGAAAATTGTTTGAAACGTGTATGCTTTTTGTTGAAAGGCAGCATAAAACAGTTATAGATATAATTGAATTGAATAAAACTTCGCTTTTTTCCGAAACTAAAAGTTCTGCTGGAGACAAACATGAAACCGGGCGCGCCATGTTACAACTGGAAATGGAAAAAGCAAGCCAGCAACTAACATCGATCAATCAAATGAAAGAAGTTTTATCTAAAATTTCTACTGAAAACACATCAGATATAGTTTGTTTAGGAAGTTTGATTTTAACAAGTAAAGAAAATTACTATTTATCAATAAGTATTGGTAAAATAACCATAAATAATATAGATTATTATGCGGTTTCTACCAATTCACCAATAGGGCAACAATTATTAGGCAAAAGAGTTAAAAGCATTATACCATTTAATAATGCTGAAATTTCGAGTACATACTAAATTATCGTCATTGCGAATGAAATGAAGCAATCTATTAGTTATTATAAGGTTACTTCGTTGTTTTACTCCTCTCAATGACGATAATTTATAATGTAAATTTTTAACCTTTAATTTTTTGTTTATTCGGCAATTCTTTAAAGCCCATATTGTATAAAGTAAAACCAAAAATATCGGCATATTGTTCAATAGTTTTAGTAACAGGAGTACCGGCTCCATGCCCTGCATTGGTTTCAATTCTAATTAGGGTAGGATTATTACCTGTTTGTTTTGCTTGTAATTCGGCTGCAAATTTAAAAGAATGTGCAGGTACAACTCTATCATCATGGTCGGCAGTAGTTACCAAAGTTGCAGGATAACTAACACCTTCTTTTATGTTATGTACAGGTGAATATCCTTTTAAATATTCGAACATTTCTTTAGAATCTTCAGCAGTTCCATAATCGTAAGCCCAGCCTGCACCTGCAGTAAAAGTATGATAGCGTAACATATCCATAACACCAACAGCGGGTAAAGCCACTTTCATTAAATCGGGTCTTTGAGTCATAGTAGCACCTACTAATAAGCCACCGTTAGAGCCACCTCTAATTGCTAAATATTCAGATGAAGTGTAGTTATTTTCAATTAAATATTCGGCAGCAGCAATAAAATCGTCAAACACATTTTGTTTTTGCATTTTGGTTCCGGCTATGTGCCATTCTTTACCGTATTCTCCACCTCCGCGTAAATTAGGAACTGCAAAAATACCGCCTTGTTCCATCCATACCGCATTTGTAATACTGAAACTTGGAGTTAAACTAATATTGAAACCTCCATATCCATATAAAATGGTAGGATTTTTACCATTCAGTTCAGTACCTTTTTTATAGGAAATTATCATAGGTATTAAAGTACCGTCTTTAGATGGATAAAATACTTGTTCAGTAATAAAATTATCAGAATTAAAATCGATAGCAGGTTTTTTATATAATTCAGATTCGCCTGTTTTTGTTTTAAATGAATAGATTGAGCCCGGAGTAATATAATTTGAAAAAGAATAATATATGATTTCATCATCTTTTTTACCACCAAACCCTGAAGCTGTTCCAACACCGGGAAGTTCAATTTCACGAATTAATTTACCTTCATAATTATATTGTTTTACCTGAGATACGGCATCAACCATATAATTTGTAAAAATATAACCATTAGCTTTAGAAGGTAATAATACATTTTTGGTTTCTGGTATTACATCAATCCAATTTTCCGGAGCAGGATTACTTGCGTTTACTTTTACAATTCGTTTGTTTGGAGCATCTAAATTGGTTACCAATAAAAGTGTATCATTTTTATTGTCTAGAACATAGGTGTCGTAATCAAAATCTTTAATTATAGGTAAAATTTCACTTTTAGGATTTGATAAATCTTTAATATATAATTCGTTACCCGAAGTTGAAATAGAAGCTCTAATCACTAAATATTTTCCGTCTTCAGTAACATTTCCATTAATATATCGGCGTTTTACTTTATCGCCAAAAATAATTTTATCCTCTTTTTGAGTAGTTCCTAATTTGTGAAAAAATAAACGATGCTGATCTGTTTTTGCAGAAAGCTCACTCCCTTCAGGCTTTTCATAGCTTGAATAATAGAAGCCTTCGTTACCTTTCCATGACATTCCGCTGAACTTAACATCAATAATGGTGTCTTCTTTAATTTCTTTAGTAATGGCATCCATAATAATTATTTTTCTCCAATCTGAACCGCCTTCAGAAATGGCATAAGCTAACATCTTCCCATCATCAGAAAAAGATAAACCGCCTAAAGACGTTGTGCCATCTTCAGAAAAAGTATTTGGATCTAAAAACACTTCAGGCTCATCGCCTTCATTTTTAAAGCGATACAATACATATTGATTTTGCAAACCGTTATTTTTATAAAAATAGGTATACTCGCCTTCTTTAAAAGGAGCTCCTATTTTTTCATAATTCCAAATTTTTTCTAATCGTGCTTTCAATTCTTCCCTGTAAGGAATTTTAGATAGATAATTAAAAGTAACTTCATTTTCAGCACTTACCCAAGCTGCGGTTTCATCAGACATATCATCTTCTAACCACCTGTATGGGTCTTTAACTTTTATACCAAAATAATCTGTAACAGAATCAACTTGTTTGGTTGTAGGATATTTCAATTGCACTTCATTTTTTGTTGAATCGGTGTTTTTACATGAAATTATAAAAACGCCAATTACTGTAATTAATAAAATATTTTTCATTGTAAATAGATTTGCATTTAACAAATTTAACCAAAAAAGTATGCTTAAGGTTAGTACTTCAATATAATTTGATGTTAAAAAGAATTGTTTAAAAAAATAGTATATTACAGAATACTAAATGGAGTAACTTATGTTACTTAAGGTTTGTAACTTTTTGTGTCACTTTGCCATATAAATAATAGTGGTATAAAAATTGCTGTTTTTTAATAAAATAAAATTTAATAACAATGACAGAATTATTAACAAAAGAAACTTTTTTTGAAAAAGTTTTTAATTACGAAAAAAATAAAGAGTGGAAATTTGAGGGAGATTTACCTTGTATTATTGATTTTTATGCAGATTGGTGTGGCCCGTGTAAAATGGTAGCTCCAATTTTAGAAGAATTGAGTGAAGATTATAAAGGGAAAGTGAATATTTATAAAATTGATACTGAAGCTGAACAAGAATTAGCGGGAGCTTTTGGTATTAGAAGTATTCCTTCAATTTTATTTGTTCCAAAAAATGCTGAGCCACAAATGGCACAAGGTGCTTTACCTAAACATCAGTTAGAACAAATTATAAAAGACGTGCTAGAGGTTAAATAAATTGCCCCAACAGCCCTAATAAAAAAACCACATATTATGTGGTTTTTTTAGTTTTAATATTTTTAAAACAAGCTAAGCTACAGTTTCCCCAACAAGTTTGTTTTCAATTAAATATTCAGCAATTTGAATTGCGTTAGTAGCTGCTCCTTTACGTAAATTATCGGCAACTATCCACATATTTAAAGTGTTAGGTTGAGACTCATCTCTTCTAATTCTACCTACAAAAACATCGTTTTTACCTTCTGCATAAATTGGCATTGGGTAAGTATTGGTATCTGTATTATCCTGAACTTTCACACCTGGTGTTTCGCTTAATAATTTACGTATTTCAGCCACATCAAATTCATTTTCAAATTCAATATTAACACTTTCGCTATGTCCTCCAACAACAGGAATTCTAACAGCAGTTGATGTAATAGCAATAGTTCTGTCGTTCAATATTTTTTGAGGTTCACGAACCAATTTCATTTCTTCTTTTGTGTAACCGTTTTCTTCAAAAACATCACAATGCGGAATTGCATTTCTATGAATTGGATAATGATAAGCCATTTCGCCTTTTACACCATTAAACTCATTTTCTAATTGTTGTACAGCTTTAACACCTGTACCTGTTATAGATTGGTAGGTAGAAACAATTAAACGTTTTATTTTATATTTTTTATGAAGTGGTGCTAAAGGCAATACCATTTGTATAGTAGAACAGTTTGGATTAGCAATAATCTTATCGTCTTTAGTTAATTCTGAAGCATTAATTTCAGGAACAACCAATTTTTTTGTTGGATCCATTCTCCAAGCCGATGAGTTGTCTACAACCGTAGTACCAACTTCAGCAAATTTTGGAGCCCATTCTAAAGAAGTACCTCCTCCTGCTGAAAAAATAGCAATATCAGGTTGTGCATTTACAGCATCTTTCAAACCAATAACTGTATATTCTTCACCTTTATAAGATAATTTTTTGCCAACTGATCGTTCCGAAGCTACTAATAATAATTCTGTAATTGGGAAATTTCTTTCTTCCAAAACCTGTAACATTACGTTTCCTACCATTCCGGTAGCACCTACAACAGCTACTTTCATTCTTTTAATTTTTTATAAATTTAACTGGAACAAATTTCTTAAAAAATATTATATACAAGCAGTAAATAGTTAAAATTAACAAATAAATATTTATTTGTTAAAAACATGGTAGACTATTGATTTTCTTATATTTAATAGAAAATTAATTTTTTACTCCCTTAGGTATAATTTTTGAAGCTATTTTTAATAAACTTATCATGAAAAAAAGTGCTTTACTCCTAATTTTATTGTTTTCAACTTTTTCAGCATTTTCTCAATATATTGAAGGGAAGATTTTTGATGTTAAAACTAATGAGCCTATTGAAGGTGTGCATGTGTATTTAAAAAAAACCGGAAAAGGAAATTTAACAGATCGTAATGGTGAGTATTTTTTAAAAATAGGTCCAAAAGTTAAAACCAACGATACTATTTTTATTTCACATGTAAGCTATAAAACGGTTGCTTTACCTTATGTGAAAGGGAAAAATGAGTATTCGGTTTATCTTTTCCCTGAAATAAATAAGTTGGATGAAGTTAATATTATAAATCAGAGAAGATTACAACCAACTATAAAGTATCATACGTTAGCTTCTATGAAAAACGCTATACATTCTTTTGGGTCTACCTTAATAGATGATAAAATTTATGTTATTGGAGGTGATGCTTCTTTTGAGCATAATGAATTTAAAAAATTGATGGACTATGATCCTGAAAACGCCTTGGGTGTTTTTATGAGAAAAGGTGGTAATCACAATTGGGAAAGTTATAAAGGTGATTTACTTCTTTATGATATAAAATTGAATACGTGGGAAACAATAACCAAACCTAAGTTCAGAAAAAGAGCATACCATAATTTAAATACTTTTGATAATAAAATATATGTTTTAGGAGGTAAACGACTGGCAAAAAACAAAAAACATGAATATTTGGATGATAAAATAGAAGTATTTGATCTTGAAAATAATGCCATAACGGTTGATGATACAAACCCTCATCAGGCAGTAGATTTTGCTTCGTTTGTTTATAAAGATAATATAATTGTTATGGGTGGTTCAGTTAAAAAAAATAAACTTGATGTAAAAAAATATACTGATAAGGTTCATTTGTACGATATAAAATCAGGGTATTGGTATCAATTAGATAGTATGCCAGTTGCCAAAGAAACACAAGGTGTTTTAATAAACGATAAAATTTATTTAATAGGAGGTTTTAATAAAAAGGCTTTAAGCACTATAGAATCTTTTGATTTAGTAAGCAGAAAATGGAAAAATGAAGGAGAATTATTTGAAGGAATAAGCAAACCTGCTGTAACCAGTAATAATAATATCATCTATTTTTTTGATGATGGGAAAATATCCACCTACAATGTAATAACAAAAGAACTAAACGTATATTTAATAGATTTGTATTTAAAATCGGCTAAATTATATTTTAAAGATAATACCTTGTACATACTTGGAGGATATAAAGAAACCAGTTATTCGGTTTTTCCTTCTAATGAGCTTTTTAGTATTGGTATAAATGAATTTGATAATACAAAAGTTAATAAATCAAAAATGTTTTTGCATTGAAATAAAACAGAACTCTTCATCATATTAAATAATTATAAAGGGTTAGATAAATTTAATCTTAAAAAATGATTATTAAACTGAAATACCTTTAGTTACAAGAAAATATGTAGTTTTGCAAAAAAATCAAAAACGAATGACTACTACTGGGAAAATTGAATTAATGGCTCCTGCCGGAAATTTTGAATCGTTACAAGCTGCGTTAGATAACGGAGCAGATTCAATCTATTTTGGCATTGAGCAATTAAATATGCGCGCAAGAGCATCTATAAATTTTACGTTAGATGATTTACAGGAAATTTCAGACAGATGTAAAGCTAAAAATGTAAGAACATACCTTACTTTAAATACCATAATTTACGATCACGATTTATCAATAGTTAAAACACTTCTTCAAAAGGCAAAAGATGCCGATATTACAGCGGTTATTGCTATGGATCAGGCGGTTATTGCAACTGCAAGAGCAATTGGTATGGAAGTGCACATTTCAACCCAAATAAATATTACAAACATTGAGACAGTAAAATTTTATGCCATGTTTGCTGACACATTGGTGTTGAGTAGAGAACTAAGTTTACGACAAGTAAAAAAGATTACTGAACAAATTGTAAAAGATGATGTGTGTGGGCCTTCAGGAAATTTAATTGAAATAGAAATTTTTGGTCACGGAGCATTGTGTATGGCTGTTTCGGGTAAATGTTATATGAGTTTGCACAATCATAATTCGTCGGCAAATCGCGGCGCTTGTAAACAAAATTGTCGAAAAAAATATACAGTTATCGATCAGGAAACAGGTGTTGAAATGGAATTGGATAACGAGTATATAATGTCTCCAAAAGATTTATGTACTATCGATTTTTTAGATCAAATTGTTGATGCCGGTATCAAGGTTTTAAAGATTGAAGGAAGAGGTAGAGCTCCGGAATATGTAGCAAAAGTAATTAAATGTTACCGTGATGCTATTGATAGTGTTGAGCAAGGAACGTATAGTAAGGAAAAAGTAATTACCTGGATGCAAGAGCTCGAAAAAGTATACAATCGCGGTTTTTGGAGTGGTTACTATTTAGGACAGAAATTAGGAGAATGGAGTAAAGGTTCTGGAAGCCATGCTACACAAAAAAAAGTATATTTAGGTAAAGGAATGCATTATTTTCCAAAATCTAAAATAGGAGAATTTAAAATAGAAGCTTACGATATCACAATTGGAGACACCATTTTAATTACTGGCCCAACAACAGGAGCTAAAGAAATGGAGGTAAAAACGATGTTTGTTAACGATATTAAAGGTGAAAAAGCTCAAAAAGGTGATTCGTGCACCATACCATTAGATTTTAGAATTCGTCCATCAGATAAATTATATAAAATAGTTGAAAACAAAGTAGAAGCATAACTATGGTAATTATTACATTGCAAAGAGCTAAGTGTATTGGCTGTAATTACTGTGTTGAATTGGCTCCTTCTCAGTTTCAAATGTCAAAAAAAGATGGAAAATGTGTATTGCTTCATTCAAAAGAAAAAAAAGGATTTTTTACCTTAAAATCTCCCGATGAAACTATTTTTGATAACAGTTTAAAAGCAAAAGAAGCTTGTCCGGTTAAAATTATTGATGTTAAACAAACGTAAAATACGTTTTTTAACGTTTTACAGTTCGTAATTTTAACTGTATCTTTACAAATTAGTTAAGATTGTAAAATTGAAATTTTCAATTTACATTAACATATTAAAATTTAAAACTATATGAGCTGTAATAATTGCTCTTCAGATATAAATACTGTACCTAAAGGTTGCAAAAGTAATGGAAATTGCGGAACAGGAAGTTGTGATAAACTCTCTGTTTTTGATTGGTTGTCCAACATGGGTTTACCAACAGGACAAAAACCTGTTAACATTGTAGAAGTTCGATTTAAAAATGGTAGAAAACATTTTTATAGAAATGTAGATGAATTAAAAATTTCTATTGGAGATATTGTTGCTGTTGAAGGAAATCCGGGGCACGATGTTGGAACTGTATCGCTTACAGGCGAACTTGTAAAAGTTCAACTTAAGAAAAAAGGTATTGATATTAATAGTGAAGAAATCAAAAAAGTATATCGTATAGCTTCTCAAAAAGATATTGATATTTGGCAAGCTGCACGTAATAAAGAATACGAAACACAATACAAAGGCCGAGAAATTATCAGCAGACTTGGGTTGGTAATGAAATTGTCAGATGTTGAATATCAAGGCGATGGGAATAAAGCAACATTTTATTATACTGCCGATGATCGTGTAGATTTTAGGCAATTAATAAGAGATTTGGCAAGTGCTTTTAGCATTAGAGTTGAAATGAAACAAGTAGGTTTACGCCAAGAGGCAGCTCGTTTAGGAGGTGTTGGTTCTTGTGGTAGAGAATTGTGTTGCTCAACTTGGCTAACCGATTTGCGAAATGTAAATACAACTGCTGCGCGTTATCAGCAATTATCATTAAATCCTCAAAAATTAGCAGGGCAATGCGGCAAACTTAAATGCTGTTTGAATTATGAGTTAGATACCTATTTAGATGCTTTAACCGACTTCCCAAAACAAGATGTTATTTTAAAAACTGAAAAAGGAGATGCTATTTTTGTTAAAATGGATATTTTTAAAGGATTACTTTGGTATACCTATAAAGAAGATAGAAATAAGTGGTACAAATTAACACTGGAACAAGTAAAAGAAATCATTCAATTAAATAAAAACAAAGAAGTTGTTCCTTCATTAGAAGAATATGAGTCTGAGATTATTGAAAGTTCTAACGAGGCATTTGAAGATGTTGTTGGGCAAGACAGTTTAACAAGATTTGATGCTCCAAAAAGAAGTAAAAAACGAAAACCAAAAAATAAAAATCAGCAAACTCAACAAAATCAACAGAAGAAAGCAACAAACCAACAAAGTAAAAGTAACATTAGAAGAAGATCTTCTAACAGAAATACAAACAATAAAAAATAATGCGTATTAAGTTAAGTAGTATACTAATTGTTTTTGTGTTATTCTCATGTGATTCCAATAGAGTTTTTGATGAATATAAACCTATTAAAGATCATAAATGGTACTCAGATAATAAAATTGATTTTATTATAAACAATCAAGATACTATTTCAAAAAAAAATGTGTTTATTACTATTAGAAATAATAAAAACTATGAATTCAGTTCGTTATTTTTAATAACAAAAATTGAATTTCCCAGTGGTTTTCAGGTTATTGATACTTTAGAATATGAAATGACTGATGCTATGGGCAACTGGTTGGGTTCTGGATTTACCGATATAAAAGAAAACAAACTGTTTTATAAAGAAAATGTTGTTTTTTCTGAAAAAGGAGACTATAATATCGATATTCAACATGCTACGCGTAGTATAAATGATATTGAAGGTACAGAACCTTTAAAAGGTATAACCGACGTAGGTTTAAGAATTGAAAAAGTAAAATAATGACAAAAAAACAAACTGTTAACAATCAATTTTCAAAATATATTAAATGGTTTTGGATTACTATTTTAGGAGGTACCTTAGCCGTTGTTTTTTTATTTTTGTTAGCCTCTTGGGGTGTTTTTGGTGCACTTCCATCATTTGAAGAATTAGAAAATCCTGAAAAAAACTTAGCAACTGAAGTTATTTCTATTGATGGTAAAACACTGGGTAAATACGCTAAAGAAAATCGTACTCCTGTAAAATATAAAGACCTTCCCGATAACTTAATAAAAGCATTAGTTGCAACTGAAGATGAACGTTTTTACGAACATTCGGGTATCGACTTTAAAGCTTCAGCAAGAGCAGTTGTAAAACTTGGTAAAGATGGTGGAGGAAGTACCATTACACAACAATTGGCTAAATTGCTGTTTCATGGTGAAGGTTCAAAAAATATTGTTGAAAGAGTACTTCAAAAGGTAAAAGAATATGTAATTGCCATTCAATTAGAGCGTCAATACACAAAACAAGAAATTTTAACCATGTACTTAAATAAGTACGATTTTCTGAATCTGGCAGTAGGTATTCGATCTGCATCAAGAATTTATTTTGGTAAAGAACCCAAAGAACTCACCGTGCCTGAATCAGCAATGTTAGTTGGGATGCTAAAAAACGCTTCATTATACAATCCTTTAAGAAGAGAAGAATTGGTAAAAGATCGAAGAAATGTTGTGTTGGGGCAAATGTATAAAAACAACTTTATTTCTAAAGAGCAAAAAGATTCGTTAAAATTAAAAGATTTAGGTTTAGATATTCACAGAGAAGGGCATAGTGAAGGTTATGCTACGTATTTTAGAGAATATTTGAGAGATTTTATGAAAGATTGGATTAAAAAGAACCCAAAACCAGATGGAACTGAATATAATATTTATAGAGACGGACTTAAAATTTATGTAACATTAGATTCTCGTATGCAACAATATGCAGAAGAAGCTATGCAAGAACATATGGCTAATTTGCAACGAGCCTTTTTTAATGAACAGAAAAAAAACAAAACTGCTCCTTTTTACGATTTAGACAGTAAGCAAATTACAACAACAGTAGAGCAAGCAATGAAACGCTCAAATCGTTGGATAAGGATGAGAGCCGCAGGTGCTTCTGAAAAAGAAATTAGAGCTTCTTTTGAAGAAAAAACTAAAATGAACGTTTTTTCATGGAAAGGTGATATTGATACCATTATGTCTCCAAAAGATTCCATTTTATACTACAAACATTTTTTAAGAGCTGGGCTAATGTCTGTTGAACCACAAACAGGTCATGTTAAAGCTTGGGTAGGTGGTATAAATTACAAACATTTTCAGTTTGATGCGGTAAAACAACAAAAACGTCAGGTTGGCTCAACATTTAAGCCTTTTGTGTATGCATCAGCAATCAATCAATTGCAATTATCACCTTGTACAAAATACCCAAATACACCTTATACCATTCCAAAAGAAAAATATGGAATGCCCGAAGATTGGACTCCAAAAAACTCCAGTAGCAGTTATGGCGGAGAGTTAACTCTTAAAGAAGCTTTGGCGGGTTCAGTTAATGTAATTACCGCTAAGTTAATAGATATGGTTACACCGGCAACTGTAGTTAGGTTAGCAAAAAGTGCGGGTATTAAAAGTGAAATACCTGAAGTTCCTGCAATTGCACTAGGATCAGTAGATTTATCTTTGTTTGAAATGGTTGGTGCCTATGCAACATTTGCTAATAAAGGTTTACAAGTAGAACCGATGATGGTTTTAAAAATTGAAGATAAAAATGGTACTGTATTAGAACAATTTATTCCAAGCTCTAAAGAGGTTTTAAGTGAAGAATCTGCATATGTTGTTATAAATTTATTAGAAGGTGTAACACAATCGGGTTCAGGAGTTCGATTAAGAAGTAAATGGGGAAAATATCCGGATGATATTGTAACAGGTTATCCATACGAATTCACAAATCCAATTGCCGGTAAAACAGGTACAACACAAAATCAATCTGATGGTTGGTTTATGGGAATTGTACCTAATTTAGCAACAGGAGTTTGGGTTGGTGGCGAAGACAGAGCTACTCATTTTGCAGGAATTGCAAAAGGGCAAGGAGCATCTATGGCTTTACCTATTTGGGCCTTATATTATCAAAAATTATATGCTGACAGTACTTTACACGTAAGTAAAGAAGAGTTTGAAAAACCGGAAGAATTAACTATAGAAATAGATTGTTCAAAAACTTCAACTAATGATGGCAAAGAATCTCTTGAGGAAGTTCCTGAATTTTAAAAGTTAAAATGAGTTTTATTTGGAAGCCTTCAAAAAATCAGATTGGGAAAAGCAACATAGGTAAAATGATGCAACTTAATGGGTTTTCAAATTATGATGATTTTTGGAAATGGTCGGTTATAAATAAAGGAGCTTTTTTAGAGCAAACTTTAGAGGCTTTAAAAATTAAATTTCATAAAAAGTACACATCAATTTTAGATATTTCCAAAGGTGTTGAAAATGCCTTATGGCTAAAAGATGCTCAATTCAATATTGTAGATTCTTGCTTTCAAAATGCCAATGATGCTGTTTCGATAATTTTTCAGAAAGAAAGAGAAACATTTCAAAAAATTACTCAAAAAGAACTTGAAATTTTGGTAAACAGAATTGCTAACGGCTTAGTTGAATTAGGATTAAAAAAAGGTGATAAAATTGCAATTTGTATGCCTATGACTGTTGAGGCTGTAGCAATATATTTAGCTGGTATTAAGGCCGGTATGCCCATTGTTACAATTGCAGACAGTTTTACACCAAACGAAATAGAAACTCGTTTAAATATAACTAAACCAAAAGTAATTTTTACCCAAGATGTTTTAAAAAGAGCAGGTAAAATTTTACCGCTTTATTCTAAATGTGTAGAGGCTAAAGCTCCTCAAATAATTACAATAGAAACTGAAAATTCATCAGTTAATTATAGAGAAGAAGATATTTTATGGACCTCTTTTTTGAGTGATAATTATAAGTTTACAACGGTTATTCAAACTTCAGAAGATGTAATTACGGTTTTATTTTCATCGGGAACTACTGGTGAGCCAAAAGCTATTCCGTGGACACATATAACTCCTATTAAATGCGCAAGTGATGGTTATTATCATCAAAATATACAAGAAAACGACATTATTTGTTGGCCCACAAATTTAGGATGGATGATGGGACCATGGCTGGTATTTTCAGCTCTTATTAATAAAGCAACCATAGCTTTGTATAACGGTTCTCCAACAGAAGAAAATTTCGGAAAATTTGTAGAAGAAACCAGAGTTACTATGTTGGGTGTAATTCCAAGTTTTGTTAAAAGCTGGAAAAGTTCCGGATATATGGAAAAATACAATTGGAACAGTATAAAATGTTATAGTTCTACCGGTGAGGCTTCAAACCCGGATGAAATGGAGTATTTAATGAGATTAGCAAATAATAAACCTATAATTGAATACTGTGGCGGAACTGAAATAGGTGGAGGTTATGTAACAGGAACTGTAGTTCAGGAAAATATTCCAAGTACTTTCTCTTCACAGGCATTAGGCAGCGAATTTGTTTTATTAGATGAAAATAATAATGAAACAAATAAAGGAGAAGTTTT
The DNA here is from genome assembly GCF_012524075.1 of Lutibacter sp. B1. Classification (GTDB taxonomy): domain Bacteria; phylum Bacteroidota; class Bacteroidia; order Flavobacteriales; family Flavobacteriaceae; genus Lutibacter. The sequence continues at coordinate 29,152 of NZ_JAAZUI010000004.1, forward strand.
TCTAATTCCACCAATTTTAGGTATTTCAAACAAGCTTTTAAATAAAGATCACTTCAACGTATATTATAAAGATACTCCAACATATAAAGGTAAATTATTACGCAGGCATGGCGATCAATTGGAGCAGTTAGAAAACGGTTATTATAAAGCACATGGAAGAGTTGATGATGCTATGAATTTAGGCGGAATTAAAGTGAGTTCTGTTCAAATTGAAGCTGTTATTAATACATTGGATTTTATAAAAGAATCTGCCGCAATTGCAGTTTCACCAACAAATGGAGGGCCAAGTTTACTGGTTGTTTATTATGTTGAAAATGAAACTGATTTATCAGATAACGAGAAGTTTCAACTAGTTAAAGAAAGTATAAAAAACCAGTTGAACCCGCTGTTTAAACTTACTGATTTGGTAAAAATTACTAAATTGCCGCGCACAGCATCAAACAAAATAATTAGAAGAAAATTAAGAGATTTATACGAAAATAAATGAGAATAGCATCGTACAACGTAAACGGAATTAGAGCAGCATTAAATAAAGGATTTATAAGTTGGCTACAAGTAGCAGATCCTGATGTAATTTGCATTCAAGAAACAAAAGCTCATAAAGAACAGTTAGATTTAGAATTATTTGAAAAGGCAGGATATCCTTATCACTATTGGTTTTCAGCACAAAAAAAAGGATATAGCGGTGTTGCTATTCTTTCTAAAATTGAACCAAATAAAGTAGCATATGGCACAGGTATGGAATCAATGGATTTTGAAGGTAGAAATTTACGTGTTGATTTTGACGATTTTTCAGTAATGAGTTTGTATTTACCATCAGGTACAAATGATGACCGGTTAGATTTTAAACTAACGTATATGGATCAGTTTCAGGAATATGTAAATAGTTTAAAACAAGAAATACCAAACTTAATTATATCAGGCGATTATAATATTTGCCATACCGAAATTGATATTCATAATCCGGTTCAAAACAAAAATACTTCAGGGTTTTTACCTGTTGAAAGAGAATGGCTTGGTAGTTTTATTGATAGTGGTTTTATTGATTCTTTTCGATTTTTAAATAAAGAACCCCACAACTATACATGGTGGAGTTACAGAGCAAACGCACGTAATAACAATAAAGGTTGGAGAATCGATTATCATATGGTTAGTGAACCTTTAAAAGACCGAATTAAAAGAGCTTACATTTTACCAGAAGCTAAACATTCAGACCATTGTCCAATAGTTGTAGAAATAGAATAATTATTAAATTTGATAAAAAGCAATTAAATACGTACAATTACTCCCAATAATAGTGCAAAAAATAAGATTGAATTAAATGAAGAAATTACTAAATATAGCTTTCCTATTAATTTTTAGTATTGGATTTTCGCAAACCCCAACAGATACTATAAGATTTCAAAAACTAGAAGATACCAAAGAATTGTTTTCATCAAGTGATTCTTTATTTTTAAAAAAGAACGACACACTAACATTAAAAATACATAAAGAAGCTACTTTAATAGATAGCCTATGGTTAAATGAATTAATAAAATCTCCATTATACGACACTATTCAATATGTGCTAAAAGATGACGAAATTATAGAAACTGAGTTAGAAGAATTACCTACTGATTTACTAAAAGAACGTTTAAAAGTACTAAACAGTAAAACACCTTTTAACATTGAATATAATATCCATTTAGAACAAGTAATCAAAACATATTTAAAGCGAAGAAAATCTACATTTTCAACATTAATGGAAAGAGCTCGTTATTACTTTCCAATGTTTGAAGAAAGTTTAGATAAATATGATATTCCTTTAGAAATAAAATATTTGGCCATTGTAGAGTCTGCATTAAAACCAACAGCTAAATCGCGTGTTGGAGCAACAGGTTTGTGGCAATTTATGTACCAAACCGGAAAGCAATTCAATTTAAATGTAAGCTCTTATGTTGATGAACGCTCAGATCCTTACAGAGCAACTGAGGCAGCTTGTAAATATTTAGCAAGTTTATATCAAATTTTTGGTGATTGGGATTTAGCACTAGCGGCTTACAACTCTGGCCCTGGAAATGTGAGTAAAGCCATAAGAAGATCTGGAGGAAGTACTAATTATTGGAATATAAGGCATAATTTACCACGTGAAACAGCAGGATATGTCCCTGCTTTTTACGCCACCTTATATATTTTTGAGTATGCAAATGAGCACAATATTAAAGCTAAAGAAAATGCAATAACTTATTTTGAAACGGATACAGTTCAAATAAAAAGGCAACTTACTTTTGAGCAAATTTATGAAACTACAAAAGTGGATATTGAAGTTCTTCAATTTTTAAATCCGCAATATAAACTGGATATCATTCCTTATATAAAAGGAAAAAATTACACACTTACCTTACCTGTAAAAGATATTGGTAAATTTTTAAGTAACGAAAAAGAAATTTATGCTTTTGCTGAAGCTGAAGATGCAAAAAGAGAAAAACCATTGCCTCAGTATGTTGAAATGAATGATCGAATTTTGTATAGAGTTAGAAGCGGAGATTATTTGGGGAAAATAGCAAATAAATATGGTGTCTCGGTCAACAACATAAAACGTTGGAATAATTTAAGAAGCACACGGTTAAGAATAGGGCAGCGTTTAACAATATATCCTAAGAAATTAACAGGAAGCACAGTTGCAAAAGCAAAACCAAAAACAACAACAAAATCGGTACCAACAGGTAATTTTAGTACCTATATAGTAAAATCAGGAGATTCACTTTGGAAAATAGCTCAAAAATATTCTAACGTTTCTGTTCAAAATATTAAAGATTGGAACAATATTTGGAGTGTTAAAAGTCTAAAACCGGGAATCAAACTTAAAATATTTAATAAATAAGATGAAAAAACTAGGAGTACTTTTGGTAATTATTTCTTTTTTAGTTGCTTGCAATTCAAAAAATGATAAAATGACGTATAAAGGAGCAAATGGAAGAATTAACCACTTGCTAATTGTTATAAAAAACAGCCAATGGCAAGGAGAAATTGGAGATGAGATTCGTAAAGTTATCGCTGAACCGGTATTAGGATTACCTCAACCTGAAGCTCAGTTTGAAGTTTCGCAAATTCCAATCGAAAATTTTGGAACAATGTTTAGAGCTACCAGAAGTGTACTAAATGTAAGTATTTCTAATGAAAATTCTTTTACTGTTGCTACAAATGTTTATGCTGCTCCTCAAAAAATTATTACAATAACGGGTAAAACTAAAGAAGATTTAATAGAGGAAATTAAAAAGAACAGTAAAAAAATTGTTTCAGTTTTTAAAGAAGCAGATTTAAAATCGGTTCAAAATAGTATTCTAAAAAAATATTGGGACCCAACACAAATTAAAACTTTTAAAAAGCAAGGTTTTTCATTAAAAATTCCTAAAACCTATAATAAAGTTGAAGATAATGGCGATTTTATATGGTATCGTTATCATTTAGATAGAGGAAACAGTATGGAAATATTTGCATATACTGTTCCAATTACTTCAGAAGAAGATGAAAACGGAGGAACAATAGTTGCTATCAGAGATGCTTTTGGTAAAAAAAATATACCGGGTCAATTAGAAGATTCATACATGATTACAGAAGAAGCCTATACACCACATGTTTTTGAAGTTGAATTAGATGGTAGAAAAGCTTTTGAAACCAAAGGTAAATGGGAAGTGAAAGGTGTTTATATGGCGGGCCCTTTTATAAATTATACAATTGTAGATAAACCAAATAATCGTTTAATTATTGTGGAAGGATTAACTTTTGCTCCATCAATTAATAAGAGAGATTATATGTTTGAATTAGAAGCCATTTTAAAAACATTTAAAATTAATTAGCAATAATTTAATATCAAATAAAAAAGCTGTTCATTATGAACAGCTTTTTTTATATATAAAGTTAAAAATTACTATTTATTCATTTTTGCCCAACTATCACGTAAAGGAACAGTTCTGTTAAATATTAATTTATCTTTTGAAGAGTCTTGATCTACACAAAAATATCCTAAACGTTGAAATTGAAATCTGTCTAAAACTTTGGCCGATTTTAAACTTGGTTCAACATAAGCGTTAATAATGTTTAAAGAATTTGGGTTTAAAAATTCTTTAAAGTTTTTATCTTTAAAAGTATCTGGTGCTTCATGAGTAAAAAGTCTATCGTACACTCTTACTTCAGCTGTCTCGGCATGTTTGATAGATACCCAATGTAAGGTACCTTTCACTCTTCTTTTACTTGCTTCTGTTCCACTTCCACTACGACTATCTTTATCATAGGTACAATAAATTTCAGTAATTTCACCATTCTCATCTTTAACACAATTTTCAGCCTTTATAATATAAGCATTTTTTAAACGCACTTCTTTACCTATACTTAGACGGAAGAATTTTTTGTTTGCTTCTTCTTTAAAATCTTCCTTTTCAATATAAATTTCTCTGCTAAAAGGTACTTCTCTAAAACCAGCACTTTCATCTTCCTGATTATTTTCAGCAGTTAACCATTCGTCTTTTCCTTCAGGATAATTGGTTATTATCAATTTTACAGGGTCTAAAACAGCCATTACGCGTGGAGCCGTTTTATTTAGATGATCTCTAACGCAGTATTCTAATAAAGCTACATCGGTTACGTTATCTCGTTTGGCAATACCGGCAACTTCGCTAAAATTTCTAATAGATTCCGGAGTATAACCTCTACGTCTTAGTCCTGAAATTGTAGGCATTCTTGGATCATCCCAACCGGCAACAATACCTTCTTGTACTAATTGTAACAACTTACGTTTGCTCATAACGGTATAACTTAAATTTCTACGGGCAAACTCACGTTGTTTTGGACGTAATAAGTTTTCATCATATACTTGATTTACATACCAATCGTATAAATCTCTGTGAGATTTAAATTCCAAAGTACAAATAGAATGTGAAACTTGTTCTATATAATCAGATTCACCATGTGTCCAGTCGTACATTGGGTAAATGCACCAATCATTTCCGGTTCTATGATGATGTTTTTTTAAGATTCTGTACATAATTGGGTCGCGCATATGCATATTGGTATGAGCCATATCAATTTTTGCACGCAAAACATGTGACCCCTCATCAAATTCTCCATTTTTCATTTTGAAGAATAAATCTAAGTTTTCTTCAACAGTTCTATTTCTGTTTGGGCTATCAGTTCCTGCTTCAGTAGGTGTACCTTTTTGAATAGCCATTTGTTCTGAAGTTTGATTATCAACATAAGCCTTTCCTTCTTTAATAAGCATAACGGCCCAGTCAAAGAGTTGTTGAAAATAGTCTGACGAATACAATTCTTTATCCCATTTAAAACCTAACCATTGTACATCGTGTTTAATGGAATCAACATATTCCTGTTCTTCTTTTGCAGGATTTGTATCATCAAAACGCAAATTTACAGGAGCATTGTACTTTAATCCCAAACCAAAATTTAAGCAAATTGATGCTGCATGGCCAATATGTAAATATCCGTTTGGCTCTGGTGGAAATCTAAACCTAAGCTTATCTTTAGATAAACCTTTTGCTAAATCTTCTTCAATAATTTGCTCAATAAAATTCAACGACTTTTTTTCTTCATTCATAATAACGCGAAACTAATTAGGTTGCAAAATTATTGATTTTTTTGGCAACACAACTACAAAAAAACAGGCTAATTACTATATTTGATAAAAATATAAGATATGAACAATGTACAATTAAAATATACTTGTCCCAAATGTAACAATAAAACATATAAAACGGGTGAAATAAGAACAACAGGTGGGTTTTGGACTAAAATTTTTAATATTCAAAATAAAAAATTCACATCTGTAACTTGTGAAAGATGCAGTTATACAGAATTTTATAAAGCACCAACAAAGGCATTAAGTAATATTTTCGATTTTTTTGCTAACTAAAATGGGTACAATTAAAATAAGAAATATTCGTGTTTATGCGTATCATGGATGTTTGATTGAGGAAGGAAAAATTGGTTCCGATTATAGGGTTGATTTAACGGTTAAAGCTAATTTATCAAAATCGGCAATTACTGATAGTCTTTCAGATACAGTTGATTATGTACATTTAAATAAAATTGTAAAAGAAGAAATGGCTGTTCGTTCAAAATTATTAGAACAAGTAGCGCAACGCATTTTAGACCGAATTTTAGCAGAAATACCTTTAGTAAATAAAGTTGATGTAGCTGTTTCAAAGCTAAACCCACCAATTGGCGGAAATGTTGCAATGGTTACTATTGAAATGTCAAAAAGAAGGAAAGAGTAAAAAAAATCTTGTCAGCTTATTAAAATTCATTAAATTTGCAATCCGAAATAAGGCGTCGTGGCCGAGTGGCTAGGCTGGGCTCTGCAAAAGCTCCTACAGCGGTTCGAATCCGCTCGTCGCCTCAATAAAACCTAAGCAATTGCTTAGGTTTTTTGTTTTCTTTAACATATTGATAAATATAAATTGATGTATATTTGTACAATTAAGCTTATTTTATGAACATTTATCCTATTGAAACAGGGAATTTTAAATTAGATGGAGGGGCAATGTTTGGTGTAGTTCCTAAAGTTTTGTGGCAACGTACAAACCCTGCTGACAGCAATAATTTAATTGATATGAGTATGCGCAGTATGCTTATTGAAGATGGAGACAGACTTATACTAATTGATACAGGGCTTGGCAATAAACAATCTGATAAATTTTTTAGTTATTATTATTTATTCGGAGACTTTTCATTAGATACATCTTTAGCAAAATTCGGTTTTCATAGAGATGATATAACCGATGTTTTTTTAACTCATTTACATTTTGACCATTGTGGAGGAGCCATAAAATGGAATAAAGACCGCACAGGCTACGAACCGGCTTTTAAAAATGCAAAATTTTGGAGTAATAAAAATCATTGGCAATGGGCTGTAGAACCAAATCCACGAGAAAAAGCGTCTTTTTTTAAAGAAAATATCCACCCAATGGAAGCTAGCGGACAGTTAAACTTTGTTGAACTTCCTTCAAATGACTTTGCTAAAAATACGAAGTTGGGTTTTGATATTTTATTTGCTGATGGGCATACCGAAAAACAAATGATTCCGCACATACAATATAAAGGTAAAACCGTTGTATATGTTGCAGATTTGTTGCCAACTGTAGGACACATACCTTTACCATATGTTATGGGTTATGATACAAGACCTCTATTAACAATGAATGAAAAAGAAAAGTTTTTAAACTTGGCTGCAGATAATAATTACATTTTGTTTTTAGAACACGATGCTACCAATGAACTTTGTACAGTTAAGCATACCGAAAAAGGAGTACGTTTAAACGAAACATATAAATTTACCGAAATATTTAATTAAACAATAAATAAAAAATGAGAATATTTAAACCAATGTACGCAATAGCAATTGCTGCTGTTGCTTTAACCAGTTGTAGTTCTGTTAAAAATTTAGCAGTACCAACTATGGATACAGCTGTTAATTTGAATACAGCAAAACAAGGAATTGTTAGTGAAGAACAATTTAATAAATGGGCACATGCCGATTTAGCAACGGATACAATTCCCGGTATGAGTTTAAACAAAGCGTATCAGTTTTTAGAAGGGAAAAAAGGAGAAACTGTAATTGTTGGTGTAATTGATTCGGGTATTGACATAGAGCACGAAGATTTAAAAGATGTACTATGGACCAACCCTAAAGAAATTGCAGGAAATGGAATTGACGATGATAAAAATGGATATGTTGATGATATATATGGATGGAACTTTTTAGGAGGAAATGGAGATCCGGCTCCTGAACAGTTAGAAATTACACGTTTGGTAGCTAGATGGATGCCTCGTTTTGACGGTAAAACAATTGAGGATATTAGTGAAGCTGAAAAAGCTGATTTTGAAAAATATCAAGAATATTTAGAAGCTTATAAAGCATCTTCTTCAAGACATTTCAAAACGATGGAAAGTTTAGAGATAATTGGTGATAATATTGCTGAAATAAAAAAATATTTAGGGAAAGATACTTTTACAATTGAAGATTTGGAGGGTATAGAAACAGAAGATGAAGATTTTAAAAATAAGGTAACTGATATTCTTGGATTATATGGAAGAGGCTTAGATGAAGCAGCTTATTTAGAATTTTATGAAAGCCAAAAGAAAAACAAAAACTACGATTTTAATTTTGACGGAAGAGCAATTGTAGGTGATAATCCTCAAGATATTACAGATACTAAATATGGGAACGGTTTTGTAATTGGATCTAAAGATGAAGAATCTCACGGTACGCATGTTGCAGGTATTATTTTGGCAACTCGTAATAATGGTGTTGGTTTAGATGGTGTTGCAACAAATGCTAAATTGATGTCGGTTAGAGCTGTTCCGGATGGTGACGAACGAGATAAAGATGTAGCTTTAGCAATTAAATATGCCGTTGATAACGGAGCAAAAGTTATTAATATGAGTTTTGGTAAAAGCTTTTCACCATACCGTCATTGGGTTTTTGATGCTATAAAATATGCTGAAAAACATGATGTTTTATTAGTACATGCAGCAGGTAACGATAATAAAGATATTGATGTTAAAGATAACTTTCCTAATGATTCGGAAGATAAAATAACTGAAATTGCAGACAATGTACTTACTGTTGGAGCAATGAGTATCAATTACGATGAAAATTTACCGGCAACATTTTCTAATTACGGTAAAAAGAATGTTGATGTGTTTGCTCCTGGAGTGCAAATATATTCTACAGTACCAAAAGATGAATATGCAAAATATAGTGGTACTTCAATGGCTTCACCGGAAACAGCAGGTGTTGCTACACTTATAAGATCGTACTATCCACAATTATCTGCAAGTCAGGTAAAACATGTTATTATGAATTCCGGAACTAAAATTAATATGGAAGTATTAGTACCTGGAAAAGAAAGTGAAAAAGTAAACTTTTCTGAACTTTCTGTAACAGGTAGTGTTGTGAATGCTTATAATGCACTGCTTTTAGCTGATAAAATGGTTAACAGTAAATAAGATATTATATAATATTCTGTTAAAAAGCACACTCAATTTGAGTGTGCTTTTTTCATTTATAGATATATGATTATATTGCGAAGCGGAAAAATATATATTATATGAGAAAATTACTAATACTACTATCATTAACAATTACCTCACTTTTTACTTCAGCCCAAAATAATACATCATACTGGCAACAACATGTAGATTATACAATGGATGTAGATGTTGACGTGAATAAATATCAATATAAAGGAACTCAAAAATTAATTTACACTAATAATTCTCCTGACGAATTAAATCAGGTTTTTTATCATTTATACTTTAATGCTTTTCAGCCCGGAAGCGAAATGGATATCAGATTGCAAAATATTGTTGATCCTGATGGAAGAATGGTTACTAATTTAGGCACAAAAGAAAATCCTAAATATGAAAGTAGAATAGCAAAATTAAAACCAAATGAAATAGGTTATTTAAAAGTTTTATCATTAACACAAAATGGAAAGCCAGTAAAATACCAAACTGTAGGTACTGTTTTAGAAGTTGTTTTAAATACCCCTATACAAAGCGGAGAAAAAGTAACTTTTGATATGGAATTTGAAGGCCAGGTTCCTGTTCATATTAGAAGAGCTGGCAGAAACAGTGAAGATGGAGTTGCGCTTTCAATGGCACAATGGTATCCAAAAATGGCAGAATACGATTTTGAAGGTTGGCATGCGGATCCATATATTGCACGAGAGTTTCATGGAGTTTGGGGAAATTTTGACGTTACACTTCATATTGATAAAACTTATACCGTTGGTGCAACAGGATATCTACAAAATCCACAAGAAATAGGTCATGGTTATGAAGATAAATCACTAGACCTGAATATTAAAAAGGGTGAAAAATTAGCTTGGCATTTTGTGGCTCCAAATGTACACGATTTTACTTGGGCGGCAGATCCAAATTACATTCATGATGTTTTAAGAACTGTTGACGGAACTGAACTACATTTTTTATATAAAAATGACAAAAAATATAAAAAAGCATGGAATGAAGTACAACCCTTTACAGTACAAGCCCTCAATTTTTATAATGAAAATATTGGTCCATATCCATGGAAACAATATTCAATAATTCAAGGAGGTGATGGAGGTATGGAATATGCTATGTGTACATTAGTTGCTGGCGGAGAAAAATTAAGAGATATCGCAGGAACTGTATTTCATGAGTTTGCTCATGCATGGTTTCAGCATTTATTGGCTACTAACGAGAGTAAACATTCTTGGATGGATGAAGGTTTTACAACGTATATTTCTACGTTAGCTTCAAATAAAATATTAAAAGGAGGTGATGGAAAACCTTCAGCAGCTAGTTACAATGGCTATTTTTATGTTGTAAAAAATGATTTGGAAGAACCTTTAACAACACATGCCGATAGATTTAATACAAATATTGCTTTTGGCATTGGAAGTTATACAAAAGGGAGCATGTTTTTATCTCAATTAAATTATATTATTGGTGAAGAAAATGTAAAAGAAACGCTTAAAAAATATTACAACGATTTTAAATTTAAACACCCAACGCCAAATGATATTAAACGTGTTGCTGAAAAAGTATCCGGGATTCAATTAGATTGGTATTTGAATGAATGGATTGAAACAACTCACACAATAGATTATGCTGTAGCTAAAATTGAAGGAACAAATATTACTTTAGCAAGAGTTGGTAAAATGCCAATGCCTATAGATGTTACGGTTACTTATGCTGATGGAAGTTCAGAAGATTTTTACATCCCATTACAAATGATGAGTGGTGAAAAACCAACTACTGCAACTATTTTAAAAGATTGGGCTTGGGCGTATCCAACATATACTTTTACTACATCTAAAGAAATTAAATCGGTTGAAATTGACACTTCTCAATTAATGGCAGATATAGACAGAGAAAATAATACGTTAGAAAAATAAATAAAAAGAGGTTGACTAAAAACACAATAAGCTTATTAATAATGTATTAATTGTTTTAATTAATCGAATTCACGTTAATAATCAAATTATCTTTTTTAACAGTTTAAAATTCTTAAATGGCGCATATTTAAGAGGTATATCTAACCACGTAGGGGTATTTACAATGGTACGTTGATTGCTAAAACTTAAAAAGCTGGTATAACCATGATATTTTCCCATTCCGCTATTTCCAACGCCTCCAAAAGGTAAATTGTGATTGGTGATATGCATTAAAGTATCGTTGATACATCCGCCTCCCGAAGTAGTTTTAGCTAAAATTTCTTTTGCTTTATCATTTTTCCCAAAATAATAGAATGCAAGTGGTTTTTCGTTAGAATTAATATAGCTTATAACTTCATTTATATCATCAAATGTAAGAATTGGAAGAATAGGACCAAATATTTCTTCCTGCATAATAGGAAATTCAGGTTTTACATCATCAATAATAGTTGGAGCTATGTATTTTTCTGAAGGATCTACTTCGCCTCCATATTTGATGGTACCTTTTGTCATTAATTTTTGTAAACGCTCAAAGGCTTGTGAACTAACAATTCTGGTAAAATGCTTACTCTCTTTTATATTGGAACCATACATTTTTACGATATGAGCTTCAATTTTTGTTAAAAGTTCTTCTTTAACAGTATGATGCACAAAAAGATAATCCGGAGCAATACAAGTTTGTCCTGCATTAATAGTTTTTCCCCAAGCAATTCGTTTTGCTGCAACATTAATATTCGCATTAGCATCAACAATACAAGGGCTTTTTCCTCCCAATTCCAAAACCACAGGAGTTAAATATTCAGCAGCAGCTTTCATCACTACTTTTCCAACTGTAGGACTTCCTGTAAAGAAAATAATATCAAAGCGTAGTTCAAACAGAATTTCATTCACTTTTCTACCTCCTTGCACTAAACTGATATAATTTGAATCGAATGTATTTTGTACTAAAGTCTCCATTACTTTAGCTATTTTTGGAGCATCTGGAGAAGGTTTAAGAAGTGCGCAACAACCGGCAGAAATAGCACCAACAACCGAATTCATTAATAATTGAAATGGATAGTTCCAAGGTGCTATAATAAGCGCAACGCCTAAAGGTTCATAAATAATTTTACTGGAAGACGGCAGTAGAAACAAAGGTGTTTTTACCCGTTTTGGTTTTGCCCATTGTTTCAAATGTTTTATATGATTGTCTATTTCTTGAAGTACAATGCTTATTTCAGTAATATATGCTTCTTCATAAGACTTATGTAAATCGATCCAAAGAGCATCACTGATTTCTTTTTCATATTGAAGTATAGCCGCTTTAAATTTTTTGAGATTGGCTATTCTGAATTCAACATTTTTAGTTGTATGAGTAGAGAAAAATTCTCGATGTTCTTTCAGTAAATTTTCAATGTTATTTCTTGATGTATCTTCCATTTTAAGTGATAATGTTAAGCTTCATAATTTTATTTTCTTCCTGTAAAATGCTCCATGGTTTTATAAATACCCATTACACGACCAACAAACCAATCGAAAAACCAAATTGGCAATATTCCTTGACTAAAACGCACAAAATGTACGCTCCACGGCATACTTAAAAATATACGGTTACGCTCAATAGCTCTAATTATCTTTTTTGCAACTTTTTCAGGATTAAGTATTGGGATGATTGATTTTACACCGTCAAACATTCCTGTATTAATGTAATACGGGGTAACGGTGGTTACACCAATATTTTTTTTAAGTTGTTTCATTTCTAGTCTTAAACTGTCCGACCAACCAATTACAGCCCATTTACTGGCAGCATAAACCGACATTTTAGGGTTGGAAATTAAACCTGCGGAAGAAGCAATATTGCAAATATATCCGGAATTTTGGTTTAACATATCAGGTAAAAATTGCTGAGTTATAATCATAGGAGCATTGCTGTTTATATCCATAGTTTTTGTGATATCTTGTAAGCTATGTTCGTGAAAATATTTCCCCACAACAATTCCTGCATTATTAATAAGAATATCAACTATACCTATGTCAGATTTCACTATAGCAGCACTATTTTTAACCTGTTCGGGGTTTGAAACATCAACAGTATAACCATGTGTTTTTCCTAATTCAGAAAATTCATTCTGAACTTCTTCAATTTTAATAGTATTAATATCCCAAATAATAAGTTCTGCACCACGCTCAAGAACTAACCTTCCCATAATTTTACCGATTCCTGAAGCTCCACCGGTAATGAGTACTCGTTTACCTTTTAATACACTCATTTTTTAGTTTTTGTATAATAGTTTAAAGGAACTATTCATTATAAAAATCCTTCAGAATTTTTATAAAGTTAAAAAACTAAACACAATAAATACGTAAAATTATGGTGTATTTTACTTGCTATAAACACTTTGAGGAGGGCCTAAATATGTTTGTTTTAAATTTCCGGTATCAATTACTATTTTTTGAAGCACCAAACCGCTGTCTACCATATAAAATTTAAGTGTGTGATTTCCTGCATTTGTAATTGTATGTGTAGAGGTAAGCACTTTAATGTTATTAGCTACAGATTGTTCCCAGTCTAAACCAGAAGTATCCAAATTCATAGTAACAATTTGAGGTTTCTCATTGTCAATGCCAATACCATATTTTAAACCATCTCGAATGGTATAATTAATTGTTGGAGAAAAGTATGCATGTACTTTAATTTCTCCTTTTGTAAATAGATGAAGGTTATATTCCAACCTTGGACTGTCATCTGTAATGGTTTGAGGGGCGACTTTTACAGGCATGGGTGTAATTCCCGACGAGGTTTTTCCCAAATTAGGTATTGTTACCCATTTAAAAGGAATGTTGGTTACTTTAGCTGAATAATTTTCAGCTTCTATAGAAATATAACCGTTACTTTCTACAAAACCTTTTATTGAAGTTTTTTCAGGATTATTAATAGTTATTGTTACAGGAATTTCCTTTTGTGTGCCTTCAACAATAACTTCAGAAGAAACGATTCCTTTTGGTGCATTTTTCCAGTCAATATTGAAAAAAATTTCCTTTTGTGTAGCTACACTTCCTTTAGTTTCTGAAATTACTAACCATTTTTCAGCAGATTTAATTGTAAAGTCAAACGGAGTTTTCCCTCTGTTAAAAAGGGTAATACAAAATGTTTGTTTATTAAAAGGGTCAAATGTTGGTAAAACTGCTTTTTCTGAAGCGTTTGGCCACCATTTATCAGAATTGTCTATTGCAATACCCATTTCTGCTTCCTCTTTCAATTCGATGGTTTTAGTTTCAGGAATATTATTATGTTCGGGTTGTTGCCAATAGGTATAACCAATATGTGTTTGAGACATGATGTGATTCCATTTTCCATCAGCAAGTTTTGTATGATAGTCATTTGCCAAAGAAGCATCTTTATCAAATAATTGCTGTACTCTTTTGGCTGTTTCATTTGTTAAAACTCTACCTTGCTGAGCATACAAGTTATTTTTTGCGGCTGTTACATAAAGTTCATTTAAGTTTGCACAAGCCAATACTGGAAATAAGACTAGCTGATAATAAGCATCTTTTGCTTCATCAGGAATAAGGTTGTAAATATCTTCTGCTTCTGAAGCTAAGATATTATATTCTTTTACAATTCTTTCAGCTTCATTATAATTTGTTAAACTATAGGTTGAAGCATCAATTAATTCAGGTTTTCTACGCGCATTGTATTTGGTGTATTTTTTTACAATTGCGCCAATATCTGCAGCAAAAGCATTACCAAAAATTTCTTTAGCCCAAAGAGTATAATAATTGTTAAGATTTTCAGCTGTCCATTCATCAGGATTCCATGCATAGTCTAAAAAGAATTCTGTTGGAAATTCCATTGGTTTTATGTCCCCAACATTTACAATCCAAACTCTATCCGCCCCATACTTGTAAGCTAAATGCATTTGTTCCCAAGTGCGTTCAATTTGTGTGGTGTTTAACCATTTGTAATTACGCGGACCACCAACATAATCAAAATGATAGTAAATTCCGTAGCCACCTTTTCGTGGCTGAGCATCTAAGTTCGGAAGTTTTCGAATGTTTCCCCAATTATCATCGCATAGCAACAATGTTACATCATCCGGCACTCGCATACCTTTATCGTAATAATCTTGAACTTCTTTGTATAAAGCCCACATTTGAGGAGTTTCTTCAATAGGTTTACCAGTTATTTCAGTAATAATTTCACGTTGGGTTTTGACAATATTCTCTAAAAGTTCTATGGCGGTTCCTTCAGTCATGGGTTCGTCACCATCACCGCGCATACCAATAGTAACAATAATTTCCGTATTTCCTTTACGTTCCATTCCTTCTTTCCAGAATTTTTTGAGTTCTTCGGCATTGGTATTAAAATTCCAATCGCCTTTTCCAAAGGCTTTCCATTCAGCATGTGCACGCGTTAAAGGTTCGTGGTGCGATGTTCCCATAACAATACCATACTCATCGGCTAATTTTGCGTTTTCAAGATCATTAACATAAAACATTCTTCCCCACATCGATGGCCATAGATAATTGCCTTTCATTCTTAAAATGAGTTCAAAAACCTTATCGTAAAACTTCGCATTAAAACCTCCGTAATTTTCAAAAGCCCAACCTGAAAGTGCCGGAGCTTCATCATTTATAAAAATACCGCGATATTTTACTTTTGGTTCGCCTTGCGTGTGCGTTCCTGATACTACATGCAATTCTGTTTGTTTTAAAATAGGCACATCTGCCCAAAAGTGCCAAGCGTGTACACCAATTTGTTTAGATAAATCATACATTCCGTAAATAGTTCCGCGCTTGTCACTACCTAAAATTACCAATGCTTTTTTTATACCTTTAAAAGGATTTTCAACTGTTTTTGTACTAAATTTTTCCCATTTACCTTCAAGTTCTGTTGCGTCAATTTTTCCTTCTTTGATTAATTTTTCAATGAGTGGATTTTTACCGAGTGTTCCAATAAGCACTATATAATCTGTATTTTCAATACTGTCTTGATAAATGTTTGGAGTAATTTCGGTAACGTTTTTAATATCATTTTGAAGATGTGTAGCAACACGTAAAACCCCTGAAAAATCAGTACTACTTACCATAAGTGATGCTACTTTTCCGTTACTTGCCAAAGGAAAACTTCCTTTAGAGGATTGGTTGGTTATATACTTGTTTTTTTCAACGGCAAAACTGCTTTGAAAACAAGTTACTATACATAAGATTGTTACTACTAAGGTTGAAATTTTTATTGTTGAAACTCGCATAACTCTTCTTTAAGTTTATAAATACATTTCTTAATTAGAAACGAATAACTATTATTAAAATTATTTAATGCAATCGGTTGCATAAAGATACTATTTAGTACTTTAAATTAAAATAAAAAAACTCAAAATTTAATTTGAGGCTTTTTTTAATCGGGATTTGAATCTAAAACAATACAATCGCATTTACTTGTTTTGGCAGGTAAAAGAACCGGTTTTTTTAAACTTCCATTTGGTTCGAGCGTTCTTTCAAACACAACATTTTTTTGTTTTAATATATTGTTGTTACTGTCGTAAGCTGTAATTCTTACAGTTACATTATTATGAGTTCTTCCAAGTAGATTGGTTACGGTTAATTCAGTAGATGATGTAAGCAATAAATTTTCAATTTTTGAACAATCAGCTTTTAATTCAATTTTTTTTGGAGTGTTTAAAATAGATTCAAGATTATGACCGTTTTGAGTCATATAAATATAAACACCTGCAATAATTAAAAGAGTAACAACAACAAATTTTACTGGTTTTTTCATATTTTTTTAAGTTGAAATTATAACCACCGTTTGCGTTTAAAATATCGTAGCATAATAATTACAATAACAATCATAACTATCCAAGTAGCTACATAACCATATTTCCAATGCAACTCGGGAATATTGTCAAAGTTCATTCCGTAAATGCCTGCTATAAATGTTAAGGGTATAAATATGGTCGATATTATGGTTAACAGTTGCATTACTTGATTGGTTCTGTTGCTTACGCCTGTTAAATATAGCTCCATAATACTTGCAATCATTTCTCTTTGCGTTTCAACAGTATCATTTATTTGGATGATATGTTCATATACATCTCTTAAATAATGAGTGGTATTATCTTGTATTAGATTATTTGTATTTTTTTGAAGGTTTGAAACAGCCTCTCTTAAAGGGTAAGTAGCTTTACGTATTTTAAACAGCAGTTTTTTTATTTCGTGAATTTCATTTAACGATTCACTTGTTGGTGAATTTATAACTCTTTCTTCTAAATTTTCAGTTATTTCACTAATATGTTCAATAACAAAAAAGTAATTATCAACAACAGTATCAAGAAGTCTGTAAAGAAGATAATCAACACCTTTTTCTCTCATATTTCCTTTGTTTTCTTGAAGTCTTAAACGAAGGCCATCAAACAAATCGCCTTCTTTCTCCTGAAAAGAAAGAATCCAGCCAGCACCCATTACAAAACTGATTTGTTCTGAAATTATAGAAACTTTATCTTTTCCAATTCCAAGCATTTTTAGTGTTAAAAAAATATGATCATCATACTCTTCTAATTTTGGTCTGTGTTTTGTATTTAACACATCTTCAATTAACAAAGGATGTAAGCCAAAATTGGTTCCAATAGAAGCTATTGCTTCAGTATCGTGCAAACCATCAATATTTACCCAGCTAACACTATTTTTTGTTTTATAAGGAAAACATTCTTCTGCAGTTTTATAAATGGTTTGTGCATAATCGGTTTTGGTATAATCAATAACAGATATTTTCATTTTATCTGCCTTACGTTTTCCAACATGAATAAGACTTCCGGGAGGTAATCCGGCTTTTTTTGAGATGTGTTTGGCAGATTCGTGCATTAAATTAACTGTATTTATTAAAGTTGTTTTATATTAAATAATTTTATTTCTTAAAAGTAAAAATACAAAATATTTAAATAGATTAAATTTTACTATAAAGCAATAGTTTTTAAAAGAAGTTTAAGGTAAAAGCTATTTTTCAACCTGTTCAATTACCGTATTGATATTTAATTTTTGGTTGGGTAAAAACCCTTTAACCATTAAAAAAATACCGAAAATGATTAATAAAACACCCATTGTGCGTTTAATTTTATAGGTAACTGAGGGTGTAAGTTTCTTTTTTAACTGTTTTGCTAAAACTATTTTACAAATATCAGTTACTAGATAGCTTATTAAAACAATTCCGAAATAGTTAAATATTTTTGTTGAATCCATTTCTAAAGTTGGTCCAATAACAACTATCATTCCTAACCAAAAAGCCAAAACTCCAATATTGATGAAATTAAGTAAAAATCCTTTTATTAGAAGTTTCAAATAGTTTGTTTTTTCAGGTAGTACAACTGTTTCATCTTGTATAGCTCTTTTTTGACTTTTATCAGCAAAAGTAATAATACCATAAACCAATAAAATTAAACCTCCTATTAAAAATAATTTCGGGTTGTCTTTAATTTCTTCCAGTAAACTTCTACTGCCATAATATGCTATTAAAATAAAAGTAATATCACCTAAAACAACCCCAATATCAAAGGTAAAAGCAGCTCTAAACCCTTTTATTATACTAGTTTGTATGAGCATAAAAAAAACAGGACCTATCATAAAGGCTAAAAAGAACCCAATTAGTACTGCATCTTTTATTTCGGTAAAATTCATAAGCGTTTAATAATAAAGAGTGAAATTACTATAATTATTAAACATTATCATAGTCAACCGTTATTTTTTGTGTTGTTGGATGTGCTTGGCAGGTTAAGATAAAACCATCGTTGATCTCAGCTTCGCTTAAAATTGAGTTTTTAACCATTTTTGCTTTGCCATCCGTAATTTTTGCTAAACAACTGCTGCAAATACCGCCCTGACAAGAGTATGGAGCATCGAGCCCTTGTTTTAAAGCAGCTGTTAAAATGGTAGATTTTGAATCCATTGTAAAAGTTTCTTCTTCGTCATCAACAATTACAGTTATTTCACAAGTTCCTTCAAATAGTTGAGTGTTTTCTTCTTCGGAAGTAATTGGAGTTGAAAACAATTCAAAATAAATAGCGTTTTCGTTAACACCATAGTTAGATAAAGTTTCTTTTGCGGTATGTACCATTTCTTCCGGACCACAAATAAACGCTTTATCAAAAGTTAAGTTTTTGAATTTATTTTTTAGTAAATAGTTAATATTTCCTTTATCAATTCTTCCAAATAAAGCATCTTCATTTTGCTCTCGGCTATATAGATATTGGACAAAAAAAGTAGTTGGATGTAGTTTTTTTAATGTCTCAATTTCATTTTTAAAAATAGTATCCTCTTTACGTCTGTTGCCATAAATTAGAGAAAATGTACTATTAGGCTCTTCACTTAATACAGCTTTTATCATAGCCATTATTGGAGTAATACCGCTTCCGGCAGCAATTGCCAAATAATTTTTAGCATTATTAGTAGATGTTTCTAACACAAATTTTCCTTCCGGTTTTGAAACTTCTAAACTATCCCCTTCTTTTAAAATGGTAGTAGCAAAAACTGAAAAAGTTCCATTATCTACAGCTTTAACGGCTATACGAAAATCGTTACTGTTTGGTGACGAGCAAATTGAGTATGCTCTTCTTAATTCTTCGCCTGAAATTACTTTTTTAATAGTAATATACTGTCCGGGAGTAAAATTAAATTCGTTTTCAAGTTCATTTGGAATATCAAAACGTATAGAAACTGCATTACGAGTTTCTTTAATAATTTCTTTTATAGCGAGTTTATGAAATTTAGACATTGTTAAATAATAATTTATAATTACAAAAGTAATTAAACTTTAGAGAACATTTTAAATACATTATATTTACCTGTAACAAATGAAAAAGATTTTATACTTATATTAAAACAACAAATCCAAAATGATCAAACAATTTTTAAATCAGGAATGGAAACAGTTCTTTCGTTCATCATATTGGCAAAAAAGTGTAGCATTAAACATTTTAATGGGATTTTTAGCACTATATTTTATTGTGGTGTTTTTAGCTTTAGGTATTAGTTTATACCCAATACTTAAAAAACAATTCCCAGAATCTGATCCGTTGATTATTGTGAATGGGTTTATATTTTATTGGTTTTTAGCCGATTTACTAATACGATTTTTTTTACAAAAATTACCTGTAATGAATGTAAAACCATTACTTGTTTTACCTGTAAGCCGAAGTAAAATAACACATTACGTTTTAAACAAATCGGTAGTTTCTTTTTTTAATTTTTTACCACTTTTTGCAACTATTCCATTTGGATTATTTTTAATAAATGAAGACTATAATACAACATCAGTAATTATATGGATAGTTTTACTCACAATTTTTACTCTTATTATTAATTTTTTAAATTTTATTATTGAAAGTAAATCGTCTGAAACAGAATTGTCGTTTTTACCAATTTTAGTGATAGCTTCAGCATTATTCGCCTTAAATTATTTTGAAATAGTTTCCTTTTCATCCATACTTTCAAAAGCAATTAACAGTATAACTCAAAACCCGGTATTATTAATAATTCCTGTAGCAATTTTAATAGGACTTTATTATTTGAACTATTCAATTATAAAGAAAAAATTATATATAGACGCTTCATTAAAAAAGAAAACGCAAGTTGCCACAACAACTGATATGGCTTGGACTCGCAAATTTGGAGATATAGCACCTTTTTTACAGTTAGATTTAAAATTATTGTGGAGAAATAAACGACCTCGTTCTTCTATTTTTATGATTATTATTGGTTTGTTGTACGGATTGTTTTTTTACCCGAATCCTACATATAAAGATATGGTGCCTATGTTTGTTTTTGTTGGTGTTTTTATTACAGGAATTTTTATGATAAACTTTGGGCAATTTATACCGGCTTGGGATAGTGGTTATTATAAATTATTAATGAGTCAGAACATCAAATATAAAGAGTATTTAAAATCAAAATATTCATTAATGATAATTAGTGCTGTAGCATTGTTTGTGTTAAGTATTCCTTATGTGTATTTTGGTTGGAAAATATTACTCATTCATTTTGCGGCTATGGTTTATAATATTGGCGTAAATTCGTATGTTTTGTTATATGGAGGCTCTTTTAACCGAAAACAAATTGATTTAACACAAAAAGCGGCATTCAATTATCAAGGAACAGGAGCCGTACAATGGCTTATAGGTTTTCCTTTGTTATTAGCACCAATTCTTATTTTTTATCTTCCTTATAAATTTATAAGTTTTGAAGCTGGTATAGCTACCTTAATTATTTTAGGAACTATTGGAATTATTTTTCATCAAAAATTAATGAAATTTATTTCACAACAGTACCTAGCATCAAAATATAAAATGATAAGTGCATTTGAACAAAATACTTAATATAAAAATAATTTGTAATGATAAAATCAACTGAACTTTCAAAAAAATACGGCTCAAACTGTGTATTAAATATAGAAACATTAGAAATACCAAAAGGGCAAACTTTTGGTTTGGTAGGTAATAACGGAGCCGGAAAAACAACCTTTTTTAATTTAATGCTCGATTTAATTAAGCCAACAACCGGTTATATTATTAACAACGAAATTCAAGTAAATAAAAGTGAAGATTGGAAGCCTTTTACAGCTGCTTTTATTGACGAAAGTTTTTTAATAGGTTATTTAACACCCGAAGAATATTTTTATTTTGTTGGAGAACTACGAGGAATGAATAAAGCTGATATTGATACTTTTTTAGATCAATTTCAAGAAATTTTTAATGATGAAATTTTAGGGAAGAAAAAGTACTTAAGAGATTTATCTAAAGGAAATCAAAAAAAAGCTGGAATTGTAGCTGCATTAATTGGAAATCCTGAAGTAATTGTTTTAGACGAACCTTTTGCAAATTTAGATCCAACAACACAAATAAGGCTTAAAAAGTTATTAAAAGAAATAGTTCAAAACAGTAATGTTACGGTATTAATTTCAAGTCACGATTTAGGTCACGTAACAGAAGTTTGTGAAAGAATTGTTGTGTTAGACAAAGGAAATATAATTAAAGATATTAAAACGTCTGAAGAAACCTTAAAAGAGTTAGAAGCGTATTTTTCTGTGTAACACAATTAAATACACATAATTTTGTATTTTTACATCCCATCAACAATAAATAATAATATTGAGAAGTTAAAGGGTAAGTAAAAACAATTTCTTTTGAAAAATACGTTTAAAATATTTGTAAGTTTTTTAATAATTCTTCTTACAATTGGGTGCTCAACCAAAAAAGATGCTTTTATAAATAGAAGTTATCATTCTATAACTACAAAATACAACGTACTTCATAACGGTAATGAAGCTTTTCGTGTAGGCTTAGAGCAGCTTAATGAAAATTACGAAGATGATTTTTGGAATATTTTACCCATAGAACCTTTAAAAGTAGATGAATTAGCAATTCCGGGAATTGCTTCCGATACCGATAGCTCTCCAAAAGAATTTGAAAAGGCAGAAGAAAAAGCGGTAAAAGCCGTTCAAAAGCATTCTATGTTAATTGCCCGAAAAGAAAAAAATAACCAAATAGATGATGCATATCTGCTTTTAGGAAAATCAAGATACTATTCTAAAAGATTTGTTCCTGCTTTAGAAGCGTTTAATTATGTGATTATAAATTACCCTAATGCCGATTTAATTAATGAAACAAGAATTTGGCAATCAAAAACACATATACGCTTGCAAAATGAAGATCAGGCAATTGAGAACCTAAAATTACTGCTTAAAAATAAAAATCTAAGCGAAAAAATTAAGGAAGATGCCCATACAGCTATTGCTATGGCTTATACAGAAAAAGATAGCATTCGTCAAGTAATTGATCATTTAAACAAAGCAGTAATAACCGATAATAATAAAGAGCAAACAGCAAGAAACCTCTATATTTTAGGGCAGCTTTATCAACAAAATAAGTTAATAGATTCATCTAACATTGCTTATCAAAAAGTTATTGATTTAAAAAGAGTTCCGTATAAATATAAAATTCATGCTCAAATAGAAAAAGCAAAAAATGTTTCTACTAAAGAAGAAGCTGTTGCTACAATTGAAACACTTAAAAGCCTGATTAAAGATAGAGATAACAGACCCTATTTAGGAGAGCTGTATTATCAGTTGGCAATGATTGAAAAAGAAAGTAATTTAGAAAATGCAATTACTGATTTTAAAAAATCATTACAATCAGAATCCATACAAAATTTCCAAAAAGAATTATCTTTTGAAGAAATTGGAAACATATATTTTGATAAAGCCGATTTTATAACAGCAGGCGCATATTACGATAGCATTTTACAAATTACCGATGATGAAAATTCTAAAAGAGTTCGTCGTTTAAAAAGAAGAAGAAATAATTTAGATGAAGTAATTTTTTACGAGAATATTGCTAAAGTAAACGATAGTATTTTGAATATAGTCTCAATGAGTAAAGACGAGCAATCAGCATTTTTTACATCATATATTGAAAAACTGAAAGAAAAAGAAGCACAACAGCAAAAGAAAATAACTACCGGAAGCGGATTTTTAAGTTCAAAAAATAATAATTCTAATTCTGGCAAATGGTATTTTTACAATATACAAACTGTTGGTTTTGGCGAACAGGAATTTAAACGTATTTGGGGTAACAGACCTTTAGAAGATAATTGGCGTTTAAGTGAAAAAACTCAATTAAATTTTGGAGGTAAAAATGTAATTACACAAAATAATACTGAAACGGATACTTCAAAAAACCTAGACTTATCGTATTATTTAGATAAAATACCTACCAATCAATTTAAGATTGACAGTATTAAAAACGATCGAAATAATGCTTATTATAAATTGGGAATAATTTATAAAGAACAGTTTAAGGAAGTAGATTTAGCTGCGGATAAATTAGAAAAATTGTTGGTGTTTAATCCTAACAAAGATATTGAACTTCCGGCAAAATATCATCTGTTTAAAATTTATGAAAGCAAAAATAGTGAAAAAGCAAATTCATTAAAAAATGATATAATTACCAATTATACTAATTCAAAATATGCTAAAATCATTTCAAACCCAAATCAATTATTAGATGAAGGCGATAAAAATTCACCCGAAAGTGAATACGAATCTGTTTATTACGAATATAAAGATGAAAAATTTGAAAGCGTAATTACTAAATCTACTCAGGCAATAAGTAAATATGAAGGTCAATCAATAGTGCCAAAATTTGAATTATTAAAAGCATATGCTATTGGTAAAAAAGATGGAGTAGCATCTTTTAAAGAAGCTTTAGAGTTTGTTGCTGTAAACTATCCAAATACTGAAGAAGGAAAAAAAGCGCAAGAAGTAATAGAAACCATAAAAGCAAAAATATAACAAACCCTAAAAGTAAAAGATCATGTTTACAGAAAAAAAAGAAAAACAGTCGCAAGTTTTGGAACGTAATGTTATAGGAAAAAACACATCAATAGTAGGAGATATTATCTCTGAAGGAGATTTTAGAATTGATGGTAAAGTTGCAGGAACTATAAAAACAATAGGACGTGTTATTGTTGGTAAAACAGGTAGTATTGAAGGTAAGGTTGAATGTGATAATGCAGATATTGAAGGTGAGTTTTCAGGAGAATTACTTGTTAAAAATATACTTACTTTGAAAGCTACTGCAAAAATATCAGGGGATGTTGTAATTTCTAAATTATCAGTAGAACCGGGAGCGCAGTTTAATGCAACATGCTCAATGAAAGGAGCAATTAAGGAATTAAAAAATGGACAAGCCAAAAAAGAAAAAACAGCTTAATAAATATATACAATTAACAGGTTTAGCATTTCAAATGGGAGCTACCATATATTTGGGGGCTTACTTTGGTAAATGGCTTGATGCTCATTTTCAAACTTCAAAAAAAACATTCACTATTATACTTACATTGTTAGCGTTATTAATTTCAATTTGGAGTGTTGTTTCACAGCTAAAAAAAATAAACGACAAATATGAGTAAAACAATTATTGGTTTCTGTTTAAAATTACTAGTAGTAATGAGTGTTGTTTTTAGTATGCATAGCTTAATTTTATATTTTTTAAAGCTTCCATTATTTGCAAATCTAATAATACCTTCTTATTTAATAAACAGTATTTTAGTTACTGTAATTTTTATAATCTTGTTTAAACTAAGAGAAAAGTATAATCATCTTTTGGGATTTATTTTTATGGGGAGCAGTTTTTTAAAATTTGCAGTATTTTTTATTTTTTTCTATCCTATTTTTAAAGAAGATGGTCATATAAGTACGTTGGAAGCAACGTCATTTTTAGTACCATATCTTGTAAGTTTGATTATTGAAACTTTTTTTCTGGTAAAAGTGTTGAATAATAAGATTTAATAGTTAAAATTTTTAAGGTATAAAAGCCGAATTGAAAATGGAAATATTTTTTGGTTTCTAATATAAAACCGTACATTTGCATTACGTTTTTATAAAATACTATTAATAAAGTAATATGTATAGAGTTAACTTGGTAAAAATAATTACCTTACTACTATTAACCGTAACAATCTCGGTAAATGCACAGCATGAAGCTTCAAAATCAGCTCAAGTAGAAAAATCTCATTCAGAAGAAGGTGGCGATTTTAAGGCTGAAATACACAAAGATATTAGACATCATGTGAAAGATGCTTATGAGTTTGTGTTTTTTTCTAATTCAAAAACAGGAACACATTACGGATTTTCTTTACCGGTTATTTTGATAGATAATGGATTGCATGTTTTTATGGCATCTAAGTTTAATCAAGGAGAAAGTTTGGTTCATATAGGAGGTGCGTATTACAAGTTATATCATAGTAAAATTTATAAAACAGATGCAAGTGGTGAAATACATTACAATGAAAAACACTTTGTGTCAAATGAAAAACCATTAGATTTATCAATAACAAAAGGAGTTGTTAGTATTTTTATTGTAGGTGTACTTTTGTTTTTAATATTTACAAGTTTGGCAAAATCATATGTTAAAAATGGAGCAATACCAAAAGGGATTGGTCGGTTTTTTGAGCCTATTGTTCTTTATGTTAGAGATGAAATAGCTATTCCGAATATTGGTGAAGAACATTATAAAAAGTATATGAGTTACTTGTTAACAATTTTCTTTTTTATATGGTTTTCAAATTTATTAGGGCTTACACCTTTTGGTATAAATATAACAGGAAATATTGCTGTTACTTTTGTATTAGCCTTATTTACGTTTGTGATTACACAGTTTTCAGGAAATAAAAATTATTGGAAACATATTTTTTGGATGCCAGGAGTTCCTACTCCAATGAAAATAATATTAGCTCCAATAGAGCTGTTAGGTGTTTTTATTAAACCTTTTGCATTAATGATTCGTTTATATGCAAACATGTCAGCAGGGCATATTGTAATTTACAGTTTGTTGGGTTTAATGTTTATTTTTCACAGCATCATTGGAAGTAGTTTTAGTTTTATTTTGGCATTTCTAATTTCAATATTAGAATTACTTGTTGCAATACTACAAGCGTATATTTTCACCATTCTATCAGCATTGTATTTTGGTTTTGCGGTAGAAGAACATGCTGAAGAGCATTAAAATTGAATGTTTAATTAATTAATTTATATATTATGGAAATTCCAGGAATTGTAGGAGCGGGTTTAATTGTTATTGGAGCTGGTATTGGTATTGGTAGAATTGGTGGTTCAGCAATGGACGCTATTGCTCGTCAACCAGAAGCATTTGGTAAAATTCAAACAGCTATGCTTATCGCAGCAGCTCTTATTGAAGGTATTGCGTTTGCAGCTTTATTTGCATCCTAAAATTAAAATAAAAAGCTGTAACGGTTGGTTATAGCTTTTTATTAAAATTAAACAAAACATAATTAAAAAAAATATGGAACAATTATTAAATGATTTTTCTTTTGGATTGTTTTTTTGGCAGTCATTATTATTTATTCTATTATTAATTTTGCTAGGTAAATTTGCTTGGAAACCTATTTTAAAAGCAGTTGATGATAGAGAGCAAGGAATTAAAGATGCATTAGCAGAAGCAGAAAATGCTCGAAAAGAAATGCAAAATCTTACAGCAGATAATGAGCGTATTTTAAAAGAAGCTCGTGCGGAACGTGATATTCTTTTAAAGGAAGCAAAGGTTATGAAAG
The DNA here is from genome assembly GCF_012524075.1 of Lutibacter sp. B1. Taxonomy (GTDB): domain Bacteria; phylum Bacteroidota; class Bacteroidia; order Flavobacteriales; family Flavobacteriaceae; genus Lutibacter. The sequence continues at coordinate 56,226 of NZ_JAAZUI010000004.1, forward strand.
AAAATATTATTAGTGACGCTAAAGAGCAAGCAAAAGAACAAGCTAATAAAGTTATTGAACAAGCTAAAGCAACTATTGAATCTGAAAAACAAGCTGCCATAACCGAATTAAAAAATCAAGTAGCAGAATTGTCTGTTGGCATTGCAGAAAAAGTTGTAAGAGCTGAATTATCTGATAAGGACAAGCAATTAAAACTTGTTGAAGATATGTTAAAAGAAGTAACTATTAGTTAATAAAATTCAAATGAGCGGAACCAAAGCGGCATTACGATACGCAAAAGCAATACTAAATTTAGCACTTGAACAAAAAAAAGAAGTTGAAGTAAATAATGACATGTTGCTTATTACAAATACAATTGTTGAAAGCAAAGACTTGCAATTGTTGCTTACAAGTCCAATTTTAAAATCTGACAAAAAAAAATCAGTTTTAAAAGAAATTTTCTCAAACAAAATTTCAAGCTTATCAAGTAGTTTAATTAATCTTTTAATTGATAACGAAAGACTTGCTATACTTGATGAAGTTTCAAAAAAATATATTTCCCTTTTTGATTCATTAAAAGGAAAAGAGATAGCTAAAGTAACTACAGCTATTGCTTTAGATGATGAATTAAACAATAAAGTTTTACAAAAAGTAAAAGAAATTACAGGAAAAGAAGCAATAGTTGAAAATATTATTAATCCGGATATTATAGGCGGATTTATATTGCGTGTTGGAGATATTCAATACGATGCAAGTATTGCAAATAAATTACAAGTATTAAAAAGACAGTTTGAAAACAAAAGTTTTATTTCAAAATTGTAAAATAAAAAGAATTTAGTTTTAAAAAAAATAAAAAATGGCATCAATAAAACCAGCTGAAGTATCAGCGATTTTAAAACAACAATTAGAAGGCTATGAGTCATCAGCTACGTTAGACGAAGTAGGAACAGTATTAGAAGTAGGTGATGGTATTGCTCGTGTTTATGGTTTAGCTAATGTAGGATACGGTGAGTTAGTTGAATTTGAAGATGGATTGGAAGGAATGGTACAAAATTTAGAAGAAGATAATGTAGGTATTGCATTATTAGGACATTCTGATGAAATTAAAGAGGGCTCTACCGTAAAACGTACCAAAAGAATTGCTTCGTTAAATGTAGGTGAAGGTATTGTTGGGCGTGTTGTAAATACATTAGGTGATCCAATAGATGGTAAAGGACCTGTTCAAGGAGAAATGTTTAACATGCCTCTAGAACGTAAAGCTCCGGGTGTTATTTTCCGTGAGCCGGTAACAGAACCTTTGCAAACAGGTGTAAAAGCTGTTGATGCTATGATTCCCATCGGAAGAGGTCAACGTGAGCTTATTATTGGCGACCGTCAAACAGGTAAATCTACTGTTGCTATTGATACCATTATCAATCAAAAAGAATTTTATGATGCCGGTGAACCGGTATATTGTATATACGTTGCAATAGGTCAAAAAGCATCTACTGTAGCAGGAATAGCTACCTTATTAGAAGAAAAAGGTGCAATGGCTTACACAACTATTGTTGCTGCAAATGCTTCAGATCCTGCATCAATGCAGGTATATGCACCAATGGCTGGAGCTGCTATTGGAGAATATTTTAGAGATACAGGTCGTCCGGCTTTAATTATTTATGATGATTTATCAAAACAAGCTGTTGCTTATCGTGAAATTTCATTATTATTACGTCGTCCACCAGGACGTGAAGCATATCCGGGAGACGTTTTCTATTTACACTCTCGTTTATTAGAGCGTGCTGCAAAAATTATCAATGATGATACTATTGCTGCTCAAATGAATGACGTTCCTGATTCATTAAAAGGAAAAGTTAAAGGTGGAGGTTCACTTACTGCATTACCAATTATAGAAACTCAGGCAGGTGACGTATCAGCTTATATCCCAACAAACGTAATTTCAATTACAGACGGACAAATTTTCTTAGAATCTGATTTATTCAACTCTGGTGTACGTCCTGCGATTAACGTAGGTATTTCGGTGTCTCGTGTTGGTGGTAATGCTCAAATTAAGTCTATGAAAAAAGTTGCGGGTACTTTAAAATTAGACCAAGCTCAATATCGTGAATTAGAAGCGTTTGCTAAATTTGGTTCTGACCTTGATGCTGCAACAATGAATGTTATTGAAAAAGGTAAACGAAATGTTGAAATTTTAAAACAAAAACAAAGCGACCCTTTTAAAGTAGAAGATCAAATTGCAATTATTTACGCAGGCTCAAAAAATTTATTAAAAAAAGTTCCTGTTGATAAAGTAAAAGAATTTGAAAGCGATTATATTGAATATTTAAATGCTAAGCATAGAGATACTTTAGATACTTTAAAATCTGGTAAATTGACAGATGAGTCTATTGAAGTATTAACAAAAGCAGCAAAAGAAGTATCAGCAAAATACGCATAAAACCTAAATTGTCATTCCCGTGAAAGTGGGAATCTCATGATTTGAAGTTCATTTAAAATGATTCCGCATAAAGTTCGGAATGACAAACAAAATTGAAATGGCAAATTTAAAAGAAATACGTAACAGAATTACATCAATTGGATCAACAATGCAAATTACCAGTGCCATGAAAATGGTATCTGCAGCAAAGTTGAAAAAAGCACAAGATGCAATTACTCAAATGCGCCCTTATGCAAATAAGTTGACCGAGCTTTTACAAAATTTAAGCGCAACTTTAGAAGGCGAAATTGGAGGTGTGTATTCTGAACAAAAAGAAGTATCAAAAGTATTATTAGTTGTAATTACTTCAAATAGAGGTTTGTGTGGAGGTTTTAATTCTTCTATAATTAAAGCTTCTGTAAAAAATATTGAAGATAATTACAAAGGTAAACAAGTAGACCTTTTAACTATAGGGAAAAAAGGAAACGATATTTTATCTAAAACGTATACAGTTATTGAAAATGATAATGAAATTTTTGATGATTTAACTTTTGAAAATGTTGCTGTTGTTGCAGAAAGACTTATGAATCTTTTTGCTACAGGAAAATACGATAAAATTGAGTTGGTTTACAACCGATTTAAAAATGCAGCAACGCAAATACCAACTATAGAACAGTTTTTACCAATTATTCCCGTAAAAGAAAGTTCAAATGTAAATATTGATTATATTTTTGAACCATCAAAAGCTGAAATAGTTTTGGAATTGATACCAAAATCATTAAAAACACAATTATTTAAAGCCATTAGAGACTCATTTGCATCTGAACATGGGGCTAGAATGACTGCAATGCATAAAGCTACAGACAACGCTACTGATTTACGTGACGAACTATTATTAACATATAATAAAGCTCGCCAATCAGCTATTACTAATGAAATATTAGAGATTGTTGGAGGAGCTGAAGCTCTTAATAATTAAGTAGAGTTTAATCAAATATAAAAAAGCCTTTTAAATTAATTTAAAAGGCTTTTTTATTTTAAAATACACCAATTAAAGTGTTGATATACAAACATAAAGGGTTATTAGTTTTGTTTATATGTTTTTTGGCATAGAATTTGAATTTTCAATATCATAATCCGTAAAACAAATGATTATGAAAGCTTTAAAATTACTTTTCGCAACTCTTATTATAGGAATATCATTTACATCATGTAGTGATGATGTTCATTATATAGACGATCCATATTATGTGACTTTGGAAGATGTAGTTACAGCTTATGATTTATGGTATATAGATTATAACAGTACTATTGGCACCGGTGATGTTCCTTTTTTATCACGAGCTTTCACAATATCATTTATCAATGGTAAACTGTACGCTAACAATAATTTGGTTGATATAGGATATACAGGAAACGGTTACGGAATACAAATAGGGTATTATGATACCTACGATGGAGTTTTAAAAATAGATCATGATATTTATGGATATTACACTTTAGAAGTTATTCAATTGTCAGATGATAGAATTAAAATAAGAGATAATTATGAAAATGTTACCTATTATTTAGAGGGTTATCAAAAGTATAATTTTAATTATGATCAAATTTTTTACGACAATATAGAGTATTTTTTACAAGAATATGATGCTTGGGAAAAAACGTATACAAGCCAAGAAGGAGAGATAAATGAATTTGATAATGAAAACTTTTTAAAGTTTACACCAGATAATATAACAACCTTTTATTCATCACAAGACGATTTTGGCACAGATATTGGAGAGATATATTGGGATTATGTAGGAGATTATTATGTGGCAAATGTACAAGGATATAACAATCTTAAAATTTTAACATTAGATTATGATTCTTGGGGCAATGAAGAGTTTGAATTGAGCGTTATTAATGATGGAAAAATAAGTTTGTATCATGTAGAATCAGGAACAACCTACGAATTCACAGGAAGAGGGTACATACAATACTTAAAATCAAGTTCGTCAAAAAGTACGATTGATGAAGGAAGAAAACGAACAAAAGTACATAGAGAAACAAAGATTAGAAGAAATTTAAAATAAAGTTTGGTTAGTTGATTTTTGGTTGGTTATTTATTAACCAATTGATGAAAACCGCTCCTTCATCGGAGCGGTTTTTTTGTATCTTTATGGTGCATAAAGTTATATATATGAATCAAAAAACAGCATTTATTACGGGAGCCACATCTGGTATAGGAAAAGCAACAGCAGAAATTTTTGCAAAAAATGGAATTAAATTAATTCTTTGTGGAAGACGGAAAGAAAGATTATTAGCGTTGCAAAAAGAGTTAAGTAAGTTAACACAGGTTACTATTTTAGCATTTGATATAAGTAAAAAAGAGGAAGTATTTGATGCTATAACATCTTTATCAAAAGATTTTCAACATATAGATATTTTAATAAATAATGCTGGTAATGCTCACGGTTTAAGCACAATACAAGAAGGGAATATAGATGATTGGAATGCAATGTTAGATATTAATGTTAAAGGGTTGCTATATGTTTCAAAAGCAATATTGCCTCAAATGGTTGTGAGGAAAAGTGGTTTTGTTGTAAATATTGGCTCTATTGCGGGTAAAGAAGTGTATCCTAACGGAAATGTGTATTGCGCATCTAAACACGCAGTAAATGCTTTAAATAAAGCGATGCGGATAGATTTAAACAAATACAATATTAGAGTTTCGGCAATTCATCCAGGAGCTGTAGAAACAGAGTTTTCTGAAGTCCGTTTTAAAGGTGATGTTGAAAAGGCAAAAAATGTGTATGCAGGTTATAAAGCTTTACAGGCAGAAGATATTGCAGACATTATTTATTTTGTTGTAACTAGACCTTCTCATGTAAATATAGAAGATTTAATTGTTTACCCAACGGCGCAGGCATCGGCAACAATTTTGAATAAAAATTAAGCTTAAAATGATTAACAAGCGTCTATTAATAAAAAATTTATTAGCCTACAATGATGAAAACAGCTTTTACGATAAAAAGCAAAAAATTTCATTAGATTCTAAAGAAGGTAAAGCAAAGTTTTTAAAACATGTATGTGCTTTATCTAACTCTAACCCAGAAAATAATTCTTACATAGTTGTTGGAGTTGAGGATAAAGAGAATAAAATTAAAGGAGTAGATTTTTTTGATGATAGTAAAATTCAGAATCTTATTGATGCCTATTTAAAAAATCCTCCAAAAATTCAATACGAAAATGTAGCTTTTCCTAGGTTACAAAGACATAAAGTTGTTGGATTGGTTACTATACTTCCTAACAACAAAGTTACATCACTAAAAAAAACGATATGGAAATATGTTAGAGGCAAAGTTTTTTATAGAAGAGGAAGCAATTCTATGTCTACTTTAGGTAAGTACGAATTAAGAAGTACAAATAAATCTATTGTTGAAGCTCTAGAAAAAAGTGCCAGCAATAATATTCAGTTAACATTAGACGGTGTTTTTGATTTTTTTGGAAGACATAAAGAAGAATACAATCCAACATATAAAGTATTTAACGAACAAGTTGTACTATGTTGGGCCGGAAATAAAAAAGAAGTTGATGGAAAAACTTTTTACTCTCGTGTAGATATAGAACTTATTAACGAGCAGATTAGATTGTTTTATTCTGCTTTAGATGAAGTTAAAATTGAATTTAACAAACGTTCTTTTATTATAACAGAATATGTGTATTTGGGAATAAAGGATAAATATGATTTTTATCCGTTTGAAAAAACTGTTATAAATTTTAAAGATAACGGCAAACACAATATTGTTAGTGAAATGCTTTTTCAACCACCTCAGTTTGATAGGTTTGTTTTGTTACATCTATTTAATAGCTGTAATGCAATTTTAGAAAAAATGAAGAAGAATTTACCCTTAACTCAAAACGAATTATTTGACGCTCAAGAGTTACCTACAAATTATATGATTTGTGTTTTGAATAAAATACCTAACGCTTTTGCTAAATTAAATGAAGCAAAAATCTACTTAAAAGAATTAGAAGATAAAACTAGTTATATAAAATATAAAGAAGCTGTTAGAGTTTTAAGAAAAGTTAAGTACAGATAAAAACGCTCCTAAAATGGAGCGTTTTTAATTGAATATTTTTTACAGATCGAATTTAATACCCTGCGCTAAAGGCAACTCTGTAGTATAATTTATGGTATTAGTTTGGCGTCTCATGTAAATTTTCCAAGCATCAGAACCCGATTCTCTTCCGCCACCTGTTTCTTTTTCACCTCCAAATGCACCTCCAATTTCAGCGCCAGACGTTCCAATGTTAACATTAGCAATTCCACAATCTGATCCTGTTTGAGATAAGAATTTTTCTGCTTCACGTAAATTATTGGTCATAATAGCAGAAGATAATCCTTGAACAACTCCATTTTGAATTTCAATGGCATTATCAACATCACCAGAGTATTTTAATAAATATAAAATAGGAGCAAATGTTTCGTGTTGCACTATTTTATAATGATTTTCAGCTTCAACAATGGCAGGTTTAACATAGCAACCACTTTCATATCCTTTACCGCTTAAAACACCTCCTTCAACCAAAATAGTTCCTCCTTCTTCCACAACTTTAATCAAAGCATCTTCATACATTTTAACAGCATCTTTATCTATCAAAGGTCCAACATGATTTTTGGCATCAAGCGGATTTCCTATACGTAACTGTTTGTACGCATCAACCAGAGCATTTTTAAGTTTATCATATATTGATTCGTGAATAATTAATCTTCGAGTTGAAGTACAGCGTTGACCTGCAGTACCAACGGCACCGAAAACCGCTCCAATAATTGTCATTTTAATATCAGCATCAGGTGTTACAATAATTGCATTGTTTCCTCCTAATTCTAAAAGCGATTTTCCTAAGCGTTCTGCTACTGTTTTTGCAACAATTTTACCCATTCTAATAGAGCCTGTAGCTGAAATTAGTGGAATATTTTTATCGGCAGTCATAAACTCTCCTACCCTATAATCACCGTTAATTATGTTAGAAATACCTTCAGGTAAATTATTTTCTTTTAGTATTTCAGCAATTATATTTTGACAAGCAATACTGCATAGTGGTGCTTTTTCTGAAGCTTTCCAAATGCAAACATCACCAGAAATCCAAGCTAACGCAGTATTCCAACTCCACACAGCAACAGGAAAGTTAAAAGCTGAGATAATACCAACAATGCCTAATGGATGGTATTGATCGTACATTCTATGTCCCGGACGTTCAGAATGCATTGTAAAACCGTGTAATTGACGAGATAAACCAACGGCAAAGTCGCAAATGTCAATCATTTCTTGTACTTCACCCAATCCTTCTTGCAACGATTTTCCCATTTCATATGAAACTAATTCACCTAAAGGTTGTTTAAGTTCTCTAAGTTTTTCACCAAATTGACGTACAATTTCACCTCGTTGAGGGGCAGGTTTTAATCGCCAAGTTTTAAATGCAGTTTGGGCAGTTTCTATTACTTTGGTATAATCTTCTTTAGTTGTAGTAGTTATTTTGCCTATTAATTTTCCATCAACAGGAGAATATGATTCAATAATTTCACCATTCCCAAAAAAATCATTGCCTGTAGATGTTCCTTTATTTATGTCTTTTACGCCTAATTTGTTTAAGGCATCTTGTATTGTTTTTGTAGTTGTTTCTATTTCCATGATATGGATTTTTATATATGATTCTTACAAATTTACAAATAAAATGTGTTAAAAAAGGAAAGCCGTTTCAAATTTGAAACGGCTTTCTTCATTCAATATTTGGTAACCAACCAAATAATAAACCAACTAAAACTTATAATTTAAACCCGTATAAACTCCTAAGTAATACGGTTGAAAACTCCCGGAGTTTTTTGAAAAGGTATTAGTCTGAACTTTAAACATAGGTGATATATTTATATAAAAGTTTTTCTTGATTGAATAATCTATATCTATTCCAATATTTCCACTAAAATTAAGATCTCTTAAATTATTTGAAGATCCTAAACTTTGACTAAAACTGTTGGTTTCAATAAAAACTTCGTCTCTATTTAAAAGTAATGTACTAAAACCTCCAACTAAATTTACCCCTAATTTACCATCAGTTACACTGTATTTTATTTCAACAGGTATTTCAATATAGCCAAAAACCTGATTTAAACTACCAACATTATCCTCTACTAAATTAGAATTTGCGGCTTGTGAAGACTTTGCATTTTCTGTTCTGGCAACTACAGGATTAGTAGATAAATTTGAAAAACCGACAACGGCAACGCCCGGAGTTACGTAAACATTATTAGTTTTGTAACCCAAATTAATAAGGTTAACGCCTGATTGTAAACTGAATTTATTAGTAATTTGATAAGCAAATTTTACGCCGTAAGAGTATGAAGAACTTATAGATGTAGGATTGTTTTTAAATTGTTCATCAATACCCGATCCATCTCCAAATGAGTTAAAATATATAGGAGCAAATATAGTTGCTACAGTAAATTTACTTTCTTTAACACTTTCTTTTTCTGGACTTTCAATGCTATTAATATCTTTAAGAGGTAAATTTTTTGTGTCTGCCAACAAATTATTTGTTATGGTTTTTTTATTAAATGTAGTTTCTTTTTCAAGTTCGGTTTGTTTATTTTCTACATTAGTAAGTTTCTCTTCCTTAAAGGTTTTAATATTATCTATTTTTTGTAATTTTTTTGTAGTTGGGCTTATTTTATTTTGTGAATTTGTATCAACAGAATCTTTATCATTAATAATTTCATTAGGGTTGTCAATTTTAGACATCAAATTTTTGGTGAAATTATTTTCAGGTATAAAGTAAATTGCTCCAACGGTAAAAAGTAACATTAAAACAGCAGCAATACTAGATAACTTTACCCAAATAGGTATGCGTTTCTTTTTTGGGGTCGAACTTAATCTTTTTTCAATAGCATCCCAAGATTTATTAGGTGGGAAAACTTCAAAATCTTTTAAGTTTTCTTGAAAAATTCTATCAATATTTTTATAATCTCTCACAACTCTCTTTTATCTTAAATAGATTGTCGATCTTGTTGATGCAATTCAATCTTTTGTTTTAAAATAGCTCTTGCTCTGGCCAAATTAGATTTGGATGTACCCTCGGCAATGCGCAACATTCCGGAAATCTCTTTATGAGAAAACCCATCTAAAACATAAAGGTTAAAAACCAATCTGTACCTTTCGGGTAACTCAGTTATGAGATTTAACAAAAAATCTAAAGAAATTGCTTCATCATCAACATCAACAACCACTTCATCGGGTATCTCTTCAGTAACAATATTTAATACATTTTTTTGTCGATACTTTAACAAAATTGTATTTACCATAACACGCTTTAGCCAACCTTCAAATGATCCTTTGAATTTAAACTGCCCAATTTTATCAAATATGGTTATAAAACCGTCTTGAAAATTATCTTGAGCCTCTTGTCTATTTCTAGAATATTTCAGGCATATCGAAAACAACTTACCCGCAAAAAGCTGGTAAATTTCTTTTTGTGCTTTTCGATCATTATTAGCACATTGTTTTATGAGTTTATTTAAACTCAAATGCTAGCGTTTTAATTGTTAATAAGATACCTAAAAAGACAATAGGTTGCGTAAATTTACATTACTTTTGCAATGATTCCCAATTTTTATGAAAATAAACAATATTTTTAATAATACTATAATTGATAATTTTGAAGATGCTGCACTTGAAATATTTCGATTTCAAGCAAAAAATAATAGTGTTTATAATGAATTTTTAAATCATTTAAAAGTTGATATAAATGAAGTAAAGCAATTAAATCAAATTCCTTTTTTACCAATACAGTTTTTTAAATCGCACCAAATTCTTTCTTCCAAAGAAAAAATTCAACAAGTTTTTTTAAGTAGTGGAACTACAGGGAGTGAGCAAAGTAAGCATTATGTTACAGATTTAAAGATTTATAAAAACAGTTTTACAAAAGGCTTTGAACTTTTTTACGGACCAATTAAAAATTACACTGTTTTAGCTTTATTGCCTTCTTATTTAGAAAGAGAAGGTTCTTCATTAATATATATGGTTGATAATTTTATTAAAAAATCAAACAACCCAAAAAGTGATTTTTATCTAAACAATTTAGACGAATTATACACAACTTTAACTGAGTTGGATACTGCAAATGAAAAAGTATTGCTTATTGGTGTTTCTTTTGCTTTGTTGGATTTGGTTGAGAGCTATAAATTCAACTTAAAAAATACAATTGTAATGGAAACGGGCGGTATGAAAGGCAGAAGAAAGGAATTAATTCGAGAAGAATTACATAAAATTTTATGTGAAGGTTTTGGCGTTGAAAAAATTCATTCGGAATATGGAATGACAGAATTGTTGAGTCAGGCGTATTCTAAAGGAGACGGAATTTTTCAATGCCCACCTTGGATGAAAGTGATGACTAGAGATACCGAAGATGCGCTTACACTTTTACCTAACGGAAAATCAGGAGGAATAAATGTAATTGATTTGGCAAATATAAACTCATGCTCTTTTATTGCTACGCAAGATTTAGGTAAAGTTTATGCAAACAATACTTTCGAAATTATTGGCCGTTTTGATAATTCTGATATCAGAGGCTGTAATTTAATGGTACTTTAAAATTAGTCACCTATAAAATAAGAACTTAATTCTTGCGTATTTGTTATTGATTGTGAAGTTGGTATATCAAACTCAACTCCTAATGTTTCAAGTAATAAAATTGTTGTAGAATCCAATTCAAATTCAATAATTGCATTAGCTTTTATCAAACCAATATTTTCTGCATAATAAGAATCAATAGACAATATATCTTGACTGTCAATTAAAGAGAATTCTGTTTCATTACCTTGAACTTCAATTGTTGTATGCATTGAAACATTTAAAGCAATATTTGTACCTATAACGTTTGTATATGTGTTGTTATTAACTTTTAAGGAGTTTTGATTGTCAATTTTAGTGAAAACAAGTTTATATTCAATAGTTATTGGGAAACCCTGAAGTTCTTTTGTAAATTCTCCATCATATAATGATAAGGTTTCGTTTCTGTCTGCATTTAAATCGTATAAAACAGCACTGTTAAAGTCTATTGAAAAATCATCAAAACCTTCAATTGGCAATTGCAATTTTCCTTTTTCGGTTAAAGTAGATTCAGTTTTATAAAGCGTACCATTAGTTAACAAAATATTCATTGTACCATTAGCTATATTGCCGCTGTTAGCTTCTAATACAAAACTTGTTGAAGAACTCGATTTAACTGCAATAAAGTCTTGAGATTGTGTATCATCGGCATTATTATCTTTTGTTTTCACATCATAATTCCAATAATTATTTTCAGTTGACGGGTAATAATCGCCTGTAACAGATTTTTTGTCATTATCATCATCAGAACATGCTGTTAAAAACAGTAATGCAATAATTGTTGTTAGTAGTTTAAATTTTTTCATGACTTTATTTTTTTAAAGTTATACAATTTTCAATATAAAATAACTTTTTTTACCTCGCTGTAATAAAACATAATTATTTGCTATTAAATCTTTTATGGCTATAATACAGTCTTCATTTACTTTTTCTTTATTAACAGAAATAGAGTTTTCCTTTAAAGCTCTTCTAACTTCACTGTTCGATTTTAAAAATCCGTTATCTGCAAAAGCAGGTACAATTTCTAAACCATTTTCTATAATTGAACGTTCAATTTCTGCTTGTGGTACACCTTCAAAAACATCTAAAAAAGTTTGTTCATCTAATGTTTTTAAATCTTCAGCAGTTGACTTTCCAAACAAAATACTTGAAGCTTTGATAGCATTATCAAAAGCCTCTTTACCATGAGTCATAATAGTTACTTCTTCCCCAATTTTTCGTTGTAAAATACGTAAATGAGGCGATTCTCTGTGTTCAGCAATTAAAGTATCAATAGTTTCTTTATCCAAAAAGGTAAATATTTTAATGTACTTTTCTGAATCTTCATCAGATGAATTTAACCAATATTGATAGAACTTATAAGGCGATGTTCTTTTTGCATCTAACCAAACATTACCGCCGGCAGTTTTACCAAATTTTGTACCATCAGCTTTTGTAATTAATTTACACGTTAATGCAAAGGCTTTTCCTTGAGCTTTTCTTCTTATTAACTCAGTTCCGGTAGTAATATTGCCCCATTGATCGGAACCACCCATTTGAAGCATACAATTTTTTTCTTTGAATAAGTGGTAAAAATCGTAACCTTGAAATAATTGATAGGTAAATTCGGTAAAACTCATTCCGGTTTGAGAGTCGGAATCCAAACGTTTTTTTACTGAATCTTTTGCCATCATGTAGTTAACAGAAATGTGTTTTCCTACATCTCGAACAAATTCAATCAATGAAATTTCTTTCATCCAATCGTAATTGTTAACCATTTCTGCTGCGTTTTCCGATGTATTATCAAAATCTAAAAAACGAGCTAACTGTGCTTTAACTCCAGCAACATTTTTATTTAAAGTTTCTTCGTCTAACAAATTTCGTTCTTCGGATTTTCCTGACGGATCTCCAACCATACCTGTTGCGCCTCCAACTAAAGCTATTGGTTTATGTCCGGCTTTTTGAAAATGCATTAATATAATAATTGGCACCAAGCTGCCAATGTGCAGTGAATCGGCAGTTGGGTCAAAACCTATATAACCAGTTGTTTTATTTTCTAATAAATATTCTTCAGTTTCGGGCATAATATCGTGTAACATGCCTCTCCAACGTAGTTCTTCAACAAAATTCATTCTAAAATTTTTAAATTTTAGCAAAGATAAAATTTTAGTTATTAGTTAATGCCTTTTAACAGGTAGTTTTTTATATTTTAGTTCCATGATTTTAGTAACAGGCGGAACCGGTTTTGTTGGCTCACACTTATTGTATCTTTTAACTTTAGAAAATGATGCCGTAAAAGCTATTTATAGAAAAAAAAGCACTTTAAATGCTGTAAAAAAAATATTTAGCTATTATTCTGATAATTTTGAATCACTTTTTAATAAAATTGAATGGATTGAAGCTGATCTAATGGATGTTTGCTCCTTAGAAAACGCTTTTAAAAATGTTACGCACGTATATCATGCAGCCGCCTTGGTATCTTTTAACCCAAAAGATTATAAGTTAATGCGTAAAATAAACATTGAAGGAACTTCAAATATTGTGAATTTATGTGTAACTGGTGGTGTAAAAAAACTATGTTTTGTAAGTTCCATTGCAACGATTGACAAATCGTTAAACACTAAAATTATAGATGAAAATTGCGAATGGAATACCGAAAATAACAATTACAGTTATGCAATTACAAAATATGGAGCCGAAATGGAGGTTTGGAGAGCAACTCAAGAAGGTGTTGATGTAGTAATTGTTAATCCGGGAATTATTTTAGGTGCCGGTTTTTGGAAAAGCGGCTCGGGAGAAATGTTCTCAAATATTTATAACGGTTTCAAGTTTTATGCTGATGGTGTTACCGGTTTTGTTGCAGTTAAAGATGTTGTTTTTGCCATGATACAATTAATGAAAAGTGACATTAAAAATGAACGTTATATTCTGGTTTCAGAAAATAGGAGTTTTCAAGATGTGTTTTTTCAAATTGCCGACACTTTTGGCGTAAAAAAACCTTCAATAAAAATTACTAAATTAATAAGTTCTATTGCTTGGAGAGTAGATAAAATAATAACTGTTTTAACCAACAAGTCTCCAATAATTACTAAGCAATCGGCAAAATCAATTCATAGCAACTATTATTATTCTTCAAAAAAAATAACAGAAGCACTAAATTTTAGATTTCAACCAATTTCTGAAACTATAAAAGACGTTTGCAGTTTGTATAAAAAAGATTTATAATGAACTTGAATTTACATCAAATTATTAAAGAATGGACTGATAATCAATCTTTTGATGATAAAATTATCACGCTTTTTAATAAAGTTCGTGATATACCTTATGGAGATATAGGCTCCAGAAATCCGCTTGATGTTATTAAAAATAATAAAGGAACATGTTCCGGTAAACACGAATTGCTAAAAGCTATTTATAAAGAATTGGGTTTTGAGGTTAAAGATTTTATAATTATACATAAGTTTAACGATTTACCTGTTAGATTTCCCGAAAATATTAGAGCAATACTTGATAAAAACCAAATAGTTGACCCACATAATTTTTTTAAAATTAAAAGAAATGATAATTGGTTTGTTGTTGATGTTACTTGGGATAGTAATTTAGAAAAATTAGGTTTTCCTGTAAATAAAAATTGGGATGGTGTATCTGATATGAATATTTCAGTTGCTTTGGGAGGTGAAATTTATGAAACAGTAAAACCACTTGAGTTAAAAAGAGATTTGATTGCTAAACTTCCAACAGAAGTTCAAAAAGATAGAACGTTGTTTTTAAAAGAACTCACTAAATGGTTAGATTTTGAAAGAACAAAAGCCGAAGTGTAAATTATTTTATTTTAGGCAAATCGGGCCTACTAATTTTTTTAATAGGTTTTTTAAGCCTATTTATCGAATCTTGTATTTTACGTTCATCATCATATTGCTTTTTTAAAGCCTTAAGTCGTTCTTCAACCTTTGCTAAAATTTCATCATAATCATCTATTCTCGAAGTATAGTAATAATTGCTTTCCTTAAATCTAGTGCTGTCAATATTGTATTTTTCAAAAACCAAAGGAAAATAATTTACATTTCGTTCAAGATTTAAATTTTTGATATTTTCGGCTCCGGCAGCAATATACATATCGGTTAATAAATCAACCATTTGTTTTTTAGGAATTAAATTATCGGGTTTTTTTATAATTGTATTACTGGTACAGCTTACAAAAAAAGCAATAAAAAGTAGTATGTATATTGGTTTATTCATTTGTTCTATTAAACAATAAACGTTTCCCTTTTATTGTATCATTAAATTTTCCGTTGTCATAAATTAAATTTCCATTAACAAAAGTGTGGGTAATTTTTGAATAAAATGTAGTTCCTTCAAAAGGAGACCATCCGCATTTATACAAGATATTATCTTTAGTAACAGTCCAAGGCGAAGCTATATCAATTAATACCAAATCGGCATAATATCCTTTTCTTATAAATCCTCTTTTTTCAATTTTGAATATTTTAGCAGGATTATGACACATTTTTTCAACTATTTTTTCAATTGAAATTTTTCCGTTCCTGTACACTTTTAATAATGCCGGTAATGCGTGTTGTACTAATGGTCCGCCACTTGGTGCTTTTGTGTAATTTTGTTGTTTTTCTTCTTTGGTGTGTGGAGCATGATCTGTAGCAATAACATCTATTCTGTCATCTAACAATGCTTTCCAAAGTCCTTCTTTGTCTTTTGTAGTTTTTATAGCAGGATTCCATTTTATAAAAGTTCCTTTCTCGGCATAATCACTTTCGTCAAACCAAAGATGATGCACACAAACCTCAGCGGTAATTTGTTTTTTTTCTACAGGAATTTTATTTGTAAAAAGCTCTGTTTCTTTAGCGGTTGATAAATGAAAAACATGCAAACGTGCACCTGTTTTTTTTGCTAATTTTATTGCTTTTGATGATGAGATATAACAAGCTTCTTCACTTCTTATTTTGGGATGTAATTCTATAGGAATTTCATCACCATATTCTTGCAGGTAAGTTTCAAGATTATTTTTTATGGTTGTTTCATCTTCGCAATGTACAGCTATCAACATTTTAGTTGATGAAAATATTTTTTCTAACACGTTTTCATCATCAACCAACATATTTCCGGTTGAAGAGCCTAAAAATAATTTAATTCCCGCTACATTAGAAGGATTTGTTTTTAATAATTCTTCTAAATTATCGTTTGTTCCACCAAACATAAATGAATAATTGGCGTACGATGATTTTGAAGCAATATCAAACTTTTGTTCCAATAACTCTTGAGTAGTTGCCTGCGGAACAGTATTTGGCATTTCAATAAATGAAGTAATACCACCTGCAATAGCAGCTTTACTCTCCGTTTCAATTGTTGCTTTATGAGTTAAGCCGGGTTCTCTAAAATGAACCTGATCGTCAATTGCTCCCGGAATCAAATATTTTCCCTCAGCATCAATAACTTTTGTGTTAGAAGATTTTAAACTTATTGAAGTATCAATATCAACAATGTACTCTCCGTCAATCAATACATCACCTTCAATAATTTTTCCTTCATTAACTATTTGAGCATTTTTAATAAGTATTAAACTCATAATGGTACATTTCTTTTTATTTAAGCAATTCTCGAAATCTCATTTTAATAACACCAAAAACAGCTTCAGAAATTATTGAAGCGCTCATTTTGGATGTTCCCTTTTTTCTGTCTGTAAAAATAACTGAAACTTCTTTATGTTTGAAATTTCTTTTCCAAGATTTGAATTTCATTTCAATTTGAAAAGCATAACCTACAAATTTAATTTCATCTAATTCTATGTTTTCCAGCACTTTACGTTTATAGCATACAAATCCAGCAGTTGTGTCAAAAATAGGAATTTGTGTAATAAATTTAACGTATCGGGAGGCAAAATATGATAAAAATAACCGTTTAAAATCCCAATTAACAACATTAATTGAATTATTTAAATACCTTGAGCCAATTGAAAAATCGGCACCATCTTTGTCACAAGCATTGTAAAGTTTAATTAAATCGTTAGGGTTATGAGAAAAATCGGCATCCATTTCAATTATATATTCATAATTTTTATTTAAAGCCCATTTAAATCCATGTATATAAGCAGTTCCAAGTCCTGTTTTTTCATTTCTTATTTCCAAAAATAAATTAGGAAATTCTTTCTGTAACCTTTGAACAATTTTTGAAGTTCCGTCAGGAGAATTATCGTCAACAACCAGTATGTCAAATAGCATTTCTTGAGAAAATACGGCTTTAATTATAGCCTCAATATTTTCTTTCTCATTGTATGTAGGTATTATTACAAGCGTGTTCGACATATAAAAAATTTACCGCCAAAGATAAAACAAATTATTGCTAATTTTGCTGAAATTAAAAACTTAACCTAATGTTTGAATCATCTGAAATAATTTATCAAAACAAAGATTGGATGGCTCTTGTTTTTTTAATTATTTTTTTTGTTTTAACTACGCTTAAAATATTGTTTAATGAAAGATTGTTTAATACAGGAACATTATTTTTCTCTAAAAAATATCTTTCTATTTATTTTAATAAAGAAAAAAGTAATGTATTAAACCTGTTTCAAGCTTTATTTTTTTTAATACAAGTTTTAATACTGTCATTACTATTTTATTTTATTGAGGCACACTATGAGCTTTTTAGAGAGTATTCTAATTTTGAAGCGTATGTATTTATTTTTATAATTATTGCAGACTATTTTTGTTTTAGGTTTTTAATAGGTTTGTTTTTGTCTTATATTCTAGATTTAAAACCTATTTATAATAAAATTTTATATCAAAAGATAAGCTATTTTAATAATGTAGTTTTATGGATATTACCATTTTTAATAGCCACTGCTTACACACCAATTTTAAGAGATTTCTTTTATAATATAACAATTATTTTGTTCATATTTTTATTGATTTTCAGGTATAGTTTAATGATTTACAACAATAAAAACCTCATTTTTAACAACTTGTTTTATTTTATTTTGTACCTTTGCGCACTTGAAATTACACCTTTAGTAATTATTTTAAAATTAACTATTTAAAACAAAATTGAAGTTTATGAAAGTGAAAACAATTTTGGTTTCTCAGCCAGCACCAAAAACTGAAAACTCACCTTATTTAGAATTAATGGAAAAACAAAAAGTTAAAATTGACTTTAGACCATTTATTCATGTAGAAGGAGTGCCAGCAAAAGAGGTAAGGGCTCAAAAAATTGACCTGAAAAATTACACTGCAATTATTTTAACCAGTAGAAATGCGGTTGATAATTTTTTTAGAATTGCAGAAGAAATGCGTTTTAATGTTCCGGATGATATGAAATATTTTTGTGAATCTGAAGCTGTTGCGTATTACTTACAAAAATATGTTGTTTATCGTAAACGTAAAATTTATGTTGGTGAGCGTACATTTATGGATTTGGCTAAAATTATTAAAAAATATAAAGACGAAAAGTTTTTATTACCATCATCTGACAAATTAAAAGATATTGTTCCTGAGACTTTAAATGAAATTGGCGTAAACTGGACCAGAGGTATTTTTTATAGAACTGTTGTAAGTGATTTATCAGATTTGGAGAATGTTTTTTATGATATTTTGGTTTTCTTTAGCCCTTCAGGAATAGATTCATTATTTAAAAATTTCCCTGATTTCAAACAAAACAATACACGAATAGCCGTTTTTGGAAATTCAACTGTAAAAGCAGCAACTGAAGCAGGTTTAAAGTGTAACATAGAAGCTCCAACACCAGAAACACCTTCTATGACAATGGCTTTAGAAAAATATATCTCTGAAGTAAATAAAAAATAATTTTTAATAAATAAAATAAAAAAACCGAGATTAATCTCGGTTTTTTTATGTGAATAAATTAGCAAAAATATCTTCAACCTTTGTAACCTTAACAATTTTAATGGTATAATTAGGTTTACTTATTTTATTAAATTTTGATATAAATATTTTATGAAATCCAAGTTTTTCAGCTTCTAAAATACGTTGCTCTACTCTGTTAACAGGACGTATTTCTCCGGCAAGACCAATTTCGGCAGCAAAACAAAAATCTTGTGGAATTGCCTCATCTTCATTTGATGATAAAATAGCACTTATTACAGCCAAATCTATTGCAGGATCATCAACTTTTATACCTCCCGCAATATTTAAAAACACATCTTTTGCTCCTAATCTAAAACCTGCTCTTTTTTCTAGAACAGCTAAAAGCATGTTCAATCTTTTTAGGTCGTAACCTGTTGCTGATCGTTGAGGTGTGCCATAAACAGCAGTGCTAACCAAGGCTTGCACTTCAATCATTAAAGGTCTAACTCCTTCTAAAGTTGCTGCAATAGCGGTACCACTTAAATCATCTTCTTTTTGAGATATTAATATTTCTGAAGGATTGTCAACTTCACGTAAACCAATGCTTTGCATTTCGTAAATTCCAAGCTCTGAAGTTGATCCAAACCTGTTTTTATTTGCTCTTAAAATTCTATACGTATGATTTCTATCTCCTTCAAATTGCAATACAACATCAACCATATGTTCTAAAATTTTAGGTCCCGCAATATTTCCATCTTTAGTAATATGCCCAATTAAAAGTACCGGTGTAGCAGTTTCTTTAGCAAATTTTATAAGCTCTGCTGTTGTTTCTCTAATTTGTGAAATAGAGCCCGGAGAAGCATCAATATAATCGGTATATAAAGTTTGGATAGAATCAATTACAATAACTTCAGGAGTTACTTCTTCAATAGCTCTAAAAATATTTTGAGTATTAGTTTCAGTTAAAATTAAACAGCTAGTGTTGTTTTTTTGAATACGTTCAGCTCTCATTTTAATTTGAGACTGGCTCTCTTCTCCCGAAACATACAGCACTTTTTTAGGCATTGTTAATGCAATTTGCAACAACAATGTTGATTTTCCAATACCGGGTTCTCCACCTAATAAAAGCATTGATCCTTTTACTAAACCGCCTCCTAATACTCTGTTTAGTTCGTTATTTTTTGTTGAAATTCGGTCTTCTTTATCTAAAGAAATTTCATTTATCGCTAAAGCTTTGTTTGCTTTTTTGATAGATGTTGTTTGTTTCCAGTTTCTTTTCTCCTCTTTTTGAATTACTTCTTCAACAATGGTATTCCATTCATAACACGATTTGCATTGTCCCATCCATTTTGCATATTGAGCACCACAATTTTGGCAAAAAAAAGATGTTTTGGTTTTAGCCATTTTTAAGTTTTATTGTAAAAAGTAAATATAGAAAGAAATACCTGTTATTTTTTGTATTTGTTATAGATTGGTATTAAAAAGAAAGATAAACTTCCAAAAATAATAATCATCAAAGTTTGAGCAGTCCACATTATCCAACCAAAAGCGCGTGCCGGATTGTCTTCAACACTATATAAAATAAGTGCACTTGCTACAAATATTGGATATGTTCCCAAACCTCCGTTGGTTAAAGCCATGCTTAAGCTCCCTACTACAAATCCAACAATAATTGCCGCAAAAGGTAAGTTTGTGGTTTCTGGTAAAGCAAACGTTACTACGTAAAACATAAGTACATACATCACCCAAATAAAAATAGTATGAAAAATGTATTTCCATTTCTTTTTCATGGTTAAAATACTTTTTACTCCTGATATGAGTCCGTTTACAAATGAAATTATTTTTTTTACAAAGGTGTTTTGCGAATTTTTAAAAAACCTGTAAATAAAAAACCCGAGTATAGGAAGTACAACAAAAAAGAATATTTTAGAATAAATACTACTTTCTTTTTCGTTATTAAAAATATAGCTTCCTATTAACTCCGTTTGAAAGAAAAATGCAATTCCAATAGTAAACAACAACATAATTACATCTGTTACTCGTTCAGCAACTATAGTTCCAATTGCTTTTTCAAAAGGAATTTTTTCGTATTTTTTTATGCTTGCTGCTCTGGCAATTTCTCCTGATCGAGGAATAAATAAGTTTAGTAAATAAGCAATTAAAACAGCCATAATGCTATTGACATATTTAGGTTTATAACCCAAAGGTTCTAACAAGAACTGCCAGCGATAAGCTCTGGATAAATGACTTAAAATACCAAAAAGTAACGAAACTGCAACCCACCAATAATTAGCGGTTTTAAACGATTCTTTTATAGATTGAATATCACTTGGTGTAAGTCTGGAAAAAGAGTACCAAATTAAAAAAACTCCCAATGCTATTGGGAGTGTAATGAAACTTATTTTTTTTAAATGCTTATTCAATTTATGTTAATGAATTGTCGTTTTCATTAGGGAAAATAAGCGTTGGTTTAAACGATTTTGCTTCTTCAAAATCCATAATTCCATATGAAATAATGATTACAATATCGCCTTTAGCTACTTTTCGTGCAGCAGGACCGTTTAAAGTTATTTCTCCACTTTTTCTTGGGCCTGGTATTGCATATGTTTCAAGACGCTCTCCATTGTTAATATTTACAATTTGAACTTTTTCTCCTTGAATAATATTAGCAGCCTCCATAAGATCTTCATCAATAGTTACACTGCCGATATACTGTAAATCAGCACCGGTAACTTTAACTCTGTGAATTTTTGATTTTACTACTTCTATTTGCATGGTGCAAAATTAATAATTTTGTGTTAATTAGTTAGTATTTATAAACTTATATTATCAATAAGTCTAATTTTTCCAGCAAAAACGGCTATAAAAGCTCTATACTTTTGCGATGTTTTTTTATTTTCAATTGGTTGAAGGGTTTCTTCATTTGCAATTTCAAAATATTCCAGTTCAAGTAATGGATGTTTTTCAAATTCATTTTTAACCCATTCTGTTACTTCTAATGCATTTTTTATGCCAAACTCAATTTTTGCTTGTTTTAGTGTTTTATAAATAAATGGGGCGGCCTTTCTTTGTTCATATGTCAGTCTACTATTTCTTGAACTCATTGCTAAGCCATCTTCTTCTCTAAATATATCACAGCCAATTATATTTACAGGAATCTGATTTTTTTGCACCATTTTTTTAATGATTTGCAACTGCTGAAAATCTTTTTCGCCAAAATAGGAGTTATCAGGCGTTACAATTTCAAATAAACGTTTAACAATGGTGCCAACGCCGTCAAAATGTCCTTTTCTGAATTTCCCTTCCATTTGATGTTCTAAGCCGTCAAAATCAAACTGTTGAGATTTAATATTATCGGCATAGATTTCTTTTGCTGTAGGAACAAAAACAATATTGCAACCAACAGATTTTAAAAGAGATAAATCTTTATCAATTGTTTTTGGGTAATTTATTAAGTCTTCTTCTTTATCAAACTGAGTGGGATTAACAAAAATACTAACAACTACTATGTTATTCTCAATTTTTGCTTTTTCAATAAGCGATAAATGTCCACGATGTAATGCTCCCATAGTAGGAACAAAGCCTATCTTAGTTCCTTTATTTAAGGAATTTATTTTTTGTTGTACAGATTTTATTTTTGCGAAAACTAACATAACGATTTGTTAATAAACGTTAAAAGCGTGCAAACTTACATTTTTAAAGCTAAATTCTGCATAAATTTTCGTAATTTTGCATATTCTTTATAATAAGAGTTGATATATGAAAGATAAGAGAGTATTGATTGTTTCTTCAGAGGTTGTACCATATTTACCCGAAAATGAATTGTCAACAACTTCATTTGAAGCAGCAAAAATAATTCATAGTAAAGGGGGGCAAACAAGAATTTTTATGCCTCGTTATGGTCTAATTAATGAAAGAAGACATCAATTACACGAAGTGATTCGCTTATCGGGGATGAATTTAGTAATTAATGATATGGATATGCCATTAATTATTAAAGTAGCTTCAATTCCAAAGGAAAGAATGCAGGTTTATTTTATTGACAATGATGAGTATTTTAAAAGAAAAGCTTTATACTCTGATGAAGATAATAATTTATTTGATGATAATGACGAAAGAGCCATATTTTTTGCTAAAGGTGTGGTAGAAACGGTTAAAAAATTAAATTGGTCTCCGGATATTATCCATGTACATGGTTGGATGGCTTCACTTTTGCCACTGTATATCAAAGAATATTATAAAGACAATCCGCTGTTTTCTGAAAGTAAAATAGTTACTTCTTTATACGATAATGGTTTTGAAGGTTCATTAAATGCCACATTTAATGAAAAAGTTAAATTTGATAATATAAATGAATCTAAAATTGAATCACTTACTACTCCAAATTATACAAATATTTTAATAAATGCAATTGAAAATTCTGATGCAGTTATCAAATCGAGCGAAAAGATTCCTGAAGAATTGTCGGCGTTTTTAAAAACAAGTAACAAACCTGTTTTAGAGTACTTTAAAGAAGAAGATCGTAAAGATGCCTATGCAGATTTTTACTTAAACAAAGTTTTATAGCTTAATTATTAAAAAAATCAATAAAAATATATGACAACAAGAGTTGTAGATGCATTAAAATACTTTGGACTATTTTCTTTAGTATTTTTTACCTTAATATCTTGCGAAAAAGAAATCGAAAGTATAGGAGTAAATTTAGTAGATAGCAATAACTTTAGTACCAATAAATTTATTTCAGAAGTTATAACAACTAATATAAATATTGAAAGAGTTCCAACAAATGGTGCACAACAATATTTACTGGGAGTTTATTCTGACAAAGAATTTGGGAAATTAAAAGCATCAATTGTAACACAGTTAAGTTTACCTTTAATTACAGATGAATATACGTATGGTACAAATGCAAAAATAGATTCTGTAATTATGAGTATTCCATACCAATCTACTGCTGAAGATGATTATAGTGATGGAAAACCAAAATTTTCGATTGACTCCGTATTTGGGAATACTGATACAGAATTTCAATTAAATGTTTATGAACTTAAAACATTTTTAAATACATTAGACCCTGAAGACCCAACAAAAAATGCTGTTTATTATTCTGATAAAGTTTTTGAAAAGGGAGAAACTCCTTTTTATTCAGGTAATTTTAAAATAAATCCTGATGATACTGTTTCTTACATAAACAGATATTTAGCCGATGGAAATACTGTTTTTGATAAGGATACAATAAAAGAAGATAGTAAAAAGCCGGTAATCAAATTACCGTTAGATGAAGATATGATTAAACAAATTTTTGTTGATAATGCTAATGATGCCGGATTTGATTCATATAATGATTTTATTCATTATTTTAGAGGATTTTATATTGAAGCTAAAGAATTAACAACTGATAACTCACATTTGATATCTTTAGATATGTCAAATTCTAAAATGACTATTTACTATTCAAATGATGAAGATGAAGCAGCTGAAGAAGATTTAAATGAAAATGGAATTAATGGAGAACAAGGTATTAGAATTAAACATGATTATGAGTTTTCTTTTGGAAGTCTTAAAACAAACGTAATTGAAAGGGATTATACAGTTTCGCATGAAAGTGGAGAAGAAAGACTATACCTTCAAGGAACTGCCGGTTCAATGGCTACAGTAGAATTGTTTAGTAATGAAGATTTAGCTGAATTACAAAATAAAAATTGGTTGATTAATGAAGCAAATTTGAGTTTTTATGTAGATAAAAACGCTTCAAGTGATATTTTGCCAGAGCAATTGTATGTGTATAATTATAGTGATAATGAACAGATTTTAGATATTCTATCAAGCGGAGGCAGTTTATCGTCAATTGGAGGGACTTTAGAAAGAGATGATGATGGTAATCCATATCGATATGTTATCAAAATAACAGATTATATTTCAGAATTATTAAAATCGGATGAACCTCTTGATTTGGTAAAATTAGGAATTAAGGTATATAATCCTGGGGACTTACCAACTGATTATACCGATATAAAAGTTCCTGAATATAGTTGGACTCCGAAAGGTGTTGTTTTATTCGATAATAATACTAATTCAGGAGATAAAAGAGTTAAACTCGAAATATTTTATACAGAATTGAATAATTAAATAGTATGTGCGGAATTGTTGGTTATTTAGGTTTTAGAGAAGCATATCCAATAGTTATTAATGGATTGCAACGTTTAGAATATAGAGGTTATGACAGTGCAGGAATTGTTTTAACATCTAATAAAAATGCGAACCTATTTAAAACAAAAGGAAAAGTATCCGACTTAAAAAAAATAGCTCAAAAAGGGAATGTTGAAGGTAATTTAGGTTTAGGACACACCAGATGGGCAACACATGGTATTCCAAATAAAGAAAATGCACATCCTCAAGTTTCAAATTCAGGAAATTTGGTGATAGTTCATAATGGAATTATTGAAAATTATGTTGCAATAAAAAAAGAACTTTTAAAAAGAGGGTATACCTTTAGTAGTGATACAGATACTGAAGTATTAGTTAATTTAATTGAAGAAGTAAAAAAACAGAATAATTGTAAGTTAGGTAATGCTGTTCAAATGGCACTAACAAGTGTTGTGGGGGCTTATGCAATAGCCATTTTAGATACCACCAATCCAACCGAAATAATTGTTGCTCGTTTAGGTAGTCCAATAGCTATTGGTATAGGTGAAAACAATAAAGAATTCTTTCTTGCTTCTGACGCTTCTCCTTTTATAGAATATACAAAAGATGCTATTTATTTAGATGACGAGGAACTTGCAATAATTAAGTTAGATAGAGATATTAGGGTTAGAAAAATAAATGATGATTCTTTTGTTGAGCCAAATATTCAAGAACTCAAACTTAATTTAGAGCAAATTGAAAAAGATGGATTTGATCATTTTATGCTGAAGGAAATCCACGAACAACCAAATGCAATTTCAGATACTTTTAGAGGAAGACTTTTAGCAGATCAAGGCATTATTAGAATGGGTAGTGTTGATAATAATATTACTAAATTTTTAAATGCAAACAGAATAGTAATTGTAGCTTGCGGAACATCATGGCACGCAGGTTTAGTTGCAGAATATTTATTTGAAGATATAGCACGAATACCTGTTGAAGTCGAATATGCTTCAGAATTTAGATATAGAAATCCAATTATAAATAAAAACGACATAGTTATTGCAATATCTCAGTCTGGAGAAACAGCAGATACTTTAGCTGCAGTTAAATTAGCAAAATCTAAAGGCGCATTTGTTTACGGAATTTGTAATGTTGTTGGTTCTTCAATCGCTAGAGAAACAGATTCGGGTTCATATACACATGCCGGACCAGAGATTGGCGTAGCTTCAACCAAAGCTTTTACAACTCAAATCACGGTGCTTACTTTAATGGCTTTAAAACTAGGACATTTAAAAGGGGAAATATCAAACTCTAAGTTTCATAGTTGTTTGCAAGAAATGAAACTTATTCCGTCTAAAGTAGAAAAATTATTAGGTATCAATGCCGAAGTTGAAAAAATAGCCGCCATTTATAAAGATGCCCCAAATTGTTTGTATTTAGGAAGAGGATATAATTTTCCGGTAGCATTAGAAGGAGCTTTAAAACTTAAGGAAATTTCATATATCCATGCAGAAGGTTATCCTGCCGCAGAAATGAAACACGGGCCAATTGCCTTAATTGATGAATTTATGCCTGTTGTTGTTATTGCAACTAAAAAAGGACATTATGATAAGGTAGTTAGCAATATTCAGGAAATTAAATCTCGTAATGGAAAAATTATAGCAATTGTAACTAAAGGAGATACCATTGTAAAAGATATTGCAGACCACGTAATTGAAATTCCGGAAACAGAAGAAGCTTTTACACCTTTATTAACCACAATACCTTTACAGCTTTTATCGTATCATATTGCTGTAATGAGAGGTTGTAATGTAGATCAGCCTAGGAATCTAGCAAAATCAGTTACGGTAGAATAAAAAGTAACATTTAAATATAAAAAAAGCCAGTTTTTGAAACTGGCTTTTTTTATTTTATAACATCGTGTATCATTGTATGATTTCCGTCATTCCAAAGAGTTAGAATATCTGTTCCTACCTGAGCTCCACTTCCAGCTGCAATTGCATACTGACTGCGCCACCCTGCCAAAATTCCAGCAACATAAATTCCTTCTTCAATTAAATGATTAAAATTTTTAAGCATAATCTTATCTTTTTCAATTGGTAATTGAATATGAGATTCAACATATTGAGTTAAGCCAACTATATCAAACATTTTAGATGGTCCAACAGCAACCACAACTATTTTTGTCTTATAGGAATCCTTGTTTGTTATAACAAGTAATGATTTATCTTCTAAACGTTTAATTTCTACAACTTTTTCTTTATGAATTTGTTCTACATGAGGAAAATCATTAGCTAATTGCTCAAGACCTTCATTTAAAATTTCATTTCCTTTTGTTCCTTTTTTAAAACCTAGCACATTATTTAACTCCGCATTATTTAAAGCAGCACTTTTTTGATGCGCAAAAATTCCAATTTTTTTATCCTTTGCAAACGGTTTATTAACTGCTGATCCTAAAATTAGAGCGCAAGATAAACCTGCTGCACTCCCTCCAATTATTAAAACATCAAATTTTTTCATTTTTTAAGAATTTAGTTAGTGAAATAATCCTTGAATATTTGAGACAAATAATTTTACAGCAATAGCTAACAATACAATTCCAAATATTTTACGAATTACATCAATGCCTGATTTACCGATAAGTTGTTCTATTTTTTTTGATGATTTTAAAACCAAGTAAACAAAAATTGTATTTATAAAGATAGCAATAATTATATTAATTGTTTCAAATTCAGCTTTTAAAGATAATAAAGTTGTCATTGTACCTGCACCTGCAATTAATGGAAAGGCTAAAGGTACCACACTTGCAGTTTCAGGATGTTCATCTTTAAAAAGAGTGATGCCCAAAATCATTTCAAGTGCAAGAAAAAGAATTACTATGGAACCTGCTACTGCAAATGAATGTACATCAATACCTATTAGTTTTAAAATACTTTCACCTACAAATAAAAAAGCAATCATAATTATAATAGCAACAATTGAAGCTTTTTCCGATTGAATATGTCCAACTTTGTTGCGTAACTCTATTATTATTGGAATACTGCCAATAATATCAATTACTGCAAACAATACCATTGTTGCAGTTAAAATTTCTTTAATATCAAATCCCATTGTTTTCATTTTTTAAAATGTTGGCAAAAGTATATAAATCTAATTAAATTAACAGAAAAAATTATGTGAAAAAATAGTTTATTTTTGTAGCATGTTTCAGTTAGGAAAAACCATAGTTTCAGAAGATATTATAGAGAAGGAATTTATCTGTAATTTAGCTGCTTGTAAAGGTAAATGTTGTATAGATGGTGAAGCAGGTGCGCCTTTAGAAGAAAATGAACTTCAAATTCTTTTAGATATTTATCCAAGAGTAAAACCTTTTTTGCGAAAAGAAGGAATTAAAGCTATTGAAGATCAAGGACTCTTTATAACTAATGAAGGGGAGTATGAAACTCCTTTGATTGATGATAAAGATTGCGCTTATGTTATTTTTGACAAGAATAATATAGCTAAATGTGGTATTGAGGAAGCTTACAACCAAGGAGTTATAAAATGGAAAAAACCTATTTCCTGTCATCTTTATCCAATTCGCATTATGGATTACAGCGAATTTTCAGCAGTTAACTATCATAAATGGCCAATTTGTGATGATGCTTGTACTTTAGGAAAAGAATTACAAGTTCCGGTATACAAATTTGTAAAAGAAGCACTAATTAGAAAATTTGGTAAAGATTGGTATGCCGAACTTGAAAGTGTAGCCATAAAATATTGTAAAGAATGAAATAATTATTTAATACGAAGTATCGCCTCAAAAAAGAGTACATTTTTTTGTACTCTTTTTTTATAATCAGTTGTTTTTAATTAATCTCAATAAAACCGGCTTACACAGCTGTTTTTTATTCATAACTACAAGTGTATCAATCAGTTGTATATATTTAATTTTATAAATTTCTCTAGTAATGTTAAAAACTTGTAAGCAAATGTGAATAAGTAAGTCTTTTTTGGTGTTTGTTTTTTTTCAATATTTGTTTTTCCCAATTCTATTAAAAATAACTATTAACTAACAACCCAATTAAAACTCTAATTAATGTCGTTTATTGAGCCTATTTTAAAAGAAAATAAAGATCGATTTGTAATTTTTCCTATTCAACACCAAGATATTTGGGAATGGTATAAAAAGCAAGAAGCCAGTATTTGGACTGCCGAAGAAATTGATTTACATCAAGATGTAATAGATTGGGAATCAAAATTAAATGATGACGAACGTTATTTTATAAAACATGTATTGGCATTTTTTGCTGCTTCAGACGGTATTGTAAATGAAAATTTAGCCGAGAATTTTGTAAGCGAAGTACAATATACTGAAGCTAAATTCTTTTACGGTTTTCAAATAATGATGGAAAATATTCATTCTGAAGTTTATTCATTATTAATTGACACCTATGTTAAAAATGAAGTAGAAAAAAGTCAGTTATTTAAGGCAATAGAAGTTTTTCCTGCCATAAAGGAAAAAGCAGAATGGGCTTTAAAATGGATTGACAGCCCTAATTTTTCTGAACGATTGATTGCATTTGCAGCTGTAGAAGGAATCTTTTTTTCAGGTAGTTTTTGTTCTATATTTTGGTTGAAAAAAAGAGGGCTGATGCCTGGATTAACATTTTCTAACGAACTTATTTCTCGTGATGAAGGATTGCATTGCGATTTTGCAGTGCACTTACACAATAATCATATTGTAAACAAAGTACCTAAAGAACGTATTACTGAAATTTTAACTAATGCTTTAGACATAGAGCGTTCATTTATTACGGAATCTCTTCCTGTTAGTTTAATTGGAATGAACGCAAAATTAATGACACAGTATCTGGAATTTGTAACAGATAGATTATTGGTTGAATTTGGTTGTGAAAAGGTTTATAATTCAACAAATCCTTTTGATTTTATGGAAATGATTTCTTTAGAAGGAAAAACAAACTTTTTTGAGAAACGTGTTTCCGATTATCAAAAAGCAGGCGTTAAAAGTGGTGGTACAGGAAATATAAGTTTCGACGCAGATTTTTAGTGTTATTTAAAAAATAATCATCAATTCAAATTATAACTTTATCATTATTGAGATTTGAATCATTCAAAAATCAATGATATACGTTATGCTTTTGATTTTAAAAGAATTACAAATAAACAAACAAGTATAATTTATGTATGTATTAAAAAGAGACGGAAGAAAAGAGCCTGTGATGTTCGATAAAATCACGGCAAGAGTTAGAAAAATGTGCTATGGTTTAAATAGCCTTGTTGACCCTGTAAAAGTTGCCATGAGAGTTATTGAAGGCTTATACGACGGTGTAACAACCTCTGAGCTTGATAATTTAGCTTCTGAAATTGCAGCAACTATGACAGTCCAACACCCGGATTATGCCAAACTTGCAGCTCGTATTGCCGTATCAAATCTACATAAAAATACTAAAAAAACGTTTTCTGATGTAATGACGGATTTGTACAATTATATAAATCCACGTACAGGAAAAAAAGCACCATTATTATCTGATGAAACCTATAAGATAATTATGAATAATGCTTCAAAATTAGACTCTACAATTATTTATAACAGAGATTTTGGATACGATTACTTTGGCTTTAAAACATTAGAACGCTCGTATCTGTTAAAAATTAACGGTCAAATAGCTGAACGACCACAGCACATGTTAATGCGTGTTGCAGTAGGAATTCATCAAAATGATATTGATGAAGCTATTGAAACATACGAATTAATGTCTAAAAAAATATTTACACACGCCACACCAACTCTTTTTAATGCAGGAACTCCAAAACCTCAAATGTCATCGTGTTTTTTACTGCAAGTTCAAGACGATAGTATTGATGGAATTTATGACACTTTAAAACAAACGGCTAAAATATCGCAATCTGCCGGTGGTATTGGTTTATCAATTCATAATGTACGAGCAACGGGCTCTTATATTAGAGGAACTAACGGTACTTCAAATG
Organism: Lutibacter sp. B1; assembly: GCF_012524075.1. Classification (GTDB taxonomy): domain Bacteria; phylum Bacteroidota; class Bacteroidia; order Flavobacteriales; family Flavobacteriaceae; genus Lutibacter. The sequence goes on from NZ_JAAZUI010000004.1 coordinate 87,176, forward strand.
GAATTGTACCCATGCTAAAAGTATTTAATGATACAGCTCGTTATGTTGATCAGGGTGGAGGTAAACGCAAAGGTTCTTTTGCAATTTATATGGAACCTTGGCATGCTGATGTTTTTGAATTTTTAGACTTGCGCAAAAATACCGGAGCTGAAGAAATGCGCGCACGTGATTTGTTTTACGCTATGTGGATTCCTGATTTATTTATGAAACGTGTTGAGGAAGATGGAGAGTGGACATTGATGTGTCCGAATGAATGTCCTCATTTGTTTGATACTTATGGAGATGAGTTTGAGAAATTATATACAGGTTACGAAAAAGTTGGAAAAGGACGCAAAACAATAAAAGCACGTGAACTTTGGGAAAAGATTTTAGAAGCTCAAATAGAAACGGGTAATCCTTATATGTTGTATAAAGATGCGGCTAACCGTAAATCTAATCAAAAGAATTTAGGAACTATCCGTTCATCAAACTTGTGTACTGAAATTATGGAATATACAGCAAAAGATGAAGTTGCTGTATGTAATTTAGCTTCAATTGCAATTCCTATGTTTGTAGAGCAAAATGAGAAGGGTGTTAAATTCTTTAATCATCAAAAATTATTTGAAGTTACCAAAAAAGTTACCAGAAATTTAGATACAGTAATTGACCAAAATTATTATCCTGTGGTAGAAGCTGAAAATTCGAATTTAAGGCATAGACCAATAGGACTGGGAATTCAAGGATTAGCAGATGCATTTATATTATTACGTTTACCTTTTACAAGTGATGAGGCCAAAAAATTAAATCAAGAAATTTTTGAAACCATTTATTTTGCTGCTGTAACGTCATCAATGGAAGTTGCTAAAATAAAAGAACCTTATTCAACCTTTAAAGGTTCTCCTATTTCACAAGGAGAATTTCAATTTAACATGTGGGGAGTTTCAGAAGACGATTTAAGCGGAAGATGGGATTGGAAATCATTACGTAAAGATGTGATGACGTACGGAGTTAGAAATTCATTATTGGTAGCCCCTATGCCTACAGCTTCAACATCGCAAATTTTAGGAAATAATGAAGCTTTTGAGCCTTACACCTCAAACATATACACTAGAAGAGTATTAAGTGGTGAGTTTATTGTGGTAAATAAACATTTGTTAGAAGATTTAGTAGAGTTGGGTTTATGGAATAATGATATGAAAGAGGATATTATGCGCGCTAACGGTTCAATTCAACATATTGAAGAAATTCCACAAAACTTAAAAGATTTATACAAAACAGTTTGGGAAATGAGTATGAAAGATATAATAGACATGTCTCGCCAAAGAGGTTATTTTATTGATCAATCCCAATCGTTAAATCTATTTATGCAAGATGCCAATTATGCTAAATTAACATCAATGCATTTTTATGCTTGGAAATCAGGTTTAAAAACAGGGATGTATTACTTACGTACTAAAAGTGCTGTAAATGCAATACAGTTTACTGTGTCTAATAAGAAAAAAGAAGAAGAAAAACCTCTTTCTCCTGAAGAATTAAAGCAAATGATTATGCAATCAAAAGATAACCCTGATGATTGTTTAATGTGTGGTTCGTAAAACAATAAATAATTAACCCTATTTTTAAACAAGCCCTAACTTTTATAATTAAAAGTTAGGGCTTGTTTTTAGTAAAAAGTTTAATTTTACAGTTAATTGCAATCATTAATTCTGGCTGTTAAACAATTCGCCATTGTTAACATTAATTTAATATATACTACTTATAATGAAAGTAATTTTGCATAACAAATTTTAAATACAAAATGGGAGATATTTACATTTTAATGCTTGTAGCTCTTACGGTACTTGCAGTAATCGATTTAGTTGTTGGAGTTAGTAATGATGCAGTAAATTTTTTAAATTCGGCAATAGGTTCCAAAGCAGTTTCAATACGTACACTTATGATAGTGGCAAGTATTGGAATTTTTTTTGGTGCAGTTTTTTCAAGTGGAATGATGGAAGTTGCCAGAAAAGGAATTTTTGTACCTAGCCAATTCTATTTTAATGAAATCATGATCATTTTTATGGCTGTGATGATTACAGATGTTATACTGTTAGATTTGTTTAACACCCTTGGTATGCCAACATCTACTACTGTATCTATAGTATTTGAATTATTAGGTGCTGCTGTAGCAATGGCTTTAATTAAAATAGGCGGTTCTGATACAGAAACTATGGCTAATTTAGGAAAATACATTAATTCTGAAAGTGCATTGTTGATTATATCAGGGATATTATTATCTGTTGTAATAGCTTTTACAGTAGGAGCCATTGTTCAATATTTTACACGATTAATTTTTACATTTCATTATGAAAAAAGAATGAAATATTTTGGAGCTATTTTTGGTGGTTTAGCTTTAACCGCTATAACATACTTTATATTCATGAAAGGATTAGGCGGAACACCATTTTATGATGATATCAAGCATTTATTGGTTGGAAATGAATTTATCATTATTGGAATTAGTTTCGTTTTTTGGTTGATTGTTTCTCAACTTTTTTCAATCCTGTTCAAAAAGAATATACTTGTTTTAGTTATTCTTGTTGGAACTTTTGGACTTGCATTAGCTTTTGCAGGAAATGATTTGGTAAATTTTATTGGGGTACCAATGGCTGCCTTACATTCTTATAGAGCATGGAGTGTTTCGGGTATTGAAGCAACTGAATTATCAATGGGAGTTTTGGCTCAAAAAGTACCAACAGAGTCTTTACTATTATTTATAGCAGGAGCAATAATGGTTGTGACATTATGGTTATCTAAAAAAGCTAGAAGTGTAACAGAAACAGAAATTGGTTTAGCAAGACAAGGTGACGGACATGAAAAATTTCAACCCAACTTCTTTTCAAGACTTATTGTAAGAGGTTCAGTAAATATTTCACAAGCTTTTAAATTTATAATTCCTAACTCTGTTGTAGATAAAATTGATCAGCAGTTTCAAAAACCTGTAGTTACATTACCAAAAGATAAAGAGTACGAATTACCGGCTTTTGATATGATAAGAGCTTCAGTTAATTTAATGGTCGCAGGTATATTAATTTCTATAGCAACATCCTTTAAATTACCATTATCTACAACATATGTAACTTTTATGGTGGCAATGGGTACATCTTTAGCCGATAGAGCTTGGGACAGAGAAAGTGCAGTTTATAGAGTTGCCGGAGTTGTAAATGTTATTTTAGGATGGTTCTCTACTGCTATAATTGCTTTTTTAGCATCAGCTACATTTGCGTACTTAATTTATTTGGGAGGAGGTATTGTAATTGCCTTATCACTTATTTTAGTTGGATTTTTATTGGTAAGAGGTTATTTGGTTCATTCTAGAAAACTAAAAGAAAAAAATAAAAAGCGCTATATGAAAAGAGCCGAATTAATTACTATAAGTGGTGTAATTGAAGAAAGTTCAGGTCATATTTCAGAAGTTATTAAACGTGTAAATAAGCTATATACAAGTGTTGTTGATGATTTAGCATCACATGATTTAAATAAATTAGCAAAAACCGAAAAACATGTAAAGAAACTTAATAAAGAAGTGAATGAACTAAAAGAAGATGTTTTTTACTTTATCAAATCTTTAGATGATGCTTCTGTTAAAGCCAGTAGATTTTATATTTTAGTTTTAGGGTACTTACAAGATGTAACACAATCTATAGAGTACATATCTTCTTCAAGTTTTAGGCATGTTAATAATCATCATAAAAATTTAAAGAAAAGTCAGATTAACGACTTAAAATCTATTAATGAAAAACTAAAAGAACTATTTGATCAGATAGAGATTGATTTTAGCGAAAAATCCTTCCAAGATTTATCTAGAATTCTTGAAGAAAAGCAAGAGTTACTTAATCATGTTTCTGAATCTATTGATAATCAAATTGGAAGAATTAGAACAGAAGAAACAAGTCCAAAAAATACCACTTTGTATTTTGGAATTTTACTAGAAACTAAAGATCTAATTTCTGCTTTAATGAACTTATTGCAACTATACCATGAGTTTTATGTTCTTGAAAAGAAAAAGTTGGGGAATAACTAAAAAAACTACAACAGTATAAATAAAAAAGCCTTCAAATTTTTGAAGGTTTTTTTTATTTCCTATGGTGTAAAAACTATTTTTTTATAAGTATTAATAGCGATTCTTAACTTAAATTTTATGTTAACAAATACATATATTTTAAAAAACCAAATTTTTAAGCATTAAACAATTTTGACATAATATACTGTGTATCAAAACATTAAATATTATAATAAAAAATTTAATGTAAACTTAACGTTAAGAAAGGATTAAGTAAAGGTAAATTATATACATTTGTTATGTAGTTCAAAATTAGTATTAACTTAAAACCAAAAGGTATGAAAGCATTAATAAACATAGTAGTATTGTTATTCTGTGTAACAGCATTTTCACAAGAGCAAAAGGTAGATTATAAAAAAATTGAAGATAATATGGTAAAAGCTACGTATTATTTTGCAGATAACAGTAATGTAATTGAACGTGAAGGGTTTTTTAATAGTGAAGGGAAGTTACATGGTACTTGGATAAGTTATGATTTACAAGGAAATAAAACAGCAATTGCAAATTATAAAAATGGAGTAAAAGATGGTGTATGGACTTACTTTAAAAAAGATAAAATTAGTTTAGTTACTTATAAAGAAAATAAGATAACAAATGTTGAAGAAAAAGCAGTTGCTTTTAACTAAAACAACAAAGTGTTGTGCAAAAAATAAAAGAGGCTCATTTGAGCCTCTTTTATTATATAAAAAACATTAAATTTAAATTGTTATTCAACTGTCCAACCAGCTCCCCAGCTATCATAATCTGTTCCAGTACCATTACCATCACCTGAAATTAAATCAGCTTCAGTAAAATCAAAGCCAGTATTATTACTCATTTTTACAGTAACATTTGTAAAAGTTACATCAACTATTTGTAAAAGATCATCAACAACACCTTGACCGGTTGGGTTATCAGTAGCATCTCCATCTAATTTAATAGCTTCTTCATAGTTTTCAATAAGAATATTTGTAAAAACCCCTTGAGTTCCAGCTCTTAAGTGCATAGCAGAACCTCCATTTCCAACAATAGTAACATCACTTACAGTTGGAGCAGAGAAATATATTGGATTGGAGTTATTACCTATATCAGTATTATAACCGTCACATTCAAAAGCTTTGTCGTGATCAGCACCATGCTTTACGTAAGCGTTAGTGATAGTTCCTGAGTAACCTTCAGTCCAGTCGATAGAATCATCTCCTGCATTTACAACTGAAACATAATTTACATTAACAGTTCCTCCAAAAAATTCAACACCATCATCTAAACCTTCAAACATTTGAATGTACTCTACAGTAGTACCATTACCTACTCCATAAAAAGAAAATCCATTGTTTTCTGATTGTCCATCAGCTTTACCTCCGGAATATTGTACACGTACGTAACGGATAGTTCCTGAGTTATCAGTTGCATCAGTTCCTCCGTAAGGTAATTGTCCTATTTCAGAAGTTGCAGTACCTTCAGCAACTGAATTTATTGGAGCTTTTCCTAAAATAATTAATCCACCCCAATCACCTGCTTTTGGTGTAGTAGAGTTAGAAGTCATAATAATTGGTTTGTCTTTAGTTCCTTCAGCAATTATTTTAGCTCCTTGAGCGATAGCTATATAAACATCAGAACCAGCAGCTAAAGCTTTAATAGTAGTTCCTTCTTCAATGGTTAAAGTTGTACCTTGCTCCATAATAAAAGGACCTTTTACTGTATATTCATTTTTAGCTTCCAGTGTTAAATCACTAGTTTGTGAACCTACAAGGTCTATTTTTTCCACTGCATCTGGGTCAGTTTCGCCACCACCAGTAGTGTTATTATTAGTAGTAGAAGTTGTTGAATTGTCCGTGTTGTTGATTATGATGTCAGACGTATCGTCTTCACCACATGAAATTAATAGCATTGATGCTATAGCTAAAGTTAAAAAAGTATTCTTCATTGTTTTTAATTTGTTTAATTGTTTATATTTTGATTTTTAAAATTTATACTTGAATTGCAGTCCGAAATCAATTCCGCGTTTATACCTTTCAAGTATTATTTCCTCTTTGTTTGTAATTTCTCTTATAATATCAATTTTTGGGTCTAATATATTTTTTGCTTTTAAGTTTAATTCTATATGTTCTCCAATTTCATTTTTCCAAACAAAATCTAATGTTGTAAACCCTTTTTCAATTTTATTTCCTAATTGTCCGGAACCTAAAGCGTAAATTCTATCAGAAAAGTAATTGGCAATTACGTTAATGGTTGGTTTAACTTTTTCACCAAAGTTTGGTGTAAAGTTTAAATCGGCATTAATTAACAAAGGAGAAGCACCTTGTAATTCTTCATTCTTTTTATTAAATGATGTACTGTAAGCACCTTGTATTGTACTGTATAAATCCTGATCGGTATACATATAAGAAACATTGAAACCTCCTGATAAAATTGATTCCTCATCACTATTTCTTAAAATATCTTTCTTTACCTCAACTTCAACACCATAAACTTCTGCTTTTTTACCTGTTCTAAAGAAACGTTGTGTACCTGTTGCATCATTAGCAACAACCAAGTTTACCGGGTCTTTAATTTCTTTTGCAAAACCCGCTACCGAAAATAATTCTCCTCTACTTATAAACCACTCAAATTTTAAGTCTAGATTTAAAACTTTTGAGTATGAAACATTTTTTACATTAGTATACTCTATTCCTTCCTGGTGGCCAAGCAAATCCGGATTACCTCCTAATCTTGAAGTTACACCTTCATATACATAAGGAGCCATTTCTTTGAATTCAGGGAATGATGCTGTATTACTGTATGAAAATCTTAAATTGATATCGTCTGATAATGCGTATTTAATATTTAATGTAGGTAATATTATTTCTTCGGTAGCTTCAACTTCACCGGGATTTTTGAGTACGTTTATAACATCGTAATTAATTTTTTGGTTAAACCATTCCGATCTTACACCCGGAACAAATAACCATTTATCTCCTAAAGTTAATTCTAAAGATGTGTAAGCAGATATTACATTTAGCTCACCTTTATACGTATTTTCTAATTTACCGGGATTGTTTGTAGGTCCTATAAAGAAAATTCCTTCTCCTTCCGGATATAAAGCTCTAAACACATCGGTTTCATAAACTCCATTAGCCCAACTTCTGTAATTAAAGATTGAATTGAATCTGTCCGGATTAATATCAATGGTATTATCCATATTTTTATAACCGTATCTTATGTTTTCAAAATCACGTTCTTTAGTTCTTCCGTTAAAACCTAAATTAAGTTTAGTAGCGTCAGTTATATTATATTTTAAATTGAATCTGCCATTAAACTCTTCATCAATAATTTTTTCAAAATAGCGTTGGTTATCAAATGAATTATTAGTGTAAAAAGAAGCTCCGGTAGTAGGATCGTTATCTAATTCGTAGCTATATTCCACTAATGAGATACGTTTTCTGTCCGGTTCATGAGAATAAACATTGTTATAGCCTAAGCCCCAGTCAATTTCAAACATATTATCATTTATTTTGTGATTACCGGTAAGTTGGTTCACAAAAACAAGATCTTGATTAAATTGAACATTCATCTGGTAAAAACCACCATCAACAGCATCTTTATCAGAACCAAGTCCTTTTACACCGTAATATCCAACTTCATCTTTTGAACTATTTATAAACAATGAATTATAAGATAATTTATTGTCGCTATTAATTTTGTATAAAATGTTACCCATAGCAGTTGTATTTGTTGAGTAACTATACTTTTCTACATTTGGAAATGATCTTTTTAGAACGTTTGTATAATCATTTTCAATACCGTCAGAATAAACATAGCCATTCCCAAATGAACCGGTAATAAATAAACTTAAGCGCCCATCATCACCAACATCGAATGATTTTCCTGCCGATAAGCTTACACCTGTATTTATTGGTTCTCCTCCATTTACAGGATCTACACCATGAGAAAGCACAATTGCATACGGATTATGATTATATCTACCATAAAAACCAAAAAAGCCAGTACCGGAACTTTTCACAAAGTCTTTATCTACAGCTTTAGAGTTGATACCAACATCAACACCGGCATCAATAAAACCATCTCCTGTATATTCTTTTGAAGTAATATCTACATTACCTGCTGCAAAGTCTGAATAAAAATTAGAAGAATATGCTTTACTTACTGAAACGTTTTGTATAACATCTGAAGTAAATAAATCTAAATCAATATTCTTTTTATTGATATTGTTAGATGGCATAGATAAACCATTTAAAGTTGTATTTAAATATCTGTCGCCCAAACCACGTACATAAACGTTGCTCGACCCTTCTTTTGAGATACCTGAAATTTTAGTTATGGCAGTAGCTGCATCACTAACACCTTTACGTGTTAATTCTTCAGCTCCAATGCTTTGTTTAATTGCAACAGCCTTTTTTTGTTCGGTTAATAATGCAGTTTCAGATTCTTTTTTTGTAGTTGCTTGAATCTCAACTTCATTTAATGAAACACCTTCACTAGCACTTAAAGTTTGATTAATTTTGGTTGTTTCTCCTGATTTTACTACTACATTTGGCACTTCAATAGTTTTATATCCTATAAAGCTAAAAACCAAAGTGTATGTTCCGGGATCAACTTGAAAGGAATATGTTCCTTCAAATTCAGTTGTTGTACCTATTGATGTTCCTTTTATAAAAACATTTGCAAAAGGTAAAGGGGCATTTGCCGCTTCTTTATCATATACTGTCCCTGAAATAGTTCCTTTGGATTGTCCGAAAGTTAGTGTAGTAATAAGTAGTAATAGAATTACGATTATTGTTTTATTCATTTTAGGTTTTATTTCTTACGGCAAAGAAATTGTAACAAAGTAAATGAAAGGTTAATCGGTTGTTATATAATGTTAACAATAATGTTAAGTTAATGTTAATCTGTAAAATCAAAAAAGTATGTCTAATACTTGTATTTAATGAAAAAAATTAATTTAATTTATTTCTCAAAAAAATTGTTTGAAGAAATATCAGAATTCATCTCTAAAGCAATTAGCTTTTGATTAAATTTTAAAGGTTGGTTTGAAGTAACAATTACGTTAGAAACTTCAGTAGTTTTATAACCAATAAAACTTATAATTAAAGTGTATTTGCCCGGTTTTAAATTTAAAGAAAATGTCCCGTCAATTTCGGAAGTTGTTGATATAGATGTATCTTTTACTGAAATGTCAGCAAAAGCTAAAGGGTTTTCTTCATTTTCACTGTCAAGTATTACACCTTCAATTTTACCATTTCTATTTGAATCAGAAAAAAAGGAATCAACCTTAAAAGATTGCCCAAAAAATTGTGTGCTTGTAAATAATAAAATGGTAAAAAGTATTACTCTCATTAAATGGTAAATTAAATGTTTACAAAAATAAGTGCATGTGTGTAAAATTATTGTTAAGACTACTTTATAAATTTGTAATAACAATGTTAAATTTGCTTTAAAAGAGATAGCTTTAGAAATCTAAATTATTAAGTATATTGCACCAAAATAGTAAACAATGAAAATGAATTGGAGTCAATTACTATCATTAAAAAGATATAATGATAAACAAAAACGATTACGTAAAAATCAAGATGAAACCCGATTGGGTTTTGAAGTAGATTACGATAGGATTATTTTCTCAGATTCATTTAGAAGTTTACAAGATAAAACACAGGTTGTACCTTTATCTAAAACCGATTTTGTTCATACTCGTTTAACACATAGTTTAGAAGTTAGTGTTGTAGCACGTTCATTAGGTAGAATAGTAGGTGAAAAAGTGCTCAAAAAACACTACGGTTTAGTTGAAGAAGGTTATAAAATGAACGATTTTGGAGCTATTGTTGCAACAGCCGCTTTAGCACACGATATTGGGAATCCTCCATTTGGCCATAGTGGCGAAAAAGCCATAGGTGAATATTTTAAAAACAGAAACGGACAAAAATATAAAAGCTCATTGTCTGAAAAACAATGGCAAGATTTAATTGATTTTGAGGGGAATGCAAACGGATTCAGAATTTTAACTGAAAGTAAAGAAGGAGTTGAAGGAGGTTTGCGTTTATCTTATGCTACATTGGGAGCTTTTATGAAATACCCAAAAGAATCTTTACCTAAAAAACCTACACCTCATATTTCCGATAAAAAATTTGGGATATTTCAATCTGAAATAACTTTTTTTGAAGAAGTAGCTAAGGAATTAGGACTTATTTCAACAGGTAAAAACGGAAATGTAGCTTATAAAAGGCATCCTTTAGCATATTTAGTTGAAGCTGCTGATGATATTTGTTATACGATAATTGATTTTGAAGATGGCATTAATTTAGGATTAATTGAAGAGGAATTTGCATTGGAGTATTTAATTAAATTGGTAAAAGACACCATTAACAGTGAAAAATACTATCAGCTTAAAACAAAAAAAGATCGTTTAAGTTATTTAAGAGCACTAGCTATAGGAACTTTAATAAATGAAGCGGCAACAGTATTTTTAGATAATGAAGATGCTATTTTAAAAGGTGAATACCCACATTCCTTATTAGATAAATGCAAATATGAAGCACAAATTAATGATATAATAAAAATAAGTGTTGAAAAAATTTATCAGAGTAGAGAAGTGATAGAAAAAGAATTGGTTGGTTATAATATTATTGATAAATTATTAGATATTTTTTTAACTGCAATTAATAGTAAGTTTGAAGGAACTTTAACTAATTACGACAAATTAGTAATTAATTTATTGCCCGAAAGCGTTCAACAACCTAAAGAAACTCTATACTTAAGAATTTTAACTGTTTGTGGCTTTGTGGCAAGTTTAACCGATGGTTTTGCTTTGCAGTTATATAAAAAATTAAATGGATAAAATATTTTTTTTAATTAAAAAGAATAAGCAAATCCAACGCCTAAAAGTTGTTTAAGTTGAATTTTTGGACCTAAAATATCTAATTCACCATCATTATCAATATCTTCTTTGTAAAGATCATCATCATCAAATAACATTTGGGCTCCAACATTTGCTTTAACGTATTTATTAATTGTTAAATCAAAATTTACTTCCCAGTTTACATCCACATTTCCATAATCATGTAAATAATCGGAATACAAACTGAGTTTGTTAGCCATTGTTATATTTTTCATAACATCTGTTTGCCATTCTCCTGCTATAAGCGTACCGAACTCTATTTTGGTATTTTCGCCTTCTTCCAGTAAATTCTCGTTTTCATCATAAACAGCCGGATCAACACCAAAAGCACCTTCATTTGCCAATGTTTGATCGTACACAAAAGTTGTTTTATTGGTTATAGGTGAAAGATAGATTTTTAAATTATTTTGTTTTGAAGAATACTCTGATCCAACACCTAAAAACAAATAAGCGGGAGAAAAGAATTTAGAGATTGGTTTATCTGTATTTGGGTACTTATATCCGTTTGTGAATTGTGTTTTAAAGTTAAATTTTGCAGAATAATACCAATTAGAAGTAGTATTATCTCTATAGCCAAAAGTGGAGTTTATTTCAACTAAATCTTCAGTTTTTCTAAGCTCTCTTTTCTCTTCTTTATTTAAACCGTAGTTACTTTTTATTTCATTTGTCCAAGATAAATGACTGTTTTTATAATTTCTTACAAAACGCACTTTTAATATTCCTGATACAGAGTTATTACCTCCGGCACTCCAATTAACAAATGAGTTCTGAGTAAAAATTAAATGTATGTCGTTTTTATTTGTCCAATTACTTTTAGAGTCTTGATCTGTTGCTATAGAATCTTTTAAAATTGTTGCTTTTAGCGGTAAGGTAATTAATGCTGTAAAAATAACGAATATTCTAAATTTCATTTTAATAATTGTTTGTAGAAAACAAGAAACAACAAAGTAACGTAAAATATTATTTTTAATAAAATTAAAGTTTTGTTAAAAAGTCAATTAAAAATTCTTTAGACAGTTTAATACTTTTATACAATTCATAAACTTTTCCATGCTCAATAAAGTTGTCAGGAATGCCTAAAACTTTTAAATTAATACTTTTATAGTTATTTTTAAATGCAAATTCTGAAACAGCACTTCCAAAACCACCTATTATAGTACCATCTTCAACAGTAACAATGGTTTTAAATTTTTTAAATATTGTGTGAAGCAATTCTTCATCTAAAGGTTTTATAAACCTCATGTTATAGTGAGCAACTTTATTTTTCGGCAGTTCCGATTGTATGTTAATTAAAGTATTTCCTATAGAGCCAACACTTAAAACTGCAATTTCATTTCCTGCTATAATACATTCGCCTTTACCGATTTCTATTTTGGTAAATGGTTGTTTCCAATCAATAATTGTTCCTTTGCCTCTAGGGTAACGTATTGCTAAAGGAAAATCGATACCTAGTTGAGCTGTAAACATAATGTTGCGCAATTCTATTTCGTTTAAAGGCGCAAAAATTACCATATTTGGAATACATCTTAAGTAAGCAATATCAAAAACACCATGATGTGTAGCTCCATCTTCACCAACAATTCCGGCTCTATCTATACAAAAAATTACGGGGAGGTTTTGCAATGCTACATCATGAATTATTTGGTCGTAAGCTCTTTGTAAAAAAGTTGAATAAATGGTGCAAAAAGGAATAAGGTTTTGCGTTGCCATTCCTGCAGCTAATGTTACGGCATGTTGTTCTGCAATTCCAACATCAAAAGCTCTTTCCGGAATTTCATTCAGCATTATTTTTAGTGAACTTCCGGTAGGCATCGCAGGTGTAATTCCTACTATTTTTTTGTTACTTTTTGCCAATTCAACAATAGTTTCTCCAAAAACATCTTGATATTTTGGAGGCTGTATATTTTCATTTTTTAATAATATTTCACCTGTAACTTTATCAAATTTACCTGGAGCATGATATGTTACCTGGTCTTGCTCTGCCTGATATAAACCTTTCCCTTTAGTGGTAATTATATGTAAAAATTTTGGACCTTTGATTTGCTTTAACCTCTCTAATTCTGTAATAACAGCGTTTATATCATGCCCATCTATTGGTCCAAAATAATTAAAATTTAGAGTTTCAATAATATTGTTTTTTCTAACTTTTTTACCGGCTTTAACATCGGTAAAGTAGTTTTTTAATGCACCAACACTTGGGTCAATTCCCATAGTGTTATCGTTCAAAATTATTAACAAATTAGCATCGGTAACTCCTGCATGATTTAAACCTTCAAAAGCCATACCGCTAGCAATAGAAGCATCTCCAATTACAGCAATGTGTTGTTTTTCAAAATCACCATTTATTTTTGAGGCAATTGCCATTCCTAAAGCAGCAGAAATGGAAGTAGAAGAATGTCCTGTTCCAAAAGCATCATATACACTTTCGCTTCTTTTTGGAAAACCTGAAATTCCGTTTAATTGTCTGTTTGTATTAAATATATTTTTGCGTTCGGTTAATATTTTATGTCCGTATGCCTGATGGCCAACATCCCAAACCAATAAATCTTTAGGTGTATTAAAAACATAATGTAGTGCAATTGTTAATTCAACCACACCCAAACTGGCTCCTAAATGTCCTTCTTTAGTGGCAACAATATCAATAATAAATTCGCGCAACTCCTTTGCAACTTGTTCAAGTTGACTTTTAGAAAGCTTTCGCAAATCTTTAGGGGAATTTATATGTTCTAGTAAATTTATTTTCACAAATGCAAAACTACAATTTTTAAATTGTTAGTTGAATTAAAATAATTTACTTTTGGTTTATGATGAATCCGTTTGACGATATCTATTTTATGAAAAAAGCCTTACATGAGGCCGAATTAGCTTATGCAAAAAACGAAGTTCCAATTGGAGCTGTAATTGTTATGAACAATCAAATTATTGCAAGAGCACATAATTTAACCGAAACGTTGAACGATGTTACTGCTCATGCCGAAATGCAGGCTTTTACTGCTGCTGCAGATTTTTTAGGCGGAAAATATTTAAATGATTGTACATTGTATGTTACTTTAGAACCTTGCCAAATGTGTGCAGGTGCCAGTTATTGGGCGCAATTAGGTAAAATTGTGTATGGTGCTTCTGAAGAAAAAAGAGGTTTTTTAGCAATGAATACTACCTTACATCCTAAAACAAAAGTTGTTGGTGGTATTTTGGAAAACGAATGCAGTAAATTATTGAAACGATTTTTTATAGAAAAGCGTAATTTGAATTAATCCTTGTCAGATTTCCCTTCTTCATGTTCTTTTATTCGTTCTCTAAAATTTTTAATTTCGAAACTACTCAAATCTTTATTTTTATATCTATGAAAAATAAACAAAGGCATTAATATAAAAGCAATAATTAAAACTGCAACACCTATAATAATTTCACCATTTGTATCTCCAGAGTTTTTTAAATAAAAACCTACACCTATCATCCCAACAACTAAAATCAATATAGTACTTAACACAAATTTCATAGTAAAACAATTATTTATTGTGTTGTAAAATTACAAAAAGTAATATATTTAATTCTATTTTAAATTTTAAATATGTTTCGGTTTTTAGTAATACCTTTAATTATATGTTTAGTGAGTTGTAATAACCAAAACGCTACTACAAACAAAGTGGAAAACAAAAATGAAAAAATAGTTATTGCTCATAGAGGAGCTTCGGGCTATTTACCTGAACATACTATGGAAGCAAAAGCTATGGCTTATGCTATGGATGTTGATTTTATTGAACAAGATTTAGTGTTGAGTAACGACAATGTTCCAATAGTAATACACGATATACACTTAGAAACAGTAACCGATGTTGCTATTAAGTTTCCTGAAAGAAAAAGAACAGATGGCAAATATTATGTTATTGATTTTACTTTTGATGAGCTAAAGCAATTAAATGTTACTGAAAGATTTGATGTAACTACCAATAAAGCTGTTTACCCTAACAGATTTCCAATAAACAAATCATCATTTAAACTTCACTCTTTACAAGAAGAAATTGAATTAATTCAAGGATTAAACAAAAGTACAGGGAAAAATATTGGGATATATCCTGAACTTAAAGACCCGGCATTTCATTTAGAAGAAGGAAAAGATATTTCAGTAATTGTATTAAATATTTTGAATGAATATGGTTATACAACTAAAAAGGATAACTGTATTTTACAATGTTTTGATGCAAACGAACTAAAAAGAATTAGAAAAAACCTTAAAAGCGAATTGTTTTTAGTTCAATTGATAGAATTTAAAGAAGATGAACAAAAGTTAGAGGAATTTTCAAAATATGCCGATGGAATTGGTCCTTGGTACAAACAAATTATAACAGGAAAAGACAATGATGGAAATTGGCAAATTTCTAACCTTGTTTCTGAAGCACATAAGTTTAATTTAAAAGTACATGCGTATACTTTTAGAGCAGATCAATTAGATGATTTTAAAACTTTTGATGAATTATTAAACGTAGCTCTATACCAAGCAAATATAGATGGTGTTTTTACTGATTTTCCAGATAAAGTTGTAAGCTTTGTTAAAAAAACTAATTAGTT
Source organism: Lutibacter sp. B1 (assembly GCF_012524075.1). Classification (GTDB taxonomy): domain Bacteria; phylum Bacteroidota; class Bacteroidia; order Flavobacteriales; family Flavobacteriaceae; genus Lutibacter. The sequence goes on from NZ_JAAZUI010000004.1 coordinate 102,697, forward strand.
ACATCAATTAATTTTCTGCGATAGGCTGTTAGTAATCTCGATTTTGATATAAATCCGAAATATTTACCATCTTTAATAACAGGTAAATTCCATGCTACGGTGGTTATAAATTTATTCATTATAACCTCCATGGTATCTTTATCATAATCAATAACTTCAGGCACACTTTGCATTAAGCCTGATACACAAACTTTATCGTATAATTTTGTTTCAAACATAATGCTTCTAATATCATCAAGAGTAAGAATTCCTATAAACTCATTATCTTCATTTACAACAGGGAAATGATTTCTAGACGATTTTGAAACAGCGTTTTTAACAACTTCTCCTAATTTCATTTCAGGAGTAAGAATAATAAAATTGGTTTCAATTACTTTATCAACATCCATTAACATTAAAACATTCTTGTCTTTATTATGTGTTATCAGTTGTCCTTTTTTAGCAAGTTCTGCTGCGTAAATATTATGAGGAATATATTTTTTAGTTACAATAAATGAAATGGAAGCTACAATCATAATAGGTACAAAAAGCTCATAACCTCCTGTTATTTCTGCAATTAAAAATATTGCGGTTAATGGTGCTTGTAAAATACCCGCCATTAAACCGGCCATACCTACCATGGCAAAATTGGTTAAAGATAATTGGTGGCTAAATAAATTACTATGGTTCATTATCATTGCAAAAACATAACCTGTTACACTACCGGTAAAAAGTGTAGGAGCAAAAATACCACCTATACCTCCGGCTCCAAAAGTTAATGACGTTGCAATTATTTTAAATAGAATTAAACCAACCAGTAATGAAATTATAACAACATAATTATCTGTTGTTGTATGAAAAATATTATTAGTTACAACCTTTAAAACGTTACCTCTTAAAACGTTGTTTATAGTTTCGTAGCCTTCACCAAAAAGTGGTGGTATAAAAAATACGATTATACCCAATAAAAGTCCGCCAATTACTAGTTTTTGATAAGGATTCTTTATTTTTTTGAAAAATCCGCTAATAGCAAAATAAACTTTACTAAAATATATAGATGCCGCCGCCGACACAACTCCTAAAAGGACGAAAAAAAGTACATCGTTTAGTTCAAATTTATCTTGAAGTTTAAAATGTAGTAAAACATCATCACCAAAAAAGAAATAAGATGTTAAAATTGCTGTAATTGATGCCAATAATAACGGAATCATTGAAACTAAAGTAAGCTCTAAACTAAATATTTCTACAGCAAAAACTATAGCAGCAATAGGTGCTTTAAAAATAGAAGACATTGCTCCTGCCGCCGCCGCACCAATTAATAAGGTTCTGGTTGTTTGATTTAAATGAAAAAATCGTGCAAAGTTAGATCCTAAAGCAGCTCCGGTTGCAACTGTAGGTCCTTCTAACCCAACAGAACCTCCAAAACCAACAGTTAGCGGAGCAGTAATTAATGAAGCCCACATTTGATGCCTTGGCATAATTCCTTTTAGCTTAGAAATAGCATATAAAGTTGAAGGGATACCATGACCTACTTTTTTCTTCACAATATGTCTTATGGTAAGTAGAACCAAGAAAAAACCAATAATTGGAAAAATAAAATAAAAAGCTTGATGTATTTCTTTTATAAGTTCACCTTCAAGTAATTGCTGAATAAGATGCGTTAGGTTTTTTAAAGTAACAGCCCCTAAACCTGCCATTAAGCCAATTATTGCACTTGAAATATATATAAACTGGCGCTCAGAAATGTGCTTATATTTCCAAATTAAGAATTTTCGTAATAAATCTTTTAAACTGTTCGGCATGTAAGTTTAAATAAAAAAGTCGATGCAAAAGTACCAAAATATAGACACTAAGCGACTAATTTTGGGCAATTTTTACATTGTTTTTTTCCTTTCTTTTTAAATTTTTTGCAACACTTTTCTTTTGTGCTGCAATTTGAAGTACAAATACCTTTAGTATAGCATTCAAATTCGTAATTAAAAATATTTAAAGTCTTTGGGTTTGCCACTTTCTTATTTAGAATAATTTTAAACAAAGGTACAAATACTTTGAAAATCAGCATAAAAAAACCTCAATAATTTTATTGAGGGTATAAGTTTTAAATGAAAATGAGTTAATTAAATAGTAATTATATTATTAATCTAACGCCACCTAATTCTTCAATTTTATAAGGAAATTTTTCACTGGGAGATCCAATAAACATAAAGTTGATAGGTATTTTCCACTTATTGGAAAGTTCTCTAATAAGTTGTGGACTAAATTTTCCATCAATCACATTGAAATCAATTTTAATTTCGGGATATTCTTTCCCTAAAAATTCAATTTCATTTGGTAAGTTTGCCGGAACTTTATCACCTTTATCAAGTGCTAATACAATTTTAATTCTTTTTGTATGCTCATTTTTTATAATGTACATCATAACCTTGTTTAAAGTAGCTATATTATCTCCTTTTGTAAAAAACACAAATTCTTGAGCATTAATTTTGTTAATTGTACTAATTATTCTTTTGTCTGTTTTTAAAACAAAACTTCTAACAGGATCAAAAACAGAGTGTATTACATTAAGTAAAAATTTAAGTAAAAGAGTTCTATTAAGCATAATAACTATAAATATTACTGAAGGAATAAAATAATCTAAAAATATTGCTAGGTTACTTGGTAAATCACCTTTAGGTTCCATTAAAATATTTCCTATTAAAGCAATTACTACAGCACTAATAGCAATAAAAAGGCCTAACCATGAAGCTCTTTCGGGCCTAGGTAATTTACTTCTTCGTACTTTAAGTAAAATATTACCAATACCAAATAAAGCCATTACCGATAAGAAAGAAATGGTGTAAACTCCTGCAAGTAATTTTACGTTACCATTGGTTATGAGTAGTACAGAAACAGAAAGAAACAAGAACATAATAATAATTCTGTATGAACTTCCTCTTTTATTTTTCTTTAGAAAAAATTGAGGCATAATTCGGTCAAGAGTCATTCGTTCCAATAAACCTGAAACACCTACAAAACTTGTTAAAACAGCACCACTTAAAACTAAAAAGGCATCAACAGCAACTAAAGTTGCAACCCAATTACCACCAACATGATTTGTCATTTCTATCAATAATGTATTTTGATAAGCATCGCTTTGTAAAACAGGAATTGTAAATAATGCCAAAGCCAAAATTGCCATTAACGGATTTATTATACTTACAATAGCCCACATATTTCTTAGCGTTTTTGGAAAAACACCATGTTTTTGTTCTTCAACAAAGTTAGCTGAACTTTCAAAACCTGAAACTCCTAACATAGAAGCCGCAAAACCAAAAAATATTGCGTTGGTAATACTGCCTCCTTTTATTGAAAAATGCCAATTCTCAAAAAACAAATCAACACCATTATAGGTTAAATAGTAAAAAATAAACCCGGCTAAAATAGCAAGTGATGTTAAATGAAATAGAAAAATTCCAATAGCTACTTTTGCTGATTCTGTTATACCTCCAATAGTAAGTAATGCAAAAACCAGCAGTAAACAAATTGTTGCTATAATAATTGGCATTGAAGGGATTAAATGATGTAAATAATGTATTGCTTCGTTGGCAGAAATTACTGCAGTAGCCATGTACGACAATAATGTTAAGGTTGCAGCAAATGAAGCCATCGATTTACTTGTAGTATTAAGTAATGCATTATAGGCTCCTCCGTTTAAAGGTAGCGCACCAACAACCTCTCCGTAAATTTTTCTAAAAAGAAATAATACGAAAGAGACAATAAGTAATGTTATCCATGCATATTGGCCGGCAAAGGCAATGGCAAGAGCTGATACGTATAAAACGGAAGAACTAATGTCGTTACCACAAATTGCTGTTGCTGCCAGCTCGTTTAACTTTTTGTGGACTTTAGTTTCCATGTTTAAAATTTATAAGTCTATTTTTAAATTCAATTCTTTTAATTGTTCATCATCAATAGCAGAAGGAGCGTCAATCATTACATCTCTACCACTATTGTTTTTAGGAAATGCTATAAAATCTCTAATGGTTTCTTGTCCGCCTAAAATTGCTACCAATCTATCTAAACCAAAAGCTATACCGCCGTGAGGAGGAGCTCCAAACTCAAAAGCATTCATTAAAAAGCCAAATTGTTCCTTGGCTTTTTCAGGAGTAAAACCTAAATGATTAAACATTAAGGCTTGTGTAGCTTTATCGTGAATTCTAATTGAACCACCACCTATTTCATTTCCGTTTAAAACCAAATCATAAGCATTTGCTCTTACTTTTCCGGGATCGGTATCTAACAATGCAATATCTTGTGGTTTAGGTGATGTAAAAGGATGGTGCATAGCGTGGTAACGTTTAGTTTCTTCATCCCATTCCAATAAAGGAAAATCAACCACCCAAAGTGGTGCAAAAACATTTGATTTACGCAAACCTAAACGCGTAGCCATTTCCATACGTAAAGCACTTAGTTGAGCTCTAACTTTATCTGTTTCACCTGAAAGGAGACAAATTAAATCACCCGGTTTAGCACCTGTAATTGTAGCCCAGTTTGCTAAATCATTTTGATCATAAAACTTATCAACAGATGATTTGTAAGTTCCATCTTCATTACAACGAACATATACCATTCCTAAAGCACCAACTTGCGGACGTTTTACCCAATCAATCAGTTTATCAATTTCTTTTCTTGTATAACTATTTGCTTCAGGAACAGCAATTCCAACAACCAATTCGGCATTATTAAAAACACCAAAATCTTTATGTTTTGCTACTTCGTTTAATTCACCAAATTCCATTCCAAATCTAATATCAGGCTTGTCGTTTCCGTAGCGTCTCATAGCTTCATCAAACGACATTCTTGGAAATTTATCAACCTCAACACCATTTACTTCTTTTAATAAGTGTCGTGTTAAACCTTCAAAAGTGTTTAAAATATCTTCTTGCTCAACAAAAGCCATTTCACAGTCAATTTGCGTAAATTCCGGCTGTCTGTCGGCACGTAAATCTTCATCTCTAAAACATTTTACAATCTGAAAGTATTTATCCATTCCGCCAACCATTAGCAACTGCTTAAAAGTTTGTGGAGATTGAGGTAATGCATAAAACTGACCTTCATTCATTCGGCTTGGTACCACAAAATCACGCGCACCTTCAGGAGTAGATTTTATCAAATAAGGAGTTTCAACTTCAATAAAACCTTCATCAGAAAGGTACTTTCTGGTTTCCATAGCCACCTTATGGCGAAACATTAAGTTGTTTTTTACCGGATTTCTTCTAATATCCAAATAACGATATTTCATTCTAAGCTCATCACCACCATCAGTTTGGTCTTCAATAGTAAAAGGCGGAACAATAGATTTGTTTAAAATAGTAAGTTCTTTAACTAAAATTTCAACATCACCTGTAGGCATATTGCTGTTTTTAGATACACGCTCTATAACTTCGCCTTTAACCTGAATTACAAATTCTCTTCCTAGAGTTTTTGCGCGGTTTACCATTTCTTTAGGTGTACGCTCTTCATCAAAAATAAGCTGCGTAATTCCGTATCTATCGCGCAAATCAACCCAAATCATAAAACCTTTATCACGAGATTTTTGTACCCATCCGGCCAAAGTCACCGTTTGCCCTACATTTTCTATTCGTAATTCTCCGTTAGAATGTGTCCTGTACATTGTATTTTTTTTAAAAAGAATGTGCAAATTTAATCAATTCCAATATAGTATAAGCAGTAATTAATTATTTTTTGGGCGTTCCATTTGCAAAAGCAAATGTCAGGCTCTCGGCACTCGCTTTTTAGCTGTTGCTAAAAGAGCTCATACAAAGCCTCCATCCTTAACGCAAAACGGTTAAAACGCAAATTTTATGAAAACATTAAAGCTATTATTATAATTAGGTAATATAAACATCATTATATTTGCATTCGCTTTAGTTTAAAGCACAACAATTTAATTTAAAAGTATGGGTTACAAGCATATTGGAGGATTCATTAAAGAAAGAGCAGCAAAGTACCAACAAAAAAATGCCCTTTATTACAAAGGTAAAACAACTAAAGATTGGATAGGAATTTCTTGGATAGCATTAGAAGAAAAAATGCAAAAAACATCCAAAGCTTTAGTTCACTTCGGAATACAAGAACATCAAAATATAGCTATTTTTTCTCAAAATAAACCGGAATGGATTATTGCAGATTTAGCCATAATGGCGATAAGAGGCGTTACTGTACCGCTCTACGCTACAAATTCAAAAGCTGAAGTTGAATACATAGTAAATGATGCTGAAATTAGTGTATTGTTTGTTGGTGAGCAAGAACAGTTTGATAAAGCAATTGAACTTTCAAAAACGAATAAATATTTAAAACTAATAGTTGCTTTTGATACTAAAATCGATCTAAAAAATGCTGCAAACGCTGTATATTTTAACGATTTTATTGAACAACCGTTTACCAAATCTGTAGAAACAGAACTTCAAAAAAGATATTACGAAAGTGAATTGGACGATTTGGCAAGTATTATTTACACATCCGGTACTACAGGAGAGCCAAAAGGTGTTATGCTAAATCACCATAATTTTTCTGAAGTTTTAGAAGCACATGATTATGATTTAAACGTTACTGATGAAGATACTTCATTAGGATTTTTACCTTTAAGCCACGTGTATGAACGTACTTGGGTGTTGTTTTGTTTGTATAAAGGAGTTTCAATTTATATCAATCAAAATCCAAAATTAATAGCCAAAGTAATACAAGAAGTTAAGCCAACTTTAATGTGTACAGTACCACGTATTTTTGAAAAAATTTACGCAGCTATTGACGATAAAAGTAAGGAAGCTTCCCCTATAAAAAAGAAATTTATGGTTTGGGGATTAAAAGTGGGTAATAATTACTACAACTGGCATAAAAGAATTGACAAACCGGTTCCTTTCATTTTAAAATTAAAATACAAAATAGCACATAAGTTGGTGTTAAGTACATTGCAAGGTGTATTTGGTGGAAGAATCAAATTTATGCCATGCGGAGGTGCTCCTTTATCAAAAGAATTGGTTAAGTTTTTTCACTCCTTCGGTTTAAATATCAAATGTGGTTATGGTTTAACTGAAACTACAGCAACGGTAAGTTTATTTAGCGATACAAATTTCGAATTTAACTCAGCCGGAAAACCTTTAAAAGGCACACAAGTTAAAATTGGAGAAAACAACGAAATTTTAGTAAAAGGTCCCGGTGTAATGCAAGGCTATTACAAAAAGCCTGAAGAAACAGCTAAAGTTTTTAAAAACGGATGGTTTTGTACAGGCGATGCAGGTAAAATTGATGAAAAAGGTAATTTAATTATTACCGACAGAATTAAAGATTTAATGAAAACTTCCGGAGGAAAATACATTGCTCCTCAAAAACTGGAAACTGCCCTAATCAACGATTCTTTTATTGAGCAAATTGCCGTAATTGGTGATCAACAAAAATATGTAACCGCTTTAGCAGTTCCAAGTTTTGAAAATTTAAAAGAATATGCTTTAAAACACAAAATAAACTTTAACACTATTGAAGAGTTAATTGCTCACAATCAAATTAAAGATATGTTTGAAAAACGTTTTGAAGAATTACAAAGAGAATTTTCTGTTTTTGAAAAAATTAAAAAATTTACTTTATTACCAAAAGAGTTTAGTATTGAAGCCGGTGAAATAACTGCAACACTTAAGTTAAAGCGTAAAGTTATTGAACAAAGATATCATGAGCTCATCAAAAAAATGTATGCAGAATAACAACTTTATGTTGTATTTTTAATTCAAAACTTTCAGATTTTGGACTCAAAATTATATTTAGTACCTACACCTATCGGTAATTTAGAAGATATGACTTTTAGAGCTGTAAAAGTTTTAAAAGAAGTTGATGTTATTTTAGCAGAAGATACGCGTACAAGCGGTAAGTTATTAAAACATTTAGAAATTACAACACCTATGCAAAGTCACCATATGCATAATGAGCATAAAATGGTTGACAGAATTGTACAACGTATTAAAAATGGTGAAACAATAGCGTTAATTTCTGATGCCGGTACACCCGCAATTTCAGATCCCGGTTTTTTACTAAGTAGAGCTTGTATTGAAGCAGGTATAGAAATTGAATGTTTGCCCGGTGCCACAGCTTTTGTTCCTGCATTGGTAAACAGTGGTTTGCCAAATGATAAATTTGTTTTTGAAGGTTTTTTACCGGTAAAAAAAGGAAGACAAACGCGTTTAACTTTTTTAGCTGAAGAAACCAGAACAATGATTTTTTATGAATCTCCACATAAATTAGTAAAAACGCTAACCAATTTTGCCGAATATTTTGGTGAAGAGCGTCCAATTTCCGTTTCGCGTGAATTAACTAAATTGTACGAAGAAACAGTTCGGGGAACTGTTGCCGAAGCAATTGTACATTTTACCAATAAACCGCCAAAAGGTGAATTTGTTATTGTAGTTGGTGGAAAAAAATAATTTATTCTTCTATATCAAATAAATATTCAACCGTAACATTAAAAAACCGAGCCATTTTTATAGCTAAAGTAACAGATGGGTTAAATTTATTCTTTTCAATTGCGTGTATAGTTTGCCTCGATACATTTAACTTTTCAGCCAAATCAGCTTGAGTTAAATCATGTCTTGCACGTTCTACTTTTACTAGATTCTTCATTAATCCATTCTTTTTTTAATTGAAAAAATGGTAAAATAAAATATTAGATAAATCATTATAAAATAATCTAAAGTTAATTTTAAATCTTTTGAAAAAGAATATAACAAAATAGAAAGTATCAATCCAATAATTGCTGAAAGTTGATAAGATTCTAATCGTAATTTGTCAATATAATCATCTTCTATTTTCTCTTTTGAAATCATATAAATCAGTATGCCAATAATTCCTAATATTTCAAAGAAATGAGTTAAGTTTTCTCCAAAATAGGATGAAAATGTAAATACGTTTTCATTTATTGGGAGTATGTGATTTCTACTACTGGCTACATTGTATCCTGAATTAAATCCATCAATAAAATCATCCCCAACACCCAAAAAGGAGAATACAAGAAATACAACTAATCCTAATTTTTTACACCAATTTGGTAATATTTGTAATTTCATAATCTATTATTTTTATACAAATGTAAATAAAACTTTACATTTAGTTATAAAAAATAGAAAATAATTATAAAATTTATTAAGGATGATTTGAATAAAAAGCATCAAAAAGAGTATAGAATCAGCTCTATTTCCCTTTAAAAAGTTGTTGAATTTAATTTATTTTTAAGTGATTTAACATCAATTGATTCAAGTAACTCTAATACATTTGGATATAATAGTTTATGATAACCAAAACGTTTATCAGTAAATTCTGCGATAGCTTTATCTTTTGGCCAGTTTTCAAATACCATTCTGTAAGCAGCTACAATTACACCTGTTCTATCAGAGCCATACCAACAGTGTATAAGAATTGGTTTTTCTGCTTCTTTAATAATTTTTAATGACTCAAAAATATCGTTATTGCTAAATTTAGAAGTTTTTATAGGAAAATGCATTAATTTTAATTGAGTATTTTTTGATTTTTTTAAATCTTTATTCTTCTTTCTCAAATTAAGAACAGTTTTAATATCCGCATTTTCAATTTCTTGCATACCTTTTTTTGAAGGTTGCTCAGATCTATATAAAAAATCATTTAATTTATAGAGATTATCAAAATTAGCTGATTCTATTTTTTCAATTACAGGAATAGGATTACTACCAAAATTTATAGTAAAACTAAAAGAAAATACTGATAGTAAAACTATATATTTTAATTTTTGCATTGTTGTTGTATTTTTAGTTAACGATTTATAAGCAATAAGTTTAAAAATTATGAATACTGTAATTTTATCAATCGTGTGACATAGTGTTTTGTTGGTTTAATTATCAAAAATTAGACCATAAAATTTATGCTTGTAAAACAATAGCTTGTAATTTAATTGAAACATTATTTTAATAACTCATTCCTACAATTTTTTCAACATCAGCAGGAGTTAATTTTTGGTATTCACCTAGTCCAAGCCAACCTCGTTCTGTAAAACGTTTTGAAATTATTTCAGCAGTTCCTTCATATTCATCAGTATATTCAGAAAGCTTCGTTTTAATATCTAAAGACTGGAAAAAATCTCTTGTTTTTTCAATTCCGGCTTTTGCTTTTTCTTCAGTAGTTCCTTCAGTAACATTCCAAACACGCTCTGCATATTGTGCCAATTTTTCCTTTTTACTTTCAAAATTATAGGTGTAATGGTTTGGTGCAATAATTGCTAAGGTTCTTGCATGATCTATGCCAAATAAAGCAGTTAGTTCGTGTCCCATTGCATGTACAGCCCAATCATTAGGCACTCCTTTTTGAATGAGTCCATTTAATGCCATAGTACAACTCCACATAAAATTTGCCGCAGCTTTATAGTCAGAAGGGTCTTTTATAATTGCAGGAGCCACTTCAATTAATGTTTGTAAAATGCTTTCAGCAAATCTGTCTTGTAATAAAGCGCCTATAGGATATGTCATGTATTGTTCTAAAACATGCGTATAAGCATCTGTAACGCCGTTTGCCAATTGTCGTTTTGGAATTGAATGTACTACTTGTGGGTCCAAAATTGAAAATACAGGAAATAAACCGGGACCTCCCATAGCTAATTTTTCTTTGGTTTCTTCACGGGTAATCACTGAGCCTGAATTCATTTCCGATCCGGTAGCAGGTAAAGTTAAAACTGTTCCAAATGGCATACCTTTTAAGGTGCGTACATTGTTAGCTAATATATCCCAAGGAGAATCGCCTTTATATAAAGCTGCAGCCGACAAAAACTTGGTTCCATCAATTACAGAACCTCCTCCAACAGCTAATAAAAAAGTAATGTTTTCACTTTTAATCACTTTTAAAGCATCCAATAAAATTTCATATTCCGGATTTGCAGGAATTCCTCCAAATTCAACAACTTCAAAGTTCGAAAGGGCTTTTTTTACTTGGTTGTAAATGCCATTCTTTTTAATACTTCCACCTCCGTAAAGCATTAATATTTTAGCATTTTCGGGTATTTCTTTTGTAAGATTTTCTATTTGACCTTTGCCAAAAAGTATTTTGGTAGGGTTTATTAATTCAAAATTATTCATAATAAGGAATTTATATTTTTATAGTATTATTTTAAAGTAATCCATCCTGTTCTTGTAAGTAAACTATCCCACATTGGAATAGGTATTACTAAGCCTTTTTGATTATTTACATCTAATCCTGTTTCAATTAGTTCAGGAGTTTCATTTTTTACTTTATCTAACCAATTAGGTTCAATTAAAAGTTCACGACCTAAAGCAAATAAAGGAATCCCTGTTTTTAAAATTTTTTCAGCATCTCCAGGAGTACTAATACCTCCAACTGCAATAACAGGAATGGAACCGTTTAATTTTTCATAAATTAATAGTGTTCTAGAAGCAGTATCATTTTTATCACGTAGAGAGCCACTCCAAAAATTCATGGTAGAAACATGTAAATAATCTAATTGTTTTTTAGATATAGCTTCTACTAATTCAAGAGTGTCTTCAATAGTAATTCCCGGATTTTCTATTTCTTCAGGAGAAATACGATAGCCTATTAAAAATGGTGTTTTCGCGTTTTCTTTTACGGCTTGTTTTACGGCATTAATTACAGCTAAAGGGAATGTCATTCGTTTTTCTAAACTTCCGCCCCATTTATCTGTTCTTCTATTTGAATGAGGCGAGAAAAATTGTTGTATTAAATAAGTGTTTGCTCCATGAATTTCTACGCCATCAAAACCAGCTTCAATTGCTCTTCTAGTTGCATCTCCATAAGCTTGTATAGTTTTAATAATTTCATCTTCAGTCATTTTTCTAGGAACTTGAGTATCTTCTCTTTCAGCAGCTACAGCACTGGCACTTATAGATTGTTTGTCTAAAAGTTCATCCGGTGGACACATTCTTCCTCCATGATAAATTTGAATTACTGCTTTTCCACCATTTTCTTTTAACGTATCAGCAATACGCTTTAAACTTGGAATCATTTCATCTGTATGTGCACCTATTTGCCCGTGAAATCCTTTTCCTTCTCTTGTAACATAAGCACACGCTGTAATTAATAATTCGGCACCTTTGTTGCGTTTTCGGTAATAGACTATTTCGCTATCAGAAACAGTTCCGTCTTCATTACCGGAAAAAGTTGTCATTGGAGCCATTACAACTCTACTATCCAATTTAATTCCTGACACAGGAAAAGTGAAAGGAGAAAGTATATTTTTAAAATTTGAATTAGACATAATAAATCTCTTTTAATTACTCAATAATTGTAACTAAATCTTCAGTACTTTTTCTCACTTTAGGCAAGTTCACGAGCCAATCTTTTTCAGCATCTCTATAACCCAAAGGAAGAAGTAGGCAGCTTCTTAATCCTTTTTCTTTCAATCCTAAAATTTTGTCGGCAGCAGGCGGATCGAAACCTTCAATAGGAGTACAATCTACACCTTCAAATGCAGCAGCAACCATTGCTATACCAAATGCAATATATGCTTGTTTAGAGGCGTGTATAAAATTTTCTTCCGGATCTCTTTGCGGATATAAATTCAATAAACGTTGTCTGTAAGCATCTGCAGCTTCTTTGTTTGAAAAATTTCTAACTTCATCCGATAGGTCATACATTTTATGAATACGTTCAGGAGTGTAAGTGTCCCAAGCAGCAAAAACCAATAAATGAGAACAGTCTGATACTACCGGCTGATTCCAAGCAATTGCTTTAATTTCTTCTTTTACTTTTTGATTGGTAACCACAATTATTTCAAAAGGTTGTAAACCGCTTGATGTAGGCGCAAGTCTTGCCGCTTCTATAATTCTATCAATTTTATCTTGAGAAACTGTTTTACCATTCATTGCTTTTGTAGCATATCTCCAGTTTAATTTATCTAATAATTCCATTTTTTTAGTATTTAGTTATTTTTAATTATTTGTTGCTATTTCTTGAATTTTATCTGATGTAATAATTTGTGTTATATCGTATGTTGAGTTTGCTAAATTTAGCATAGCCTCAGCAATATTTTCTGCTTTAATCATTCTATATCTTTTTAGTTTCCCTACTAATAGTGGGTCTATTAATTTAAAAAACAGGAATCCTATTTTTTCCATAGGTCTGTTTTCATTTCTTACACCTGTTATTAATGAAGGTCTTAATATATAGGTGTTTGCTATTTTTTCTTTTAATACATCTTGCTCCATTCTACCTTTAGTTCTATTATAAAAAATAGTGCTTTTAGGATTAGCTCCCATTGCAGAAACTACCATAAATGTTTTAATATGATTTTCTTTTGCGAGTTTGGCAGCAGCAACAGGTATTCCATAATCTATTTTTTTATAGAGTTCTTTATCAGGTGTTTTTTTAGCGGTTGTACCTATACAGCAATAAACCTCATCTGCAATAAAATCATCTTTAAAACTTTCTAACGCCAAAAGATTTCCTGTTTTTTGTGTAACTTTTGGGTGTAAACCTTCCATTTTTTTACGAGAAAATACTTTAACAATTGTATATCTATCGTCTTCAGTTAGTTTGTTTAAAAGATGTTTTCCTGTTAAACCGGTAGCTCCTAAAATTATTGCTGTTTTCCCCATTTTTTATGAATTAAATTCTGATACTGTCCCAAGCTGCCTGAAATGCATTTTCTAAACAATTTTCATCTAATTGGTTTTTATCTTTTTTCTGCATATTCATTAAAAAAGCTAAAGGATAAATGGTATAAGCGTAGAGGAGGTAAGAAGAAATCGGCTTAATAATTTTCTCTGTTTTCCCTCGTTCCCATAAATCTATAAGAGGTTGCAAATGTTTTAATCCTTCTTCTTTGCTGGTCTCATCAATCATAGGAGTATTATCACATTGAGATAAAAAAACAGCTTCTTCAATATTTTTAAATTTATAATGCGCAATGTTTTTCCAAATAATTTCGAATCCTTTTTTTATCGGTAAACTTTCATCATATTCATTAAAAGCACATTCACAAAAAGAAGCTTTAACTTCAACGTACAATTGATTTATTAAATCTTGCTTACTGTCAAAATACAAATAAATAGTGGCAGGAGATACACCGGTTAATTTTGCTATTTTAGACATAGGAGCATCGTGAAAGCCATTATTATTAACCAAACTTAGTGTAGCTTTTAACAAAGCTGTACGTTTTTCATTATTTTTTTCTCGTTTTACCATATTACGGACTATAACATTTCGTAAATGTACTAAAAGAATGAACGTTCATTCTTTAAATTTTGTTAAAAAAATGGTAAACTTAAAAATGGTACTTTTGGAGTGTAAATACAGTTATGGGAACTAAAATTAAATTAAACGAAAACTTACATCCAACTAATAAGCATAAATCTGGTTATAATTTTCAAGAATTATGTGAAGGATATCCGCCTTTAAAAGAATTTGTTTTTGTAAATAAGTACCAAACCGAAACAATAGATTTTGCCAATTCAAAAGCTGTAAAGGCTATAAATACGGCATTATTATTTAAGTATTATAACATTATGTTTTGGGATTTTCCCGATAAAAATTTATGTCCGCCAATTCCGGGTAGAGTTGATTATATTCATTATTTATCCGATTTATTAACAGAAAGCGGTATTACCGAAAATATTACTGTAATGGATATTGGTACTGGAGCAAGTTGCATTTATCCGTTACTGGGAAATGCTGAATATGGTTGGGAGTTCGTTGGAACGGATATTAACGAAAAATCATTGAATTGTGCTCAGCAAATTTTAAAAAAGAATCATATTGATAGTTTAATAAAATTAAAATACCAACCAGATTCTACTCAAATATTTAAAGGTGTTTTAACTGAAAACGATCGGTTTTCAGCTACAATGTGCAATCCTCCTTTTTATAAATCTCAAGAAGAAACAATGCAAGCCAATGCTCGTAAATTAAAAGGATTAGGAAATGCTAGTGATTTTAAGAGTAGAAATTTTAGTGGAAAGCAACAAGAACTTTGGTATAAAGGAGGAGAAAAAGCATTTGTTCATACGTATTTGTATGAAAGTTCTTTTTTTAAAACGCAATGTTTTTGGTATAGCACCTTAGTTTCTAAAAAGGAAAATTTAAAAAGTATGTATGCTTCTTTAAAGAAATTAAATGCTACAGAAATTAAAATCATTCAAATGCTTCAAGGTAATAAAATAACACGTATTGTAGCTTGGACTTTTCTTACAAAAGAAGAACAGAAAAAGTGGATTTCTTCTTAAAAAAAAGCTGATTAAAAATCCTGAAAAATGTTATTCTTAATCTCAAAATTATAGTGATATAGCGTATCAAATTTGATGAGAAACTGAACTTGTTTCAGTTTGACGATTTTTTAATCAGCTCTTTTTGAAAATTTATTATTCTACATAAGTTAATGTTGCTTCTACTAAAATTTTATCAGAAGCATTTCCAACCAATATTTTGAAATCTCCAGGCTCTGCTTTCCAGCTTTTACTATCAACATCATAAAATGAAAGGTCTTTTTTAGTAAGTTCCATTTCAATTAGAGCAGTTTCACCTTTTGCAAGAAAAACTTTTTTAAATCCTTTTAATTCTTTCACAGGTCTAATTACTGAAGCCTCTACATCTTGTATGTATAATTGAGCAACCTCAGCACCATCAATTTCACTTGTATTAGTAATTGTTAAAGTAACTGTTACAGGTTCTTCGTCTTTTATTATTGCTGAAGAAAGTTGTAAATCATTAAACTCAAAAGTAGCATACGATAATCCGTGCCCAAAAGCATAAAGCGGTTGTATCTTTTTGGTTTCGTACCATCTATAACCAACTAATACACCTTCTTTGTATTCTACATCTATTTGAGGATATTGCATATTCATATCTTCTGCCCAGCCGGCATAGAGTTCTGCTCCTTCCGGTAAATAATTTGCACCGGGTGAATCAGAAAATTGTTTTTCAATTGAAATAGGTAATTTTCCGGAAGGATTTGTTTTCCCTGATACAATTTCAGCCAAAGCAATATTTCCGTTTTGTCCAACATACCAAGAGTAAAGTATTCCGGCAACATCGTTAGCCCAAGGAGTCATTTCTACACCACCACCTGCATTTACAATTACCAAAGTATTTCCATTTAATGTGGAAATATTCTTGATTTTTTCATTAGTTTCTTCAGGGAGTTCAAAAGGTTTGTCCCAACCTTCATTATCAAGAGTTCCAATACTCACTATAACAACATCTGCCTCTGTAAAATCTTCATTTGTTGGATTTTCAATGTACGTTAAATTATCTCCAAATTCGGCTTTAAAAGCATCGAGCATAGTTACAATATCATAACCTTCGACTTCTGCTGAACCTCCTCCACGAGCTAATTCTTCAACAAAATCTCCTGTTAAAAGTATTTTTTTATCTTTTGAAACGGGTAAAACACATTCATTTCTCAATAATACGATGCCTTCTCGGGCAGTATTTAAGGCTACTTTTTCGTGTTCAGTGAATTTATTTAGAAAACTTTCATCTTTAACTTCTCGTTCAGTTAATCCCATAGCAATGGAAAGTTTAAGAACGTTTTTGGCCATTCTATCAATATCGTTTTCAGTTATTTTGCCTTCATCTAATAATCTTTTCGCATTAGAACGTACATACACATCTCCCATAATTTCTAATCCGGGAATATCCATATTTCCTTCGCCGGGCATTTCTAAATCAAGACCCGAAGTAATGGTTTTAACAGGATCCCAAACCGACCACCAATCGCTCATAACCAATCCTTTAAATCCTAACTGTCCTTTTAATAAATTGGTAATTACAGTTTTGCTTTGTCCTGCCCATTCACCATTAACCATATTGTAGGAGGTCATAACTGCCATAGCTCCGGCGTCAATTCCTGCTTTAAAGGCAGGTGTATATATTTCGTGAATGGTTCTTTCATCAACAATGGCATTAGTCATTCTACGGTGAAATTCATGATTATTAGCCAAGAAATGTTTCATAGTAGCAACAGTACCGGTATTTTGTACACCTACTACATAATTTTCAACCATACGACCAGCTAAATAAGGATCTTCACCAAAATATTCAAAATTACGTCCGTTTTGCGAAACACGATAAATATTCATTCCCGGACCCAGTAAAACAGCAATATCGCCGGCTCTACATTGTTCTCCAATTGAAGTAGCGTATTGTTTTGAAAGATCTGGATTCCAAGTGGAAGCCAATAAAATAGGACAAGGAAATGCGGTAGATTTTTCTAATTGTCCACTTAAATCTTTTCTGATATGTACACCTTGAGTAGCATCAGAAAGGTACAATTGCGGTATGTTAAACTTTTCAACTCCTTTTACAAAAAACCAATTATGCCCGCCAATAAGTTCAATTTTTTCTTCAACACTAAGTTGAGTAAGAAATTCATCTGCTTTTTTTGAAGATTCTTCATAACTTACAGGAGGCGAAAAAGGTTTTACAGGCTCTTCTTTAAAAGTTTTCATGTCAGGTTTTTTATCTGCACATCCAAAAAACAGAAGTGTGCACATAATACAGGTAAGTAAATATTTCATTTTAATATATTTTACATTAAAGATGTATAAATATACTACTAATAAAATAGTTTTTAAGTATTTAAAACTCAATAAATAATCAATAGAAATGAAGAAATATTACTTTGTTTATTTAGTGTTATTGTAAACGTAGTAAAGCAATCTTTTTTATTGAGTGAGATTACTTGGTCGGTTAATTCCTAGCAATGACGGATTTTAACTTTAGTGCAAACCTATTGATTGTTATTAAGGAAAGTTAAAGAAAAGTATTTTTAATACCAGCGTTTTTTATTTTTTTTAAAAGCAGCAGATTTTCTACCTTTTTTTGGCTTATTATCTTTTTGATTATACAATTTAGGGTTGGCTTTTGAATTTATTTGATAATTTTTTCAAAGCACACACTATTTTCAGCATTTTCATAAAAACCAAAATTAGGTGTTATTGTATATCCGCACTTTTTGTAAAGTTCGATAGCTTCTGGTTGTTGTATACCGGTTTCAAGTATACATTTTGTGAAATTTAATTCTTTAGCCCAATTTTCTAATTCATTTAAAACTTTTGTGGCAACTCCTTTTCTACGGCCTAATAATGAAACGTACATTCTTTTAATTTCTATTGTAGAGTTTTGGTATATTTTAAAAGCACCACAACCAATAGGACTTTCATTTTCATAAGCAACTACTACATTTTTTATGTTGTCCAATTTATTAAACTGATCATAAAAATCGTGATTATCACCATCTCGTATTTTTAATTCAGCATCGAGATGTGTTATAAGTTCTAAAAAATCTTTATTCTTGGAGTTGGTTCTCAATAATTTGATCATTTTTAAGGTTTTAGTGTAGAAATTTTTAGAAAGATTCACATATTTGTTAAGGCAGATAGTTTATACTAAAATAGTACTTAATTTGATTATTATTATTATTTTCTAATATCATTTTCATTATCAAAAATTATGATTTACGACCAAATTTTGGATAATTAAAGAAGGTTTTGAGGCTTTGCGTTTGTAATTTGTTGTCTTCCTACAATACAATCTAAGATACTATAGATTAGTTCCTCCTGTAACTTCAATTATTTGACCTGTAATCCATCCGGCATCTTTAGAGAGGAGCAGAGCTACAGCATTAGCAATATCTTCCGGTTGTCCAACTTTACCAAAAGCGACACCTGCAATAAGGGTTTTCATAATTTCAGGATCAACTAAGAGCTTTTTAGTAAAATCGGTTTCTATAAAACCCGGCATAATAGCATTGACCGAAATTTTTCTTTTACCAAGCATCTGAGCCATTGAGAGTGTAAACGAATTAACGGCTGCTTTTGAGGCAGCATAAGCTGAATAAAGAGGTTTGGCACCACGCGCGGTTAATGATGAAATATTGATAATGTGTGCATTGTCATTTAATAGTGGAAGTGCTGTTTGTGTTACAAAAAAGAGACCTTTTATATTGGTGTTAAACACATTGTCGAAATCTTCTTCTGTTACGGTTTCAAACGAAACAGAAGAAGAACTTACACCTGCATTATTAATAAGGATATCTAAATGGTTGGAGCCACTATGTGATTTAAACTCTTGGCTGAGCTTTTGAAACAGAATTTTAATTTCGGCAACAGAGCGGATATCAGCTTTTATTGAAAAAGCATCACCACCTGCTTGCTTAATTTCATCTACCACTTGTTTTGCGGACTCTGCACTTTTACTGTAATGTACAGCTGTTAAGGCTCCTTCGGAAGCAATTCGTTTTGCGATAGCCCGTCCAATTCCTTTTCCGGCTCCTGTAACAATAGCATTCTTTCCTTTTAAAGATGAATAATTCATAAAGCGTTCAAGATTTAATTATAGAAAAGTATGAGTTGGTATAAACTATAAAGTTGCCATATCAATTACAAATCGGTACTTGACATCACTTTTCAGCATACGTCTGTAGGCATCATTAATATAATTCATAGGAATTACTTCAACTTCAGAAACAATATTATGTTCGGCGCAATAATCCAGCATTTCTTGTGTTTCAGCAATTCCCCCAATAATGGAACCAACAATGCTTCTTCTGTTTCGTAGCAAATTGAAACCTAAAATTTCAGTAGGTGCCGGCGGAACTCCCACGCAGATCATGATACCATCAGTATCAAGCATATTTAAATATTGATTATAATCATGTGGTGCTGAAACCGTATCAAAAATAAAATCAAAATTGTTTTGAAGTGCTTTTACTTGTTCCGGATCTTTACTTAAAGCAAAATGATGAGCACCCAATTTTTTGGCATCTTTTTCTTTTTCCGGAGAAGTACTGATCATGGTTACTTCAGCCCCAAAAGAAGCTGCAAATTTCACAGCCATATGTCCTAATCCTCCTAAACCAACAATAGCTATACGATGTCCTTTTCCAACTTTCCAATGGCGTAAAGGCGAATAGGTTGTAATGCCTGCACAAAGTAATGGAGCCACTGCCTGTAATGGCAATTTTTCGGAAACATGAAGCACAAATTTTTCATCAACCACAATTTGGTTTGAATAACCTCCATAAGTGAACCCTCCAGTATGTTTGTTATATGAATTATAAGTTGCTATAAGTTCATTTCGGCAAAATTGTTCCAGTCCTTTTTCACAATTATCACATTCCTGACATGAATCTACTAAACAGCCTACGGCTGCTAAATCACCGATTTTAAATTTAGTAACATGGGTTCCAACTTGAAGAACTTTTCCCACAATTTCATGACCGGGTACAAGTGGATAATTTGCATTGCCCCAGTCGTTTTGTACATAATGGAGGTCGCTATGGCAAACCCCACAGTATAAAATTTCAAAATATACATCATGTGGTCCAACATCTCTGCGTTCAAAATTGAACGGATGAAGCGGATCGGTTGCATTGTCGGCTGCGTACCCTTTTGTTGCAATCATATTTTTTTATTTAATTTTTTAGTCTTGATTCAAAAAAAGTTAATGTATGAGCCCAAGCTTCTTTAGCAGCAAGAGGATGATAACTGCTTCGTTCGTCACAATGAAATCCGTGATCGGCAGATGAAAAAACAACATTAGTGTATTCTTTACCAGCTTTTTTTACCGCATTAATAATTGTTTCTACTACTTCAGCAGTAATATGTTGGTCTTTTCCTCCCCAAAAGAAAAGATGATCTGCGTAAAGGTTTTCTGCTTCATCTGTCCATTGATCAAGTCCTCCACCATAATAGGAAACTCCCGCAGCTAATGGCAATCTGGCATTCGCCAAAAATGAAGCTCTTCCTCCTAAACAAAATCCTATGCTTCCAATTTTGTCTTTGTTTATAATATCTTGTTGCTGAAACCAATCATATACGGCTTGAAAATCAAAAGAAAGTCCTTCCTTTGTTATGGCCTGATAATGTGGAATAGCTTCAGAAAAATTGGTATAAGGAACCACCAATCGATTAATGGTACGATGAAAAAGGTCTGGAGCAACTACCGCATAGCCTTCAGTACAAAGTCTTTCAGCAATACTTTCAATATGATGATTTACTCCAAATGCTTCCTGTAACAGGATAATTCCAGGAACTTTTCCATCACTTCCAGGTATCGCAATATAGGCATCAAGCTCCGTACCATCTGCAACGGATATGCTGTTAAATTCGTGGTTTTTAATCATTATTTTTTAGATTTAATTGTTACTTCTGCCTTAAATTTTCAATTAATTTATAAGTCTATCCTTGTGCTTCATTCGATACATCTTGCCATTCTTTCCAAGTCTCCAATCGTTTTTGGTAAATGGGTTCAATTACTTGCCAAGGGAATGAACCTAAAAATAAACGCAAAGGTGGTTCAGGAGCATCTACAATTTTTAGTATGGCATTTCGGGTTGCTTTCGGATTACCTTTTGGTGCATTTGCCGAAAAAGCTTGCCGTTCTTTTCTAAGATCTTCATAAGCTGATATCGGTTTGCTGTGTTTAGCTGATGAAGTTCCCCAGTCTGTACTATAACCTCCCGGTTCAATAAGCGTTACTTTGATGCCAAATTGGGCCACTTCTTGTGAAAGCGTATCACATAAACCTTCCATAGCCCATTTTGAGGCGTGGTAAATACCGTAAATAGGAAATGTGGCAACGCCACCAATACTTGTTACTTGAATAATATGTCCGCTTTTTTGTTTTCGCATAAAGGGCAATGCTGCCTGAATAACCCATAATGAACCAAAGAAATTCGTTTCCATTTGTTCACGAGTTTCAGCCTCGGTAAGTTCTTCTATAAAGCCAAAATGACCATATCCTGCATTACTGACCAATACATCAATCCGACCGAATTGTGAAACTGTTTTTTCGACAGCAGAAAAACAGGCTTCTCTATTATTTACATCGAGTTGAACTTGTAAAACTGACTCACCGTATTTATCTTGTAATTCTTTTATACTATTAAGGTTTCTTGCTGTTGCAGCAACTTTATCTCCACGTTCTAATGCGGCTTCTGCCCATTCTCTTCCAAATCCTTTAGAGGTTCCTGTAATTAACCAAACTTTTGATTCCATTTTTCTTATAATTTTAGATGGACTAAATTACGGGTTTATTGTTTGTGAGAGTTGTATATTTGAATCAAATCACTTGTCAAAAAATATCAAGCAACCAATGAAGTTACTTTTGATGGGTTCTTTCCAAAATGCTTTTTAAATGAGCGACTAAAATGCGCCAAATCTTCAAAGCCTAATTCAATATAAATATCCGAAGGTTTTCGGTTGGTAAGCGTTAATAGTTCTTTTGCTTTTAATAAACGTCGTTCTTTAATCCATTGGTGTGGAGAAGTATTAAAGGTGCGTTTAAATTCGCGATGAAAGGTAGCAATACTTCTTCCAGACAATTTGGCTAACTCATTAAGAGGTATTTTTTGAGTGTAATAATGCTCCATAAATAGCCGTAGTTCTGCTTTTGAAGGTTGAGAAAAATCGCTGAGAAAGGTAAGAATATTTTTATTTTCACGAGCTATGCCAATAAGTGATTCCAATGTTTTTAATTCAACAATATCTGGAGCCATATTTTGTTTTTCCTTTAGGTAAATTTCTAATGAACTCATTAATCCCAACAATATGCTGTTTGGGCTTACAGGAAGAAAAGGTTTGTTTATAACGTGGTCCTTATTTTGTATAAGTGGTAATTTTGCTGAAACTTTCCGGATAAATTCGTCATTCAACATAAAAGCTATCATTTTAAAACCATCTTCATTTTCGCCCCAGGTTTTAAAACAAGTGAGTGATGTGTACTTTTTAATCAGGCAAAAAGCACCTTTTTCAATGGTAAACAATTGGTTTTTGTTCCTGAAATTAAATTGTCCCTGCTGGACGTATATCAAAAGATGATCCGGATAATATACATTGTGTTCAGAACTGTTAGATGTTTCAACAGATGTGGCAATTACCAGTGAATTGCATTTGATATATTGTAAAGTTGTTTCGTTCACTATGTAAAAGTACAATTAAATTGTCAACTTACTTTATGCAAAAGGCAGGTTTAAATAAGAGAACTAAAAAGTGCAAATGTGAAAGACTTTGCAGATCTGTATAAAGATTATTTGAAATGTTTAACATTTTTACTACATAAATTTGGATGATGGATTGTTGTTAATCATCCATGATAAATAACCAAACAGTTTTTTGTTGTATTGCTTGATTTTTAAAATTGTTTTCTATTATTTATTTTGAATTTACTTTCTTTTTAAAGTAACTTTATCCTTTTAAAATAATAGTATGAATTATAGAGATTTAGGGAAAACAGGTTTAAGAGTATCTGAAATCAGTTTAGGAACTTGGCAAGTTGGCGGAAAATGGGGAAGCGAATTTAATGAAAAAAATGCCGAAGAAATTATTAATAAAGCCATTGATTTAGGAGTTAATTTTATTGATACTGCCGATGTTTACAGCGATAAATTAAGTGAAAAAACCGTTGGTAAAGTTGTAAGATCACGTTCAGAAGAAGTATATATTGCTACTAAATGTGGTAGACAGTTAAATCCGCACACAAATGCAGCTTACCAAGTAAATGTTTTGCGAAAATTTGTGGAAGACAGCTTGTCTAATTTAGGTGTGGAACGCATTGATCTTATACAATTACATTGTCCTCCTACAGAAGTATATTACCGCCCTGAAATTTTTGCATTATTTGATGATTTAACTAAAGAAGGAAAAATTAGAAATTACGGTGTAAGTGTTGAAAAAGTTGAAGAAGCACTTAAAGCAATTGAATATCCGGGAGTAAGTACGGTACAAATTATTTTTAATATGTTTCGTCAACGCCCGGCTGAATTGTTTTTTAAGCAAGCAAAAAATAAAAATGTAGGAATTTTAGCACGTGTACCATTGGCTAGCGGCTTGTTAACAGGTAAATTTGGTATTAATACTACTTTTTCTAAAGAAGATCATCGATTTTTTAACCGTGAAGGTGCTGCTTTTGATAAAGGAGAAACTTTTTCAGGAATCGATTATAATTTAGGTTTAAAAGCTGTAAATGAACTAAAACTGTTGTTTGGTGAAGATCAAAGTTTGGTTGAAAAAGCTTTACAGTGGATTTTATCTTTTGATGAAGTGAGTTGTGTTATACCGGGAGCTTCAACAGTTTCGCAAGTAATATCTAATATTGAAGCACTTGAAACTGATCTTCTCTCAAAAGAAGAAATGCAAAAAGTAAAAGATATTTATACTAAATATATAAAACCGGAGGTACATCACCTTTGGTAGTTTAAAGTATTTCCCAATCTTCAATAGCACCTTCAATAACTTTAAACATAGGGTGCTGTTGAAGATTTTTAGCATTAAGTAATTTATTGTAACTGTCTTGGTCCCTTATTTTTAACTTGTTTAATAAATGTGATTCTTCATATTTTAATTGACCTTTTGTTACCGGTATTTCAACTGGTGTAAAATTCCAATCAATTTTATCTTTATTAAAATTATAGCCTCTTTTTGCGGCTTCATCATAAACATAACTTAAATATTGGCTGATACTTTGTGCGGGATTTGCTGTTTTTTTAAACCTGTTTAGCTGTGGATGATTGGTATAACCTTTGGTTTTACCCTCCAGTACATGTTTTGCCAGCAAGGTTTCTCTCCAAAGAGCGACCAAACCTTTTGTGTCTAAATATTTTGGATGTAATGACCATATTCTCATAAAGTTATAATGCTAATTACTATTTGTTACAAAAGCAATTCGTTTACTGTCTTTAGACCAACTAGGTACATTAATAGTGCCTTGACCTCCGTATATATAAGCTATAATTTTTGGAGTTCCGCCACTTACAGGCATTAAACGAAGCGTGCAATGTTTGTAAAAAGGATGACTTCCAAATTCAATATCAGGAGGGAAAGAAATAAAAACAATCCATTTACCATCTGGTGAAATATGCGGAAACCAATCTTTATAATTGGTATCAAAAGTTAATTGTTCTTGTTCGCTTCCATTGGCCTTCATTCGCCATAACTGCATATTTCCGGTTCGGTTAGAGTTGAAATAGATATATTTTCCATCCGGTGAATATTCAGAACCGTCATCTAACGTTTTGGTATTGGTTAATTGAAATTCGTTTCTGGTTTCAACATCAATTCCGTAAATATCATATTGACCATTTCTATCGGCAGTGTAAATTAAGGTTTTATTATCGGGTGAAATACCATGTAAAAAAGAAGCCCCAATACCGTCTTTGGTTATTTTTTTTGGAATAGAATCTCCTTTCGGATCCATAATATAAATAGAAGAGGTTCCTTTATCCTCTTGATTGTGATGACTTATCCCTAAAATACTTTCATCAAAAGAAAAAACATGGTCATTATTGTTATTGATGGCGAAACCTGTATTTATTTGAGTAACTTCTTCTGTTTCAAAATTATAACTGTATAAATAACCGTTAGAATTATACACCAATTCTTTATCGTTATTCACCCAATTTGGAGCTTGTAAAGAATGTGCCGAATAAAATAAGGTTTTTCTGCTTCCTGTTTTAACATTCATAATTTCCATATTGCTGCCTAAATAATCTTGGTAAGGGGCAAAATCAGCAGCAGCAGGTTTAATAATTCTAACATTGCTAAAAACAGCTTTTTCAATAACATCAGGATTATGAGAACACACATATAGCCCAACAAAAACCTCATTTCTTAAATTAAGACTGTCAATTTTAACGGTTGTAAAAGGTTTTCCAAATGTTGCGGTTGACATAAAATAGGTATTTCCTCTACGCTCTAATTGAACCACATCGGGAGTTTTGTCGTTAGATTCTATCTGCTCTGTAATTGCGCTGTCAGTTCTTCTAAATTGAAGAGATGTTAATCCGTCTCCATGAATACAAGCGTTTACATGAGGTGAATTTCCACTTAAGTTATTTCGTACAATCCATCCAATTTTTCTATGAGGATCTACACCTTTACCAATAAATTTTACGTGAGCTCTTAAAATAAAGTCGCCTTGAATTGATTTGTAAAGGTATTGAAATTGGTCATTTTCTCCCCACATGTTTATGCCTGAACCTGTAATGGTATATTCTTGTTTATCAATATTATAAGCTACAGTTCCTTTGTTTATTGGGTTTCCAATATTGATTTGATTTTCAAAAATTCCAAAAGTTTTTGAGTTAGAATTCATAATTGTTTCTGTTGTTGAAGTTGAAATAGGACGATTACAGGCGTTTAATAGCAACAAAATTAATCCACCAAAAAGTAAATTTTTCATTTATAAAAAAATAAGTACTAATGTACCTCTTTTTCAGGATTAAGTCAAAAACAGCAATAGTTTATTACTCAATTATAATTTTATAGGTATCTAAAAGTCCCGATATTGTATTGACTGAGAATTTAGCATTGGTAATTTTATTAGTTTCAGGATTGATAGAAAAATTATAAGAACTTCTCAAATCACATTTTTCGAGTAAAGTATTATTGAACTTTGCTTTTATAAAATCACAATTTTTAAAAATGGAGCTTGTTAAGTTAGCTTCAACAAAATCAACTTCTTCAAGTTTACAGTTTTTAAACTGTGTATTTTTAATTTTTAGTTTGTAAAAAGAAGAAAAATTAAGAACACAATCTTCAAAAGAAAAAGAGAGTAGAAAAGGAGTACATTTATTGAATTGTAATCCTAAAAGCTTACAATTTTTAAACTTTACATTTTTTAAGGAAGTATGTTCCAAATTAGCCATGCTTAAATCACAATTTTCAAAAACACATTCCGAAAATGTTATTCCGCCTAAATTGAAATTGTAAAAAGAACAATTTGTGAAAGTACAATACTCATATTCACCAATGTTTAAACCTTTTTCAATAAAATTAATTCCTTTAAACTCTTCGTTTTCAATATATTGTATATTCATTTATATAAATTCAAGTAGCTGTTATGTGTGAAAAAAAGTATAAATACTATTTTGTGTAAAAGTACTTGATTTTAAAAAGAAAGCAAATATTAGATGGTTATTGTTTTAAAATAGGAATGCTCCAAGGCCAAATAATACATAAAAAGCAAGCATAATTATTGTTAAAATTCCAACAAATTTATAATGAGATTTTAAATTTTCTAAAGCTTTATCAAGGCTTTCACTATCTTTTTTCTCTATTGCTTTTTTAATATTATTTGCGAAATTGAACAAGTAATAAATTGGAAAAAAGTAAACAAGTCCCATTAAAAGATATAAAATACTAATAAAAATACCCGGGAAAGGAAAAGGACTTTCATCACCACCTATAGTAGATAAAAGCGTACCTGCAAATAAAGCAATTATTACTATAAGACCGATAAAACAAAACCCAATAATTGAAAGAAAATAAACCCATTTACCGGTTTCTGAAAGGTTGGTTTTTGCTTTTTTAGATAGTTTAAGGGTTGAGTCATTTTCAGCTGATTCATCCTGAATTTCTATAAAATCTTCCATGTTTTTAGTCGGATATTTATGAGTAATAATTAAATAGTAAAAAAGCTATAATAAAAACAATTACAGCTATACTTATTAGTAAAATTAATTGATTTTTTTCTTTGTTTGATTCCTTTTTAAGATTGTTTTTTAATTACTCAAGTTCATCTTTAGAGGCTTTAGGAAAATCAAACTCAAGTTTTGTAGGATGCTCTTTCGAATAAATACCGCTCCTATTATTTCCTTTAAATTTATTTTTACGAGACGATTTTAGCGCAGCATTTTGCCTTATGCGGTTCATCATATCTAATATATGTCCTGCGCCACCACTCATTTTAATGCATAAATATTGCGGCAATAAAACCGGTAAAATTACCTGCCATGTGTACTAATATTGCGTAAATGTTATTGTTGTATTTCTCTTGATAATACCCTGCAAATAGTCCTAAAATAGTGGTAAAAACAACTACTTTAAGCAAAAATGCCCAACTCACACCGGTAGTAAATAAAATTAAATGAGCCAAACCAAATGCTATGGCACTAATAATTATAGGCAGACTTATTTTTCTTTTAAAAAAAGGAATTACAGTTGATTTTAACGGGCTTAAAAAATTCATTAAAAAACCACGAAATAAAACTTCTTCAGCAATACTGGCATAAATAAAAACGAAGAAAAAGACCTGAGTTGCATTCATTTTTAGAAATAGTGGATGGCTTTCAACGTCAGCACCTAATTTTCTTGTTAAAATGGTCATTAAAGGATTAACAATAATCGAAACCAATAAACCCACCGCAATCGGGTTTAAAAGTGTGTTAAACTTTGGAAATGCTATTTTATAATTTACATATTTTTTTAAGTATACTATTGCAATAATAGATAGCAACAGCATTATTGAATGGGTACCAAAAGATGTAGGTATAAAATTGATATTTAAATTAATTTTACTGCCAAGTAATGTGGCTATAAGAAATATAACAGCTGTTAGTACTAGTCCGTTTAAAATTCTTTGGGAGTTTTTCATTTATTTTTGGTTAGTTAATTTCATAGCTATACTAAGTTAAAGTTCTCTTTTTAACTTAAAGTTTTAAACGAAAATTGCAAATTTTTGATGATAAAGATAATCAAAAAAAAATATTTCCATTAGTTTTTCAAAAAAAAGCAATATAATTTTCTGTATCTTTAACAAATATGATAAAAGACACAAAATTAGCCGTACTTATTGACGGAGATAATATTCCTTCAAAATATATTAAAGAAATGATGGAGGAAATAACCAAATATGGAACTCCAACAATAAAGCGTATTTACGGTGATTGGACCAAACCTCAACTGGCAAAATGGAAAAATATTTTACTTGAAAATGCTATAAATCCTATACAACAATACAGCTACACAACCGGTAAAAACGCTACAGATTCAGCAATGATTATTGATGCAATGGATATTTTATATTCTGAAAAAGTAAACGGATTTTGTTTGGCTTCTTCGGATAGTGATTTTACAAAATTAGCTACCAGATTAAGAGAAGCCGGTGTTGTAGTTTATGGTATTGGAGAAAAGAAAACTCCAGACCCTTTTATAGTAGCTTGTGACAAGTTTATTTATTTGGAAATATTAGAATCTGGAGAAGAAAATCAAAACGGAACAGGAACCCAAAAGAAAGCAAGTATTGATAAAATTACTCCAAAAGTTATACGTTTACTTAGAAATTCGGTTGAAGATGCTGCAGATGAAGATGGCTGGGCATTTATGGGAGATGTAGGGTCGCTAATTTTAAAAAAGCAACCTAATTTTGATGCTCGTAATTTTGGTTTTGAAAAATTAACGCCCTTATTCAAATCACTTAACCAATTTGAGATTGATCAAAAAGATAGTACAAAAGGGCGTTTTAAATTAATTTATGTTCGCAATAAAAAGAAATAGGTTTACTTTTTCTTTTTCAACTCAAATAAGTCTAGCCTTCTGTCTTTTAAATTTCTAACACTTCCTAATTGATTTAGTTCTCTTAGCAAATCTATATCAACATCGGCAATTAATATCATTTCAGAATTTGGAGTGGCTTCTGCTTTTATACCCGTAGCAGGAAATGAAAAATCACAAGGTGTAAAAACCATAGATTGGGCGAATTGAATATCCATATTATGAACTTTTGGTAAATTACCTACACTTCCGGCAATAGCAACATAACATTCATTTTCAATAGCTCTTGCTTGCGCACAGTTTCTAATTCTTGAATAACCATTTTGTGTGTCGGTTAAAAAAGGAACAAATAATATATCTACACCTTCATCGGCCAATAGTCTGCTTAATTCAGGAAATTCAACATCGTAACAAATTAAAATTCCTATTTTACCGCAATCTGTATCAAAGGCCTTAAGTTCTGTGCCGCCTTGCATACCCCAAACTTTAGCTTCATTAGGAGTTATATGAAGTTTTTCAAAACGTTCTACAGATCCGTCTCTTTTGCATAGATAACCTACGTTATAAAGTCTGTCATCTATAATTTCAGGCATACTTCCCGAAATAATATTGATATTGTATGAAATAGCTAACTGTGAGAATTTTTCGGTTATAGCCGAAGTATGTTTAGCTAATTCTCTAATGGCTTCAGGTTCGGTTAAATGATTGTTTTCAGCCATAAGAGGCGCATTGAAAAACTCAGGAAACAAAGCAAAGTCTGAGCGATAACCCGAAACAGCATCTATAAAAAATTCAGCCTGATGCATTAATTCATCTAAATTATCATAAGGTCTCATTTGCCATTGAATTAAACCTAAACGAACTATTTTTTTCTTAGTAACTGCTTTTTCTGTAGGTTTTTCATAATAAATATTATCCCATTCCAATAAAACGGCAAACTCATTTGAAGCTTTATCACCTTCTAAATAACCTTTCAATATTTTAGAAGGATGAAAATCATTAGATATCTGAAAATTTAATACAGGATCATGAATTTCTTTTCTTCTTACTTTATCAATATATTGTTTAGGAGTTAGTTCATTTGCATATTTGTGATAATTAGGTATTCGTCCTCCAAATGCAACACCTCTAAGGTTTAGTCTTTCACAAAGTTCTTTTCTGTAATCGTAAAGTCTTCTACCCAAACGTAAACCTCTGAATTCTGGTTTAATAAATACGTCAATTCCGTAAAGTACATCACCTTCAGGGGTATGTGTGCTAAACGTGTAATCTCCGGTTAATTCTTTATACGTGTGATGATCATCAAATTGATGATAATTTACAATAATTGACAATGCACACCCGGCAATTTGATTGTTAACCTTTATAACTACCTGACCTTCAGGGAAGCGATTAATTAAAGATTCTATTTGATGTTCTCTCCAATATGAATCCGGCATATTGGTGTAAGAATCAATCATAGCTTTTTTAAGCTCTTGATAATCATCAATATTTAAAAAAAGTAACTCAATATTTTCAATGTCTTTCATAAATAAAAAGGACTAGTAATTTTAGTATTGTTTTGCAGTAAATGTACTATAATAAAATCAAATTAAATTTATAAAATATACACTGATTTTGGGAGGAAGATTGTTTATTCTTTCTATTGTAAAATAACGAGAAATCAATCTAAAAGTGTCTGATAATTAATTAGATATATTTCTGGTTGATTAGAAGCCTGTCATTCCTGTGAAGGCAGGAATGACAAAAAACATGACAAGTTTATTAACGGCCTGTTAACTATTTTAATTAAACTCACTTTAAAATAAGGTTAAAAACCTCTAAGCTCCTTTATTGCAGCTTCAACACATCGTTCACCATCCATAGCGGCAGAAACAATACCACCTGCATAACCACCACCTTCACCACATGGAAACAAACCTTGAATTTCAGGATGTTCTAAATTTTCTTTTCTTGGGATGTTTACTGGAGATGAGGTTCGAGATTCAACACCAACAATGTTAGCATCTTCGGTATAATAACCATGCATTTTTCGCCCAAATTCAGCAAAACCTTTTCTTAATCTGCCTCCAATTAATTTGGGAAGTAAAGAATGTAATGGTGCCGAATTTAATCCGGGTTGGTATGAAGTAGGATTTAAATTATTAGAGAACCTTCCTTCAACAAAATCGGTTAATTTTTGTGCAGGTGCAGTTTGCGTTCTTCCACCGGCAATAAATGCCATTTTTTCTAAATCTTTTTGAAATTCCAACCCTTTTAACACACCAAAATGATTGTATTTAGCTAAATCTTGCTCAGCATTAATTTCTACAACAATTCCGGAATTTGCAAATTGATTATTTCTTTTTGAGGGTGACATTCCATTTACAACTACTTCACCATTTGCCGTAGCTGCAGGCACTATAAACCCTCCCGGACACATACAAAACGAATAAACACCCCTACCTTGCACTTGGTGTACAAGACTGTATGAAGCTGCCGGTAATAATTCGTCTCTTTCTCCTTTGCAATGGTATTGAATAGAGTCGATAATTTGTTGAGGATGTTCTACTCTAACTCCCATAGCAAAAGATTTTGCTTTAATGGCAATATTTTTTTTGTATAATAAATAATAGATATCTCTGGCGGAATGACCTGTAGCTAAAATAACAGCATTTACAGGAAGCTCAGTATTATTTTGGAGCTGAATAGCTTGAATTTTATTGTTTTTTATAATAAAATCAACCACTTTACTTTCAAAGTGAATTTCACCGCCACATTTTAAAATGGTTTCTCTAATATTTTGAACAATTTTAGGCAATTTATTCGTGCCAATATGAGGATGAGAATCTATTAATATTTGTTCAGTAGCACCATGATAAACGAAGTTTTCAAAGACTCTGCGAACATCGCCACGTTTTAAACTGCGTGTATATAATTTTCCGTCAGAATAAGTGCCGGCACCGCCTTCTCCAAAGCAGTAATTTGAGTCTTCATTAACAGTGTGAAATTGATTTATAGCGCGTAAATCTCGTCGTCTTTCTCTTACCTTTTTACCTCTTTCTAAAACAACAGGTTTGTAGCCTAATTCAATACAACGTAATGCGGCAAACATTCCTGCAGGCCCAAATCCAATAATATGTATTTCTTTGGCAGAAGAAACATCTTTATAATCAAACGAATAGGTAGAAGATTCAGGAATTTGTTCATTAATATATACTGCTATTTTGTAATTAAAAAAAATCAATGCTTTACGAGCATCAATAGATTTTCGTACTATTTTTATGGCATTTATTTCTTTTTCATCAATACCCAAGTAATGTGCGGCTTTTTTCTTTAAAATGCCTTCTTGCTTTTCTTCCTGAAGTTGTACTCGAATTTGAATTTCTTTTACCATGTTGGCAAAATTACTTAAATTTCAGTGAAAAATAATACAGTAACAATTTAATCTAAAATGAACGATAAAATTATAAGTTTTATGTAAAAGAGTTGGATAGTTATTATCTGATTAGGCTGAAATGACCTTTTTTTTCTCGTATGTTTCCATTGATATCAGTAAGTTGCACAACGTACCAATAGTCTGAAGCAGGGAGTCTTTCTCCGTTAAAAAAACCTTCCCAACCTTGTTTTGCAGTATCAATTACGGCTAAAATTTTACCAAATCGATCAAAAATATACATTAAAGAAGAAATGTAAAAATTAGTGTCTAATCCTTGTACAGTCCAAGTATCATTATAACCATCGTTATTGGGTGTAAAAAATTTAGGGAATCCCATTACAGATACCTCAATTTGAGCAGTACCGCAGTTGTTTTTATCGTTGATGTAAATGGTGTGAATTCCGGGAGAAACCATTTCAAAAAACGGTTCATTTTGGTATATTCCAAATTCATCGTCAAGAGAAAATTCGTAATCACCAACTCCTAAATTAGCGGTATTAATGGTTATTGAATTATTTTCGGAATCATCAACTACTGTAATATCATTTAAAGTTATATGTGGAATATCCGATTCTGTTACAGTAACTGTTTGTGATACAGATTCACAATTATATAGATTAGAAGTTGCAATAACAGTATAAGTGCCGCCTTTAGAAATTTCAGCAGTAGATTGATTACTTATACTTTCCGCATTTTCGTTAAACCATTCATAGCTATAATCACCTTTAGGGTTTTTAGTTTCAATAGTAATTGGTGATAAATTTAAACACACCATAGCTGTTGGGTCAACTTCAAATTCGGGAATAGGATTTACAGTTAAGGTTAAATATTCGCCAATTTCAGAACAATTCCCATTAGTTTCACTTTCAACTCGTACAATTAAAACTTCAGTATCTTTAGTTTGATTTACATAATTATTTTGCGGTAAAATTTCATTTTGCTCTAATTGAGCATCTACAATGGTATTAAAATAATGAACAGTTAAACTTTCAGGAGAAGAAAGTTGAGATAAAATTACAGTAGTAGCTTCAGTTAAATCAAAAGAGTGGAAACCATCAATTACTTCATCATCATCACATTCGGTTAATTCTTCCATAAAATCAGAAAGTAAAGATGTTGTAGAAACTTCTAAATCTACTGTAGAAACCAAATAACAACTGAAAGAATTTTCAACGCGGGCATAAACTGTGCTGGTTGTATTATTATTGAAAGGAACAGGATTTATAGGACTAGCTGTAGTACTGTTTGCATCGCTTTCCGATAAATAAAAAGTAACATCTAACGAAGCGTCGTTTTTTGTAATTACAGGAATAACTTCATTCAAATTAAAATCGGTAAAACCATCAGGATTTCCATCTTCATCACAGTTTTTAAATGTTAATGATGCTTCAATATCAGGTAAAGGATTTACTGTTGCAGTCACAGGTTTTCTTTCTCCATTGGTGCAACCATTTTCTGAAGCCAATACATAATAAGTTGTAGTTGTTGTAAGACTTGGAATGGTATAACTTGTACCTGTGTGTATTGGTGTTGTGCTTGTTTCAGAATCAAACCAAAGAACATTACCAGCAGTGGCGGTAGCTGATAACGTTACAGTTCCAACCCCACATCGTGTATTTTCATTAATTGAATTTATTGAAGGAATGGTTATTTTGGTACTTGCTGAAAGATCAAGTGTTGGATCTCCGGGCATACCTCCATATTCAACGATGTAACCTTTAGGTTGATAGTCTCCAGAATCATTTCCTATGTTACTTAAATCGTTCCAAGATCCTGGATTTCCAACACCGGGAGCAGTAACATGAGCATAATCTTCATTTCCAGCCTGATTTGGTTCGTTTGCATTCCAATTTGCATAATTAGGAGAACTTCCATTAATACCTCCGTTCCAAAAAACAGTTCCGGCTTCCGGTCCCGTAACCCATTTCCAAGTTTCTTCGGTTTCAGCATCGCTACCACCAATCCATCCGGCTCCACCAGCTTGTTCACCGGAAAGTTGGGCTTCTTCAGGCGAGGTTATAGTTGCTAAATAACCCTGTAAACCGTAATAATTTCTTGTTTCAGCGGCAACTTTGGCATCAGTCCATGTTATTCCTATATCTTCAATGTACTCATAATAATGTCCTGTTGAAGGCAAATAATTAGCTTCACTAACAGTAAAAGAAAAATGCTTTTCACCCGAAGGTGTTGGAGAACTGCTTTCAAAAACAACATCCTTTACGGCATTTGCTAAATCTTCTATTGTTGCTGAAGTATTTCTAGTTAAAATTAATTTTCCTTCAGAAGTATTAAAAGGTGTAAGTGTAATATTTGGATGAGAACCATTTAACGTCAATTTGTCTTCACCATTAACATAACCTATAGAAATTTGTATATAAACGGCCTCTACATTATCATCTACATCAATAATATTAAAATCTGTTGCAATATTTATTTCAGATAAAGGGCAATAGTATTGGTCTCCTTCAGCAGTAATTGTAGGTGGCGTTTGAGCAAAAACATAGTTGGAAAAACCTAAAATAAATAAGAAGAAGGATAAAATACTATGTTTTGTATAACGCATTAATAAACCAAAAATAGTTAATCATGTAAAATTACATAATTGGTTTGAGAAAAGACCTAATGATAGCTTTAAATATCAAGATAAAAGCATTTAAAATTGTAAATAATGTTACTAATTAGCTTAAAAATTCATGTAAATTTGTTTAAATAAAATACAAAAAAATTATGACAAATAAAATTGAAGTAAATTGGAAAGGACAAATGTTATTTGAATCTGTTGCGCCTGAAGGAAGTGTAATGATTGATGCCGATAAGGCTGTTGGTGGACAAGGAAAAGGATTACGCCCAAAAGCAATGATGTTAACTTCATTGGCCGGTTGTACAGCAATGGACGTTATTTCTTTACTTAAAAAAATGCGTGCTGAGGTTGATGATTTTAAAATTTCTGTTGAAGCTAACCTTACCGACGAGCATCCAAAATTTTATGATAAAGTTAAAGTTACATATCATTTTTTTGGAAGCGATTTCAAAAAAGATAAAATTGAAAAAGCTGTAAACCTCTCCGTAGAACGTTATTGTGGCGTTTTTGAAATGTTTCGTCAATTTTCTGATATTTCTCACGAAATAATCTACATAGAGCAGTAAAATAATTTGATTATTTTTGGCAGAAAAATGATGCTATGCGTTGGAATATTAAGCCGGAACCAAATACTGAAACAACTTTAAAATTAGCTGACGAGCTAGGTATTGAATATACTTTAGCTAAATTATTAGTACAGAGAGGTATCGAAACTTTTGACGAGGCTAAAGCATTTTTTCGTCCCAATTTAAACGATTTACACAATCCATACTTAATGAAAGATATGGATAAAGCGGTTGAACGCATTGAAAAAGCGATATTTGAAGGCGAAAATATTTTAATTTATGGCGATTATGATGTTGATGGAACTACTTCTGTTTCATTACTTTCTTCTTATTTAAAAACAATTCACCCAACTATTGCAACGTATATTCCGGATAGATACGATGAAGGTTATGGAGTATCATATCAAGGAATTGATTTCGCTGAAGAAAACGATTTCACCTTAATTATTGCGTTAGATTGTGGTATTAAAGCCATTGATAAAGTTGCTTACGCTAAAGAAAAAGGTATCGATTTTATTATTTGCGATCATCATAGACCCGGAAATGAAATTCCAGATGCTGTTGCGGTTTTAGATCCAAAAAGAGCTGATTGTGAATATCCTTACAAAGAATTATGTGGTTGTGGTGTTGGTTTTAAATTGATTCAGGCATTGGCAACTAACAGAAATCAAACTATTGATGATTTGGTTTCATATTTAGATTTGGTGGCTACAGCAATTGCGGCAGATATTGTTCCTATAACTGGTGAAAACAGAATATTGGCGTATTTTGGATTGCAGGTGATTAATTCCAATCCGAGAACCGGAATTAAGGCTATGATTCATCAAATTAAAAAAGAAGAATTAACCATTACCGATGTTGTTTTTATTATTGCACCAAGAATTAATGCCGCCGGACGTATTAAGCATGGAAATTATGCAGTTGAATTATTAACCGAATTGGATTTTGAAACTGCTGTTACTTTTGCTGCTGAAATTGAAAACAATAATAATGAACGAAAAGAGTTAGATAAAACCATTACAAATGAAGCTATACAACAAATTGAACAAAATAATGAGCAACAAAACTTTTCTACTGTTGTTTATAGTGAAAACTGGCATAAAGGTGTTATTGGTATTGTTGCTTCTCGATTAATTGAAACGTATTACAAACCAACCATTGTATTTACTAAAAGCGGTACTAAATTAGCAGCTTCGGCACGATCTGTAAAAGGTTTTGATGTATATGAAGCCTTAGAACAATGTTCAGAGTTTATTGAACAGTTTGGCGGACATAAATATGCTGCAGGGTTAACGATTGATGAAGAGAATTACATAAACTTTAAAAATAAGTTTGAAGAAGTGGTGAAAAACACCTTACCTGAAGAATTGAGAACTCCTGAAATCACCATTGATGCTGAAATCAGTTTATCGGAAATTACACCTAAATTTTATAGAATATTAAATCAATTGGCGCCTTTTGGTCCTCAAAATATGAGACCTGTTTTTATGGCTTCAGGCTTGCGAGATAATGGTTATGGAAAAAAAGTAGGTGCTGATGAAACACATTTAAAACTAAATATTTTTGAAGGGTCAAATCAGCAAACATACAATGCAATAGGTTTTGGATTAGGAGATAAATATGAGTTAGTTCAAAATGGAAATTCGTTTAAAGCAGTATTCAATATTGATGAAAACCATTGGAATGGTTTTACTTCGTTACAGCTATTATTAAAAGATATAAAAGAAGAATAAATAATAGCTAAAATTTTGATATCCGCCAGTCATCCTGAATTTATTTCAGGATATCATCAAAACTAATTAATTTCTTTAATTAAATACATATACACAGGATAATGGTCGCTATAACCGCCTAAAAAATTACCTCCGGCAAAACTTCTAAAAGGATACCCTTTGTATTTTCCTGTTTGTGTAGTTAAATATTGCGGATTAAAAACATTCACTTTGTACATTTTATAAGTTGAATACTCCTTTTTTGTGGTTAGTAAAGGCGAAGTAAACATAATTTGATCAAAAAAGTTAATGTTATCTCTATAAGCTAAAGTGTTTTGTCCTCTACGAAACATATCTTCTGTAGGGTTATAAATATCACCTTCTTGTACTTCAGCCTTTTTAGACTTGGTTTTTAGTACATCTTTCAAACTTTTATTGGTTGGGTCATCGTTTAAATCGCCCATAATAATAATTTTAGGATTTGGGTCGCCCAACTTTATTTTTTCAATTATTTGAGTAGTTAAATAAGCTGCTTTTTCTCTTTTGTAACTGCTGGCTGTTTCTCCACCTCTTCTTGATGGCCAGTGATTTACAATAATATGAATCAATTCATCATCTAAATAACCGGAAACTAATAATTGATCTCTGGTATAAATTCGAGTTCCGTCAGTATCCCACAAACGCAACTCAAAAGTTTCGTGATGTGTTGGTTTAAAATAGCGTTGTTGGTAAAGCAAAGCAACATCAATTCCTCTTTTGTCAGGCGAGTTGTAATGTATAATACTGTATTGTTTATTTTTTAAGGAATCTGTAGCTATCAAATCTTCCAATACTTGTCTGTTTTCAACTTCGGCAACACCCAAAATTACCGGCGTGTTTTTAGCTTCTTTTACACCCATTTCAGAAATAACCTTTGCCATGTTGTTCAATTTCTTTTGATAAATTTCATCTCTATTTTCTTCAATTCCCATAATTGGGCTCGATTCATCATTTTTTTCAGGATCATTAATAGTATCAAAAAGGTTTTCTAAATTATAAAAAGCAACGGTTCTAATTTGGTAGTTTTTTTGACTAAAAATAGGGTTTGATGCAATAAAAAGAAGTATAAAAAGAAGCGAAAAGCGTTTCATAAAAAATAAGTTTAAAAGGCTAAATTACAAACAAAGTTTGAGCCAAAAAATAAAAAATAGACTTTAAAAATTTTAGAATTACAATAAAAAACTGTTTATTTGAAAAAAATTGCTAATGAAAATAATTGTTATTACAACTGTTGTGTGGCTCTGCTGTACAATCAGTTTAACTTCACAAACCTTAAATTCTATAAAAGGAAAAGTTGTTGAAGCAACTTCAGAAAAACCTCTAAAAGGGGTTCTGGTAAAAATTAAAAACACAATTATTTTTGGGGAAACCAATTTTAATGGAGAATTTAAAATTGAAAATATTCCGATTGGAAATCATGTGATTCAATTGATTTATGAAGGCTTCAATTCTCAAAATTTGCCAATTACCATTTCTGAAAAGAAATCTCTTAATTTAGGAATTATTTATTTGGAAGAATCAATTACAATGTTGCATAATGAAAGTATTGTTTTGTTAACTGATGATGATTTACAAGATGATACCGATAGAAGTTCCGATTATATTGCAGGTTTATTTCAGTCTTCCAAAGATGCATATTTAAAAGCTGCAGCGTATAATTTTAGTCAGGCTTGGTTTAAAGTTCGCGGATACGATTCAAGTTACGGAAGCATTTTAATTAATGGAGTTGAAATGAATAAATTGTTTGATGGAAGGCCGCAATGGAGTAATTGGGGCGGTTTGAACGATGTGTTTAAAAATCAAGAATTTTCCAACGGCCTCGATGCAAATACAAATGCTTTTGGTGGAATTTTAGCAACTACCAATTTCAGCACAAGAGCTTCCGAATATCAAAAAGGAGGCAAGGTTTCCTTTGCTTCAACCAATAAAAGTTATACAGGGCGAGTTATGGCAACGTATGCAACAGGTTTAACTAAAAACAATTGGGCTTTTGTAGCTTCGGGTTCTCGCAGGTTTGCAAATGAAGGATATATAGATGCTACTTCTTACAATGCGTGGTCGGCTTTTTTGGCTGCCGAAAAAAAACTAAGTAGTCATCATAGTTTAAATTTAACAGCATTTGCTGCTTTTAACCGAAGAGGAAAATCGTCACCAAATACCCAAGAAGTTTACAATTTAAAAGGGTTCAAATACAATTCGTATTGGGGGAATCAGGACGGTGATATTCGAAACTCTAGAAAAAAGGAAATTTTTGAACCTGTGATAATGTTCACTCATTTTTATGATAGTAAAAAAACTCAATTAAAAACAACGGTTTCCTATCAGTTCGGACATATTGGAAATAGCAGATTGGGATATTTTAATGCTCCAAATCCGGACCCAACGTATTGGAAATATTTACCAAGCAGTTATGTGCGTTTTATAGATGATCTGGATTATGAAGGTGCGTATTTGGCTGAACAAAATTTTATTGAAAACGGACAAATAAACTGGGGAGAGTTGTATAAAACAAATATTGATAATGTGAATTCTTTGTATTATTTATATGAAGACAGGGTTGATGACACGCAATTTTCTTTTAATTCAACTTTAAGCAAAAATATCAATGAAAATTTATTGTTGAATGCAGGAATTTCTTACAAAAATATAACCTCTGATAATTATGCCAAGATGTTGGATTTGTTAGGAGGGAATGGTTTTGTAGATTTAGACCAGTATGCGGTTGGTGAGGCGCAACAAAATGATTTAAATAATGTAGATAGATTAATTGGTAAAAATGATAAATTTCAATATCATTATAAAATAAACGCTTCAGTAGCAGGTATTTTTGCGCAAGTGCAGGGTTTTCAAAAGAAGATAGACTATTTTGTAGGTATAAATTTAAAAAATACCAATTATCAAAGAGATGGTCTGTATAAAAATGGTACGTATCCTTCAAATTCCTTTGGAAAAGGGGAAAAGCAATCTTTTTCTGATTTTGGTGTAAAAGGAGGGTTAACCTATAAATTTACTGGACGTCATTTGGTAAATGTTAATGCTGCTTATATTTCTAATGCACCAACTATTCGCAACACTTTTTCTAATGCCAGAGTTAATAACAACATAACGCCGAATTTAACCAGTGAAAAAATAGTAACAGGTGATTTGAGTTATATTTTTAGAGCCCAAAAACTTCAAACCAGATTTACTGCTTTTTATACAAAATTTACCGATGCTGTTGAAACTTCGTTCTTTTTTGCTGAAGGATTACGTGGCGATCAGGCTGATTTTGTAAACGAAATTATGACAGGTGTTGCTAAAAAGAATTTGGGTGCAGAGTTAAGTTTAGAATATAAGGTAACACCTTCAATCAAACTTTTAGGAGCCGGATCGTTTGGACAATATACATACGATAATAATCCGCAGTTATATTTGGAATCAGAAAGTTTTACCGATGAAAACAGTGATTTCGGAACGGCATATTTGAAAGATTATCGTATTTCCGGCACACCACAAAGAGCTTATTCCGTTGGTTTTGAATATCAAGATCCTGAGTTTTGGTGGTTTCAGATAAATGCTAATTTTTTAACAAACAACTATTTAGATATCTCACCATTATTGCGCACCAACAATTTTTATCTCGATAGTGATGGTACTCCTTTTATTGATGCTGAAACAGGTGTTGAGGTTACGCAAGAACAAGTAAATTCATTATTAAAACAAGAAAAATTTGACGATGCCTTTTTGGTAAATGTTGTTGGAGGAAAATCGTGGAAAATAAATGAATATTATCTCGGTTTTTTTGCAGGTATAAATAATGTGTTGGGAGAAACCTTTAAAACAGGTGGTTTTGAGCAATCTCGAAACGCCAATTATCAAGAGTTAAAAGAAGATAAACAATTAAAAAAGCCCGTTTTTGGGCCAAAATATTGGTACGGAAATAAAACGTCGTATTATGTAAATGTATATGTAAGATTTTAAATTAAACGCTATGAAAATTTATAAAACATTAAAAACAACTTTAAATATATTACTGTTAATCACCGTTTTTTCGTGTGTAAAAGATGATGGTTTTTCAACACCAAAAGTTGAATGTACTGAGCCGTTACTAACAGTTACAAACACCATTCAACAAGCAAAAGAATTGTACACTTTCGGTTCTCCAACCGTTATTGATACCGATGTTATTATTGAAGGGTATGTGGTTTCGAGTGATGAATCGGGGAATATTTATAAAAGTATTTCTATTCAAGATAAACCCGAAAATCCTACTTCAGCTATAAAAATTGCTATAGATCAAACCGATTTATATACCAAATATAATGTGGGACGCAAAATTTATATAAAATTAAAAGGGTTGGCTGTTGGTTATAGTTATGGAAGTATTCAAATTGGAAAAGTAATCAATGGAGAATTAACAGGAATTTCAAAATTTGAAGTTGATGATTATATTGTCAGGTCTTGCGAAGTAGCTGAAATTGTACCTAAAAAAGTTACTATTTCAGAACTGAATAAAGAAATGTTGGAAATGTTGATTGAAATTGAAAACGTTCAGTTTAAAGCAAATGAATTAGGAAGTTCGTATGCGAATATTGACAATACTGAAACGGTAAATAGAACGCTGGAAAGTACAAGTGAAAATTGCGAATTTTTGGATGAAATTGATGTTAGAAATAGTGGTTATGCCGATTTTAAATCGGAATTACTACCCGAAGGAAAGGGAAGTGTTATTGCTGTTTTCAGTAATTATTATAATGATTTTCAATTGTATTTGCGAAGTACTGAGGATGTTCAATTTAACGAGTCTCGTTGTGATTATATTTCAATAGTAGAGCCAAACATTACCATTGCTGAGGTTAAAGCGATGTATTCAGATACTATGGTTGAATTTGGTGTTAATAATAATTATGTGGTAGAAGGTTACGTGATTTCTTCTGATGAAAATGGAAACTTTGAGCATAAATTGGTAATTCAAGATGCTGCTGAAAATCCTTCAGCAGGAATTCAGATTTTAATAGGTACCGATGCTATTTTTGAACAGTTTAATATAGGTGATAAAGTTTTGGTTAAGCTGGATCAATTGTATATGGATAAAAACGAAGGAGTTTTAGCTGTTGGCTATCCGAAAAACAATAAAATTTCAGAAATTGAAGAAGAGGCTATCAGTAATTTCATTTTTAATACAACAGAAAGTTTTGAAATTATACCAACTGAAATCTCCATTGACGAAACCTCAAATCCTGTTTACGAAAACATATTGGTTACTGTTAATAATGTTCAGTTGGTGCAAAGTGAGTTAGGATCGGCGTTTGCATTTTTTAGCGGAACTGATGATGGATTTAGAACATTAGAAACGTGTGGTGAACCTAAAAAATTAAAAGTTTTTACCAATGGAAACGCAAATTTCGCCAACGAATTATTTCCTGAAGGGCACGGGAAAATAACAGGTGTTTTAAGTGATGTAATTGAAGTAAGAAATGTGCAAGATATTGATTTTGATGAAACTTTTGTAGAATGCCCTGTTATTGTGCCTAAAATTATGATTACTGAAGTTGCTGACCCTAAAAATAGCGTTTCATCTCGTTTTGTTGAATTGTATAATGCCGGAACTACTAAAATTGATTTAACAGGATGGAAATTAAATAAATATATTAATGGGTCAACTACTGTTTCAAGTAATGGAGTTGATTTGTCAGGAATCACTATAAATACAGGAGATTTTGTAATTATTGCGAATACTGGATATGCAGCAATGTTTACTGATGTGCCGGAAGTGGAAACGAGTTACATTTCCGGAAATGGAGATGATGTGTATGAATTGGTAGATGCCTTTGGAAACAGCATGGATATTTATGGTGTAATTGGTGAAGATGGAACAGGAACGAATTGGGAATATTTAGATGGAGGTGCTGTAAGAAATTTAGAAATAAATGAGCCAAATTCTGAGTTTGATGTGAGTGAGTGGACAGTATTTTCAAATGCAAATAATTTATTGATAAATCACCCAAATACGCCGAAAAATGCTCCGGATGACTATTCTCCAAATTTAAGATAATGCAATACGAAGCTATAATTATGTTAAAAAAATATGAAAATTATATGTAAATGCTTAAAAAAATTACGAATATATCAATTTCTTAATCCAACCTTGAATTAGTGGTAAATCTTTCAAAACGTTGAATAAAGAGTAAATTAATCGTAAATTTATACTATTAAAAATAAGCAGTTTAACATATAACTAAAATATTATGAAAAAATTACAATTAATGGCTTTAGCCTTAGTATTAGGAACAATGAGTTTATTTGCTAATAATGAAACTCCAGAGGTATCTAAAGATGAAATAAGAAAACAAATTGTTGAATTAGTACAGGCTTCAGAACCTCAATTTACAAACGAAACTATTGTTAAATTAACTTTCACATTTAGCTCAGAAGGAGAAATAGTAGTTTTAGGGATGGATTCTAAAAACAAAGAAGTTATCGAGTTTGTTAAAGAAAACTTAAATTACAAAAAAATAGAAAATCCTGGTAAACAAAACAAAAAGTATACATTATCTATTAATGTAAAAAATAAGTAAAAACTAAATCACTAAATAAAAAAACTCAAACTGAAAAGTTTGAGTTT
Organism: Lutibacter sp. B1; assembly: GCF_012524075.1. Taxonomy (GTDB): domain Bacteria; phylum Bacteroidota; class Bacteroidia; order Flavobacteriales; family Flavobacteriaceae; genus Lutibacter. The sequence goes on from NZ_JAAZUI010000004.1 coordinate 146,881, forward strand.
TTTTATGATATATATCCTTCAATGTTTTTTAACATAATTTAAGTTAAAAAACATTTATACTTCATTGAACAGTAATTATGTGAAAATATCATTAGCAGCAAAATAAGATTTATTCACATCATTTTTTAAGTTATTTGAAATATTTTTTCATATTAACAAGGTAAAATGAGTTCGGTTAAATATTTGTTAATCAGCTGTTTTGTAAAAAATTAACAGCAATTTCATATTAAATTTAGTACACAAAAAATGTTTAACTAAAACCTGTTTATTATGAGAAAATTCAAATTATTGGCTTTAGCCTTGGTTTTTGGAGTATTTGGGATGTATGCTTCTAATGCCATTGGAGAGCCAAATGCACCAACAAAAGAAATTAGAAATGAAATCATCAAGTTATTAAAAACGCCTGATTTTGTAGTTGAAAAAGATATGACAGTAATACTTAAATTCACATTTAGTTCAGAAGGTGAAATAGTAGTATTATGTCCTGGATGTGAAGATAAAGAGATTGTAAAATATATCCGTAAAAATTTAAATTATAAAAAATTTAAAAATCCCGGAGAAAGAGATAAAATTTATACAATTCCATTAACACTAAAGGCGGCATGAAAAAATCATTAAAAACATAAAAAAACTCAAATTAAATAGGTTTGAGTTTTTTTTATGTCAATTTTTAGTTTTTTGATAAATATACATATACCGGAAAATGATCGCTAAAACCTCCTTTGTACCACTTGCCAATGTAAGTTCTGTAAGGACTCCCTTTTAATTTACCTTTCCAAACTTTTAAAAATTCTTTATCAAATACTTCGGCATATTTAAAGGAATGTTTGTTAGGCTCAATTGTCAAAAAGTTTTTTGAAAAGATAATTTGATCAAATAAATGCCATGTTTTGCGATGGCTTAAAGTTCCTTTTCCTGTATTAATTAAACGTTCCATTGGGTTATAAAAGGTGTCGTTAACAAGATACTCTTTTACACTATTACTTGTTGGGTCATCATTAAAATCTCCCATCACAATAATTTTTGCATTTTCGGTTTCAGCATTTATTTTACCAACAATTTCTAAAACTAATTTTGCAGCTTTGATTCTTTTTTCTTCGGTGATATCAGAGCCATCTCTTCTTGAAGGCCAATGATTTATTATTACATGAACTAACTCACCATTTAAGTTTCCTTTTACCAATAAAATATCTCGTGTAAAATCTCTATCTCCATTTTCACTTTCTAAATAAAGAGTAAAAGTTTCAGAAGATAAAAGTTCAAAAAGCTCTTTTTTATAAAGCAAAGCTACATCAATTCCTCGTTCATCGGGAGAATCATAATGTACAAAATCATAATGATGTTTTTCTAAATGCTTAGAATGTACTAAATCGTTTACAACATTTCTGTTTTCAACTTCAACAACACCTACTATAGCGGGAGTATGAAATGACTTTTCAGCACCAAGTTGTGCAATTACACTGCCAAGTCTTTTAATTTTTTTCTTATATCGTTTGTAATTCCAGTGCTTTTTCCCTTCAGGAGTAAAATCATCATCAAGTGTAAGAGGATCGTCTTTAGTGTCAAATAAATTTTCGAGGTTGTAAAAGGCAATTGTGTAAGCGTGGTTTACTTTTCCTTCTTCTTTAAAAAATGAGAACATAAATTTTATATTAAAAAGGGGAAATTACAAAATTTCAATCAAACTGTATTTGTATCTTTGCCTCAATTAATTATTAATGTTTTTTGCTTCAATTTTTTAAAATTGAACAATTTGAAGTATGATAGAAGAAAAAAAAGTAACATCTGAAGAAGCTGTTTTAATAGGAATAATTACTCAGCACCAAGATGAAGAGCAGGCCAATGAATATTTAGATGAGTTGGATTTTTTAACATTAACAGCAGGAGGTGTTGCTGTAAAACGGTTTGTTCAAAAATTAGAAAGTCCAAATCCTAAAACATTTATTGGAGCAGGTAAGCTGGAAGAAGTTAAAGCTTATATGGAAGCTAATACTGTTGAAACTGCTATTTTTGATGATGAACTTACTGCTGCTCAGTTACGAAATATTGAAAAAGTATTAGATTGTAAAGTATTGGACAGAACAAATTTAATACTTGATATTTTTGCTGCAAGAGCTCAAACAAGTTATGCACGTACTCAAGTGGAATTGGCTCAGTGTCAATATTTATTGCCGCGTTTAACAAGGCTTTGGACGCACTTAGAACGTCAAAAAGGAGGTATTGGAATGCGTGGACCGGGTGAAACAGAAATTGAAACAGACAGACGTATTATTAGAGATAAAATTTCTTTATTAAAAAAGAAATTAACAACAATTGATAAGCAAATGGCTGTTCAGCGTAAAAATCGTGGTAAAATGGTACGTGTTGCTTTAGTTGGGTATACCAATGTTGGTAAATCAACTTTAATGAATGTGGTTAGTAAAAGTAATGTTTTTGCCGAAAATAAATTATTTGCAACGTTAGACACTACAGTTAGAAAAGTGGTTGTAAAAAATATTCCGTTTTTATTAACTGATACTGTTGGTTTTATTAGAAAATTGCCTACTCAATTGGTTGAGTCGTTTAAATCTACATTAGATGAGGTGCGCGAAGCCGATTTGTTATTGCATATTGTAGATATTTCGCATCCTAATTTTGAAGATCATATCAATTCAGTAAACGGTATTTTACAAGAAATTAAAAGTGCCAATAAGCCAACTATTATGGTTTTTAATAAGATTGACGCTTTTAAACACCAAACTATTGATGAAGATGATTTAGTTACCGAAAAAACTAAAGTTCATTACACATTGGAAGATTGGAAAAAAACCTGGATGAACAGATTAGAAAATAACTGTTTATTTATATCGGCATTAAATAAAGAAAATCTAGAAGAATTTAGAGAAAAGGTTTTTGAAGAGGTAAAAAAAATACACATTACACGTTTTCCGTATAACGATTTTTTATATGAAGAATACGAAGATGAGAATTAGATTAGTTTTCTTCTTCTTCTTTCTTTTTATCTTCGATTAATCCCATTCTTTTGGCTCTTGTTTCCCAACTTTTACGAGCTAATTGTTGTAAATCGGCAACATTGTCGCTTTCATCCATAATTTCCAAACCTAACAAGGTTTCAATTACATCTTCCATAGTTACTAAACCGCTTACAGAGCCATACTCATCAACAACTAAAGCAATATGTTCGCGTTGCGAAATAAATTTTTCAAACAAATCAGGGATTGGTAAATTTCTATTGGTAATCAATATTTCGCGTTTAATGTTAGATAGATGTTTTTCTCCATTACCATTAATAATTTCTTCTAAAACCACATCTTTTAAAATAAAACCGGTGATGTTGTCAGAATCATCTTTATAAATTGGAATTCTAGAAAATCGAAGCCTTGGATGTCCTTCAAAAAATGATTGGATAGTTTGTTCTTCAGAATCTGTAACCATAACAGTTCTTGGAGTCATAATATCTTTTGCCTGAACTTCTTTAAAAGAGAGTAAATTTTTAATCATTGCGCTTTCACTTTCTTCAAATACACCTTCTTTTTGAGCAATATTGGTCATTGCATGAAAATCTTCTCTGCTTAAAATTGAGACATGGGCATTTTTCCCTCCAATAAGTTTGGTAGTAAGCTGTAAAACCCATAAAACACCTGTCCATTTTAAAGGAAACATTAATAGTGTTAAAGCTTTAGAAGTAAAGGGAGCTAATTGTTTCCAGTATTTAGCCCCAATGGTTTTTGGAATAATTTCTGAAACTATTAAAATTAATAAAGTCATTATTGCTGAAACAATGCCAACAATATTCATTCCAAAAAAATTAATTTTATAATCAAGAGTTTCAGCTTGTACTCCAACCAAAATTGCTCCAACGGTATGAGCAATAGTATTTAGTGTTAAAATAGCAATTAAGGGTTTATCTACGTCTTTTTTTAAACTTTCAAAGGTGTAAGCAAATTTTTTTCCTTCTTCTTTTTTTACATTAATAAATGTAGGTGTTATACTTAAAAAAACAGCCTCAAGTACAGAGCATAAAAATGAGAAGAATATAGAAAGAGCTGCATATAATAAAAGTAGTGACATTTTTGTAGTAGTTTAAATGCTAAGATAAATAATAAATTATCAATATTGAAATAAAAAAAGATGCTCTATTTAGAGCATCTTTTTTCTAATATTTTTTGTAAGAACTAAAATCCGTAGTTTACACCAATACCAAATACTTCTCTTGTTTGAAATCCTTTAAAAGCATTATCATCATATATAGTTTGGAAAGTTATATTTGCTGATAGGTATTTGTTAATAGACATAACTAAATTCATAGTATAATCTAAATCAATATTTTGAGGATCTTCTAAGTAATTAGAGTATAAGTTTAAAATATTTTCTACAGATACGTTTTCCATAATCTTGAATTTAGCGTAACCTGATGCGTAAAAACCAAGTTCATATCTTGTACTTTTTCCTTCTTCTACACCAAAGTAAGCATCATTTGGTAACGTAAAATCTTTATCAACAAAAGTTAATTTTGAAGTTGCTGGAGCTAAGTTGAATTTCAAATTATCGCTTTTTTTCCATTGCATACCAGGACCAAAAGTTAAATATGCCGGTGAAAAAATGTTTGTATATTCATCTCTAATTTCTTTACCGTTTGCATCAGTTCCGTAAGTATAACCTTTTGAAAATTGAGTTCTAAAGTTTAGAAATGCAGAGTAATACCAGTAGCCGGAAGCTTTTTTACCTACAATTGAGTTAAATTCAAAACGATCGTCAGTTTTCTTTTCAAACTCGCTGTTTTTGCTTTTAGTTAAACCGTAAGACGCTAAAATTTTGTTATCCCAAGTTATATCTCCTTTTAAATAATTAAAGTCGTAATTAATACCTAAATTTCCTGCAATATTGTTTTCGCCTCCTGCAACCCAATCAGAAAATGCAGATTGATTGAATAACAGAGAAATATTTCCTTTTTTTGTCCATCCTTCTTTTGGACCTTCTTCTTTTTCTTGTGCAATAGTTATTGTAAAACTTAACACAGTTACTAATAGTAATAGTACTTTTTTCATAATGTTTATTTTGAATTTTATTTTTTAAGCGTGCAAAAATATATAATATTAGACTACTTTTTAAATAAAAAGTCACATAAAATTACTGTTTATTTTTAAAAAGAGGTACTGTAGAGCAGGCTTCGCCAAACATAATTGATTTAGCTACAGGTTGAAGTTTTGTTATTAATTGAATATAAGCAGTTTGTGGAATAGGTTTGTTTGCACAACCTTTTATAATAACAGGAAAGTTCTTGTAAGAATTTGTATTGAAATTAGAAATAATATCTTGAAAAATGGAAGCTTCTAAATAATTGATGTCGCCAACCACTACTTTTTTTGCGTAAGGAGAAACATAAGTGGTTATTAGCATAAATGCCCAAGATGGTATTATTGCATCTGACGAGCAGGTAAGGCTTATATAGTGATTTTGGTATTGGCTCCAATCGTGGTTTTTTAAATGTTCACGAAAGTCATTTTCTTTTAAAATAAGTTCTTGAAATAGCCAGTTTTTTATATCAATAACGGTTCTGGGGCCTTGCGGATAAAAATCTTCAAGGTCAATTGTTTTTAGTTTACTGTTGGCAACTCTATTTACAATTTCATCAGCCATTATAAAAAACCAAGTTCTAATTTAGCTTCTTCGCTCATCATATCTTGTGTCCACATTGGGTCAAAAGTAATTTCAACTTCGGCGTTAGAAACCTCTTCAATTGTTTTTACTTTTTCTTCAACTTCAACAGGTAAAGTTTCGGCAACAGGACAGTTTGGTGATGTAAGTGTCATTAAAATTTTAACATCATTATTTTCACTTACAAAAACATCGTAAATTAACCCTAATTCGAATATATCTACAGGTATTTCAGGATCATAAATAGTTTTTAAAACTTCAACTATTTTGTCTCCTAATTGTTGAACACGTTCACTATTCATTACTTTTCTTTCTTTAAATTTAGTCTAAATAAAGTACAAATATACAATTATTAACTCAATTTTGAATGAAATGCCAATGCGTATAATTTAATTTGTTTTATCATAGATACCAAGCCATTTGCACGCGTTGGTGATAAGTGTTCTTTCAATCCAATTTCATCAATAAAATACAAATCGGCATCTAAAATATCTTTTGGTTTTTGGTGGTTAAAAACGCGCAGTAAAATTGCTACAATTCCTTTGGTTAAAATGGCGTCACTATCAGCCGTGAATTGTAAGTTTTCGCCTTTAATTTCAGAATGTAACCAAACTTTTGATTGACAGCCAACGATCAGATTTTCATCCACTTTAAATTCTTCTTTTATCAGGGGTAACGATTTTCCTAATTCAATAATATATTCATAGCGTTGCATCCAATCTTCAAACATTGAAAACTCGTCGATAATTTCTTCTTGTATTTCTTTGATAGTCATTTTTTAAACTTATTTTTGCAAAAGTAAACACATAGGTTGTTATAAAAAAATATTAACATTAATTATAACAATACTTTAAGTGTGTATAATAGAAAATATAAAAATGAGTAAATTATTAATTGTAGGAACGGTTGCTTTTGATGCTATTGAAACTCCGTTTGGAAAAACGGATAAAATTTTAGGAGGAGCGGCAACATATATTTCACTTTCGGCTTCACAATTTGGGGTAAATTCAGGGATAGTTTCTGTAGTTGGTGGAGATTTCCCAAAAGAATACTTATCAAAATTAAATAAAAGAAATATCAATACCGACGGTATTGAAATTATAAAAGAAGGTAAAACATTTTTTTGGAAAGGTAAATATCATAACGATTTAAACTCGAGAGATACTTTAATTACCGATTTAAATGTATTAGCCGATTTTAATCCGATTGTACCTGAAAGTTTTAGAGATACTGAATTTTTAATGTTAGGTAATTTACACCCTTCTGTTCAAATGGGTGTTATAAAACAAATACCAAACAGGCCAAAACTAGTAGTATTGGATACCATGAATTTTTGGATGGATAATACTTTGGATGAATTGATGGAAGTAATTGCTAAAATTGATGTAATTACTATTAATGATGAAGAAGCACGACAACTTTCGGGAGAATATTCTTTGGTAAAAGCTGCGCAAAAAATCCATGAAATGGGACCAAAATATGTAGTTATTAAAAAAGGTGAACATGGAGCATTGTTGTTTAATAATGAAAATGTGTTTTTTGCACCTGCATTACCATTAGAAGAAGTTTTTGATCCAACAGGAGCCGGCGATACATTTGCCGGAGGTTTTATAGGACATTTAGCAAAAACAGAAGATATTTCATTCGAAAATATGAAAAGAGCTGTAATTGCAGGTTCAAATTTAGCATCGTTTTGTGTTGAGAAATTTGGCACTGAAAGGATGGAAGATTTAACTCATGATGAAATTCAAGAAAGGCTTTTACAATTTAAACAATTAACACAATTTGAAATAGAATTAAGTTAAATATAAATTCCGCATGCGTGCGGAATTTTTTATTTACAATACTACAAACTAAAATATATTAAAACTTATTAATACTATGAGTGATGCTATAAAACATGAATGTGGAATTGCAATGGTTAGATTATTAAAACCATTACAGTTTTATAAAGACAAATATGGCTCTGCATTTTATGGTTTAAATAAAATGTATTTGTTAATGGAAAAGCAGCATAATCGCGGACAAGATGGTGCGGGTTTGGCAAGTATAAAATTTGGTGTTGAACCCGGAACTCGATATATAAGCCGAATTCGTTCAAATCAAGCTCAACCAATTCAAGATATATTTTCTCAAATAAATGAAAGGTTAAACAGTTTAAATGAAGAACATCCTGATAAAATTGATGATGTACAGTGGCAATTAAATAATGCTCCTTACATTGGCAATCTGTTTTTAGGACATGTACGCTATGGCACATTTGGTAAAAACAGCATTGAAAGTGTGCATCCTTTTTTACGTCAAAGTAATTGGATGCACAAAAGTTTAATTATTGCAGGTAATTTTAATATGACCAATTCTAAACGATTGTTTAATGATTTGGTTGAAATTGGGCAACATCCAAAAGAAATGACTGATACCGTTACCGTAATGGAAAAAATAGGTCATTTTATTGATGATGAAGTTGCCAAATTGTATCAGAAATTAAAAAAGGAAGAAGGAGTTAATAAAAAAGAAGCCTCTCCACTTATTGAACAGCATATTAATATCAAAAAAGTATTAAAAAAGTCTGCAAAAAATTGGGATGGAGGTTATGCTATGGCAGGTTTATTAGGTCATGGAGATTCATTTGTGTTACGCGATCCGGCAGGTATCAGACCCACATTTTATTATAAAGATGATGAAGTTGTTGTAGTTGCATCAGAACGTCCGGTTATTCAAACAGTATTTAATGTTCCAATTAATAAAGTTAAGGAGTTAGAAAGAGGACATGCTTTAATTATTAAGCGTGACGGGGAAATAAAAATTAATAAAATTAAGGATCAATTACCTAAAAAATCGTGCTCATTTGAACGCATCTATTTTTCAAGAGGAGGAGATGCCGATATTTATAAAGAGCGTAAAAACTTAGGTAAATTTGTTTTTCCTCAAATTTTACAAAAAATAAATAATGATATAAAAAATACTGTTTTTTCGTATATCCCAAATACTGCTGAAACTTCATTTTACGGAATGAGAGAAGCGGCTGAAGATTTTTTAAATCGGCAAAAAACAGATATGATTTTAAATGGTAAACGAAGTTTATCTGCTGAAAAAGTAACTGAAATTTTATCGGAAAGACCACGAGTTGAAAAATTAGCTGTAAAAGACGCCAAATTACGAACGTTTATTGCTGATGATAATAGCAGAGACGATTTGGTTGCTCATGTTTACGACGTTACTTACGGTATAGTTAAGCCAAAAGATAATTTGGTTGTTATTGACGATAGTATTGTTAGAGGAACCACTTTAAAGAAAAGTATTATTAAAATTTTAGACAGGTTAAAACCTAAAAAAATTATTATAGTTTCATCGGCACCACAAATCAGATATCCGGATTGTTACGGAATTGATATGGCAAGAATGGGTGATTTTATTGCTTTTAGAGCAGCTTTGGAATTATTGAAAGAAACGAATCAATATCATATTGTTGATGAAGTGTATAACAATTGTAAAAATCAACAACATATGGAAGATGCTGAAATTCATAATGCAGTAATAGATATTTATGCTCCTTTTACGGATGAACAAATATCTGATAAAATAGCAGAAATGTTAAAAACGGAAGAAATTAATGCTGAAGTTGAAATTGTATATCAATCAGTTGAAAATTTACATAAAGCGTGTCCAAATCATTTAGGTGATTGGTATTTTACAGGAGATTATCCAACTCCCGGAGGAAATCGAGTAGTAAATGATGCTTTTATTAATTTTTATGAAGGAAATAATAAAAGAGCTTATTAGAAAAAAAGACATATAAAAAAGCTCGCCAATTTGGCGAGCTTTTTTATTATAAAATTAAATATTATTTACTTTCAGCATAACGTTTTTCAACTTCATTCCAGTTAATTACATTAAAAAATGCGTTGATATAGTCTGGTCTTCTATTTTGATAATGCAAATAATAAGCATGTTCCCAAACATCAATTCCTAAAATAGGAGTTCCTCCACAGCCAACACCAGGCATTAACGGATTGTCTTGGTTTGGAGTAGAGCAAATATCTACTTTTCCTCCTTTGTGAACACATAGCCATGCCCAACCTGATCCGAAACGTGTTGCTGCTGCTTTAGCAAAAGCATCTTTAAAAGCATCTACCGAACCAAATTCGGCAATAATAGCATCTTTTAATTCTCCTGATAAATATCCTTTATCTTCAGGTTTCATAACTTCCCAATAAAGAGTATGGTTATAAAAACCTCCACCGTTATTTCTAACAGCCATGTTATTCATATCTAAATTGGTTAAAATATCTTCAATAGATTTTCCGTCTAAATCTGTACCAGCAATTGCATTATTTAAATTGTTGGTATATCCTGCGTGATGCTTTGTGTGGTGAATTTCCATAGTTCTTGCATCAATATGTGGTTCTAACGCATCGTATGCGTAAGGTAATTTTGGTAACTCAAAAGCCATAATTGTATTTTTTTAGTTAAACATAAAATGTATTCAAAGGTAACGAACGATATTCATTATAAAAAATCGAATATGTTTATAGTAATATTATTAAATTTTATGCTTAAAGTTAATTTAATAATTTGCATCATCAGCATATTTAGCCATAAATTCTTCAGCTTTGTTTACCATGTCTTTACTTCCGCAAAAAAAAGGTACACGCTGGTGTAATTCTGTTGGCTTTATATCTAAAATACGTTGATAACCGTCGCTTGCTTTTCCGTTGGCTTGTTCAGCTAAAAAAGCCATAGGATTACATTCGTATAACAAACGTAATTTTCCTTTTGGACCAATAAAACTTGTTGGGTAAATGTAAATACCGCCTTTGATCATATTTCTATGAAAATCTGAAACCAATGAGCCAATGTATCTTGACGTATAAGGTCTATCTTCTTTTTCTTCTTGGCAATATTTTAAGTAATCTTTTACACCTTGCGGGAAATGAACGTAATTTCCTTCATTAATAGAATAAATTTTTCCTTTTTCAGGATACTTCATGTTTGGGTGTGATAAGTGAAACGAGCCAATAGCAGGATTTAAAGTAAAACCGTTTACACCATGTCCCGATGTATACACCAACATTGTTGAAGTACCATAAACTACATAACCTGCAGCAACTTGTTGATTTCCACATTGTAAAAAATCTTTCTTTTCAACAGGAGTTCCCATTGGAGTAACTCTTCGGTATATAGAAAAAATGGTTCCAACCGAAACATTTACATCAATGTTTGAAGAACCGTCAAGCGGATCAATTAAAACCACATACTTGTTTTCGTTAGTGCCGTGTTTACCTTTTATAGTTACAAAATCTTCCTCTTCTTCACTGGCAATACCACAAACAATTTCTCGGTTAATTAGCGTTTGCATAAATACTTTATTGGCAAAAACATCTAATTTTTGCTGATCTTCACCCTGAATATTCGTATCGCCGGCATCACCTAAAATATCAACCAATCCGGCTTTATTAACTTTATGATTTACAATTTTTGCTGCTAATTTTATGGAGCTTAGCAATCTTGAGAACTCACCTGTAGTTGATTTGTAATGTTTTTGATTTTCAATAATAAACTCACCTAAAGTTAGATTATTTTGTTCCATGAAAGTTGTTTTTAGTTGTATGTATTCACAAATATCGAGAAAATTATTTTTAAAAAGCTCTTTGTTTGTGAGTAAGTTTGAGTAAAGATATTTACTTTAGCTATTGCTTGTAAAATACAAAATATAAATGACTTTTATTATTAGAGAAGGAAGAAAAACGGATATGCCTTCCGTGTTAAAATTGATAAAGGAATTGGCCGATTTTGAAAAAGAATCGGATGCAGTTGAAGTTACTGTAGAAGATTTGGAAAAAGATGGTTTTGGTAAATTTCCTTTATTTGAAACTTATGTAGCCGAAATAAATGGTGAAATTGTGGGTATGGCATTGTTCTATCCAAGATATTCTACATGGAAAGGACCCACAATCCATTTGGAAGATTTAATAGTTACAAAAAGCAAAAGAGGTTTAAAAATAGGCTCTGCTTTGTATAATAAAGTAATTGAATACGGATATAAAAAAGGCGTAAAGCGTATAGAATGGGTTGTGTTGGACTGGAATACTCCGGCAATTAATTTTTACGAAAAAACAGGTGCTTTGGTTTTAAGAGATTGGAATACTGCTCAAATAACTGAAAGTGCTATTGAAAGCTATGTAAAATCTCTCGATTAAATGAAAATATACAAATTTGGAGGCGCATCAGTTAAAGATGCTGAAGGTGTAAAAAATGTTTTAAGAGTTTTAAAACATGAAGGCTATCAAAATACACTTATTGTGATTTCTGCAATGGGTAAAATGACTAATGCTTTTGAAAAAATCATCAATTCATATTACCATAAAAAAGATGATTTAAAGCAAAATATTGATTTTGTAAGAAATTATCATTTAAGTATTATTGACAATTTGTTTAAGGAAGATACGCATGAAATTTTAATGGAAGTTGAAATGCTTTTTGGACAACTGACAGGCTTTTTCATTAAAAATAAATCAACAGATTATAATTTTATTTACGATCAAATTGTAGGTTTTGGAGAATTAATTTCAACCAAAATTGTAAGCGTATTTTTAAATGAAAGTGGCATAAAAAATAAGTGGATAGATGTAAGAAATTATATTAAAACCGACTCTAACTATCGTGATGCTTGTGTAAACTGGGACGTAACCAATACCAATATTCAAAAATTAAACTCTAAAGAGCTGTTTATTACGCAAGGGTTTTTGGGATCAAACTCAAAAGATAAAACAACATCATTAGGACGTGAAGGTTCTGATTATTCTGCTGCTATTTTTGCTCATTGCTTAAATGCTGAAAAATTAACTATTTGGAAAGATGTTGATGGCGTTTTAAATGCTGATCCCAGATATTTTAATGATGCGCAATTGTTAGAACAAATTTCGTATGATGAAGCTATTGAAATGGCTTTTTACGGAGCATCGGTTATCCATCCTAAAACGTTAAAACCACTCGAAAATAAAAAAATACCTTTATACGTACGTTCATTTGAAAACTTAAACCAAAAAGGAACCGTAGTTTCAAAAGGGAATCATTTAGTACCGGAAATACCTTGTTTTATCTTAAAACAAAATCAAATTTTAGTATCAATTTCAGCATTGGATTTTTCGTTTATGGTTGAATATAATTTGAGCGACATATTTAAAATATTACACAACTATAAGCTTAAAGTTAATTTAATACAAAACTCGGCCTTAAATTTTTCAGTTTGTATTGAAGATAAATTCAATACTTTTCAGCAGTTTCTAATGGAGTTAAAATCCAAGTATAAAGTAACTTATTTTGAAAATGTTTCGTTATATACCGTTAGACATTCTACCTCAAAAGTTATTGTTAAAATAGAAGAAAAAGGAGAGGTGCTTTTAAAACAAGCTGCAAAAGGAACAGTTCAAATTATTATGAAATAAATTTCTAAAAGTTTAATTATCAATAAAAAACACAATAAAAAAAACGTTTGGTTAGCGATAAATCATAAAATCAAACCAAATGAAATAAAATTGTTTATTTTTGCAATTACCGTTAATTTAAAATAAATGAGTTTAGTAACAGCTAAGGAAGTTGCGAAAGTAATAAATCTGGATAAATACGGATTTATAGGTACATTTTTTGGTTGGTTATTAATGAAGGTGCTTAGAATATCTACAATCAATAAAAAATACAATAAGCATAAGCATTTAAGTGGAGAAGAATTTTTTTCAGCTTTGTTAGATGATTTTCAAATTAATTTTGAAATTCCTGAAGAAGATTTAAAACGTATTCCAAAAACAGGAGCTTTTATTACGGTTTCTAATCATCCACTTGGTGGTATAGATGGAATTTTATTGCTAAAATTACTGATTAAAGAACGCCCCGATTATAAAATTATAGGTAACTTTTTATTGCATAGAATAGAACCTATGAAACCATATATTATGCCTGTAAATCCTTTTGAAGACAGAAAGGATGCTCAGTCAAGTGTTACAGGTGTTAAAAATGCTTTAATGCATTTAAAAGAAGGATATCCTTTAGGTATTTTTCCTGCTGGCGAAGTTTCAACTTATAAAGACGGAAAATTAATTGTTGACAAACCATGGGAAGAAGGCGCTATAAAGCTAATTCAAAAAGCAAAAGTGCCGATAATACCAATTTATTTTCATGCAAAAAACAGCAGGTTGTTTTATTTTTTATCAAAATTAGATGACAAACTTCGCACAGCAAAATTACCTTCTGAATTATTGTCACAAAAAAGCCGTGTTATTAAAGTTAGAATTGGAAAACAAATTTCAGTTAACAACCAAGAAGAGTATTGCAACACTCAAGATTTTTGCGATTTCATTCGTAGAAAAACATATATGCTTGCTAATCCATTTCAAAAAGAATCCAAAAAATTAAGTACCTCATCATTAAAATTGCCAAAATCGCCAAAAGAAATTGTAGGACAAAAGAATATTGATAAAATGATTGCTGAAGTAGATGCCCTTAGAAATAATGGAGGGAGGTTACTTAAGAGTAAAAATTATGAAGTATACTTTTCTTTAAGCAAAAAGATTCCAAACATTACGTTTGAGATAGGGCGTTTGCGCGAAATTACTTTTAGAGAAGTTGGAGAAGGAACTAACGAGTCTATTGATTTAGATACTTTTGATAGTTATTATCATCATTTATTTTTATGGGATGATGAAGCTAAAAAAGTAGTTGGAGCTTACCGGATGGGTTTAGGGAAAGAGATTTACAAAAAATACGGCATTCAAGGATTTTATATACACACCTTATTCAAATTTGAACCCGAGTTGTATACTATGATGGAAAATTCAGTTGAAATGGGACGGGCTTTTATAATAAAAGAATACCAACAAAAGCCAATGCCTTTATTTTTACTGTGGAAAGGAATTGTACATATAACTTTAAGGCATCCCGAATATAAATATTTAATTGGTGGCGTAAGTATAAGCAACCAGTTTTCTAATTTCTCAAAGTCGTTAATGATTGAGTTTATGAAATCTCATTATTACGATCCATACATAGCGCAATATATTCACCCTAAAAAAGAATATAAAGTTAAATTAAAAGATGCTGATAAAGATTTTGTTTTTGATGCTACAAAAGCTGACATGAACAAATTTGATAGAATAATTGATGAAATTGAACCGGGAGCATTGCGTATTCCGGTTTTAATTAAAAAATATGTAAAACAAAATGCACGATTAGTAGCGTTTAATGTAGATCCCAAATTCAATAATGCAGTTGATGGATTGATGTATATACGTGTGCAAGATATACCGGAAAGTACTGTAAAACCGGTAATGGAAGAGTTTCAAGCCGAGTTGGAGAGTACTATTGAAAATGAGGCAGAAAGTATTTCTTCAAATTTTGAAAAATTATAAAAATGAAGAATCGATAGGTTCCCAAAGTTCTATTTTATTTCCTTCCGGATCTAATATCCAACCAAATTTTCCATAGTTATATTCTTCAATTTCACCTACAATTGAAACACCTTCTTCTTTTAATTTTTTTAAGAGTTCGTTTAAATTATCAACTCGGTAATTAAACATAAAATTTTTGGTTGAAGGCGAAAAATAGGGAGTATCATTTTTAAAAGGACTCCATTGGGTACTTGCAAGGTTGTTATTACTATCTTTCCACCAAAAAGTAGTACCCCAATCGTCAGTTTTAAAACCTAAATGTTTTTTATACCATTCTTTTAATTCGGCAGGATTTTCAGCCTTAAAAAATAAACCTCCAATTCCTGTAACTCTTTTTAATTCTTTAACAGCTAATTCTTTTTCTTTTAAAAAGAAAATTCTTTCAACTTTATTTACAATGGTTTGAGCAAGTTTAATATTAGATTCTACTGTCCAACCTGCAATATGAGGTGAAAGAAGTACGTTTTCAGCATTAATTAAATAATTGAATGCTTCAGGTAAATTATCGTTTTCAAACAGGTTTTCGAAAGATAGTTTTTCGTATTCTAGAACATCTAAACAAGCTCCTAATACTTTTTTTGATTTTAAAGCATCTACCAAATCATCAGTAGCAACGGCAGAACCACGAGCAGTGTTAATTAAGTAAAATGGCTTTTTAAAATTGGCAATAAAATTTGTATTTACCATTTTGTACGAAAGCTTGTTAAAGGGTGTATGAATACTTAAAACATCTGCTTTTTCTTGTACTTCTTGTAGGGTTACTTGTTTGCAATTTTCATCTTCAACGCTATCTTTAATATCGTAGCAAATAACTTCAACATCAAAGCCTTTTAGTTTTTTGGCAAAAGCCTTTCCCATATTTCCATAACCTATAATTCCAACAGTTTTTCCTTCTAGTTCAATACCACGGTTGGCTTCACGTAACCATTTTCCGCTGCGTATTTCAAGGTCAGCTTTTTTTAAGTTGTTAAATAGAGAAAGAATCATACCCAATGCATGTTCACCAACGGCATTTCTATTTCCTTCTGGGGCAGAAATTAAATGAATCCCTTTTATTTCGGCATAATTAACATCAATACTTTCGAGTCCGGCACCAACACGGGCAATAAATTTTAAGTTAGTAGCTTTGTCTAAAAATTGTTTATCGATTTTAAATCTGCTTCTTATAACAATACCTTGATAGTTCTGAATTTTATCTTCAATTTGTTTTTTTGAAGAAGTATAATCTTCATCACAAATACAACCTAGTTTTTCTAAACCAGACTGTAGTATAGGATGATTAGTATCTATAAGAAGTACTTTCATTTAATATTGTTCGTTTTCATTTGGGAAGTCTAAGCTTTTAACATCGGTAATATATTGTTGAAAAGCGTTGGTCATTTCAGTATATAAGTCTAAGTATCTGCGTAAAAATCGAGGACTGAACTCGTGAGTCATTCCCAACATATCATGCATTACTAAAACTTGTCCGTCAACACCATTTCCTGCGCCAATTCCAATTACCGGGATTGAAAGACTTTCGGCAACTTCTTTAGCAAGTTTTGCCGGTACTTTTTCCAAAACCAAAGCAAAACAACCCAATTCTTCTAATAATTTAGCGTCTTCTTTCAATTTTTCAGCCTCTTCTTCTTCTTTAGCTCTAACAGTATAACTTCCAAATTTATAAATAGCTTGTGGTGTAAGGCCTAAATGTCCCATTACAGGAATTCCTGCAGTTAATATACGCGAAACAGACTCGCTTATTTCACTTCCTCCTTCTAATTTCACAGCATGTCCGCCAGATTCTTTCATGATTCTTATAGCCGAGTCTAAAGCACTTTTTGAGTTACCTTGGTAACTTCCAAAAGGTAAATCAACCACTACCAAACTTCTATCAATAGCTCTTATTACTGAACTTGCATGATAAATCATTTGATCTAAAGTTATAGGCAGTGTAGTTTCATGTCCGGCCATTACATTTGATGCAGAATCACCAACCAAAATAACATCAATACCTGCTTTATCAACAATTTTAGCCATTGTATAATCATAAGCAGTTAGCATGGCAATTTTTTCACCGTTTTTTTTCATTTCTACCAAACTTTTAGTAGTAATTCTTTTGTATTCTTTTTTTGCAGTAGACATTTTAATGCTTTTTTAACTTGAAGAGGTAAAAGTAGTGAAAAAACATATTTATTTTAAATAACTTTAAATTTAGAATTTTTTAAAATGAAATATTTTTTTGTAATAAAAGGTTGATATATCATATTACACAATAAAATATAAATCAAAAGTTTGAAAATTATTGAATTAAAATTATATTTACGAAAATTCAACCCCATATAAAAAATGAATAAAAAAGCATCTGTTACTTATGTAAATGAGCTTGAAGAGAAAATAGTTGATCTCAGTCTAAAGTTAAACAAAGCGAAGAATGAATTAACCTCTGTATATCAGGGTAATACAAAATTAATGAGTAAGCTTGCTCATAATTTAAAAAATCCGATAGGACTGATTTTTTCTTTTTCTGATATAATTTTGGAAGATGTGCAAAACGGTTCAACTGAGAAATTAGAACAACATGTGAAGATTATAAAAAACTCTGCAGGATATTCGTTAGAGTTGCTTAATTCAGTTGCAAAACTTGTTCAATTACAATCTGTTCAAACATTAAATTTTAGTGAGAAAAATTATATAGATGTATTAAATAATGTTATATCTAATTTAACTGAATTAGCGAATGCTAAAAATATAAAAATTGTAAAAAACTTTTCTAAGGAAGATCTATATATAAAAATTAATGAAGCTGAAATTTCTAAAGCAATAGAAAATATAATTAATAATGCAATAAGATTTTCAAATCAAAATACTGCAATTACTATTACTGTTTCTGAAAATGAAAACATGGTTGAAACAATAATAGAAGACGAAGGAATTGGTATTTCTGAAGAGAATATTCCTAATATTTTAAATGAATTTTATGTTGAAAACACGTATTCTCCCGACAAGCAAAAATGTATTGGTTTAGGGTTGGCAATTGCAAATAGAGTCATTCAACAACATAAAGGTAAAATTTCAATTAAAAGTATCAAAGGAGAAGGTTCTTCATTTATAATAACGTTACCTAAAAATTAAGAATTAAAGATTTATATTGATAAGGTGTTAGTATTAAGTAAGTTGTACGTAATGTAACTATTGTATTGTGAAAATTACGTATATTTAGACGCTCTAAAATCCCAAAATGAGAGAATGAAAGGTAAAGAAAACAAAAAAAATGAATCGATAGATTTTTATAAAGAACCACAAAATTCTCAAAATATAACATCAACTGAAGTTCAATTTAAAAAATATTTTAATTTTTTTGAACATGCTCCTATTGCATTATGGATAGAAGATTTCTCAAAAGTAAAAAGATATATAGATGAAATTGCTGCTGAAAATAACAAGACAGTTAAAGCATATATTTTAGATCATCTGGAAATTGTTCCGGAGTTAGCTTCTATGATAACTATAAAAGAAGCTAATGCAGCTGCAGTAAACTTATATAAAGCAAAAAACAAAACAGATTTATATGAAAATATAAATAAGTGTTTTACAAATGATTCTAATATTGGTTTTGCTAATATGTTGAAAGATGTATTGTTGGGTAAATTAGATACTGAGGTTGAAACAATAAATAGAAACTTTGAAGGAGAATTAATTTATATATTAATAAAATTTAAAGTTGCAGATGGAGATGAAAATACACTAGAAAATGTAGTAGTTTCTGTCGAAAATATTACAGAAAGAATAAAAGTACGTGAAGCATTATTAGAAAGTGAACATAGATATAAAGAAGCTCAGTCAATAGCCAAAATAGGAAGCTGGTTTTACGATTTTAAAACTAAAGAATTATATTGGTCTGAAGAAGCATATAAAATGCTTGGTATTGAGCCAAATGCAAAAAAATTAACTATTGATTTTTATTTGTCTTTTGTTCATGAAGATGATAGAGAGTTAGTACAAAATTTTTCAATAAAATCACTTTTAGCTAATCCAAATCAGAATTTACAATATCGCGTTATCACTTCAAATGGAGAATTGAAGCACATATTTGAGAAGAGAACTGTTATTATTGAAAATAATAGAATAATAAGAATTATTGGTATTGGACAGGATATTACTGAGAGTGTTATTGCCGAACAAAAATTAAATGAAACCAAAAATTTATTTTCAAATACATTATCGAGTATAAAAGACGGCTTTGTTATTTTAGATAACGATTTAAGATATACTTATGCAAATAAAGAAGCTGGTGAATTATTAGGAAGGAAAGCAGAAGAACTTTTAGGGAAACATCTTTGGACAGAATTTCCTGAAAAAGAAGGAGATATATTTTATGATAATACTATAAAGGCTATTGAAACAAAAAAACCTGTAAGCTTCGAAAATTATTTTGAAACTTGGGATAAATGGTTTGAAAATAGAATTATACCTTCTAATGAAGGAGTTATCATGTTTTTTCAGGAAATAACTGATAAAAAGAACACTGAAAATAAAATAAAAGAAGCATATAATATTATAAATAAAAGCTCCTCAGTTGCAATATTATGTAAAAACGAATGGGACTTTCCTGTTGTTTTTGCTTCTGAAAATACAATAGATTTATTTAGCTATAAATACAATAAATTATTAAAAAATAAAATAAAAATACACCAATTAGTTTATCCTGATGATTTAAATTATATAAGAACTGAAATATTTAAATTAATTAAAAGTGAAAATTCTAAAGGAATAAAGCCGCAGCCATTTAGGATAATTACAAAAAATGGAAAAGTAAAATGGATACAATGTAGTATTGATGTTATTAGAAACAGCTCAAATAAAATAACTCATATACAAGGTATTGTTGAAGATATTTCGGAAAGAATTAAAAAAGAAGCATTAGAAAATGTATTATATAATATTTCTAAAGAAGCATTAATTAATAATGATTTTAATAAATATTGTTTATATGTTAAGCAAGAATTACATAAAATTATTGACACTAATAATTTTTATATTGCTTTATATAATGAGGAATCTGATACAATAACAACTCCTTTTATTTCCAGTCAAGAGGAAGAAACACCAAAAGAGTTTCCTGCAAAAGATACATTAACAGGATATGTTATAAAAACTAAAAAACCACTATTAGTTAATAAAGATATACATAATGAACTAATTGAAAAAGGTAAAGTTAAACTTGTAGGTGTAGACTCTAAAATATGGATAGGAGTGCCTTTAAAAATAGGAAATAAAGTTTTTGGAGCAATAGTTGTTCAAAGTTATGATAATGAAAATGCCTACAATGAGCATGATTTATTGTTGTTAGAATTTGTTGCCGATCAAATTAGTACTACAATTCAAAGAAAAAAAGTTGAAAATGAACTTAAAGAAGCTTTAATTAAGGCTCAGGAATCGGATAGACTAAAATCTTCATTTTTATCTAATATGAGCCACGAAATCAGAACACCTATGAATGGTATTATAGGTTTCTCAGAATTGTTTTTAGATGCCAATATTTCAGAATCCAAAAGAAAAGAATATGCTAAAATTGTAATAAATAGCAGTAAACAATTACTGTCGATAGTAAATGATATTCTTGATTTTTCAAAAATTGAAGCAGGTGCAATAAAACTTGTTTATGAAAGTGTTAATATAAACAAATTGTTGGACGATTTGTTTGTGTTTTTTAGACCATCAGCAGAGCTAAAGAATTTAACATTGAGTTGTGTAAAAGATTTGGAAAATAATAAAAGCTATGTTCAAATTGATAAAACAAAACTAAATCAAGTATTAACCAATTTATTGTCTAATGCTTTTAAGTTTACCTATTCTGGAGGAGTAGAATTTGGGTATAAATTTTTAGAGAATAAGTTACAATTTTATGTAAAAGATACCGGAATTGGTATTGAAGAGAAACTTCAAGAAAAGATATTTGAAAGATTTATTCAGGCTAATTTATATTTAAATAAACATCATAAAGGAACAGGACTTGGGTTGTCAATTTCAAAAAAATTCGTAGAATTATTTAATGGTGAAATTTGGATAGACTCTAATAATAAAGGTACAACTGTTTATTTTACAATACCTTATATTAAACCAAAAGAAAAAGCAATAACTACAGTAATCGAAAATAACAAACCTGCTTTTTATCAAAAAAGAAAAGAATTAACAATTCTTATTACCGATGATGAAGAGTATAATATGATGTATTTGAAAGAATTATTTTCCAAAACAAACTTCAAAATTCTTGAAGCGGATAATGGGAAAAAAGCAGTAGAACTTTTTCAAAAACACCCTGAAATAGATTTGGTTTTGATGGATATTAAAATGCCGGTTATGAATGGAAATGAAGCAATGAAAGAAATAAAAAAACTTAAATCTGATATTCCGGTAATTGCTCTTTCTGCTTTTGCAATAGAAAATGAAAAAGATCAAGCGTTAAAAAAAGGTTTCGATTTTTATTTGACTAAACCAATAAATAAAAAAATACTGTTTGATATAATTAATAAATATTCTAAGTAGTATTAAAAACTAAAAAAATAAAAGAATTTGCGGAACTTAAAATAAGTTCCGTTTTTTGTATTTTAATAAATTAGAAAATGAGTTTTTTATCAGATAAATTAGATAATTATATATTGAATAATTCTCAACCGGAACCAGAATTATTACAACAACTTAATAAAGAAACTTGGCAAAAAGTATTAAACCCAAGAATGCTAAGCGGAGCTTTTCAAGGACGTGTGTTGGCTATGATTTCTAAATTAGTTAGACCTTTAAATATATTAGAAATAGGAACTTATACCGGGTATTCGGCACTTTGTTTAGCTGAAGGATTACAAAAAGAAGGTTCGCTAATTACCATTGATAAAAATGAAGAATTGGAAGATTTTGCGAAAATATATTTTGAAAAATCAAATTATAAAAATCAGATTAAACAATTAATAGGTAACGCAATAGATATAATTCCAACTTTGAATAATAAATTTGATTTGGTTTTTATTGATGCCGATAAATCAAACTACGTTAATTATTTCAATTTGGTTATTGATAAAATGAATTCAGGAGGTGTAATTTTATCAGATAATGTTTTGTGGAATGGAAAGGTAATTGAAGAACTTGAAAAGAAAGATAAAGATACCAGAATACTTTTAGAATATAATAAGTTGTTAAGCACAGATGATAGAGTAGAAACTGTTTTACTTCCAATACGTGATGGTTTAACAATAACTAGAGTGAAATAGTATTAGGGTTTAATATGACACTGTTTCACAAAGTGTGTAAGTATAAAATATCGAGGGTTTAGCTAATTATAGCTGGACCCTTTTTTCAAATATGACAAGGAACTGATTTAGGATAATGCCCCAATTTTGGATTGGCATTGACCATTTTTTGGTAGCTTCTCTCAAAGCCAAATATACGGATTTCATTACAGATTGATCAGATGGGAATGAAAGTTTGTTTTTGGTGTACTTTCGGATTTTCCCATTCAGATTCTCAATAATGTTCGTTGTGTAGATTATTTTTCTGATTTCCAGGGGAAATTCAAAAAATACGGTCAGGTCTTCCCAATTGTCTTTCCAGCTTTTAATGGCGTAGGAATATTTATCTTCCCATGCGGCTGCAAAATCGTCCA
>NZ_JAAZUI010000050.1 GCF_012524075.1 Lutibacter sp. B1
AATAGACAAAAGAAATAAAAAGATAATGAAAAGAATGAATTATGCCAGCGTACAACACTGTATATAGCTCATTGTGGCGAAATTTTTTAATCGAAAAATTTCTTATATTTATTGTCAAAATTGCTTCGGCGGAAAAATCTTGCTGATTTTCCCACAACGAAGCCATATACAAACCCGTTGCCACCAATTATGAAAAAGATTCTACACATATTTATTTTTTTGTTTTCAGTAGGAATATTTGCTTGTGATTGTGATGAACCTTCGATTACTGAAAAATATATTCAGTCTGATTTTGTTGCTAATGTGACAATTCTAAAAATATATCCTAATCAAAAAGGAGAAAAAGGATACAGAGCAGATATTAAAATTAACGAATTGTTCAAAGGAGAAATTTCAAAATCAATTTATGTTTATGGTCAAAGTGATAATGGAATTGGAACATCTTGTGATATTTTCATTCCAGAGAATACAAAGTTAATTGCATATGCTCGAAAAAATAGTGATGGTAATTTTGGAATTGGAATGTGTTCCGGATTACTTTATTTAAATAAAAGCAATTTTAAAAATTCAAAACGAGAATTAGCGATTTTAAAAGTGTTCAAAACTAAAAATATCCGTTTTACTGACAAAATTGAGTATCTAGAAAAATCAAACTTGTATGAGCAATTAAAGCAGTTTAAAGGAATTGAGTTACAGAAAGATTTTGGGTTGTATGAAATAACTTTTTCGCAAGATTTGACAATTAAAAGTGTATCTGAAATAAGTGGATTTGGAAAATCAATAGACCAAAAACTGATAGAGATTATCAAGCAAACCGAATGGTCAAGCAATAACTTAGGTATTAATGACAAAGTACCTGATAATAGTAAATTGATTATAGGTATTTATTTCTATCCTGAAGAAAAAGGAAATCCGAGTTTTTTAAGTCAGTTTTATCTTTAAAATGATAAAATAAACTGGTGGCAACAATGCATATAAAAAATTGCTTAATTCAATAATACAGAATGTTTCTAAAATATAAAAATACTAAATTTAAACATCGGAAAATTGCGTTTTCAAACCCGCAACTTTTCATATTCTAACTCGTTGTAAGCCATGCTAAAAAGACACTCAACCATATGAAAAGAACTTTATTAATATTGACGATTTTAATTGCAGGATTTTCAAAAGGATATTCATGCAAATGTTATCAAATGAATCTTAGAAATGAGATAGACTCTGCTGATTTAATATTTCAAGGGATTCCATTTGACAAAAAACAAATTGATTCGAAAATGATTTATAGGTTTTCAGTCGGAAAAATTTGGAAAGGTGAAAAATCTGATACTATTGAAATAAAAACAGGACTTGGCGGACCTGATTGCGGAATGATTTTCGAATTGGGTAAGGCATATATTGTTTATTCAAAACATTTTGAGACAACATATTGTCGCAGAAACAAATTAGTTGATTCAACATTAGATGATTTGAAACTTGATTTTAAGTTCATGCCTGATTTCTCAAATGCCTTTATAGACAACGAGAAAAGACTAAATTCCAAAGAATCTGAATACTTAAATAGACAATTTGAAAAAACGTTTAAAGATTATGATTTTACAGATAAATCAATCCTTTTTACTTATTCAACAAAAGCTATCTCAAAAAGCGACTGGATTTATACGAATTGGGAATATGATTCTCCTTCAGTTGAGTTAGTAAAATTGACTGAGAGTGAAAAACAACAGACTGGATATGATGCAATATTAGTAACATGGTCGAAATTCATGATTAATGATAAGATGAAAACCAAGATTCTTAAACAAATAAAATAAAGCACGGCTTACAACACATGGTATAGTGCATGCGGGTTTCAGAGGTTTTCGAAGGTTTGTGGCTCGTAAAAAAAGTCGGTGTAAACTGATAGGAAATTGCATCGAACTCCCGCACGACACCATACCATAAACCGTTGGGTGCTATTTTAGTGAGACCCGTTAACGATAACATAAACAGGACAAAAATGAAAAAAACAATTTTAACAACAGTACTAATTTTGACACTTAGTCAAATCGGACTTGCACAAACGAACTTTGACAAAATCAAATTAGACAACTACTTCAACGCACTTGAACAAAACAACAAATTTATGGGAAGTGTTGCCGTTTCTAAGAACGGAGAAATTATTTATACAAAAACAATCGGACTTGCTGATGTTGAAAATAATGTAAAATCAACAGAAAGTTCTAAGTACAGAATTGGCTCAATCTCTAAATCATTTACGACAGTTTTAATTTTAAAGGCGGTTGAAGAAAGAAAAATAGACCTAAATCAAACTATTGATAAATGGTTTCCTACAATCTCAAATGCAAAGAAAATAACTGTAAAACATTTGCTAAGTCACAGAAGTGGAATACACAACTTCACAAATGACAAGGATTATTTAACTTGGAACACGCAATCAAAGACAGAAAATGAAATGGTTGAAATTATTGCAAAAGGCGGTAGCGACTTCAACCCTGACAGCAAAGCAGAATACAGCAATTCAAACTTTGTGCTTTTGACTTATATTCTTGAAAAGACTTTTACAAAATCGTATTCTGACTTGTTGCAAGAATTTATTGTTAAACCAATTGGGTTGACAAACACTTATGTTTTTGGCAAAATCAATCCAAACAACAACGAATGTAAATCATACAGATTCGCAGGTTCTTGGAAAGTAGAAAGCGAAACGAACTTTACTATTCCTTTGGGGGCAGGTGCAATAATTTCCACACCAACCGACTTGACAAAATTTGCAGACGCTTTATTTGGTGGAAAACTTTTGGCACATGAAAGTCTTGAAATAATGAAAACCATAAAGGACGGTTACGGAATTGGTTTGTTTCAAATTCCTTTCTACAAAAGCCTTGGTTACGGACATACCGGCGGAATTGACGGGTTTAGTTCTGTTTATTCTCATTTTGCAGACGACAAAATTTCGTATGCGTTGATTTCTAATGGAACCAACTTTAATAACAACGATATTTCTATTGCAGTTTTAAGTGCAGTTTACGATAGACCATACGAAATTCCAGAATTCACAACTTTCAACTTGACTTCGGAAGACTTAGACAAGTATTTAGGCGTATACGCTTCTAAACAAGTTGCATTGAAAATTACAATCACAAAAGACGGAAATACTTTAATTGCACAAGGGACAGGACAACCTGCATTTCCGCTTGAAGCAACAGACAACGACAAATTTAAGTTTGACCAAGCAGGAGCAAAATTTGAATTTAATCCGACAGAAAAAACAATGATTTTATTTCAAGGTGGTGGACAAATTAATTTTACGAAAGAAGAAAAATAATAAAAACAGCACCCAACACGCGGTCATAAATAATTGGGGTTTAGGTGGTTAATTGCATGTTTTGGTTTGCCAAATATACGTTTTCCCGGCTTGATTTGCAAGGTGCTCCGAACTCCCCAACTATTCATACCGCCAACCGTTAGCATAAATAGCTCGGCTGAGTTTTGGTCAGAAAAACTAAAGTTGAAAAACTTAATTGAAAACTATGATTTTTAGCAATATTTCGGAGTGAAAATTGTAGCGGTCAGAGTTGAGCAATGAAAACGGAAAGAATTGAGTTTTTACTGAAAAAATTGTACTAAACCGAGAAATTTCTGAGTGATTTATACTCAAAAAAGTATGAGAATTGAATCGGAATGAATTTGCTTTGAATGAAAAATATGTACAAACCTGAAAAATTCCAGATTGACTTCCACTCTACCGGAATTGAGCATTGAAACGGTTAAGATTTTGAGCAACGAATCCGAATATCTTTA
>NZ_JAAZUI010000051.1 GCF_012524075.1 Lutibacter sp. B1
ACAACTCATTTTTTAAAATCTATCCGTTTCACCTCTCATTTTTTTTGTTAAAAACCAACTCATTAAACTCTTTCTAAACTCATTTTATTTCTGACCGAAATTCATTCGAGCTATTTTTGCCAACGGTCAAGTATAAGCGTAGTGCGGGATTTCGGAGCGATTCATTGTCCACCTGCACCAAACTTTGATAGATGCCAAAATACTCAATTTTAGCCACTCAGCCCGCATTACGCTTATACAATGTTGTAGGTAGTGCTTTCTTTTTCGTCCGTGCGTTGGGGAAGACACACTTATTGACAAGCTTAGGATTGTGCGGCTGATTCGAGCGGCTTGGCAATGTGTGTGGCTGTCGAGCGTTGGCTTTGATATTAATGTCAATAGACATAATCCGAGGCTTTATTTTAGACGTTTATTAATCTTTGTTTCGGGATTTCAACTTTAAAGCAATTGAATGCCAAATCAAACCAACACCTAATAATGCAAGACCACCAATCCAAAAAGTGGGTTCAATCCAAAAGGCGAGAAACAGACATCCAAATAAGCCAAAAGCGGGAATCCAACGAGGATATAAGCGTAAGTCCGCAGGCATTCTCAGAGCCGCTAGATTAGTAATAGCGTAATAAATCAATACTGTAAACGCACTGAATGACCAAGTAAAAACAACATCTCCGCTTAACACCAATACTCCAATTATACCTCCTGTCACCCAAACAGCTACAGCGGGACTTTGAGTTTTGTGATTTATTTTGGACAATTTAGCAGGCAGGTCTTTTCTCCGTGCCATACTAAGAATTACACGCGACAAACCAAGCAGTAAATTAAGCACTACTCCTAACATAGCAGTAATGGCAGCAATAGTGATTACAGAGCCAATAACAGGTACTGAAAGTGACTGAGCAACTAACATCAATGGCGCTGCTTTTCCCTCAACGCTTAGACCAAATGCTTCCGCTCCCATAACATTTATCGCTGTAAGTGAAACGGCAAGGTAGAGTATTACAATAATTACCATTGCAAGAATAATGGCTTTGGGAATTGTAGTACGTGGTTCGGAAACCTCTTCCCCGAGTGTTGCAATTCGCCCATATCCGGTATATGCGACAAACATTAAAGCTGACCCATAGAGAATTGATGTAATAGAGGTGTCTTTTACAGAGTCAACAATTGGTTGAACAGGAAAGCCCTTAACAAAGAAACTGACAATTACGAGTGCAGCAAGTCCTAATAAGGTTGCAGAAACAATAATTATATTGGCCTGATTGCTTCGCCTAATACCACCGGAAACAAGTAATGTCATCACAAAAAGTAACAAAAGTCCGGCTCCTACAATGCCCACATTGTCAGCGTTTACACCAAAAGCATAAAATAGGTAGCCTACACACCCTAATACTGCGGTTGCAGCAGACGCTGATTTTGCTATCAAAAACATCCATCCTGCAGCAAATCCAAAATAAGAGTTTAGAAAGCGGTTTCCATACTCATATGTGCCTCCACTCACCGAATGTGCAGCAGCAAGCTGTGCACTGCTTAAACCATTGAAAGCTGCAAGTACAGCAGCGATTACCACTGCGATAATAATGCCACTACCTGCTATCTGGGTAGCAATGGCTATACTTACAAAAATGCCTGTCCCTACGATTGAACCCAAACCCATTAAAATGGCTCCTGGTGTTTTTAGTTCTCGTTTTAGTTCGTTTTCCATTTTTAATTATTTTTTTGAAATGTCGAGTCAAGCGACCATTTTCCACCACCTTTAATTATCAAAAACAGACTTCCTAAAAGCATTGCCCAATCGGTGCGGCTACCGTGCATCATTACCCAAAATCCGTCATTGACTAAAATTTCTGATTTTGTAGTAGCAATGGCAACCAACATTATTACGAGTGTTGGAACACTTGCTAATCTTGTCAGCAAGCCAAGTAAAATCAACGCACCACAAACAATCTCAAACGTGCCGACAAAAGCACCGAGAAATTCCGGTGACGGAAGTCCGATTTTTTCAAATCGTCCCGCACCACGAATAGCAGGAAATAAGAATTTTTGAATGCCTTCCGAAAGGAAAACCGCACCGACCATTAAGCGAATAATGATGGTGGTTTTTGAATAGTCTGAACTAATTATTTTTTGAAACATACTTATTTGCGAATTGGTGATTGTCTGTAAAGAGGTTTCTTTACTGTAAAATGTGGTACTTTTTCCATTGCGTGGCAACTGATACAACTGTTGGTCAGCACTTGGAAATTTTTGTTGAACACAATCGTATCTCTTTTTTCAAGTGCTTTTTCCATTTCTGGAAGTGCTACGGTTAAGAAATGCTCTGCGGATTTTGCACGTTTGGGTCTTCGTTCTAATCCGTTCTCTATCGCTTTTCGAATTTTCTCTAATTGATAGTCTGCATATTCCCAATTTTCGTCTTGTCCTGCCCAATACAGTTCCTGATAGCGATAGCCTGTTTCTACCATTGCCATATCAAAACCCCTGAATTGGTTTTCAATGGTTTCTAATTTTTCCTGTTCCGTTCCTTTTATCCATTTGCCTTGGGTATTTTGGTCTTGATTGTTTCCACAAGACAAAAGCAGAAGCAAAGCGATAATTGATATTGACCATTTCATATTTCGTGGATTTTAATGTCGTAAAATTATACAACACTCAATCAATAATATGGTCTATTTGAAAAATGTATGGTATTTAGTTGTTGTCGCTTCTAAAGCCTACTGGAGTTTGGTCAACGTGTCGTTTGAAGTATTTTGAAAAATGAGAATTGTCTTTGAAATCAAGTTTGTGAGCAATCTCGCTTACGGTAATGTCTGTGTAAAGCAAAAGTCTTTTTGCTTCATTGATGATGTGTTCGGAAAGTATCTCGGTAGAAGATTGTCCTGTTTCTTTTCTGCAAATTGCATTTAGGTTTTGAGGAGTGGTGTTCAACAATTTGGCATAATGGTTTACCTTGTTTGTGAGTTCATCTTCTTTGCTCAAAAGGTCAATGAATTTTTGAAAGATTGTGCTGTTGCCGTTTTTAGAAATATTTGGCGTTGCTGATTCAAGAAATTTTGCCAAAAGTGCTTTTAACAGTCCGTCTATTATCGGTTGATTTGGTTTTTTCTTTTGTTGATATTCATTTAGTAAAATATTGAAAATGTCAATAGCAGTATTGTCTTTGGGAAAAAGACAGGTTTGTGCACTCAATTCTGAAATCAGGCGTTTGATGTCCTTGTCCAAACAGTTATCAATAAAGGATTTTTTGATGATAAGTACAAAGCCTTGGGGTTCTGTTTTGATGTCCCAAAAATGAACCTGCTCTTTCCGGATAGTGAAAATTACAGGAGGTTTTATTTTATATTCTTTGGTGTCAATGGTGTGGGAACCTTTTCCTTTGGTCAGGTAAATTATTTCAAAATAACTGTTGTGTTTGTGTGGAGATGTTTTTCTGATATGCTGTCTGAACGGAGCAATTTTTAGTCCTTCGGTCTGTCTGGTTTTGTCTTTTATTTCGAGTTCTGTTTTCATTTATTGTATTGTCCGTCCGTGCGGTGGCAAAATTAGGCTCTTTTGGTTTTTTCAGCGTCGGCTTTGTGTGTTGGCAAAAACCAAATGTGCCTAATGTGCGGCTGGTTTTTTTGCATTACCTACAACGGGTTTGTATATGGCTTCGTTGTGGGAAAATCAGCGAGATTTTTCCGCCGAAGCAATTTTGATTATAAATATAAGGAATTTTTCAATTAAAAAATTCCGCCACAATGAGCTATATACGTTGTTG
>NZ_JAAZUI010000052.1 GCF_012524075.1 Lutibacter sp. B1
AACAATGGCTATATTGCATTGTGGCGGATTTTCTTTTTCAGAAAATCCTCGTATATTTACTAAAGTTACTGCTATGGCGGAAAAATCTTGCCGATTTTTCCACAACGACAACATAGCCTAAACCGTTAGCATAAATAGCTCGAATGAGTTTTGGTCAGAAAAATTAAAGTTGAAAAAGTTAATTGAAAACTATGATTTTTAGCAATATTTCGGAGTGAAAATTGTAGCGGTCAGATTTGAGCAATGAAAACGGAAAGAATTGAGTTTTTACTGAAAAAATTGTACTAAACAGAGAAATTTCTGAGTGATTTATACTCAAAACGGAATGAGAATTGTATCGGAATGAATTTGCTTTGAATGAAAATATGTACAAACCTGAAAAATTCCAGATTGACTTCCACTCTACCGGAATTGAGAATTGAAACGGCTAAAATTTTGAGCAACGAATCCGAATATCTTTAATAATGAATAATTGCAATAAACTGAGAAATTTCAAAGTTTTTCCTGTAAAACGTGAAAATTATAGCGGAGAAAAAGCTAAATGAGAAAAATTAGTATGTTTGATAAATTTCAGATAACAGAAAAATTCAATGCTCAGCAGAACGTGTCGCTAAATATGCTAACAATGGCTATATTGCATTGTGGCGGATTTTCTTTTTCAGAAAATCCTCGTATATTTACTAACATAACTGCTATGGCGGAAAAATCTTACGATTTTTCCACAACGACAACATAGCCTAAACCGTTAGGCAAAATATGATATGATTAAAGATACTAGACTATTGATTATGCATTTCGAAATCGAAATGTTAATTCTAAAGTGAGAAGATAGATGAAGTTTTTATACTATTTCTATCTTCTTCAATTTTTATATTTTTTATTTGTAATAAATTTTATAATTCTATTATATTCTATTACTTATTTAAGTATAATATTATTTTTAGTAATACTATTAATACAATTCTATTACTATTCTATTTATGATAAAGCTTTAATATTTAAAGTTCCATACACAAGAGAATATGTCTAGTATCTTTTTAGATAAAAAAATAAAAGATAATATAAAGCAGAAGTTTTATAAGGTTAAAGATTTAGAGGAATTTGCAACATTACTCAATTTTGTTGAAAGACAGTTTTTTAAAAACTTTAAAGCTGAAAAATTAATTGATGTAGATTATCTTTACTATCTTTCAAAAACGAAATCTTCTAGATATACTCAATTTGAAATTCCAAAAAAAAATGGTTCAGTTAGAGTAATAAACTCTCCAGATACCACATTAAAAAGAATTCAAAAGTTAATCAATATTATTTTACAAATAATATTTGAAGACTACTCTCATTACAATTCAAATGGATTCATTTTAGGTAAAGATATTAGGCGAAATGCAATTCCACATATTAATAAAAACTATGTTTTAAATATTGATATTAAAAACTTTTTCCCTAGTATAAATTTTAGGAGAATAAAAGTTGTTTTAGAACTATCTCCTTTTAAGCTTAACAACAACAGAGAGAAAATTTCATTTTTAATTGCTAATCTCGCTACAACAGATGGCACCCTTCCACAAGGCTCACCAATTTCACCAATAATTTCAAATATTGTAACACAAAAATTAGATAGAAAATTATCCAAATTTTGTTTAAAAAGTAAAATAAAATATTCAAGATATGCAGATGATTTGACTTTTTCTAGTAATAAAAAAGTATTTAATTCCGAATTTATCGAAAAAATTGAGGGTATCTTAAATCAAGAAAACTTTTTAATTAATAATCAAAAAACTAGAATTAAATCCTCAATGGAGCGACAAGAAGTGACTGGATTAGTCGTAAATAAAAAATTAAATATTAAAAGAGAATTTTTACAAAAAACAAGAGCAATGCTTAACAATTGGGAAAAAGGAGGTCTCAATTATGCTAAAAAAGAATTTAAGAAACACCAACCTGAATCCAAAAAAAATTACGAATTTAAAGATGTTCTTTTAGGTCAAATTTCATTTATACGATTAGTAAAGGGAATAGAATCTCCTATAGTTAATAAAATATCATTAAAATTTAATTATCTAAACAATTTAATCGATTACACCTTTATTTCAAATGAAAATGTTAAAAAGAAGTTAATCAATGATAATATCAAAATGGAAAAATTACTTTTTGACAAAAATGAATCTGAAGAAGATATATTTATTCCTTTTTGCACATCTGCTTTTCATCAAATAGAAAACCTTTTGAATTATTATTATTGGCGAAAATTTCCGGTATTCTTAGATCTGTTAAAAACTCTTTTAGAGAATAATCCAAATTTCAAAAGAAGATATAGAAACCTAAAGAATGCAAATAATCATTTCAAAAAAATAAGTGACTTAAATATTAATGTACTCGTATACCTGTATGAAAAAGAATTCTTTTTTGATAAAAACAGATATTATGATAAAAGAATTACTCATTTAAGAGAAGTTAGAAATGATGATTCTCATAGATGCCAAATTATAGATATTGATAAAGATTCTTTAAAAAAAGACTATGAGTTATTACAAGACAAAATCAAAATTCAAGACAAAAAAGGGAAACAATTTGACTATAAAAAAGAAGATAAAAAGTTAATTCGTTCGTATGAAACATTAAAATTTATTGAAAAGAAAGATTTTAAAAAAGTTAGAAATTCATTGCGAATTATGAGTTATCAAATAAAAAATACTTTGCCTAACAATGTACATAAAAAATAGCTTCATTTAGTAAAATAGAATGTTTCTAACTAATAAAATAACTAAATTTAAACATCGTAAAATAACGTTTTCAAAAACGCTACTTTTCATGTACTAGACCGTTGGTTAAAATAACGAGATTGGAACTTGGCAGAGAAATTTTTCTTCAAAAATAATGATTTACTAAAGCTGAAAATTAGTCCGATTTTGAGCACTATTCAGGAATGAATTTTTTAAATAGTTTTTTTCCAAAACTAAAATTCTGCTTCAACTGAGAATTCTCTGAGAACTCTTCTCTCCTATTTTATCATTCTGCTAAATTGAGAAATTTAATGAGTTGAATCCGTTAAATTGATTTGATTTTCGTTTCGTGGGAGTTTTTCTCTTATTTTTAGTTTTCTAAGCTAATTTTCTTCTAAATCAATAAAAACGAACTCGTTTGAATGATTTTTAGATTGTTCTAGTTGCTTTTCATCTTTTCTACTAAACTGAAAAATTCATCAATGATTGATTTTTTAGATAATTCGTTTTCTTTTTATAATTAGTACAAATCTTGATAAATAACACTCAAAAGATTGATTTTCTGATTGTTTTAGTTGCTTTTCATCATTTCCATAAACTGAAAAATTGCAACTTCTTTCAACTGAATTTGAGAAATATCACGTAATGAAAATAGAGAATTAAAACCATCAGATTTGAGAAATGAATCGATTAAATTTGAACTAAAATTGATAAATCCAACTATGTTTGATTAAGTTACTTTAACCAACAATGGCTATATTGCATTGTGGCGGATTTTCTTTTTCAGAAAATCCTCGTATATTTACTAAGCTAATTGCTATGGCGGAAAAATCTTGCCGATTTTTCCACAACGACAACATAGCCTAAACCGTTGGGCACAAGGTTGAAAATGAACTTTCCTGAAATAGGTTGACTAAAAATTAAACCATTAATTACAGTCACTTATGAAATCACAAAATGAACACTGGCGAAAAAAAAGCTACCAGAAAGTAACCTTAGAAACCAAACTTTTGGTCG
>NZ_JAAZUI010000053.1 GCF_012524075.1 Lutibacter sp. B1
GGAATGCTTTGCATTCCTGAATTTCTGTGTTTACCTTCGCTATTCTGAAAATAAGGTTAGTTTTTTCGTCATTACGAGGAGCAATAGCGACGAAGTAATCTGTTACTTTAATTAATGAGATTGCTTCATCTAAAGAATCACAATGACAATTCTTTAAAACTTTCCAACCACAAAACAACTTTTAAATAAAATTCCTATTCAATTCACTAAAAATTATACTTTTACAAAAATTAAAATCATAGTTTCATGAAAAACAATTACTTTTTCACAAGTTTGTACACTTTATTAGTATGTACTTCATTTTTAACTGCTCAAGAAAAAGATAAAACCCGTTGGACTCCTGAAGATATTATCAATACAGAATATATGCGCTCTGTTACTATATCTCCAAATGAAAAAATGGTTGTATGGACAAAAAAGAAGCCTGTAAAAGAAAAAGATAAATTTGTTAACGACATTTACCTTACACGCTTAGATATTTCTGAAAAAGATACTTTTAAAACCATTCAACTAACCAATGCTGATGAAAACGATTTTAGTCCAATCTTTTCTAAAAATAGTGAAGATATTTACTTTTTATCTTCTCGAGATAAAGGTAAAAAACTTTGGAAATTAAGTATTTATGGTGGTGAAGCAAAAGCAGTAAAAGAATTTGAAAATGGAATTTCAGATTTACAATGGTTAGATGAGAATACTTTATTATTTACTGCAAGTGAAGGTAAAACTTTAGTTGAAAAAACTGCTGAAGACAAAAAAGATAATGTTATTGTTGTGGAAGATTCTTTACATTGGAAACCTGAACGTGTTTTTTCTTACGATTTAAAATCAGAAAACATTAAGCGAATTACAAACAACAAAAAACCTATTAAGAGTTATACAATTTCTCCAAATGGAAAATGGCTTGTTTACAGTATGGAAAGAAGCTTAAGTTATCCTTCTGACGCTCAAAAAGATCCTTTTTATTTTTTACAAAATATAGAAACTGGTGCTGTAAAACAGATTATTACCGATAGAGATATGCCTTCATACGGATTTCAATTCAGTAATGATAATAAAGGCTTTTATTTTATTTCCGGAACAGCATCTGACCCTGAATGGAATGGTGCCGGACTTTATGAATTATATTATTACTCAATCGACATAAATTCTTATCAAAAAGTTGATTTACAATGGAATTTGGGTATTGGAAACGGTTTTGAAGTTGTTGGAAATGATGTAATTGTAACTTTAGCCAACAAAGCATATTACAAACTTGCTTACTATAAAAAAAATGGCAATAAATGGAAAAAATCAGATATCAATTTAGGTGAAAAAAATAATCATACAACACTTTTAAGTGTCTCAGAAAATGGCCATAAAATTGCTTACCAATACTCAACAGCTTCTAAATTACCAAAGTTTTATATTGCTGATATTTCAGCAAATAAATTCAGTAATGAAAAAGAATTGATTGAACTGAATAAAAATCTTGCCGAAAAACCAATTACTAAAAGCGAAGTTATGGTTTGGAAAGGATTTAATAATGAAGAAGTTAATGGTTTACTTTATTATCCTGAAAACTACCAAGAAGGTAAAAAATATCCTTTAATTTTATCTATTCACGGTGGCCCTGAAGGTGTAGATACCGATACTTGGAGTGAACGCTGGAGTACTTATCCTAATATTTTAGCGCAACGTGGTGCTTTTGTACTAAAACCAAATTATCACGGTTCTTCAAACCATGGTTTGGTATTTGTTGAAAGTATCAAGGGAAATTATTACGATTTGGAAATGGAAGATATAACCAAAGGTATCGAAGTTTTAATTGAAAAAGGAATGGTTGATAAAAATAAATTAGGAACCATGGGATGGTCTAACGGAGCAATTTTAACGACTATGCTTTCTTTACGCTATCCTGATATGTTCAAATTTGCGGCTCCGGGAGCCGGTGATGTAAACTGGACATCCGATTATGGTACTTGCAGATTTGGAGTAAGCTTCGATCAATCTTATTTTGGTGGTGCACCTTGGGATGATGTTAATGGCAAACCATATAACGAAACTTATATCCTTAAATCGCCTTTATTTGAAATCGAAAAAATTAAAACCCCTACCATTATTTTTCATGGAAGTGAAGACCGAGCCGTACCAAGAGATCAAGGTTGGGAGTATTATAGAGGTTTACAGCAAGTTGGAAAAACTCCTGTGCGTTTTTTATGGTTTCCTGATCAACCGCATGGTTTAAAAAAAATAACTCATCAGTTGCGTAAAATGAATGAAGAATTGGTTTGGATTGACACTTATTTATTTAACAAACCTTCTACTAAAAACGAAACATTTAAAGATGACAGTCCTTTAGCTGAATTATTAAAAATTGAAAAAGCGAAAACTGCCGAAAATGGTAATTACGGAATTTTATATCATGAAAATTTAATTCCTGAAACAGTATCTGTTAAAAAAGATTCAATTGAAATTGGTAAATTTGAAATTACAAATGTACAATTCCAAGCTTTTAAAAATGATTTTGATTTTGCTGAAGGAAAAGATAATTTTCCTGCCATAGTTACAAAAACTGACGCTATAAATTATACCAATTGGTTAAGTGAATTAACCGGCAATACTTACAGATTACCAAATATTAAAGAAGCGGAAGAACTTCAAAAAGAAGCTGTTAAAATAGGTTCAAAAGAAAATACACTCAACTACTGGGCAGGTTATGAAATAACTCTAGATGAGGTAGCACTTTTTAAAACCAAGTTAAATGAAGCTAAAACATCTTTAATTAAAAAAGTAGGCGAATTTAAAGCGGTTAAAATTGGAGATGCAGAAATTTATGATTTGGGTGGTAATGTTTCTGAATATTTTGAAAATGGTATTTATGGCTATAGTGCTTATGATTTTTGTGATGAAAATTCAAATAATACTGAAAGTAGCTATGTTGGGTTTAGGGTTATAAAAGAGTAAAATTTATAGTATTGAAACCTAAGATATTGCTTCGCATAAAGGTTCGCAATGACGTTCTGTCTCCGTCATGCTGAACCTGTCTGCCGACAGGCAGACTTGTTTAGCTACACTGAATCTTTGATGTCAGTATCTTTTAATTTGCTTGATGAGCTTCCGAAATAAATTCGGAATGACGGTTTTTTTTCGTCATGCTGAAAGGTTACTGAGCGGAGTCGAAGTATTATTTCAGCATCTCATTATTTTCTATTCATTTCTTTGCTTGTCCAAAGAAACGAATCAAAGAAAAGACCCCTTATTTTAGGAATTTCTTTCTGCTGAAAGAACCGCTTGTTAAACACAGCGGAATGCTTTGCATTCCTGAATTTCTGTGTTTACCTTCGCTATTCTGAAAATAAGGTTAGCTTTTTCGTCATTACAAGAAGCAGGTCATTGAGCGGAGTCGAAATGTAACGACGAAGTAATCTGTTTAAAAAGAATAAGATTGCTTCGTTTCTCCTTCGACAGACAGCTTGTTTAGTTACGCTGAATCTTTGATTTCAGTATCTTTTAATTTGCTTGATGAGATTCCGAAATAAGTTCGGAATGACGGTTTTTTTTCGTCATGCTGAAAGGTTACTGAGCGGAGTCGAAGTATTATTTCAGCATCTCATTATTTTCTATTCATTTCTTTGCTTGTCCAAAGAAACGAATCAAAGAAAAGACC
>NZ_JAAZUI010000054.1 GCF_012524075.1 Lutibacter sp. B1
AAGGGACTTCCCTAAAGGAACAGATTTTAACCTCATTGACGAAAAACAGCTCTTAAAACTCGAACATAAACTAAACAACAAACCCAGAAAAATCATTGGGTATAAAACTCCTAAAGAAGTATTGGAATCTGAATTAAAAAACGTAGCTTAGTAACTATTAAAAATTAAAACGCTTTGTTGCGTTACAACATTGAATGCAAGAATTGAAATTAAAAGATTATGCAACAAGAAAATGATTTTATTGAAAGAGAAATACAAAAACTTGCAAATTTTTTAAAACAAATAATTCAAAATTTATCAGGAAAAAATGGTGCTGAATTAGATAATGCAATTGAAATAATTAACATCGATTTAAAAGATAAATTAGATTTTTCAATATTTGAATTAATTGAATCTGAAAATGACACGTTTTATGAGAAAATTGAAAAACTTGATAAACAGATTATTGAAAATCTCTCTGTTTTATTTTATACAATAATTGAAAAGTCAACTGATTTGAACAAAAAGCAAGAATTAAATATGAGAAAAATGATTGATAAAACATTTTTGATGATTGATTTCCTTGATAATAATTCAAATATCTTTTCAT
The DNA here is from genome assembly GCF_012524075.1 of Lutibacter sp. B1. Lineage (GTDB taxonomy): Bacteria > Bacteroidota > Bacteroidia > Flavobacteriales > Flavobacteriaceae > Lutibacter. The sequence goes on from NZ_JAAZUI010000054.1 coordinate 590, forward strand.
TAAATCGAATGAATATGAAAAATCAATTAAAAAAATTATTACCAAAGACGTTTTAATTTATTTAAATAAAACAATTATAAATATGGCAAAACTTATTATAACGAGAGTTTCTGAGTGGAATAATAAAGCAAGAGAATTTGGAATTTATCTGAATAATAATAAAATTGGAGTAATCTCTGATGGTGAAACTAAAGAGTTTGAAATAGATTCTGGAAAATACAAAATTAATGGAAAAATTGATTGGTGTAAAAGTCCTATGCTCGAATTTGAAACAGTCGAAAATGAATCTACAAAAATTGAAATTGCTGGATTTAAATATGTAAATATCGTTATACCGATTGCTTTAGGTTTTTCATTAATATATCTCTTATTGAAAAATCTATTCGAGATTGACTTAAAGTTTCTGATTGTATTTACTGGAATTGGATTTCTTTTTCCTTTATATTATATAACATTTGGGAAAAATAAATATTTGAGAATTAGAGAAACTAAATAATAATAAAACGTGTTACAACAATGGCTATATTGCATTGTGGCGGATTTTCTTTTTCAGAAAATCCTCGTATATTTACTAACACAATTGCTATGGCGGAAAAATCTTGCCGATTTTTCCACAACGACAACATAGCCTAAACCGTTGTGTGTAATTTGAGAATTTGGATATTATACCAATTATTGGTATATTTGAATAAAATTTTATCAAAATGAACAAAAACACATCAATATCACTTGGAAATTATTTTGATCAATTCGTTCAAAGTAGAATAAGAGAAGGTCGATTTAAAAATGTTAGTGAAGTTATAAGAGCAGGATTAAGACTTTTAGAGGAAGAGGAAAGTAAAGTAATTGCATTGAGAAACGCAATTCAGGAGGGAATTGATAGCGGAATTGCTGAAGATTTTGACCCGAAAAAACATCTTGAATCTCTAAAGGCGAAAAAACACTCAAATGGCGAAATATAAATTGACCAATAAGGCGGTTGAAGATTTATCGAAAATTTGGGATTATACTTTCGAGGTTTGGTCTGAGAATCAAGCCGACAAATATTATGAAATATTGATTTCAACTTGTCAAGATATTGCAGATAATCCAGATTTAGGAAAAAACTATGACGGAATTACACAAAGTTTATTCGGTATGAAAACGAATCGACATATCATTTTCTACCGAACGTTAAATGAAAATTATATTGAAATTACCAGAATTTTACACGAACGAATGGATTTAAAAAAGAGAATATCCGAATAAAAAAACTACACACAACAATGGCTATATTGCATTACGGCGGATTTTCTTTTTCAGAAAATCCTCGTATATTTACTAACACAATTGCTTTGGCGGAAAAATCTTACCGATTTTTCCACAACGACAACATAGCCTAAACCGTTGCCTTTAATTGCGGAAGAAATCGGTCTATTCAATAACTTAACGCAACAAATCTAAATTTATAGATTTGTAAAAATGAGTTCAAAACATAGACGACTTTCTCTTAAAGAAAGAATCAAAATTGAGACACTTCTAAACGAGAATAAAACTAAAGCCTATATCGCTAAAACTTTAAATAGGTCGCGTTCAACTATTTCTCGTGAAATTAATAAATGGATACAAGATCCTAATGATAAATATGCGGCTGAATTAGCCCATTGGAATGCTAAAGACGATTACCTTAACAAAAGAAATCTTGATAAAATATCAACATACAAACCGCTTAAGCATTACGTTTATAAAGGACTTTTAAAAGGATGGACGCCTGAACAAATTAGTGGTAGAATTAAAATTCAATATCCAAACAATAAAATTATGTCTATTTCTCACGAAGCCATTTATAGACATATCTATACAAGACCGCAAGCGTCTTTAAATAAAAAACTTATCAAACTTCTCGTGAGAAAAAAAACGCGTAGAAGACCTATTAAAAAAGTACGTGGAAAAGGTTCTAAAATTATTAATCAAGTCAGTATTGACAAGAGACCTAAGCATATAGAACTTAGACAAGAAATTGGACATTGGGAAGGAGATTTAATCATTGGAAAAGGTCAAAAGTCTGCTATTGGAACCATTGTAGAACGTAAATCCAGATACACCTTAATCGTTAAATTAAAATCCAGAAAAGCTGATGAAGTTGCTAAAATGTTCTCTAAAAAAATCAATCAACTAAATAAAAAACTAAGAAAATCTATGACTTACGACAACGGTATTGAAATGGCTAAACATCAAATTATAACTCAAAAAACCGGTATGAAGATTTACTTTGCGCATCCCTACTCTTCTTGGGAAAGAGGTACTAACGAAAACACAAATGGTATCATTAGAAGAGATTTCCCTAAAGAAACTGATTTTAACCTTATTGACGAAAAACTGCTCTTAAAACTCGAACATAAACTAAACAACAAACCCAGAAAAATCATTGGGTATAAAACTCCTAAAGAAGTATTGGAATCTGAATTAAAAAACGTAGCTTAGTATCACTTAAAATTAACAACGCTTTGTTGCGTTACAACATTGAATGCAAGTCGTAAAAACAAAAATAGTTTCCATATATTGAAACTTTTTACTAACTTTGTCGTCTAAATAGTTAGAAAAGGAATGAAACCTAAATTTGATGTTATATTTTTAGAACAAGCTATTGAGTTTGTGGAAAATTTAGACAATAAAACAAGAACGAAAATATTTTACAATATTGATAAAGCTAAATTGATAAATGATCCTAAGCTTTTTAAAAAACTAAAAAATGAAATTTGGGAATTTAGAACAAAATACAATGGAGTTCAGATTAGACTTTTTGCCTTTTGGGATAAAACCGAGAAAACTGAAACTTTAGTAATATCAACTCACGGAATAATTAAAAAAGTGAGTAAAGTCCCGAAAGCTGAAATTGAAAAAGCGGAGAAATTGAGAATGGAATATTTTAATCAAAAAAAAACTTTAAAAAATGGAAACTACTAAAAAAATGAAAATGATGAGTTTAGACCAACTTAAAGATAAACATCTTGGAGAAGTTGGAACTATTGAAAGAGACAAATACGAATTTGATTTAAAAATTGAAATTCTT
>NZ_JAAZUI010000055.1 GCF_012524075.1 Lutibacter sp. B1
ATGACAATTGGAGACATTTTATGGTGGCGGCTGACAGACTCCGTATTTAAAAAATTGTATATTTACAGATGTACAAAATACTAAACACAACAACCCATATACGCCATTAAAACGGCGCATATAGAAATCGTTGTGTGTAATATGTGAAAAAAATCTTAAATAATAATTTATGGATAATTAATATTTGAAAATTCCGTTTATATTTGTAACTTGTTGCATAAACCCTTATTTAGAATGAATTTAATTAATAAAAAAGATTTTTTATCAATTCCAAAAAAGAAAAAAGAAAATATTTGGGATGATTTTATCATTCAAGAATATTATTCTGACTATTTTAATGAATTGAGCTCGAAAGAGTTAGACTCTGAATTCCAAAAAGAACTTAGTGTTTTAGTGAAATCATTGAGTAAATTAAACGAATCAGAAAGAAAGGCAATGATTAATATTCTAGCTGATGTTATTAATTTTTATATCGAAAATAAAGTTAATAAAGAATTAGAAAATTCATTTTCACATATTTTTAAAATGTTTTAAAAAAATTATTCTATGACTAAAGATGATATGAATTCTGAAAATGACGTTCAAGTAACTGCAAATTCAATTGAAAAAGAAGAAATAAAAAGTGAAAAAACCAATATTGACTCAGAAGGAATTATCCCTGATGAGATTTTAGAAGCAATTCCAGAGGAAGAACGAGGAAAAGTTGTTAGTATAATTAAACAATCAATGTTTTCTGGAATTTCAAGACGATCAAACCCAATAGCTGATAAAATTACTCCTGATCATATAACGACATTGATTTCGAATTCTGATGAAAATGATAAAAGAGATAGAGTTGAACGAAAGTCTGAACGTAATTACAATTTAATATTAATAGTAATAGGTTTGCTATTTATTGGATTTTTAATTGTTTATCTTCAATCTAATTTGAGTTTATTGATTACTATTATAACTGCAATACTTTCTTTTATTGGAGGTTTTGGGTTCGGTAAATCACAAAAAAGTTCAGTATAAACATACTACACACAACACCGTACAAAATCAATTGCTAGGTTCTAGCACATTTACGAAAATCCGTGAGGATTTTCCCGGTCAGTAATTATTTAATAAATTTAGTGCTTTAATACGCAACTAATCTTGTACAAACTCGTTGGCAGTAATGTGGAAAAACGAGATAAATTGAAAAAAGTATAAATATGGACAGAAAAGAATTTTTAAGAAACACGGCAATTTTAGGTGGAGCGACAATCCTACCAATGAACAACGTTTTTTCACAAAATGTAACGGAAAACGGAATTGACAGATTAGTGGACAGTAATGGAAATTTCATTCAAAAATCACTTCCATACAATAAAACTTTTTTGGAGCCACATATGGATGAAGAAACCTTACATCTGCACTTTGAATTTCATCACGGTGGAGCAGTAAAAGGGGCAAACACAGATTTGATTAAAATTAAGGAACATCTAAAATCGGGCGATTTAGACCAAGTGGATTTGTGGACCCGAAAGTTAGCTTACCACTTTTCAAGCCACGTGCTTCATTCCATCTTTTGGACGAACTTAACGAATAAAAAAACTGAACCCAAAACTGAACTCTTAAAACAGATAGAAAAGGATTTCGGTTCATTTGACAAACTGAAAAGCTATATCGGGAAAATATCAAAAACTGTAGAAGGAAGCGGTTGGGGTATTTTGGGTTACCAACCTTATTCGGATAGCTTGACATTGTTACAATGCGAAAATCATCAAAAATTAACACAATGGGGAGTTGTTCCGATTTTGGTGATTGATGTTTGGGAACACGCCTATTATTTGAAATACAAAAATAAAAGAGCCGATTTTGTTGATACAGTTCTTGAAATTATCAATTGGGACAATGTAGCTGACCGATTTATGACAGCAAAACGACTGACAAAATAAACACTACTGCCAACAATGGCTATAAGTAATTGCTTGTTCTCGCCTACTTCTGAAAATCCTCACGGATTTTCAGTTTGGTGTGTACTTGCAAAGTTAAGTGCTAAACCACGCAACTACTCATAGCCGAAACCGTTAGCAAACATATGAAAACAAACAACATTCTTTACTTAATAATTTTGTGCTTTTTGATGATAGGTTGTGATAATCTGTCAAAAAAGGAAAAAAATGCTCAAAACTATATGACGCAAATCGCACAGAATACAAACAGAATGATGAAACTTCCAGCTAAAGTTGATGAATTCACTTTCGCAGAAAAGGTAAAATTTGATAAAGAAACTAACACAATTATTTATACTTACATAATTGATAAAAATGATTACGGCACTTCAAACGACTTTAATAATTCTTTCAAACAAATAGAAAATGAGCAAATTATAAGAGCAAAAGAAAATCAAGGAAATGACATCAATTACCAAACTTTAGGAGTAACAATAAAATCGGTTTACAAAAGCAAAGAAAACGATATTTTGTACAGCTTTGATATAAGACCAAAAGATTACATTCAAAGTAAAATTCCAAATCAAAAAAACGAAATTAAGGAAAAGACAAAAAGTAGATTTTCAGACGAATCCTTCAAATTAAACCTTAATAACGGATTGAGCTATAAATTCGGAGACGAATTCAATAAAGACAAAAAACTGATTTTTTCTACAATATCCTCTTCCCAAACGACAACTTTGCATTTAACCACAGAAATTGGAAATCCCTTTGGAGAAATAATTGAGAAAACTCAAATTGTAGTGGAATTAGTTTTAAAATATAAAGCAGGTACAATCACGTTTAAATCAAAAGAATATCGTGATTATCTTACAGAAACGGAAAAGTTGAGCGATTACGATGTATCCTCATTTTTTAAGAATCACACAAATACTAACTTGGAGGAACTTCAACGTTATGCTAATTATCTAGATTTAACCAGAGAAAACTGGAAAAGAACAGACAAAGACAATAAAGAAGATGTTAAACTACTTGAAAGTGAAAATAAATATATTAAAGAAAAAAGATATAAATACTCTGAAAAAGATTTGACAAGACTAAAAGGTTTAATAGAAGAATTTGAAAATTATTTTGATAATAGTAATAATTATAATTATTTCACCAATATCACAGAGAATAAATATTCGCCAAATTTAATAAATACAAAATCCAACTTTTGTTTAAGGCTTTTTAATGATTTTGAGCAAGTTGAAGATGCCAACAACATTAATTACATCCCAACAATAGATAAATTCAAAGTACAAAATGCAGAGGCAAGAATATATTTGACAGCAACAAATACCAACGGATTTGAATTTAATGATTTGGTAAAGACAATAAATATTACGGACAAATGGAATAGTAATTTTGTAAAATATAACCTTTTAGAAAATTAGAGCGGATAAAATACGTTTGCTAACACCGTGTATAATTAATTGCTAGGTCACTGCCGACTTACGAAAATTCCGCTGGAATTTTCTATCTGTGATTTGTTTGCTAACTTTAAGGCTTAACCACGCAACTAACCATACACAATCACGTTGTACATAATGCGAAAAAACGAAAACGAATCCAAAACGGAATAAAAACACACTTAATTTCCAATTTAAAATATCAAAATTAAAAATAGAACTTTAAGAACTCATAAAAAATAACAGAATGAAAG
>NZ_JAAZUI010000056.1 GCF_012524075.1 Lutibacter sp. B1
ACTGGCTATATTGCATTGTGGCGGATTTTCTTTTTCAGAAAATCCTCGTATATTTACTAACATAACTGCTATGGCGGAAAAATCTTGCCGATTTTTCCACAACGACAACATAGCCTAAACCGTTGTATGCCATTTAGCTCAGTGCTACAAATAGAGACAAACATAACTGATAATGAATAAATTGAGGCTCTTTTGAAAAACCTTTACAAATCGTTTAGATTATGAAAATTGTAGATTAGAAATTTAAACATAAAAACCAATAAAATTATGTCAATAGAAACTTACAAAAATGGAATGATGTATGAAAACTTTATGTGTAGAGCTTTCAAAACAACAGACAGAATGAAACCCGGTATTGATATTTCATATATGAGAAATTTAATAGATGCTGAAAACGGAGAAAGTTGGGTTAGTCATTTACCTTCTGCTGACAAACAGTTAGTAAAAGTAAAAACATATATCAATAAAGCTTTTGAGAAGTTAATAAAAAGAAGGAGAAAAGAAGAAGACAAAATGCAATTGAGATTATTACAAGAGAAAGCTCAAAACTCATTTTCATCGGGAGAATTACTTGACATTATTGAACAAACTATGGAAATAACACAAGATTTAAAATAAATAAAAATGAAATATCCAGTTAGATATACTTATTTAGGATTCTACATCAACTCTTTAGTCGATGAAGGGGAAACTCTTGATTTAAATGAAACTCACGAAAAAATAAGAAACAAAACTCTTTTTAAATGGTTGAAAGAGAAATTCCCAGAAAAACTTGATATTAGTCTTTATACAGAAGAAGAACTTAATGCTATTGAATCATTTTTTGAAAGTATTTCTGTAGCTGTTGATGAAGATAGAAAAATGGGAATAACAAAAAATGGACTATGTTTATTAGTCGCATATTGCCTTGAGGCTTTGCAACATAACCCTGAAAAATATTAGAGAAGAATAAAACGGCATACAACAATGGCTCATAGGCAATGGCGGGGGTAGCTCGCTTTTCGATGGTCGGATTCCCGCACTGACTTTCGTGTCGTCCCGACAGAAAGTCGCACGCAATCCGCCACTGCCCATAGCCGAGACCGTTGTGCGTCATTTTGAAAAAGACAACGTCAACAATTATCGTGATGAACTAAACTTGGAATATTCTCTGACTTCATTTGATTTTCCCCCCATTCTCGCAAATGGTTGATAAACGGAATAAGTTCTTTGCTTGACTTTGTAAGCGAATATTCTACTTTCGGAGGAACCTCGCGATAAACTTTCCTATTTACCAAGCCATCATTTTCTAACTCTCTCAAGGTTTGAGTAAGCATTTTTGTAGTAATATCTTTTATATGCCTTTTTAATTCTCCAAATCGTAAAACTTCATAATTTGACAAATACCATAAAATACGCCCCTTATATTTCCCTCCTACTCTGCGAAAAGCATAATCAACTGCACAAATTGGTTCTATAATCTTTTTTTGTTTCATTTTATAATTTTAATCAACTGATAATCAATATTAATTTCTTTTTGGTAGCTAGAGTACAAAAAAGTAGGTACTTGACAAAAGTAAACTTATTAAATAAATTTGCAAAAACTTATATAATGAACAGAAGAAACGTAATAAAACTTGGTGTGTTATCTAGCATAGGAATTGCAACTCCTGCTTTCGTAGGTTTTGCGAACACAAAATTTGAGGAAACAAAATTCCCAAGAAATAGCTATCTGAAAATAAAGTTGGACAAAATCGAAATCCTACTTTTTTCAGATGGACACGTATTTCTAGAAAAACCACAACCAACATTCGCTCCAGAAATAACATCTTCAAATTTTAACAGAGAATTGGAAAGTTTACACCTTGGTAATAACAGTCTCGATTTAGCACTAAACATTATGTTGATAAGAACAGAGAATAGAACTATTTTAATTGATTCGGGAAGTGGAAAACATTTTGGCAAAAATGAAGGTTGGCTATTAGAAAACATAGAAGGTGCAGGCATAAAAGCTGAAGATATTACAGATGTGTTTATTACACACGGGCATAGAGACCATATTGGCGGACTTGTTACAGTAAATGGAAATTTAGTTTACCCAAATGCTCAATACCACATTGCAAAAAGGGAATACGATTTTTGGATGAAAGACAATCCTGATTTTTCAAAAAGTAAATTGAATCTAGAATCTGTTAAAAAAAGTGTTGACTTTACTAAAAGAATACTCAATACTATAAAAGAGTTAGTGGAGTTTTTCGATTATGGAGATACGCTATTCTCCATTTTACATACGGAATTAGCAGAAGGACATACTCCCGGACATACAATTTTTACAATTATTTCGGGAGATAAATCCATTAAAAATATTGTAGACACAACGCATACCCCAATTTTAATTGGAAATCCAGAATGGGGAACACAATGGGATGTTGATTTCGAAAAAGGAATTGAAACACGTAAAAAAGTTTTAGAAGACTGTTTTATGAAAAACCAATTAACAATGTCCTCTCACTTGCCTTGGCCAGGGTTGGGTTATGTAGGAAAAAAAGACAGTTACTATTGGATTCCGTTGCCTTTTGCAACTCCAAATGCTATTGAATTATAAAAAACGAACGCACAACACTGTGTATAAGCAATAGCGGGTTAAATGATTAATTGCAAGGTCAGTACATTTTAGGTCGCTACTTGCAAATTCATTATCTTTTTGTAAATTTAGCCAATGAAATTTGCAAGTAGCTTACGTCAGTCTAAACCGAAAAGTTAGGCTTTTCTACTCCGCTACTGCTCATACACTCACCGTTAGCATAAATAGCTCGACTGAGTTTTGGTCAGAAAAATTAAAATTGAAAAAGTTAATTGAAAACTATGATTTTTAGCAATATTTCGGAGTGAAAATTGAATCGGTCAGATTTGAGCAATGAAAACGGAAAGAATTCAGTTTTTAATGAAAAAATAGTACTAAACTGAGAAATTTCTGAGTGATTTATATTCAAAAAGGTATGAGAATTGTATCGGAATGAATTTGCTTTTTAATGAAAAATATGTACTAAACCTGAAAAATTCCAGATAGACTTCATCTCTACCGGAATTGAGAATTAAAACGGTGAAGAGTTTGAGCAACGAATCCGAATATCTTTAAAATGAATAATTGCAATAAACCGAAAAACTTTTTTGACTTTTTTCCTATAAAACGTGAAAATAACAACGGAGAAAAAGCTAAATGAGAAAAATTAGTATGTTTTATAAACCTCAGAAAATAGAAAAATTCAATGCTCTGCAGAACGTGTCGCTAAATATGCTAACAATGGCTAAAGTTCAGCGTGGCTTTTTTGCTAATTCAAAAGTTTGGTGTACTTTTAATCGGCTATGTTTCATCAGCGGAAAAGTCTCCGACATTTTCCACGCCGAAACCCTAGCCTAAACCGTTGGGCTTCATACGGAGAAAAAAATTAAGTTTTAAATTATAATCCGATTTTTTTGTAACTTTGAATCTAAGATATAACAGAATATGAATATTCAAACTTCAAAAATTGAATTGGTAAAAATGATTCTCAACATTGAGAATGACAAATTCATTGAAAAAATCACAGAATTTATTCAAAAAGAAAAAGTAGATTTTT
>NZ_JAAZUI010000057.1 GCF_012524075.1 Lutibacter sp. B1
AACAATGTATAACCGCAATTACGGCGGATTCGACTACGTCCGAATCCACTCGGAATTGCTAACGCCAGTTCTTAACCGAAAATTATTAACTTTAATCCCGCAACTGACGGTTATACGAGACCGTTGGTTAAAATAACGAGATTAGAACTTGGCAGAGAAATTTTCTTTCAAAAATAATGATTTACTAAAGCTGAAAATTAGATTGATTTTGAGCATTATTCCGGAATGAGTTTTTGATCTATTTTTCTTCTAAAACTAAATTTCTACTTCAACTGAGAATTTCTCTGAGAACTCTTCTCTTCTATTTCATCATTCTACTAAATTTAGAAATTTAATGAGTTGAATCCGTTAAATTGATTTGATTTTCGTTTCGTGGGAGTTTTTCTCTTATTTTTAGTTTTTTAAGCTAATTCTCTACTAAACTGAAAAATTCTCAACGATTGATTTTTTAGATAATTCGTTTTCTTTTTATAATTAATACTAAACTTGATAAATAAAACTCAAAAGATTGATTTTCTGATTGTTTTAGTTGCTTTTCATCATTTTCGTAAACTGAAAAATTGCAACTTCTTTCAACTGAATTTGAGCAATATCACGGAATGAAAATAGAGAATTGAAACCATCAGATTTGAGAAATGAATCGATTAAATTTAAACTAAAATTGATAAATCCAACTTTGTTTGATTAAGTTACTTTAACCAACAATGGCTATATTGCATTGTGGCGGATTTTCTTTTTCAGAAAATCCTCGTATATTTACTAAGCTAATTGCTATGGCGGAAAAATCTTGTCGATTTTTCCACAACGACAACATAGCCTAAACCGTTGCCTAAAATAACGAGATTGGAACTTGGCAGAGAAATTTTTCTTCAAAAATAATGATTTACTAAAGCTGAAAATTAGTCCGATTTTGAGCATTATTCCGGAATGAATTTTTTAAGTAGTTTTCTTCCAAAACTAAAATTCTGCTCCGGCTGAGAATTACTCTGAGAACGCTTCTCTCCTATTTTATCATTCTGCTAAATTGAGAAATTTAATGAGTTGAATCCGTTAAGTTGAATAAATTTTAAAACGTACGAGTTTTTCTCTTATTTTTAGTTTTTTAAGCTCATTTTCTACTAAACAGATAAAAACGAACTCGTTTGAATGATTTTTAGATATTTCATTTTCTTTTTATAATTAGACTAAACTTGAAAATGCAAACTCAAAAAGATTTATTTTCTGATTGTTTTAGTTGCTTTTTATCATTTTAGTAAACTGAAAAATTACAACTTCTTTCAAGTGAATTTGAGAAATATCACGGAATGAAAAATGAGAATTGAAACCATCAGGTATGAGAAATGAATCGATTAAATTTGAACAATGAATTAATTAAAATTCTGCTTAATAATGAAAAATTAGATATGATTTGAAATGGTTACTTTAGGCAACAACGTATATAGCTCATTGTGGCGGAATTTTTTAATTAAAAAATTCCTTATATTTATTGTCAAAATTGCTTCGGCGGAAAAATCTCGCTGATTTTCCCACAACGAAGCCATATACAAACCCGTTGGCTAAAATAGATGACTAGAATAATTAGAACTAAAGAAAGAAAATTAAAATGAAAATTATATAATAATACTTTTAGTGAATTTGTGGAATAAATTTAACTGATAAGATTTTAAATTTTAAGAATTTCATATAGAGGTACACCTAATGCTTTAGAAACTTCAAAAAGAGAATATACTGTGGAATTTACCTTTCCGTTTTCAATTTTTTCAATAGCTTGCCGATCTTTTTCACAATTTCTTGCTAAATCAGATTGGCTCCACCCTTTTAAAGTTCTTAATTCAATTATACGATTACCTATCTTTTTATTTAATTCGTCTTTGTTCACTAAACAAATGTCAAAGAATTAACTGAAAATTTCGTCATACAAAAAGTTGACAGATTGTGTAAGTTTTATTAATTTTGTAAAAAAATTAGAATTATGAGTCAGTTATTATTTCAACTTACTTTGATTAAAATATTTTTTTATAAAACATATATGTTGCTATGGTATTTTATGAGAAAGAGTTTAAGGAATACGCATTGAATAAAGGTTTAGAATTAACAACAATAGAAAATTATCTAGAGGAACTAACTAATATTTCAATATTTGTAGGAGAAAGAATATCCGAAAAGAATCTTTCAAATTTGTCTGATTTGAGAATCCTTATTGAGAAATTGAGAAAATATAAAAATCAAAAATCAATTGATAAAGTAGTACCTGCAATGAAATTTTATATGGAAATGATTAAAGTTTTATTTGAAAATATTGAGAAAGAATGAATTAATGAATAAAGAGTTTGTAAAAATACTACTTTAGCCAACAATGGCTAAAAAAAATTGCTCCATTATGCTAAATAGAAAAATTAAACTAAATTTAAACAATAAAACAAACGTCGGAAAAGTACGATTTAGCAATTGCAACTTTTCCTAGCCTAACCCGTTGCAAGTAATTGCTTGACTGAGTTTTAGTCTGAATAGATTAAAGTGTCGATTTAATAGAAAATAGCATTTAAAAATTTCGGTTTATGAGAAATTTGCAGAGAAAATTATGATGGCATAAATTGCTGTTTTTTAAAGAAAAAAAATTACTAATCTGAAAAAAAGAATGAGTTACCTAATAAAAAATTTAATCGGTAGAAGTTGAGAATTAAATAGATTGTACTTTTTATGAAAAAATTGTACAAACCGAGAAAATCTTGATGATTCTCAACCTATCTAAATTTATAACTAAAAACTTGATATTTAGAAATATATAAGATATTTTTACAGAAAATAGTATCGTTTAAAATGAAAAATTGCAACTATCAATGAAAAAACCAAATCAACTCCATTATGAATGAAAAAGATTTTATTAAAAATGAACCTGCTTTTTTAAAAGTGATTTACCTGATTGGAATCATCTTCTTATTAATTAACTTAAACGATTTAACAACTGAAAATAAAGAAACTCATTTGATCTTTCCGATACTTGCTTTTGTTATTTTGACTACTTTTTTTATAAGAATGATACTTTTCAATACTAAAAATGACAATTGAGTATTTTAAAAGATAATTTTAAATATCAATGAAAATTATATGACTAATGCTCAACAGAACGTGGCGCAAAAACTTGCAACACCGTATATAGCTCATTGTGGCGGAATTTTTTAATCGAAAAATTCCTTATATTTATTGTCAAAATTGCTTCGGCGGAAAAATCTCGCTGATTTTCCCACAACGAAGCCATATACAAACCCGTTAGCTAAAATAACTTGTGAAGAATTCGGCAGAGAATTTCTCCTTCAAAATTTATGTTTTTTTTAACTCAAAATAATCTGATTTTGAGCATTTTTCCGGATTGATTTTTTTATGCTTTTTATTT
>NZ_JAAZUI010000058.1 GCF_012524075.1 Lutibacter sp. B1
ATAACAAAAAACGTCTACACTCTTCTTTGGGATATAAAACCCCTTATGAAGTAGAACAAGAATTTTATCAATTTAAATATGTAGCTTAGGTCTTAAAAAAATTGTCCGACTTTTTGTTGCAAGTCCAAAGTGAGAGTGTTATTTTTGATAACACAAAAATTAAAACTTTTGTACCTGAATTTAAAGCAATTATACCTTTTGCTGAAGGTGTAAAAAGAATATTAAAATGGTTTGATGAAAAGCCTGAAAGGAAATTCATCAATAAAGAAACAAATACTAAAATTGATGCAGTTTTAAATGCATATAATTCATTGCAACTTTAATTAAGATGAAAGATAAAATACATAAAGAAATACGTTGGGGTATGATAGGTGCAGGTGATGTATGTGAAGTTAAAAGCGGACCTGCTTTTCAGCAAATTTCCAATTCAAAACTTATGGCTGTTATGCGTAGAAATGCCGAAAAGGCAAAAGACTTTGCAAAACGGCATAATGTTCCAAAATGGTATACTAATGCTGATGATTTATTTAACGACCCTGAAGTAAATGCTGTATATATTGCTACACCGCCTAATTCACATAAAGAATATACCTTAAAAGCGGCAAAAGCAGGAAAACCGGTTTATGTTGAAAAACCTATGGCACGTAGCTATAAAGAGTGTATGGCTATGGTTAATGCTTGTAACGAGGCAAAAGTACCTTTATTTGTTGCTTATTACCGCCGTTCGTTACCTAATATTCTTAAAGTGAAAGAAATTTTGGAGAGTGGAGTTATAGGAGATATTCGTTTTGTACATATCAAAATTCAAATGCCTTTACAGCCCAAAATTGTTGGTGCATGTAAAGATCCTGATAATTGGAGGATTTTACCTGAAATAGCAGGAGGAGGCTATTTTTATGATTTAGCGTCTCATCAGTTAGATACAATGGATTTTCTATTCGGACCTATTACAGAAGCCTCTGGTTTTTCATCTAATCAAGCAAAGATATATCCTGCAGAAGATATTACCGTTGGTACTTTTAGGTTTGAAAATGGGATTTTAGGACATGGAATTTGGGCATTTAATACCGGGAATGTTTCGGAAGAAGAAGTTACAACTATTGTTGGTAGCAAAGGGCAAGTTTCTTTTCCATTTTTTGGCAACAATAAAGTTACTTTAGAAGTGGATGGTGAACCTAAAGAGGTTTTTCAATTTGAGATATCAAAACATATCCAACAGCCACTTATTCAAACTGTTGTTGATGAACTTTTAGGTAAAGGGAAATGTTCAAGCACAGGAGTGTCAGGAGCTAGAACTAATTGGGTAATGGAACAAATTTGCAGAAATATTTAGTTAGAGTTTAAAATCAGTAAAAAAACTAAGTTATTAAAATTTAGATATTACTTTTTTGGCATTTGGAAACTCCGGCATTTTATTAATTAAATAAATATAGTAATTTCTTACAATTACACCTTTGTATTCAATTGAATAAACGGTTTTGTAAATGATATTTTCAGAGCCAATTTTTGAAATCATATCATCATCCATAGGAATATTATCAACAAAAACAGCTTTTTTGTCTTTAATTTGATTGTAAGGTATACCCCATAAATCAAATTGATTCATTCTCCTTTTTTTGTAAGGATAGCAATATGTTGCAGGTAAGTTAGGTCCGTAATAGGCAAATTCTGAAGCAACCTGGTATCGGTTAGATAAAACCACATATTCTTCACCATTACATTGTTTGTCCATTTCAGTATAAACATAAGTTGCAAATTCTTCCCAATTAACTAAATTTCTGAAAGGGTCAATTTGAGCCGGAATTATTTTAGAAACAGGTTTGGCATATATATTTAGAATAGGTTGAAAAATCAATAATAATATCAAACCGGAAGTTATTGCCAGATATTTTTTTACCGATTTTTCTTTTATAAGTCCCGATCTCCAGACTGTTGTAAGTAAAACAATATACAAAGGTATGTAAGAAAACAATAGCCAGTTAATATAAACACGTCTTATAATTGTAACCAGAGAAAAAATGATGTAAATAAAAATTGTAGTAGCAATTATATACTGCTCAAAATCTCCTTTCAAATAACTTTTAATTTTGTATTTATCCCAAAAAACGATTATAAAAAGCAGGGGAACATTTAGTAAAAGTTGCCCACCAATCAGTTCAGCTTGGCGCGATAAAAGTCTTTCCCAATGTATAATATCATGACCTGATCCGGCTAAAGTTGTTACATGAAACATACCAACCATTCCGTTTTTTATATTCCAATAAATTACAGGTGAAAACATAAGAAAAGCTATGGCTAAAGATATGTAATATCCCTTTTGTTTTAAAAGCTCTCTTTTTTTAATTAGTAAATAAAATAAAGAAAATGGAATAAAAAATAGTATTGCATATTTAGATAGCATGCCTAATCCCATTGCAATTCCGGTAAAAATCCAATATTTGAGTTTGTTATGTTGAATGGCAATCCAAAAATAATAACAAGTTAGTAACCAAAATAAAGAAACTAAAACATCAGTAGTAAAAAATAATGAAATATAATGATAAGACGGTAGAAACAAGAGTCCGGCAGAAATAAAAAAAGCCATTTTTTTAGAATTGTATATTTTTAATACAATATGGTAGGTTGCTAAACCTATAATAGCACCATAAAAAATTGCATTGATACGAACTGCCCACGGATAGTCTCCAAAAATAAAACTGGTAATTTTATTAAGATAAGCTATTAAAGGAGGTTTAGAATAATATGATAAATCAAGATGTTTAGACCATAGCCAATATTGAGTTTCTTCAGCATCCAAATCAACCCATTCTGAAATAACAAATAAAAATCTAAAAAAGCTAACACCTAAATAAAGTAATATAATAGATTTCCATCCGTAGTTTTTTTTAAAATACATATTAAATTATTTTAAGCAATAAATAATTGTTTAAAATATCATAAATCAGAAATTCTCTATTTATTTTTTCGGTTATATCAATTATTTATCTATATCAATATGTTAATATTGAAAGGTATATATTTTTTTAATAGATTCAAAAATGATTTTTTGAAAAAATAAATTATATTTTTTTTGATAAAAGCTTATTTCTTCTTATGAAATATTTATAACAAAGTTAGACCGATTTATTTAAATATGCAATTACTTTTTAACCCAAGTTGCAGCCAATAAGTTAAAATACTGTTAAATTGAGTCAAAGAAAATCCATAAAAACGCGGACTTCATGCTATTAATCTTGAATATTCCAATAAAATAAGGGGTTGCGTTTTGGAATT
>NZ_JAAZUI010000059.1 GCF_012524075.1 Lutibacter sp. B1
CAGTTTGAGTCGAAACTTCCATAAATGTCTCTTTCATTAGTATTTTAAAAATTGTACTTAATCCTATCTTTAATGAGTCCGAAAATGTCTATTTGGAACCCAAAAGGCTGATCATATTAAATACAACGTGTTTGTATATGGTTTGTTGCGTGGTTTAAGTAACTAATTTAGTAAATAATTACTGACCAAGAAAGTCCGCGAGGACTTTCGTAAGTAGGCAAGAAGCCAGCAATAAATTATATACGGTGTTAGGGTTAGTTATTTATCCATTCAATTGAACTTTCAGACATCTTTTTATAATTGTGACCTACATTTTCTATTGTGTCAATTTTCCAGTTAAATATCCAACTGTTTTTGTTTTTTAATTCCTTATTTACGTTATAAAAATTTGTTCCGCGCTCTAATCTGTGAGCTCCTTGTTCCATCGCTAAATCAGTTGTTCTGAAAGTTCCTAAACTTGGGTCATTATCTAACTCTCCCAATAGAATAATCAATCTTTTTTTATAAGATTTCTGTAAGTCAGATTTTAAATCCATTCCTGTATTTTTAACACCGTAAGGAAATTCAAGATTTTCCTTTGGTAAACTATAAAATCCAGAATTAGCTGAAATAGCGGTTCTAATTCTCGATTCGGGCATTAATAGTATCATTCTATGAACAAATTGTCCACCAGCAGAATGTCCAAAGATGTCATAATTTTTATTCGTAATATTATTAATTGATTTGATATAGTCAAATATATTTTCTACAACTGTATAAGCCCATTCCTCTTTCGGGTTTTGAGTCCCGAAGAAAGTGAATAAATTTCCTTCTTGATAGTCATTAGTTGTATATTTTGAAAACCTATTTTCAAATTCAGGTGCTATTATTAATAAATTGTTCTTTTTGGCAATGTCAATCCAAGCGTCAAGATAATCATCCGCATTTCTTCCGCCGCCGTGCATAACGAAAACTATCTTATCTTCATTTTTCCAATTTTCAGGTTTGTATGTCCAAACTTTAATAGATTTTCTTTCGCTTTGCTTGTATGCATACATAACAAAAGAATCTTGACCATTTTTTATTTTGACATTTTCTGTAATTTCTGGTCCTTTGGGAAGTTTGTAGAGATAAATATAACCTACTATTGAGAGAAGAACTAATATTGAAAAAGTATATAAAATTATCTTTTTTAAAATTCTAAAAGTCTTGTTCATTTGGATTGATTTGATTGTTAACTCAAATATAGTTTTAGATAATTTCTCTTTAATTTTTTTCTTTCCGAATTGTTGATTTTCGAAGACGAAATGTTTTTTTAATTAACCCTAACGGTTTTTTATAAGATTTGTGCGACTGTAAAATCGGAGATTTTTCGAACGTAGCAAATCGTTAGTTGAATGTTTGTCGGTTCGTTATTTAGTTTAAAAGTAAGCATAAATTTTATGAGGTGTTGGCTGTAGTTTTAATCAGTATATAAATGATTTTACTATTTCAGGAATCGTTCCAAATATTAATCCTATTAAAATCGTAAAAACACCAAATAACTCAAGCCATATATCAGAAACTGCTGAATCAGAAATTAATTTTTCAGTTTTTTCCAAGTTACCTTTCATTTCCTTTTTGTTATTCTCAATATTTTCATTCAGACTGTTTATTTTCAAGTTGAAATCTTTTTTTACTAAATAAATATCATTTTTCAGATTTTCTATTTCTCCGTTAAAATAATCTGTAATTTCCTCAAAACTCTTTAATGGTTCTATTGTTTTGCTCAATCGTCCACTTAATTTTGAACTTCCTGTTATCGTTCCTTTTAAATTTACAATATTCTGTTTTTTCTTAAAAGGAAATCTTTTAAAATACTCAAGGAAAAATTGAATAATTCCAGAGTCTTTGAAAAAAATCAATTTATTTTTTAATGAAATTATTATCGTTGAAGCTCCAATTAATTGAAGAATTAATCCATATATTTTAATTCTATCAATCAGCAAAAAATCATTCGGTACTTTGTCTAAGTTTATTCCAATTATAAAAATAATTAAAGAGAGATAAAGGAATTTTCCCTCATAGAACCATAAAAATATTCTTTTCATATAATTTTCATTTTTTTATTACAGCCAACGGTCTCGGCTATGAGTAGTTGCGTGGTTTTGCACTTAACTTTGCAAGTACACTCCAAACTGAAAATCCGCGAGGATTTTCAGAAGTAGGCGAGAACAAGCAATTACTTATAGCCATTGTTGTATGCCGTTTTTTTATTTTATTCAGTTCAAATGTTTTCTTTCCGTAATGTGCGTGTCTATGGCAATTCGGACATAATGCCACACAATTTTCAATTGTATCCAATCCGTTTTCTGAAAGTGGAATTATGTGATGTACTTCTAAAAATCCAAGTCCACTAGAATCTTTTATAAAAGGTGCTTCATTTTCACAATATTCACAAACTCCGTTTGCTCTGTCCAAAACTTCTGAAACTACATCTGAATTCCGTATGTAAATTTTCGATGTTGAGAAAGTTTCTTGAGCTGTTTTATTTGCTTTTTTAAGTCTTTCTATTCGTTTTTCTTTTGAGTCGAGTTGAGAATTTTTTACCTCGGTTTCAAAAGTTAATTCATACTCCTCGTTTGTCAGTTCAATTTTTTTGCTTGGATTGTATATTTCTGAAAGTTTGAACTTGCCATTGAGCCAATCTTTTCTTTCCCAACTTATATTTGAGTAACTATCAACTTTCAAAGAAGCAACTTTGTAATGTTTCCAAATCAGCTCATTTTCAATTAGTTTATTTATATTCGATGAACTTGTAGTTATCCAAAATAGTAATTCTCCGTTTGATTTAGAACTCCCAACTACTCTCGTAGGAAAACCAATTTTCTCGGAAATATCATCGTCAATTATTATTTCAATTGTGTCTTGAAACATTCCAACTAACATTACTCTACCAAAAAATATTCCAAGACTATTTTTAGATGGCGGAAATCCGAACCAACTTTTTTCTGGAATTAATGTGTTTTGGAATGCTTTTTCAAAAAAGTTTTTTAAATCAGTATTTATTGATTTATCTCTTTTGTTTTCAGTCCATTCATCTATTATGTTTCTCCAATCTCTCATTTTTGGTCAAATGGCATACAACGGTAAATTGTATGAGTAGTGGCAGATTGCGTGGCACTTTCCTGTCAAACCGCTACGCAGTTTGAGCGGGCTACAAACCTTAAAATTTAGCACATCGCCTGCCATTACTTATACAAAATGTT
>NZ_JAAZUI010000005.1 GCF_012524075.1 Lutibacter sp. B1
GCTTTTTCATTCAATATAAAATGTGAAAATACCTATAAGATTGTTGCTGATAATAATGAATACAATTCTAACACCATTACTTTTGAAACTGATAAAAAACGTGATATCTCTATTTCTAAAACATTAGAACTTACAAAACTTGATTGCAACCAAATTGTTAACGGTTCAATTCTAGATAAAGAAACTAAACTGCCTTTAGCAAATACACAAGTTACTTTGTTTGAAAATAATAATGAAGTCAACAAAATAACTACAGATTATAAAGGAGCTTTTTCATTCAATATAAAATGTGAAAATACCTATAAGATTGTTGCTGATAATAATGAATACAATTCTAACACCATTACTTTTGAAACTGATAAAAAACGTGATATCTCTATTTCTAAAACATTAGAACTTACAAAACTTGATTGCAACCAAATTGTTAACGGTTCAATTCTAGATAAAGAAACTAAACTGCCTTTAGCAAATACACAAGTTACTTTGTTTGAAAATAATAATGAAGTCAACAAAATAACTACAGATTATAAAGGAGCTTTTTCTTTAAATTTAAATTGTAATTCTAATTATAAAATTGTTGCAAACAATGAAGAGTATAATTCTGACTCTGTTACACTTAACACTAGTAAAATTAGAGATGTTATTAATAATATCACTATTAATCTATCTAAAAAAATATGCAGTCAAACAATTACAGGAATTATTAGAGATAAAACAACAAAAAACCCTTTACCAAACACAACAATCTCATTATATAAAGACAATGAAATAGTTGATACTTATACTGTTGGTAATGATGGAATTTATCTTTTTAAATTAGAATGCTCTTCTAATTATAAACTTACAGTATTTAAAAACAATTATTTAGAATCATTTAAACTCAAAACTTCTACTCTTCATAATAGAACATTGACTTTGCATATTGATATTGAACCTTCAGTTTGTGTTCAATATATCAATGGTATTGTAAGAGAAAATATTACTGATAATTTTATTCCAAATGCCAAAGTAATTTTATATAATAATTCAAAAGAAATTGAACAAACAATAACAGATTCAAACGGATCTTTTTACTTTGAAATTGAATGCAATAAAACGTATACTGTTTATACTGAAAAGATAAATTATACTAAAACTCAACAAAATGTAATTTCTAGTGGTAAAAGTGGTTATCCACATAATATTGATTTGGCAATAGAGCCAATTATAAAATTGAAAGAAAAAAATGGTATAAAATATATCGAAACAAATCCTATACTTTTTGAACTCGATGAATATAAAATTATAGATGGTGCAAAAACCGAATTAAATAAAGTTATTTTTAATATGCATCAAAATCCAGCTATTAAAATTGAAGTTAACTACCATACCGATAGCCGCGGTCCAGATGATTATAACTTAGAATTAACAATAAACAGAGCTAATGCAACTAAAGATTATTTAGTTTCGAAAGGTATTGATCCTGATAGAATTATAGCAAATGGTTATGGTGAAACTCGATTATTGAATAACTGTAAAAACAATGTTAAATGTTCTGATGCTGAACACGAAATTAATAGACGTACCGAATTTATTGTAATTAAAAATTAAAAAAAAACGCTTAATTTTAAAATTAAGCGTTTAAATACCTTTCCTTTGGCTTACTATGCTTTACAGCTACACTTACTAGATGAACACTGTTTTGAGTTAGAAATAACCTCAGCTTTACACTCACATTTACCCGGTTCACATTTACCACACTCTTTAGTTTTTGAAGCTACTTCAGCTAAACATTGACATTTTCCATCTTCACATTTACACTCTCCGCTTTCTAAACATTTACAGTTTTCAGCATGTTTCACCTCCTCAGTATCAGTTGCTTTCATTTTTAAGTCCATTTTACACACCGGACATGAACCCGCTTCAACATACGTTTTACCTTCTTCACAATCCATTGGACATTGGTAAACATC
Organism: Lutibacter sp. B1; assembly: GCF_012524075.1. GTDB lineage: Bacteria > Bacteroidota > Bacteroidia > Flavobacteriales > Flavobacteriaceae > Lutibacter. The sequence goes on from NZ_JAAZUI010000005.1 coordinate 1,953, forward strand.
TTTTACAGCTACTTCTTCTTTTACTTCAGTTTCAGCTTTAACTTCTTCTTTTTTAGTTTCTTTACAAGCTGTAAATGACACCGTAAATAAAAAAATTGCTGCTATTACAAAAATTGATTTTTTCATTTCTTAAATTGTTTTGTTTTTAGTTTTAATTATTTTACACTTATAAAAATGTAATTTATTGTCGACTAAAATAATAAAATTTGATTGAGTATTGTATTATCTTGATTTTTTTTTATGTTTCACTTCTTTTAGTTTCAATTTCTGATAGTAAAATGCAGGTAATAAAATGAATAAAAATAAGGGTTGTATTAAAAATCGTCTCACATAAAACAGCAACATTTTACTTTCTTCACCATTATATTTCAATAAAATATATAAGATTATACTAAGAGTTATAAAAGAGAAAACATAAAATTTTATAGAAAAAACTACAGCTTTTCTTTCTTCAATTAAAAGAGAGATAATAGCTAATGAAATTATAGTATTAATTAAAAATCTAAGAAGTATATTTAAAAAGTATCTCGTGTAATTTATTTCCGGAATACTGGTTTGCAAATAATCAAATTTAAAATAATCTATTAAAGGATCGTAAAAGTAAGGTTGTAAAAAAGCCCTTACTGCAATTAGTAAAAAAAAGAGTATACTTAAAATCAATATTTTTGAAGTTTTACTCATTTATTAATTTTTGCAAATCTTTTGATCCAAATAAACCACAATAAAAAAGTAATTCCATAAATTAAAACAGGAAATACTATTTCATGTAATACATTTTGGTATTGGGGATATTCATACAAAGCAATTGCGATTACAGCAATTCTAAGAATATTGAAAAAGTAAATAATTAAACTTCCAAAAAGAATGTATAAAAAGGTAGTTTTAAAACTACTTGCAAAAGCGATAATAAAAGCTATAAATAGAATAATTATACTAATAGAATTACACCCTTCAACCACACGAGCAATAAAATAGCTGTTTAGTATCAACTTTACAGAAAGTTCTTCCTCGTGCTGTTCAATTTCAGAATCATATCCCAATAAATTAAGTAAATAGTTAGATTGCTCAGCAACAGTTGTTGTTATAGGAGCACATTCAAACATTCCGGTTGTTCGTTGGGTTTTGTTTAAATAAAATGAATACAATAAAAATAACAGCGCATAAGTGCCAAAAAATTTAATTAAAAATATTACAACCGTTTTATTGTTACGCACCCAAAAAGAATTTTAATTTTGCATAAAACTACAAATTAATATGAATATTATTCAACTAAAAGAGTCAATTACAAAAATTACAGAAAGTTCTATTTCTACTTCTGAAAAATTACAAAGTATTTGCAATTACTTAAAAGAAGAAATCAGTTATTACGATTGGGTAGGTTTTTATTTTAAAAACGGCAATAAAAACGAGTTAAAATTAGCAGAATTTGCCGGCGAACCAACCGAACACACCATAATTCCTTTTGGTAAAGGTATTTGCGGGCAGGTAGCTGTTAGTAATCAAAACTTTGTTGTGCCTGATGTATCCGCTCAGGACAATTATATTTCGTGCGGATGGAAAGTTAAAAGCGAAATTGTTATTCCAATTTTTGTAAATGGTGAAAACATCGGTCAAATTGATATAGATTCTCATACGGTAAATCCTTTCACAAAAAAGGATGAAGAACTACTTGAGTTCGTGTGTAAAAAGGTATCAACATTTTACATTTAAAAATAACACAAATATTTATATTTCAACATGTTAACTACGTTAATAAATTAATTAAAATAATTATTTTTATTATTGCTAATACTTTTTGTAATTGTTAGCTTTGCCTTAAACAACAACACAACAAATGATTACTACAAAAAAAGCAAAAACCGCACTCATTTCTGTATTTAGTAAAAATGGCTTAACTCCAATTGTTCAAAAATTAAACGAACTTGGCATTACAATATATTCTACAGGAGGTACAGAAACATTTATTAAAGAACTTGGAATTGAAGTAATTCCTGTTGAAGATTTAACATCGTACCCTTCAATTTTAGGAGGAAGAGTTAAAACACTTCACCCCAAAGTTTTTGGAGGAATTTTAGGAAGACGTGAAAATGAAAACGACTTAGCTCAATTAGATCAATATGAAATTCCGGAAATTGATATTGTAATTGTTGACTTATACCCTTTTGAAAAAACGGTTGCTAGTGGTGCTTCAGAACAAGATATTATTGAAAAAATTGATATAGGTGGAATTTCGTTAATTAGAGCTGCCGCCAAAAACTTTAAAGATGTTATTTGCGTTTCATCTATGAACCATTATGCCGAATTCTTACAATTAATTACAGAAAATGAAGGCGAAACTACTATACAACAACGTAAAAACTTTGCAGCTAAAGCATTTGCAGTTTCAAGTCATTACGATACTGCAATCTTTAAATATTTAAATCAAAATGAATTGGCTTTTAGAGAAAGTTTTGATGCTGTTACAACACTACGTTATGGAGAGAATCCACATCAAAATGGATATTTCTTTGGAAATTTAGACGAGCTTTTTGAAAAACTTCATGGTAAAGAACTTTCTTATAATAATTTATTAGATGTAGATGCCGCAGTAAATTTAATGGAAGAATTTAAAAATGACACCCCTACTTTCGCTATTTTAAAACATAACAATGCTTGTGGTCTTGCTCAAAGAGAAACTTTAAAACAAGCTTATATAGATGCTTTGGCCGGTGATCCAACTTCAGCATTCGGTGGCGTTTTAATTTCAAACAAAACAATTGATGCTGAAACCGCTTCAGAAATTCATAAGTTATTTTGTGAAGTTGTAATTGCTCCAAAATACAGTAATGAAGCCTTAGAAATTTTAAAAGGCAAAAAAAACAGAATCCTTTTAATTCAAAAAAATATTGAATTACCTAAGAAACAATATAGAACTGCTTTAAATGGTGTTCTTTTTCAAGATAAAGACAACAAAACTGATGATGCCAGCGTTATAAAATTTGCAACAATAAAAGAACCAACAAGTAGAGAGCTAGAAGATTTATTTTTTGCATCAAAAATATGTAAACACACTAAATCCAACACCATTGTTTTGGTAAAAAACAAACAGCTGTATGCAAGCGGAACAGGTCAAACAAGTCGTGTTGATGCTCTAGAACAATCAATTTCAAAAGCAAAACATTTTAATTTTGATTTAAATGGTGCTGTAATGGCCAGCGATGCTTTTTTCCCATTTCCTGATTGTGTTGAAATTGCCGGTAAAGAAGGTATTAATGCTGTAATTCAACCTGGTGGCTCAATAAAAGATCAATTATCTATTGATTATTGTAATGAAAATAAAATGTCGATGATATTTACAGGAACTCGTCATTTTAAACACTAATTTTAGTAACTTTGTGAAATTTCAAAATTTCTAATTAAAAAAGAGTAAATATATATGGGGTTTTTCGACTTTATGACTGAAGAGATTGCTATTGACTTAGGTACAGCAAACACATTAATTATACATGAAGGTAAAGTAGTTGTTGATGCGCCGTCAATAGTAGCAAGAGATAGAAGTACCGGAAAAATTATTGCAACTGGAAAAAAAGCCAGTTTAATGCAAGGAAAAACTCATGAAAATATAAAAACAATTAGACCATTGAAAGATGGTGTAATTGCCGACTTTGAAGCTTCAGAACAAATGATTAAAGAATTTGTTAAAGAAATTCCTAGTTTCAAAAAAAGATTTTTTACTCCTTCGTTAAGAATGGTAATTTGCATTCCTTCAGGTATTACTGAAGTTGAAAAACGAGCAGTTATCGATTCTGCAGAACATATGAATGCTAAAGATATCTATTTAATACATGAACCAATGGCTGCAGCTATAGGTATTGGTATTGATATTATGCAACCAAAAGGAAACATGATTATTGATATAGGTGGAGGTACTACTGAAATTGCTGTAATTGCTTTAGGTGGTATTGTTTGCGACAAATCAGTAAAAGTAGCCGGAGATGTATTTACCAGCGATATAGCATACTATATGAGAACACAACACAATTTATATGTTGGTGAACGTACTTCCGAAAAAATAAAAATTCAAATTGGTGCTGCAACAGAAGATTTGGAAACTCCTCCTGAAGATATGCTTGTACAAGGACGTGATTTATTAAGCGGAAAACCAAAGCAAGTTCAGGTTTCATTTAGAGAAATTTCAAAAGCATTAGATAAATCTATATTAAGAATTGAAGATGCTGTAATGGAAACGCTTTCTCAAACTCCTCCTGAATTAGCTGCAGACATATATAATACTGGAATTTATTTAGCCGGAGGTGGATCAATGCTAAGAGGTTTAGATAAACGTTTATCCAGAAAAACAGACTTACCTGTTTATGTTGCAGAAGATCCTTTAAGAGCGGTAGTTAGGGGTACCGGTATTGCATTAAAAGATCTGGAAAAATACAAAAATGTGCTAATGAAGTAATTTATTACTACACACTTAGAGTTAAATATTTATGCAGCAACTATTTTATTTTATAAGAAAATTTAGATACTTTCTGCTGTTTATAGTTTTAGAAATTTTAGCTCTTTTTTTTACCATTCAACATCATTCATTTCATAAAAGTAAGTTTGTAAATTCTGCAAATTTCCTGTCAGGAGGCATATACAAAAAGGTTAATTCAATCAATGAGTTTTTTAATTTAAAAACTGAAAATCAAATTTTATCAGAAGAAAATACACGATTAAAAAACTTACTTGAAAAAAAGAAAATCAATTTATCTTCTGAAAACATTACAGTTATTGATACCTCACAATATTTTCAAAAATACGAGTATATCTCAGCTAAAATTATCAATAATAATTTTACTAAAAGAAATAATTTTTTAACCATAAACAAAGGCTCTAAACATGGTTTAGTACCTGACTTGGGAGTTATAAACAGCAAAGGGGTTATTGGAATAACTAAAAATACATCTCCAAATTATGCAACTGTACTTTCTATTTTAAATAGCAGTTCAAAACTTAATGTACGTTTAAAAAACAGCAATCATTATGGAACTTTAATTTGGAACGGAAAAGATTATAATATTACTCAAATTGCTGATATACCAAGGCAAGCTATAATTAAAATTGGAGATACAATTATAACGGGAGGTAGATCGGCAGTTTTTCCGGAAGGAATAAATATTGGTGTTATTAAAGATTTTAAATTTGAAAATAGTCAATATCAAGAAATCAATGTATTGTTATTTAATGATATGAGTTCAATTGGTCATGTACAAATTATTAAAAATCTTCAAAAAACTGAACAAATTAATTTAGAGCAAAGCTCTGCTAATGAATAATTTACTATTAAATAATACTTTACGTTTTATAGGCTTAGTACTTTTACAAGTATTGGTTTTAAATCATATAAATTTATTTGGACACATAAATCCAATGATTTATATAGTTTGGGTATTTTTATTTCCGGTTAGAAAAAACAAAAGTCTTTTTTTAATACTTAGTTTTTTATTGGGTTTAACCGTTGATTTATTTTCAAATTCCGGTGGTATAAATGCTTCGGCTACTCTATTTATAGCCTATTTCAGGCTACCTATTTTAAAAGCAGTTTTAAAAAAATCAGATTTTGACAACATACTGTTTAATTTAAGGGCGATACCATTTCCTAAAGCATTTTTATTTATCTTAATTTTAACAATAATTCATCATTTTATTGTATTTAGTTTAGAATATTTTAGTTTTAACGCTTATTCAGAAATAATTTATAACACAATTTTAACAAGTGTTTTTACTATAATTATAAGTATTTTAGGTATTATATTGTTTACTAAAAAGAAATAAATGAAACGACCCGGATTATTATCTTTTTTAATAATTTTTATTGGGATAGCCTACATTATAAGATTGTTCTATTTACAAGTAATAGATAACTCTTACAATATACCTACATTAAATAATTCTGCCGTAAAAATAACTTATGATTATCCTGAAAGAGGTTATATTTACGATAGAAATGGAATATTATTAGTGGCTAATCAACTATCGTATGATATTATGATTATCCCCAGAGAAGTTAAACCTTTAGATACAGTTGAATTTTGTTCTTTATTAAAAATTACTAAAGAAGATTTTATAAAAAAATATACTAAAGCAGTACATTACTCAACCAGAATTCCTTCAACCTTTGTTCAACAATTATCTAAAAATGATTTTGCTTTTTTACAAGAAAAAATGCATAAATTCAGAGGATTTTACATTCAGAAAAGATCTTTAAGACAGTATCCTATAAAATCTGCTCCAAATGTTTTAGGTTATATAAGTGAAGTAAATGAGCGAATGATCGAAAAAAATCCTTATTATCAATTAGGAGAGTTAATTGGAACTGCCGGAGTAGAAAAAACCTATGAAGACGATTTACGAGGCACAAAAGGTGTTAAATATATTCAACGCAATAGATTTAACAAAGAAATTGGTCCATACAAAAATGGCATTTATGATACATTAGCCATTCCCGGAAATGATATATCACTAACCATCGACACAAAATTACAGCAATACGGAGAAGCATTAATGGCAAATAAAAGAGGTGGAATTGTAGCAATAGAACCATCGTCTGGTGAAATTTTAGCTTTAGTTTCTACACCAACTTACGACCCTAACCTTATGGTGGGTAGAGAACGTTCTAAAAATTTTACAAAACTTTATTTAGACAGTATAAGCAAACCTTTATTTGACAGAGGTTTACAAGCGCAATACCCGCCAGGATCTCCTTTTAAAATTTTCACAGCATTAGCAGCTCTTCAAGAAAAGGCAATTGACACACATACTAGTGTAAAGTGTTTTGGGGGTTATAAATATGGAAGTGGAAAAAATGCATTTATGAAATGTCACTGTGGAACTTATGGTAGTCCCGTTGAACTAAACAAAGCCATATACCGTTCATGCAATAGTTATTTTGCAAATGCTTACAAAAGAATTATTGAAAAACACGCAACTCCTTATGAAGGAATGAATGCGTGGAATAAACATGCAGAAAGTTTTGGCTTGGGGAATTATTTAAATAACGATTTATCGGTTGGAAAAAAAGGACTGATTCCGGACGGAGATTATTACAATAGATATTACCCAAATGGTCGCTGGAGAGCATCAACCACAATTTCAAATTCAATTGGTCAAGGTGAAGTATTAACTACCCCAATTCAACTGGCCAATTTAACTGCAACAGTGGCAAACAGAGGTTTCTATTTCACACCACACATTGTAAAAAAAATAAAAGGTAAAGAAATAGATAAAAAATATACGGTTCCAAATTATACTACCATTGATAAAAAATATTTTGAACCTGTTATTGAAGGCTTATTTGATGTGTTTGAAAATCCAAAAGGAACTGCGAGTTGGTCTAGAGTTAAAGGCATAGAAATATGTGGTAAAACAGGAACTGCTGAAAATCCTCACGGACAAGACCATTCAATATTTATAGCCTTTGCACCTAAAGATAATCCTAAAATTGCAATAGCTGTTTTTGTTGAAAATGGTTATTGGGGTTCTAGATGGGCCGGACCTATTGCTACTTTAATGATTGAAAAATACTTAAATGGAGAAACGTCAAGACCTTGGGAGGAAGAACGTATGCTTAATGGAAGTCTTCAAGATGAATATGATAAACAATTAAAAGAAATTACGGAAATTGAGGAGTAAAAAAAATAACATATTTTATGGAATTGATTGGGTTTTAGTCCTATTTTACTTTGTACTCGTTTTTATAGGATGGATAAATATTTATTCCGCAACTATTACTGAAGATCAATTAGGGTTAATCAATTTATCTAGTGAATATGGAAAACAAATTATTTGGATTGGACTTAGTATACCGTTAATAATTTTTATATTTATGTTTGAAGCTAAGTTTTATGAAAAATACGCTTCAATACTATATCTTATTTCACTTACATCACTTGCTGGTCTTTTTATTTTAGGTAAAAATATTAATGGGGCTACATCTTGGTATAATTTTGGAATATTTAGTTTACAACCTTCTGAATTTGCTAAGGCTGCAACTGCTTTAGCTATGGCAAAACTAGTGAGTGATAAGCAATTTAATTTAAAAAAATTTAACACTCAAGTACAGGCTTTACTTATTTTATTTTTTCCGGCAATATTAATTACTTTACAACCGGATCCGGGTTCGGCGTTGGTATATACGGCCTTTATTTTTGTTTTATACCGAGAAGGTCTGCCTGCATATCATATCACAATTTCTTTTATAGCTATTTTATTATTCATAATCACTCTTACTTTTGGGTATATAAACACATTGATTGGATCCTTCTTAGCATTTTTATTAATTCTTCTATTTTTCAATTTTTACAGAAAAAAAGCTTTTAAAAAAGGATGGCTAAAAATTATAGGTGTTTATTTAGTTTCAGCATTATTTATTTTTAGTGTAGACTTTGTATTTAATCATGTGTTTGAACAACGTCACAGAGATAGGTTCAATATTTTACTTGGAAAAACAAGCGATATTAAAAGTATTGGCTACAATACAGACCAATCTGTAACTACAATAGCTTCGGGAGGATTATTTGGAAAAGGATTTTTAGAAGGTGAACGTACACAAGGTGATTTTGTGCCAGAACAACAGACAGATTATATTTTTACTACAATAGGAGAAGAATGGGGTTTTATAGGTAGCTCTTTAGTAATTATATTATTTGTACTCTTTTTATTAAGAATTATTCAAATTGCTGAAAGACAAAAATCTAAATTTAGTAGAGTTTACGGATATAGTATAGCTGCAATTTTCTTTACCCATGTAACCATTAATATTGGAATGGTAATAGGCATGTTACCGACTATTGGAATTCCTTTACCCTTTTTTAGTTATGGAGGTTCTGCTCTTTGGGGATTTACAGTTTTACTTTTTATCTTTATAAGATTAGATGCAAACAGAACCTACGAATGGTAATAAAATCTGTTTAAAAAACAAAAGCATCCTTATATAAGGATGCTTTTATATATATTTTTTAAAAAAATTATAACGCTGCTACGTGCTTAGCTAATTTAGATTTTAAATTACCTGCTTTATTCTGATGAATAATATTCTTTTTAGCAAGTTTATCAAGCATAGCTACAACTTTTGGAAATAATTCCTCAGCTTCTTTTTTATCAGTTGTTGCACGTAAATCTCTAAGAGCATTACGTGTTGTTTTATGCTGATATTTATTGCGTAACTGCTTAGCGCTATTACTTCTAATTCTTTTTAATGCTGACTTATGATTTGCCATTATAACTTTTATTAATATTTTTTTGTAGTCCGTAGGGGAATCGAACCCCTGTTACCAGGATGAAAACCTGGCGTCCTAACCCCTAGACGAACGGACCATTTTCTTTTCGACGTTTCTATTTCGTCATTGCGGATGCAAAAATACAACTATTTTTTATTCTGCAAAATTTTTTTAAAAAAATTTAATATGCTTTTGCAAATAATACTCTTTGCTGTGATTTATTCCCTGTTAAAATACATTTTCCTTCTTCAACTTCATTGTTTAAAGGTATACATCGTATAGTCGCTTTCGTAAGCTCTTTTATCCTTTCTTCCGTTTCTGCTGTACCATCCCAATGTGCTGATACAAAACCTGTTTTTGTATTTAAAACTTCTTTAAACTCTTCAAAAGTATTTACCTCTGTTATATGAGACTCTCTAAAATCAAAAGCTTTATCAAATAAACTTTTTTGAATATCTGTTAAAGTTTTCTCAACGTAATCAATTACATCAATTTGTGATATACTTTCTTTTGTTAATGTATCTCTACGGGCAATCTCCAAAGTTCCATTTTCTAAATCTCTCGGACCCATTGCAATTCTTAATGGTACGCCTTTTAATTCGTATTCAGCAAACTTCCAGCCTGGTTTATATGTAGTTCTGTTATCATATTTTACTGAAATTCCTTTATTTCGTAATTCTTTTACAATTTCATTTACCTTATCGGTTATTGCGTCTAATTGTTCATCTGTTCTATGAATAGGAACAATTACAACTTGAATTGGTGCTAAGTTTGGAGGAAGTACTAAACCTAAATCATCGGAATGTGTCATTACTAAAGCTCCCATTAGCCTAGTTGAAACTCCCCAAGAAGTAGCCCAAACATGTTCAAGTTTCCCTTCTTTTGAAGTAAATTTAACATCAAATGCCTTTGCAAAATTTTGACCTAAAAAATGTGAGGTACCTGCTTGTAAGGCTTTTCCATCTTGCATTAAGCCTTCAATGCAATAGGTTTCTACTGCTCCGGCAAAACGTTCACTCTCGGTTTTCAAGCCTTTTATAACCGGCATCGCCATAAATTTTTCAGCAAATTCAGCATATATATCTAAAATTAATTCAGCTTCCTCAACAGCTTCTTTTTCTGTAGCATGAGCTGTATGTCCTTCTTGCCATAAAAATTCTGCAGTACGTAAAAACAAACGCGTTCTCATCTCCCACCTAACCACATTTGCCCATTGATTTATCAATAATGGCAAATCTCTATACGACTCTATCCACTTACGATAGGTATCCCATATAATAGTTTCAGATGTTGGTCGAACAATTAGTTCTTCTTCTAACTTAGCTTCCGGATCTACTATAACTCCACTTCCATCTTCAGCGTTTTTAAGTCTGTAATGTGTTACAACAGCACATTCTTTTGCAAAACCCTCTACATGAGCTGCTTCTTTACTTAAATATGATTTTGGTATAAATAAGGGGAAATAAGCATTTTGATGACCTGTTTCTTTAAACATTCTATCTAATTCTGCTTGCATTTTCTCCCAAATCGCAAAGCCGTACGGTTTAATTACCATACATCCTCTAACCCCTGAGTTTTCAGCTAAATCAGCCTTTACTACAAGTTCATTATACCATTTGGAATAGTCAGTTTCTCTCTTTGTTAAATTCTTACTCATAATCAAAAGTTTGGCATAAATATTGTATCTTTATTATATGAAAAAATACTAATTTGGGCAAAATTAGTTCTTTTTAGATAGTTCAACAATAAAAAAACACTTGATTATGGAAGTTTCAAAAATATTTAATGTAAAACGCTTAAAAATAGCACTATTACTAGTACTATTTATTAGCTTGTATTCTTGTGGCACCTACCAAAGTGTGTACAATGATGATGGCATATATGCTTCTGATAATCAAAAAGAAGTAGTAGTTATCCAAAAAAAATCAGATTTTGATCAAAATTATTTTTCTAAACAACTTGAAGAACTTGAAAGTTTAAATGATGAAGATACCTTCACTAATATTGACGATTATTTTTATGAAGATGATTTAGAAAATTCTGACGATAGCGCACCTTGGGAATACACTGATGATGTAACTATTAATATTAATACCGGAGGTTATTACGGTTATTATGGTTTTGATTATTATTGGTACAATCCTTTTTACCATCCTTATTATAATTATTATCCTTACTATTATAGTTACTATTATAATCCATGGAGATATAGATATTATTATCCTTACTATGGATATGGATATTACGGTTATTATGGCTATAACTATCCTTACTCTAGATATTACAATAATTATTATTACCCTTATAATTCTTATAGAAGATACGATAGTTACGGTAAAAGAACAGCTTATAATACAAATACTAGAAGGTATAGTACAAATTCATCAACAGTAAGAAGAAGCAGTTCAACCCAATACAACAATAGAAATAACAATTCTACAATTAGAAGATCTACAAATAGTACTATTAACAGAACTAACCCTAGAATAAATTCTAATAGAACAAATAATAGTACTATACAAAGAAGTCCAAGCAGAACTGCTCCAAGAAGTATTAATAGCGGTACAAGAAGTTCTGGAACAAGAAGCTCTGGAACAAGATCTTCAACAAGAAGAAATTCTGCTGTAAACTACAACCCTTCTTCAAATACCAGAAGAGTTAGTACAAATCAAAATACCAATTCAACTTATAGTAGAATTAGCAGAACTGTTAATACAAGTAATAGAAATTACTCTGTAAACACAAATAGAAATTCTAACAACTCATCATCTTCAATTAATAGAAGTTCAAACAACAATGTCAGTAGAAGTTATTCAACAAATTCATCTTCTTCAAGATCTTCTTCAAGAAGTGTAAGTAGAAGAAATTAATAAAATTTACAGTATTATTAATAATTAAATATTATGAAAAAACTAATTTTTGGAGTAATGTTATGCATTACTTATATCTCGAGCGCACAAACTTTAAGTTATAATGATATTGGTGTATTATTTTCTAGAGAAAACGTTAATGGTACTGCACGTTTTAATGGTATGAGTGGTGCTTTTGGAGCTCTTGGCGGAGATTTATCTGCAATTGATATAAATCCTGCCGGTGCTGCTGTTTTTTTAAAAAGTGAATTTTCAGCATCGTTAAATATCAGAAATACTGAGACTTCAGCAGCTTTTTACGGGAACAGAGAATTAAGTGAAGATGATTTCACAGATTTATCTCAGGCAGGTGGTGTAGCTGTTTTTAAAACCTACAACAGAAACTCTGAATGGAATAAAATTGCTTTAGGCTTTAATTACAATATGGCAAACGATTTTGAAAACCAATGGTTTACCGGTGGTAATAGTGGCTATGCTCCTATTACTGACCTTTACGATTATGACCCTGTAGTGTATGTAAATACAGAAGGGCAGTATTTTGAAAATTATACCGACGGAAGAAACAATAAGTATACTTTTACTTTTGCTGCTCAATATAGCGACAACCTATATTTAGGTGCTTCAATTAGCACTTTTGATGTTGAGTATTATCAAGGTTCTTTAATTGAAGAATATAATAATGATGGAGAAGGTAATACTTTAGATATTTCGTCAATCCAAGAGCTGGGAACTTATGGTGATGGATTCTCTTTTTCTCTTGGTTTAATTTCGAAACCTAATGATAATTTAAGACTAGGATTATCTTACCAATCACCTGTTTGGTACGATCTTTCTGAAGAATATGTTGATTACGATGTTGAACTTTACTACAGTGATACTGATGAAACTGTCACAGATTTTTCCGGGCTTAACAGGTTTGATTACGACTTAAGAACTCCTAGTAAAATAACAGGAAGTGTCGCTTATGTTTTTAACACGCAAGGACTTATAAGTCTAGATTATATTTATAAAGATTATAGCAATATAAAATTGAGTAACAGCAATTTTTCTGTAGAAAATAAACTGTTCGAATCAGAACTTGAAAGCAGAGGCGAAATAAGATTAGGAACTGAGTGGCGCTTTGATAACTTCTCTTTTAGAGGTGGTTATAACTACGAAAAAAGTCCATACAAAAACGCTAAAGATTCAGATAATCTTGAAGGGTTTTCTGTTGGTGCCGGTTATACATTCAGAGGTGGAAGATTTGATTTATCATACCAAAAATATTCTAATACAGCACCATATAATATTTACGGACAATATAGCGACCAAGTTGATTCGGCTGAATTAGATTATGATATATCAAAATTTACTGCAACGTTGGTAATAAACATCTAATTTTATATTTAAAAAATCATTAAAACGTCTCAAATTGAGGCGTTTTTTATTTTTAATCAAAATACATAAATATGTTTTGTACTTTTGCACAAACACTAAAAAAATGGAAACAATTTCTTTAAAAATAGATAAAACCAATAACGAAACAATTGTTAAATTTTCTGCCAATAGTATTTTAACCAGTGGCAGTTACCAATTTAACAACATTGATGAAGCTAAAAGTTCACCTTTAGCACAACAATTATTTCATTTACCTTTTGTAAAGCGCGTTTTCATATCTGCTAATTTTATAGCAATTGAACGTTTTTCTATTGTTGAATGGAGCGATGTACAGGAAGAGGTAAAAGAACAAATTGAAAACTACTTAAATAATGGAGGTATTTTAATTTCTGATGAAAATAAACAACCTAAAATACCAGTTGAAATTTATGCTGAAGTTACACCAAACCCTTCGGTATTAAAATTTGTGTCAAACAAAAAACTTGTAGATACTGATTTTGAATTTAAAAATATTGATGAAGCTAAAATTTCACCTTTAGCTACCGAACTGTTTAATTTCCCATTTGTAAAAGAAATCTTTATTTCAGAAAACTACGTATCTGTTACAAAATTTGATATTGTTGAGTGGGAAGATGTTATGGTTGAAGTTAGAAGTTTTATAAAACAGTTTATTGCTGATGGTAAAACTATTGCTACATCCATTCAGCAAACAGCAAAAAAAACGGTTGAAACAACTACCGAAAAAGAGTTGGATGATGTTTCAAAACAAATTGTTGATATTTTGGACGAGTATATAAGACCAGCCGTTGCTGCTGACGGTGGAAATATTTTATTCCAATCATACGACATTGACTCAAAAACCGTTAATGTAATTTTACAAGGCGCATGCAGTGGTTGCCCATCATCTACAATTACATTAAAAAATGGTATCGAAAATATGCTAAAACAGCTAATTCCCGGAAAAATTGAAGAGGTTGTAGCTGTAAATTACTAACTATTTATGACAGAAAAAGTAAAACCTTATAAAAACTCTGATCTAGGTAAAAAAGAACAGGTAACCAAAATGTTTGACACCATTTCAAAAGAATACGATGGTTTAAATCGTGTTATCTCTTTTGGAATTGATATAAAATGGAGAAATAAGGTTGTTGAAATTATTGGAAAAACCAAACCCTATTCAATTTTAGATATTGCAACCGGTACAGGAGACTTAGCCATAAACTTAGCCAAAACAAAAGCTTCAAAAATTGTTGGCTTGGACATTTCTGAAGGAATGCTAAACGTTGGAAGAAAAAAAATTGAAAAACTTGAACTAAGCAATACTATACAAATGGTTTTAGGTGATTCTGAAAAAATTCCTTTTAGCGATAATTCATTTGACGCAATCACTGTTGCTTTTGGTGTACGAAATTTTGAGAATTTAGAAAAAGGACTTTCTGAAATTTACCGAGTTTTAAAACCCGGAGGAACTTTTGCTGTTTTAGAAACCTCAGTACCTACAAAAACTCCTTACAAACAAGGCTACAAATTTTATTCAACAAAAATACTGCCTACTATTGGTAAATTATTTTCAAAAGATAAATTAGCTTATAAATATTTGTCCGATTCTGCTGCTGCATTTCCTTATGGTATAGCTTTCAACAATATTTTAAACAAAATTGGGTTTATAGATATTACTAATAAACCTCAAACTTTTGGAGTCGCCACTATATATGTTGCAAAAAAGTAATATGAAAAAAGTATTTTTAGTTGTTTTATTAACGCTTCTTTGTATAACTACAAACTATTCTCAAAGAAGAGACCGAGTTGAGTACAGACAAAACTGGGACGAACAAAAAGTTTTTTGGGGCTATTATTTTGGTCTTAATAAAAAAGATTTTAAAATAAATTATAAAACAAACAACAATACTTTTATAGATGTTACAGCTTCAACAGGATTTAATGTTGGCTTAATTGGAGACCTGAGATTACACAAAAACATTAGCTTAAGATTAGAACCCGGGTTATCGAGCAACACTAAAGAACTTGCTTTTACCCATATTGAAGGAGGAAAAAAAGATAGTATTAGAGATGTTAATGCTACTTATTTAAGAATTCCATTACTTATAAAATTTAACACTAATAGATTACACAACGTAAGACCGTATGTTATTGGTGGGGTATCTTACGATTATAATTTTTCAAGTAATGAAGACAATCCGGACGACAATTATGAAGGTGAATTTAGAATGAAAAAAAATAATTTCACTTACGAAATAGGTGTTGGTATAGATTTGTACTTACCCTATTTTATATTTTCTCCATCAATTAGAGGTGTTTTTGCCATCAATGATGAACTGGTTAGAGACAACAATCCTAATAGTCCATGGACCGGAAATGTAGATTATTTTGGAACAAGAGGTATTTTTATAAAATTGGCTTTTCACTAAGTCAATCGTTTAAACTCACTTAATAAAATTGCAGTAGCGGTTGCTACATTTAAACTTTCTGTCTTTTGCAACTTTCCAAACCTTGGAATTGAAACAGAATTATCCAGTAAACTTAATATTGGCTTACCAATTCCATTTGCTTCGTTACCCATAACTAAAATGGCATCTTTTGGCAATTTACTTTTATACACATTTTCTCCATCCATTAATGCTGCATATTTAGGTAAATCACTATTTTTTAAATACGTTTCTAAATCAGTATAGCTTATTGAAACTCTAGTTAAAGATCCCATTGACGCTTGTACAACCTTGCTGTTAAAACAATCAACTGTATTTGTTGAACAAATTAATTGCTCAACACCAAACCAATCACACAACCTTATTATTGTTCCCAAATTTCCCGGATCATTAATTTCATCTAAAACTAAAATTAATCCTTCTTTTTCTAATATTTTTTTTGAAGGAATTTTAAAAAGTGCCAAAACATTATTGGGAGTTTTTAAAGTGCTTATTTTTTTTAATTCAGCTTCAGATATTTCGGTTATATTTTTTATACTTTTATACATTGAATTATTAACACAAAACAAGTGTTCTAATTCAAAATTTGAGTTTAAAAATTCGTCTACAACTTTAGTTCCTTCGGCAACAAATAAATTAAATTTCACTCTGTACTTTTTTTGCTGTAAACTCGTTATTAATTTTAATTGATTTTTACTTAAACTCATTAAATTATTTATAAAAAATTGTAATTTGGTAATACCTTGAAATGTTTTACTTTTGAAACAAATTTAAACTCTTATTTATTGAAAAACAATTTTATAATATTAATACTTATATTAAGTATAACTTTTAGTTTTTCATCGTGTAATACTGTTAAGTATGTTCCTGAAAATGAAAATTTACTTACAAAAAACACCATTTTTATAAATAATAAAAAAAATGTGGATGATGAAATTAACGATTATATAGTTCAGCGTCCAAATCAATTAGTGCTTGGTATTCCATTACCTCTACATTTCCATAATATTGGAAATAAAGATTTTGAAACCGATTTTGAAAAATGGAAAGAAAACAATCCGGGTTGGTATAAATTCACAACAAATGTTTTTTCAGAAAAACAAACCCGTGGTCTTCGAAATTTTAAATACAACATGAATCAATGGTGGTTGAATAATGGTGAAGAACCTATTATTTTAGATTCTAAAAAAACGACACAAACCGTTAAAAATTTAACCGATCATTTTTTTAATGAAGGCTATTTTAATATCAAAGTAACTTCAGAAGAAAAGGTTTTAAAAAATAAGAGAGCTCATATAAACTACAATGTAAATACCGGCAAACCTTATCTTTTAGATACAATTAGCACGAATATAGAATCTAAAGTCTTAGATTCTATCTACAATATAACAAAAGAAGAGTCCTTTATTAAAAAAGGAGAACAATTCAGATATTCGCTTTTTGCAAATGAACAAAACAGAATAACAACTTTATTTAGGAATTCAGGAATTTTTAGATTTAACAAAAATGCTGTTAGTGTTGAAGTAGACACTTCAAATTCTAACTATAAGTCTAATATCTATCTAATTATAAATGACAGTATTGGCAATGTACCTTTTAAAATTCAAAAAATACAAAATGTTAAAATTTATACCGATTTTTCTTTCAATACTAAAGACAATCCTATTAAAGACACCTTAAATTATAAAGGATACACATTTTTAGCATACGACAAACTAAAGTATAACCCCAAATTTTTATTGAATTCAATTTTTATTGAACCGAATACTATTTATAAAGACGAAACAAGAGAATTAACGCGTAAACACATAAGAGGATTAGACAATTTCAGGTCGGTAGAAATTAAATACACAGAATTAGGTAATGACAATCTTGAAGCCTCTGTTTATTTAACACCTTTAAAAAAATATTCCATCGGATTTAATACAGAATTAACTCATTCTAACATCAGGCAACTTGGTATTTCCGGTAAACTTTCTTTTTTAAACCGAAACATTTTTAAAGGAGCAGAAATTTTAAAATTCTCGGTACAAGGTTCATTTTTAGACTCAAAAGATGCCGCTAAAAACGATAAATTATTAAACGCATGGGAAATTGGTGGTGATATATCAATAGAGCTACCTCGCTTTTTATTGCCTTTCAATGCAAAAAAAATCATCCCAAAAAGTATGCTTCCTAAAACAATTTTCACGGTTGGTACAAGTCTGCAAGAAAATATAGGATTAGACAAACAAAAATTTACTGGAATTATAGATTACACTTGGGAATCATCAAAAACAAAAAAGCATAGCTTCCAATTATTAAACGCACAATACATTAAAAACCTGAATATTGATTCGTATTTTAATATTTACAAATCAGAGTTTAATGAAATACAAAATATTGCTACAACATATTTTGATGAAACATTAACAACAACTAGCGTTATTGATTTTATAAATACAAATATTGATTCAGATTTTAAAGCTAGTAATCCTCAAGAGTATAAAACTGCACAAAATATTAAAAAAAGATATAATATCATTACAGAAGATGTTTTGGTTCCGGCATTGGCATACACTTTTACTTACAATAACAGCGAAAATTATAAAGACACAGACTTCTCTTCCTTTAGAGTGCGTTTAGTATCATCAGGTAATTTAACCACAGCATTAACTAGTGATAAAGATAAAAACGGATCAAAAACATTATTTAATACACCCATTGCTCAATATGCCAGAACAGATTTAGAATATAAAAAATTCTGGAGTTTATCACCGGAAAATGTATTAGCTCTAAGAAGTTTTATAGGCGTTGCCATACCCTACGGAAATTCTAACACAATACCTTTTAGCAGAAGTTATTTTATAGGTGGTCCAAACGATTTACGCGCATGGCAAATTTACGATTTAGGTCCGGGTTCTTCAAAAAGCGGTTTAGAATATAATGTTGGCAATTTAAAATTTATAAGTAGTTTAGAGTATCGATTTAAAATATTGAACAGTATAAAAGGAGCATTATTTGTTGATGCCGGGAATATTTGGGATATTACAAATTCATCAGTAACAGCATCCGAAGAAAAATTTAATGGAATTGATTCATTAAAAGACATTGCAATAGGCTCAGGATTTGGGATTAGATACGATTTGAATTTTATTTTATTACGATTAGATTTAGGTTTTAAAACATACGAACCTTATCTCCCTAGCGGAAAAAAATGGTTTACAAATTATAATTTCAATAGAACAGTCTACAATTTTGGTATTAGTTATCCATTCTAAACTCTATATAGTATAACTATTTCGATTTCGTTTTTTTTCTATTCAATATCTTTAAATAAACCATATAATTCATTAATTTTGCTACAATTAGTTATTAATAAAATTACATAAAATATTATGAGTCATATAATTAAATCAGGAGTTGCAACAGGAGATATGGTGCAGGAAATTTTTAAACTTGCTAAAGCTAAAAAATTCGCATTACCAGCAGTAAATGTTGTGGGCTCTAACACAATTAACGCTGTTTTAGAAACTGCAAAAGATTTAAATTCACCTGTTATTATCCAATTCTCTAATGGAGGTGCTCAATTTAATGCAGGAAAAGGATTATCAAATGAAGGAGAAAAAGCTGCTATTGCAGGTGCAATTGCAGGAGCTAAACATGTACATTTACTGGCAAAAGCATATGAAATTCCTGTAATTTTACATACTGACCACTGTGCTAAAAAATTATTACCTTGGATTGACGGATTATTAGATGCCGGAGAGCAATTTTACAAAGAAAACGGAGTACCATTATTCAGTTCACATATGATTGACCTTTCTGAAGAACCTCTTAATGAGAATATTGAAATTTGTAAAGGTTACCTTGAACGTATGAGTAAGATGGGTATGACATTAGAAATTGAACTTGGTATTACAGGAGGTGAAGAAGATGGTGTAGATAATAGCGATGTTGATTCATCAAAATTATACACACAACCGGAAGAAGTTGCCTATGCTTATGAAGAACTTAAAAAAGTAAGCGACCGTTTTACAATTGCTGCTTCATTTGGTAACGTTCATGGTGTTTACAAACCCGGTAATGTTAAATTAACTCCAAAAATTTTAGACAACTCTCAAAAATATATAGAAAAAAACTATAATACTGAAGCAAATCCTGTTGACTTTGTATTCCATGGAGGTTCAGGATCAACTTTAGAAGAAATTAGAGAAGCTATTGGTTATGGTGTTGTAAAAATGAATATTGATACCGATTTACAATTTGCTTTTGCTGAAGGAATTAGAGATTATATGATTTCTAAAATTGACTATTTAAAAACACAAATTGGAAATCCGGATGGTGATGACCAACCAAATAAAAAACATTACGACCCAAGAAAATGGCTACGTGAAGGTGAAATTACATTTAAAAAACGCTTAACAAAAGCTTTTGAAGATTTAAACAACATTAACACGTTATAAACACAACAATTTAAAGTTAATTTAATAAAGAGAATGTATTTTTTACGTTCTCTTTGTTTTTTTTAGTAATTTGCACACCCATTTTTCAACTAAAACAATATTTATATGTCATCTTGGTTTAAAAGAAAAGATAAAGGAATTCAAACTCCTACCGAAAAGAAAAAAGATGTTCCAAAAGGTTTGTGGTATAAAACACCTAGTGGTAAAATTGTAGATACAGAAGAATTAAAAGAAAACTACTATGTTAGCCCGGAAGATGGTTATCATGTTAGAATAGGAAGTGCTGAATATTTTGAAATTCTTTTTGACGATAATACGTACACTGAATTTGATAAAAATATGGTATCTAAAGATCCATTAAAATTTACAGATACTAAAAAATATACTGAAAGATTAAAAGAAGCATACGAAAAAACCAAACTTAAAGATGCTGTGAGAACAGCCGTTGGCAAATCTTTTGGTAAAGATTTAGTAATAGCAGCTATGGATTTCAGTTTTATTGGAGGCTCTATGGGAAGTGTTGTAGGTGAAAAAATAGCTAGAGCAATTGATTATTCAATGCAAAATAATATTCCATTTTTAATGATCTCTAAATCTGGAGGTGCCAGAATGATGGAAGCTTCTTTATCATTAATGCAATTGGTTAAAACTTCAGCAAAATTAGCTCAACTTTCTGATGCTAAAATACCTTACATTTCTCTTTGTACCGACCCAACAACAGGAGGTACAACCGCTTCTTATGCAATGCTTGGCGATGTGAATTTTGCAGAACCTAATGCATTAATAGCTTTTGCCGGACCAAGAGTTGTAAGAGACACCACCGGAAAAGATTTACCAGAAGGTTTTCAACGTTCAGAATTTGTATTGGAACATGGCTTTTTAGATAAAATAATAGAAAGAAAAAATCTTAAAAAACAAATTAACTTATATATTGATTTAATTCAAAACTTACCAATAAGAAAAATAAAAAAGTGAGCCTAAATATGCTCACTTTTTTATTCTATGCAAAAAGAATTTTAACGTAAAGTAACTTCTGATTCTTCCCCTGATTCATTTGTAAAAATTGCAATATCATCACAAGTTCCATCACCAAAATCTAAAGTGCCTTTAACATTATTTTTTTGTAACTCTAAACTTCCACTTACAATATATTTACAAATCATTTCACGTCTTAATGGTTCAATAATTGTAGCTTTATATGTAGTTTCATCATTAAGTGTAACACTCCAGCTTCCTGTAATTAAATGAACATTATCTTCCCATGTTCTAGTATCAAACCCTTCAACCCATTCTCTTATTTTAGTTCCTGTTCCTGAAGCATATTCTCCATCAGACCAAGTTACAGCAACATCATAAGTTAAAGTTGATTGTGGGTTTCCATTTTCATTCTCTTTAACTCTCACAATAGTACTTTGCCCATCAATACCATTCTCATTAAAATAAAAATTTTGATAAGTATATGTTACTGTAATTTCTTGAGCTTCTGTATTCAATTCGTAACTCATTATAATTTTACCGCTTAAAACATTATCACTAGGTAAGCTGCAACTCTCACCAAAATCTAAAGTTATAGTTTTAGTTGTACCCGAAACTTCAAATGAAGCTGTCATACAATTAAAAAAATCAGGTTTATTAGTTTCCGAACGTGATGATAGACCTTCTTCAAACTCAAAAAAATCATCTATTACATTATTAACATCATTGGAAATATCATCTACTTCAATTACAGCTGAAGCTTCTTCTGCAGATATAGATTCTTTATTTACTGCTTTGTTATCATCATCATTACAACTTACTAAAATTAGGCTACTAAAAATAAAGCCTAGTACTAATTTTAAACTTAAATTCTTCATAACTTATAATATTAACATTTATATATATACTAACTATACAACATTTATTTTTATTGTATATAAGACATTATTAAACGGTTAAGGTTTAAATAAGTAGCAAACAATATCTTTATTTATTTAATTGTAATTCAAAATAATAATAGTATATTTGCCGACCGTTAGCTATTAGGGTTAACAATACATAAAAATTATTAATAAAATTAATGTTAGCATGTACTTAACAAAAGAAAAAAAAGCTGAAATCTTTGAAAAACACGGAAGTTCAGCAACAAACACAGGTTCTGCTGAAGGACAAATAGCGCTTTTCACATACAGAATCAACCATTTAACAGAGCATTTAAAAAACAATCGTAAAGATTATAATACAGAACGCTCATTAGTTAAATTAGTAGGTAAAAGAAGAAATTTACTTGATTATCTAATTAAAAAGGATATTGTAAGATATCGTGCAATAATTCAAGAATTAGGATTAAGAAAATAATTTCATATTAAAGAGGCGTTTTTGCCTCTTTTTTATTTAAATTTAGTCTACAATAAAAGAAAGCTTAAATTAAACTTTTCATTGGTTAACACAACAACACAACAACAAACCAAAATGTTTAATTAATTACAAAATTATTTATGATACCTAAGGTACATACACAAACTATTGAATTAGGAGATGGAAGAACTATCTCTATTGAAACAGGAAAATTAGCAAAACAAGCAGATGGATCTGTTGTTGTTAGAATGGGAGACGCTATGCTACTAGCAACAGTAGTATCAGCGAGAACAGCTAGTCCGGGAGTAGATTTTTTACCGTTAACCGTAGACTACAGAGAAAAATTTTCTGCAGCAGGTAGATATCCCGGAGGTTTTTTTAAACGTGAAGCAAGACCAAGTACAGAGGAAATTTTAACCATGCGTTTAGTTGATCGTGTTTTACGCCCAATGTTTCCAAAAGACTATCATGCTGAAACACAAGTAATGATACAGCTAATGTCTCATGATGAAGATGTAATGCCAGATGCTTTAGCCGGTTTAGCCGCTTCTGCATGTATTGCAATTACTGATATTCCTTTTGAATGCCCAATTTCAGAAGTTAGAGTTGCTCGAATTGATGGAGAATTTGTTATTAACCCAAGTAGAGTACAAATAGAAAACGCTGATATTGATCTAATGGTTGGTGCTTCTGAAGACTCTGTTACTATGGTTGAAGGAGAAATGAAAGAAGTTTCTGAAGAGGAAATGACTGAAGCAATCAAATTTGCTCATGATGCCATAAAAATACAATGTAAAGCACAATTAGAATTAGCTGAAAAAGTTGGTAAAAAAGAAACCAGAGAATACGAACTTGAAGCTAATGATGAAGATTTAGAAGAAAAAATTCAAGGTTTAGCATATCAAAAATGTTATGATATTGCAAAAGCAGGATCATCAAAACAAGAACGTGGTGAAAAATTTGCTGCAATATTAGAAGAAATTAAAACTCAATTTACAGAAGAAGAATTAACCGAAAAAGGTGCTTTAATTTCAAAATACTTCAATAAAGCTCAAAAAACTGCGGTACGCAATTTAACTTTAGATGAAGGTTTACGTTTAGACGGACGTAAAACAACTGAAATCAGACCAATTTGGTGCGAAATTGATTACCTGCCTTCAACTCACGGTTCATCAATTTTTACAAGAGGTGAAACACAAGCTTTGGCTACTGTAACACTTGGCACTTCGCGTGAGGCTAACCAAGTTGATATGCCAACTTATCAAGGAGAAGAAAAATTTTATTTACATTATAACTTCCCTCCTTTTTCAACCGGTGAAGCTCGTCCATTAAGAGGAACTTCTCGTCGTGAAATTGGACATGGTAATTTAGCTCAACGTGCTTTAAGTGGTATGGTTCCTGAAGATTGCCCTTATACTGTAAGAGTTGTTTCCGAAGTATTAGAATCTAATGGATCATCTTCAATGGCAACAGTTTGTGCAGGTACTATGGCATTAATGGATGCAGGTATACAACTTAAAAAACCGGTTACCGGAATTGCAATGGGATTAATTTCCGATGGAGAAAAATATGCTGTTCTTTCAGATATTTTAGGAGATGAAGATCATTTAGGCGATATGGACTTTAAAGTTACAGGTACTGCTGATGGTATTACAGCCTGTCAAATGGATATTAAAATTAAAGGTTTATCCTATGAAATTTTAGTTAAAGCTTTAAAACAAGCGCGTGAAGGACGTTTACATATTTTAGGTAAAATTACCGATACCATTGCTAAACCGGCTGAAACAGTAAAAGCTCATGCTCCTAAAATGGTTACAGTAACAATACCGGGAGATTACATTGGAGCTTTAATTGGACCTGGAGGAAAAGTAATTCAAGAATTACAAAAAGAAACTAAAACTACCATTGTTATTGAAGAAGTTGATGAAAAAGGTGTTGTTGAAATTTTAGGTACTAATCAGTCAGGAATTGATACGGTTTTAGCTAAAATTAAATCTATCACTTTTAAACCTGAAGTAGGAAGTGTTTATGAAGTAACAGTTGTTAAATTATTAGATTTTGGTGCTGTTGTTGAATATAATGAAGCTCCAGGTAATGAAGTTTTATTACATATTTCTGAGCTTGCATGGGAAAGAACAAATAACGTTACTGATGTAGTTAAAATTGGTGATGTTATAGATGTTAAATACTTTGGTATTGATCCTAAAACAAGAAAACCAAAAGTTTCTAGAAAAGCTTTACTGCCTAGACCTCCTAGACAGGAAAAAAGAGATAGAAACGAAGAAAAATAATTATTAAATAAAAAGCTTCTCAAAATTTGAGAAGCTTTTTTTACCAGTAAATTAAAATTTACTCGCTTACATAGAATTATTAGAAATTTAACTAACCCAACAAATTTCTAATAATTATCTTTAGAGATAACCAATCATAAACAAATGTTTATAATTGGTTTTTCTCTTTTTAATAGAAAATGACTAACCCATGCATTTTTCTATTATATTTTAAAAATTACTCTTGTATTAAAGCTAAAATCCTCAAACAATAATTCTTTCTTTTTCTTAATACAACCTTCCCCCTTAAACAAGAGTATTTTTAATATTGATTAATCTATAATTTCAATTTTTTTATCTACAAAATCTTTAATTGGTAATACAACAATACCTTCACCGGTTTTTATTGTAATACATATATTATCAATTTGTTGAATAACACCTTCTACTCCATCGGTTTTAATATGTTGTCCTATTTCAAAATTTCTACGTGAATAAAATCCAAATAATAAACGCAGTACAACATCTCTTGAACCCAAACCAAAAGCAATTGTGAAAGAAACTAATATTGAACCTAAAATTAAGGTTAAGTTATTTGTAATAATCTCAGTATCAACACCTGCCTGATTTAAAGCAGTAATTGAAATAAATACCACTATTAAATAAAACACAATATTACCAACCAAATTACCACCAGTAAGATCCATTGATTTAAAAGTATCTCTAATTGCATTTTTTATTAATGAGGCAACATAAACTCCTAAAACAAATATTAGTAAAGCACTAATTAATATTGGTAGATATGCTATAAAACTTCCTATGCCCTCCGACACTATTGTTAAACCTAACAATTCTGATGCTATGACTATAAAAATTAAGATCAGTAAGTATTTTACAAACTTTAATATAATTTTTGAAGGAACAACATTATAATCTGTCTTTCCAAAAAGTTCTGCTTCATTTAATTTGGTTGTAATCGAATCTATTTTAGTAATACGTAATAATTTTTTAAGTATAAAATTTACCGTTTTAATAATTATCCATGCAAGTATTATAAAACCAATTGCTAAAAATATTTTTGGAATAACATTTAAAAAATCACTCCATAAGTTTTGAATGAATGTCAGATTTACATCTTCTAACTGAATAATAGCTTTCATTTTTTTTAATTTTGGGTTAGTTGTATTTTACTCTTCTTCTTGATCTTCTTCCTTATTTTCTTTATTTTTTATCGGATTTTTTTCTGTAATTATAAATTCACCAAGAGTGTTTGGGTATTTTACTGCAAATAGATCGGCAATATCAATAGAAAGCTTAATTAACGAAATATCGTTAATTACTTTTTCTCTAAGTACTTTTGGTACTTCTTCGTTATGTAATATTTTCTTAAACGGATTTTCCATTATTTAAGATTATTATATACACTAATTACTTTCTCTCTTGCTCTTTTAAGACGCATTTTTACAGCACTTTCATTAATTTCCAAAACTTCTTGAATTTCTTTTATTGAAAAATCATCTTGATATTTTAACAATAAAATCATTTTATCGCTTGGATCAATTAAATTTAATGCTTTCTTTAATTTTTCAGTTTTCATTTCAAATAGAATTTCTTCACTGGAATCTATTTCATCTGAATCTGATATTTCTCCTTCAAAATTCTTTTCATTTTTTTTATAATTATTCCGTGTAACATAATTCACACAAAAATTATAAGTAAATGAATATAACCAAGTTGAAAACTTAGCTGTTCCTTTAAATGTTCTGAGTTTCACAAAAAGTTTTATAAAAATATCGTGTGTTAAATCTTGTGCTTCTTCTGCTGAAGTTGCAAAACCTAAACATTTATTATAAACCACAGCAACATGCCTATCATACAAAACAGCAAACAAATGAGTGTCATTTGTTTTTACTATTTTTTGTACTAATTCGTTATCACTTAATAACGATATGTCACTAGCTGATTTCAAAAATTTTATATTGGGTTATATGCTTAAGACACATTCTTTTAAAAAACGTCACAAAAAAATATTTTTTAATAATTTTTGTAACATTTCCAAAAATACAACGTATATATTGTATACCACATATTTAAACTAAAATATTTATAGCTACTAAATGAGACAATTAAAAATTACGAAACAGGTTACTAACAGAGAAACCGCATCATTAGACAAGTATTTACAAGAGATAGGAAAAGTAGACTTAATAACAGCAGAACAAGAAGTAGAATTAGCACAACGTATTAAAGCAGGAGATCAGGTGGCTTTAGAAAGATTAACAAAAGCTAACCTTCGTTTTGTTGTGTCTGTTGCTAAACAATATCAAAATCAAGGATTAACATTACCTGATTTAATTAATGAAGGAAATTTAGGTTTAATAAAAGCTGCTAAACGTTTTGATGAAACCAGAGGTTTTAAATTTATTTCTTATGCCGTTTGGTGGATTCGTCAATCAATTTTACAAGCATTGGCTGAACAATCTCGTATTGTACGTTTACCATTAAACAAAATTGGCTCTATTAATAAAATCAACAAAATGTATGCATTTTTAGAGCAAGAAAATGAAAGACCTCCTTCTGCTGAAGAAATTGCAAAAAAATTAGATATGACTGTAAATGACGTAAAAGAATCCATGAAAAATTCTGGTCGTCACGTATCTATGGATGCTCCTTTAATTGAAGGTGAAGATTCTAATTTATACGATGTATTAAATACAGGAGAATCTCCAAATCCAGATAAATCATTGCTTCATGAGTCTTTAAAAGTTGAAATTGAACGCGCTTTAGAAACTTTAACACCTAGAGAAGCTGATGTTGTACAATTATATTTTGGTTTAGGTGATGCACACCCAATGACCCTTGAAGAAATTGGAGAAACATTCGATTTAACTCGTGAACGTGTTCGTCAAATTAAAGAAAAAGCGATAAGACGTTTAAAACATACCTCAAGAAGTAAAATTTTAAAAACTTATTTAGGATAATACATCAATTACAAATTTTGAATTATGAATTATTTTTTTCAATTCGTAATTTTAAATCCGTAATTCATAATTATTAAAAAAAGGCTGTTTGGAACCAATTTTCAAACAGCCTTTTTTTAGTATATTTGTAAAAACAACTATAAAAAATGAGTAAAATTATTGCTCCCTCAATGCTAGCAGCCGATTTTGGTAATTTACAAAGTGATATTGAAATGGTAAACAATAGTGAAGCCGATTGGTTCCATATTGATGTTATGGATGGTGTATTTGTGCCTAATATTTCATTTGGAATGCCTGTTATTAAAGCAATTACAAAGCTCGCTAAAAAAACAATGGATGTCCATTTAATGATTGTTGAACCTGACAGATATATAAAAGATTTTAAAAACGTTGGTGCTGATATTTTAACTGTTCACTACGAGGCATGCACTCATTTACACAAAACAATACAGGAAATAAAATCTCAAGGTATGAAAGCCGGAGTTTCTTTAAATCCTCACACTCCCATTTCTGTTTTAGAAGATATTATCAGAGACTTAGATTTGGTATTAATAATGAGTGTAAATCCTGGATTTGGAGGGCAAAGTTTTATTGAAAATACCTATAAAAAAATTACTCAATTAAAAACTTTAATAGAACAATCAAATTCTAATGCAATTATAGAAGTAGATGGCGGTGTTACTGATAAGAATATAGAAAAACTTTCAAAAGTTGGAGTTGATGCTTTTGTTGCAGGCAGTTTTGTTTTTAAAAGTAAAAATCCAACCGAAACTATTAGTACGTTGAAAAAATTAGTTTCAAACTAATTTACTCAACACTTTCTAACTTATATTGTTCTAATAAATATAAAAGTATATCGGTAGTTGTAACAATACCAACCAAAATATCATTTTCTATAACAGGCAAAGCATGAAACTCATTTTTTGATAAAATTTCTACAACCGATTTTATAGTAATACTGGAATTTACTTTAATAGGATTTTTTACCATTAATTGCTCAATGCTAAGCATATTATATATGGTATTATCTATCTTTATTTCATCTGAATCGTATGAATCTAAAAAGCTAATACGTTGCAAATCTGAAAGACTTAACATTCCAATAATGTGCTCATCTTCTACCACCGGAATATGGCGTATATGATTTTTTTTAAACAATCTTTCTGCTTTATACAAGTCATCAGATAACTTCAAAGTAATAACATTTTTAGTCATAATTTTTGATACTGGCTCAAGACGTTTCATGACATTAAATTTATTATTTTACATAAAGTTCGAAAATTGAACTAAAATTATGCATGATTAAAATCATAATTATAAAAAATAAAGCACTTTAATAGGCTACATTTTTAACTAATCGTATATATTTGAAGGTATAAATTATCAGGAATTTGATTACTTAATTTAATGTCAAACCATCAAATGAATCAAAAAAAAATATTACTATTTATTTTAACTCTATTTTTATTTTTTTCCTGTAAACAAACAGAAACAAACCACCTTACTATTGCTACTGCTGCCAATATGCAATTTGCAATAGATAAAATTACCGAGGCTTTTACTAACGAAACCGGTATTAAATGCGAAACAATAATAAGTTCATCGGGTAAATTAACAGCTCAAATTAAAGAAGGTGCCCCATACCATATTTTTGTATCGGCAGACATGAAATATCCAAATGAATTATACGCTTCAGGTTTCGCAACACAAAAACCTAAAATTTATGCTTACGGAAAGCTGGTTATGTGGTCTATGGTAGACAGTATTATTCCTTCAATTCAACTACTTCAACATAAAAAAATAGACCATATTGCCATTGCAAATCCTAAAACTGCTCCTTACGGATTAGCAGCAATAGAAGTACTAAAAAAATTCAGTATTTTTGATTCTATTCAACATAAATTAGTTTATGGAGAAAGTATTGCGCAAACTAACCAATTTATTACTACTAAAGCAGCTGAAATTGGTTTTACAGCAAAATCTGTAGTATCATCACCTTCAATAAAAGAAATGGGAAATTGGATAGAAATTGATGAAAGTAATTATACTCCAATAGCACAAGGTATTGTAATACTTAAAAATAAAACAACTAATTTTAATCAGGCTCAAAAATTTTATAACTTTCTTTTTTCAATAAAAGGGAAAGAAATTTTAAAAACATTTGGGTATTCAGTAAAAGAATAAATGAACATTTTAAAAGGAGAAATAGAAAA
The DNA here is from genome assembly GCF_012524075.1 of Lutibacter sp. B1. Lineage (GTDB taxonomy): Bacteria > Bacteroidota > Bacteroidia > Flavobacteriales > Flavobacteriaceae > Lutibacter. The sequence continues at coordinate 32,138 of NZ_JAAZUI010000005.1, forward strand.
TATTAAAGTAAGTGGTAGTTTATCTCTTGTTCATATAAATGTGCTGAAAACGAGAATTTCTGCAATTGTTATAGATACTCCTAAAACAGAACCTTTCTTAAAAATTGGGAATAACATAGATGTTGTTTTTAAAGAGACAGAAGTTATTATTGGTAAAGGAATTCATCATAATATTAGTATGCAAAATAAATTTATTGGGAATATTTTATCAATAGAATCAAGAGACTTATTAAGTAAACTTGTTGTAAATACATCTGTTGGTAAAATAACATCAATAATTACAACAAATGCAGTAAAACAATTAGAGTTAGAAATTGGTACAGAGGTTACTGCAATGGTTAAAACCAACGAAATTATGTTAAGTGAATGATTGATTGGAGCCCTCTTATACTAACCTTTAAATTAGCAGTAATAACAACTTTTTTGTTATTACTAATTTCTATTCCTTTAGCTTATTGGCTGGCTTATACAAAGTTAAAAATTAAACCAATTATAGAAACATTGGTTAGTATGCCATTGGTTTTACCACCTACTGTAATAGGTTTTTATTTACTTATTGCATTTAGTCCTTCGAATTCTTTTGGCGAATGGCTGCATGAATTTTTAGGATTACAATTGGTTTTTTCATTTGAAGGATTGATTATTGCCTCCATAATTTACAGTTTGCCTTTTATGGTACATCCAATTCAATCCGGTTTATCAAATTTACCTGCTTCTTTTTTAGATGCTTCCTCTGTTCTAGGAAAATCGAACTTAAACACTCTTTTTAAAGTGCTGTTACCCAATATAAAACCATCTTTACTTACAGGTATTGTACTCGCATTTGCCCATACTATTGGCGAATTTGGAGTAGTATTAATGATTGGAGGAAATATTCCGGGTAAAACAAAAGTTGCATCAATTGCTATTTATGATGAAGTTGAAGCTTTAAACTATGCTACAGCTAATACGTATTCTCTCATATTATTTGCTTTGTCATTTTGTATATTATTAACTGTGTATTTAATTAATGGAGGTTATTTAAAACAAATTTATAAATGATTGAAATTGCTATCCATAAAAAATTAAAAGCAGCAACAGGAGAAATGCTACTTGATATCAATACAACTATTGAACAAGGAAGTTTAGTTACCTTATATGGAAAATCGGGTGTTGGTAAAACAACTATTCTTAGAATTTTATCAGGATTATTAAAGCCGGAAAAAGGCAAAATAATTGTAAATGGTACAACTTGGTTAGATACCGAAAAGGGAATTAACCTAAAACCTCAAAAACGTAAAGTAGGTTTTGTTTTTCAGGACTATGCGTTATTTCCGAATATGACCGTGAAAGAAAATCTTCAATATGCCTTAAATAAAGGTGAAAATTCTAAAATTGTTGATAATCTTATTCAAATTATTGAATTGGACGAACTTCAAAACCGCAAACCCGAAACGCTTTCCGGAGGTCAAAAACAACGTGTTGCTTTGGCTAGAGCTTTAGTTCAAAAACCTTCTATTTTAATGCTAGACGAACCTCTTTCAGCATTAGATTCCGAAATACGTTTTAAACTCCAACAATATATAATAAAGGTTCATAAAGAATTTAAACTTACCACTATTTTAATAAGCCATGATGTTTCTGAAATAATAAGAATGTCCGATACCTTATTTGAAATTGAACATGGAAAAATTATACGACGTGGAAAGCCTAATGAAGTTTTTAAATATAAAGAGTTAAATGCAAAATTTCAGTTTACCGGAGACTTAATTGAAATTGAAAAACAAGATTTTTTATACATTTTAACCATTCGAATTGGAAAAGATTTGGTTAAAGTTGTTGCCGATGAAAGTGAAGGGAAAATGTTAACTGTTGGAGATAAAATTTTGGTTGCTTCAAAGGCATTCAATCCTGTTATTCATAAAATAAGTTAAACTTTTTTACTATATATTTTTAATATATCAATATTTAACATTTTTTGAACAAGTATAAATATCTCAGGAAGTTTTTGTTTAAAAATTGCCGGTGTTTCGAAAAAATGTTCAATAAGAACAGCTAAAAACTCGTATTTATTTTCAAAAGCATACGATCGTAAATAATTAGTATCAATTAATTTTTGCTTATTTTCAGGTTCTTTTAAGTACCTCAAAATCTTATTAAAATTGTTTTTAAAGTTAATTGCCGAAAAACTTTCTTCTTTTAAAAAACTAAAATGTAGTGCATGTGAAAATTCGTGAATTGCTAGGTTTAAATTATCATCTCCATTTTTTATTCCATCTAAAAAATCTATCCACGAAAATACAACTAAATGTAATTTTGGATTTGTTTCTCCAATATGATACTGTTCTAAGATAGTTGAGTAATAACTTTTTGGGTAAATAATTATAGTGTTTATTTTAGAAAATAAATACCTATGCATACCAAAAGTTAGCGTAATTGCCATGGCTGCAATAAGTGTTTTCATTTCTAAGGTAACTTTTATACCGTTTCCATAAAAATTATGCTCATTAATAAAATTAGCTACTCGATGTTCAAAAATACGTTTGTTTTTTAAACTCAAACACTTATAAAAATGACTTTTTTCGGTTATATATTTCCTTTGTTCGGGAGTTATATTTTTATAAAACAGTACAAATTGATGCAAGTTTGAATTAACAAACATAACGCCTTTTACACTATTTATTAAATATTTTATTAAACTAAACAAAAGCAACTAAATTAGAACTTAACAATTTTTGAGTACAGTAACTGTGAGAAAGCTTAACTTCGTTCTTCCTTACAAAGCTCCGCTTTGAAAATCAATAAAAGAAAACTTCGCTCTCAAAAAAATTAAAGCAAACTTTGTTTTATCATCCAACCTAACACGGATTAACTTCGTTGTTCCTTACAAAGCTCCGCTTTGAAAATCAACAAAAGAAAACTTCGCTCTCAAAAAAATTAAAGCAAGCTTTATTTTATCATCCAACCTAACACGGATTAACTTCGTTGTTCCTTACAAAGCTCCGCTTTGAAAATCAACAAAAGAAAACTTCGCTCTCAAAAAAATTAAAGCAAGCTTTATTTTTTTGCTTGCTCAGTTTCCAACTTTTTGTTGATTTATTCGTGACCGCGGAAGGATTCGAACCCTCAACCCTCAGAGCCGAAATCTGATATTCTATCCAGTTGAACTACGCGGCCAAAAAAATTATTGTAAAAGTTTTTTAACCATTGTAGAAATAGCTTTACCGTCAGCTTTACCCGCTAATTGTTTAGAAGCCATTCCCATAACTTTTCCCATATCTTTCATAGAAGTAGCTCCTACACTACTTATAATTTCAGCAACAATTTTCTCTAACTCATCTTCGCTCATCTGTTCAGGTAAAAATTGTGCAATTATTTCAACTTGAGCTAATTCAGGTTCAGCTAAATCATCTCTGCCTTGTTCTTTGTAAACAGCTGCACTTTCTTTACGTTGCTTTACCAATTTTTGAAGAAGTTTTATTTCTTCATCTTCTGTTAATTCTTCTGAAGCACCACTTTTAGTTTGTGCTAATAATATTTCAGATTTTATTGCTCTTAATGATTCTAAAGCTACTTTATCTTTTAATTTCATAGCTTCTTTCATTTTTACCATTAACTTTTGCTGTAAACTCATAGTATTAAATTTTGTATTGCGAAGATAAAAAAAAAGAACTCGAAAATCTTCTTAATTGGGCGAAGATTTTCGAGTTAAAACTTAGAAAATTAATCTAAGGGAACCGTCTTTGGGCTACGTTTTAATCTACATTATCATGTAAAAATGAGTTATTTGATCTAAATTGAATGTCATCGTTGTCATCAATTTCAAGCGTTGTTCTTGATTGACTGATTTCTGATGAATGAGAAGTTTCATTTAACTCAACTCCCATCCTTTTATATGCCGGCTCTTTTTCAATTTCGTCAATATTTTTGTTTACTTTATTAATAAACTTATAATTGAAATTTTTCATTTTCTCACGTCTTTCAGATGCTCTTTTTTGCAATTCAGCAATTGTTAAATCTAATGGCGAAACTTCTTTATAATCTACCACTTCTTGTTCATTAACATCTATTACAGGTTTTGAATGAAGTGTAATGTTTAATTCGTTATTAACTTCTTCTTCAATTGATGTTGTTTTTTTTGCTTTTGTTAAATTCTCTTCTAGTTTTGTATAATCTTCTAACGAGAAATAAACATCTTCTTTTACTTTTTTAATAGGCTCAATAACTTGATGATCTACAACTTCAATATTTTTTATAGTAGGGGTTGACTCTTTAACTTCATGTTCTTTTTTAGCTTCAGAGATTGGTAAATCAAATGTGAAAGAAATTTGATTTTCTTCTTCAACAACTTTTATTGGTTCTTCTTCTTTTTGATATGTTATTGGTGTAATTATAAACTCTTCTGCTTCTTCGTTTGCAATTTCATCATAAGTTACATCAATATTTTTGATAAATTCTGTTGTTGGAATAATATCAAATTCATCGTCAACTTCTTCTCCTAAATCAAATACAATTTTATCATCAACAGGTGGTGTTGGCACCTTAATAGGTTCATTCACTTCATTTACAGAAGGTTCAATTATGTTTTTTTCAGAGAAATCAAATGTAGCTTCTTGATCATCACCTAAAGTGTGAATTATTTTTTTTGCTTCAGTATTTGAAATTTCGTGCTGTTGATCTTTATTAAAACCAGTAGCAATAACTGTAACTGAAATAGCTTCTCCTAATGATTCGTCTTCTCCAATACCCATTATAATATTTACATTGGATTTTGCTTGAGATTGAACGTAATCATTAATTTCTCCAATTTCATCAATTGTTATTTCTTCAGATCCTGAAACAATTAATAATAACACATTTTTAGCTCCTGTTATTTTATTATCATTTAATAAAGGAGAATCTAAAGCTTTAGATATTGCTTCTTCCGATCTGTTTACACCAGATGCTGTTGCAGAACCCATAATGGCTGTACCACTATTTGAAAGCACCGTTTTAGCATCTTTTAAATCTATATTTTGTGTATAATGGTGTGTAATAACTTCGGCTATTCCACGAGCAGCTGTAGAAAGCACTTCATCAGCTTTTGAGAATCCTGCTTTAAACCCAAGATTTCCATAAACTTCTCTTAATTTATTATTATTAATTACCACCAAAGAATCTACATACTGACGTAGTTTATCAATTCCTTTTTGAGCTTGGTCATTACGCATTTTACCTTCAAAACTAAAAGGATTGGTAACAATACCTATTGTTAACAAATCTAACTCGCGTGCTACTTTTGCTATAATAGGCGCAGCTCCAGTTCCTGTTCCACCACCCATACCAACAGTGATAAATACCATTTTTGAATTAGTAGAAAGCATATCTTTTATTTCTTGAATGCTTTCCATGGCAGCTTGCTCACCTACTTCAGGATTTGCGCCCGCTCCTAAACCTTCGGTTAATGAAACTCCCAGTTGAATTTTTGAAGGTACCGGACTATTTTGTAAAGCCTGAGCATCGGTATTACAAACTACAAAATCAACACCATTAATACCCTGTGAGTACATGTGATTAACGGCATTACTACCTCCTCCTCCAACTCCTATAACTTTTATAACGTTAGACTGATTTTTTGGTAAATCGAATGAAATGTTGTTAAAATCTAAACTGCTCATAATATAAATTTATTGGTATTTTCTAATTCTTGTAATTTATTCTGCATTATCTAAAAAGTCTCTCAATTTTTCTCCCCATCTTTCTATAAATGACTTTTTAATTTTTTTAGGTTCAATAATTTTTTCTTCTTCTTTTTCTGAACCACTAACTTCTTTATCTTTTTTAAGTTTTTGCTCTTCTGCAATTTTATTCTTTTGTTTTTGAACTTTATTAAGTCCGTTCATTAACAGTCCAACTGCTGTTGCGTATTGTGGACTTGATAAACTTTCATCAGAATCACCTGCTAAATTTTCGTTTGGATAACCTATTCTGGTATCCATCCCAGTAATATATTCTACTAACTGTTTTAAATGTTTTAATTGAGCTCCACCACCTGTTAAAACAATACCTGCAATTAATTTTTTCTTAGGCTCTTCGTGTCCGTAATTTTTTATTTCAGAAAAAACCTGTTCAATAATTTCAACCACTCTTGCATGGATTATTTTTGAAAGATTTTTTAAAGTAATTTCTTTCGGATCTCTTCCTCGCAATCCCGGAATTGAGACAATTTCATTGTCTTTATTTTCTCCTGGCCAAGCAGACCCGAATTTGGTTTTTAATAATTCTGCTTGCTTTTCAATTATAGAACATCCTTCTTTAATGTCTTCAGTAATAACATTTCCACCAAAAGGAATTACCGCTGTATGACGAATGATTCCATTTTTGAAAATAGCTAAATCTGTTGTTCCTCCTCCTATATCAATCAAAGCAACACCTGCTTCTTTTTCTTCATTACTTAATACCGCTTCTGCTGATGCTAAAGGTTCTAATGTGATTCCTGCTAAATCTAATCCGGCGCTTTTTATACAGCGTCCTATGTTTCTAATAGATGATACTTGCCCAACAACAACATGAAAATTTGCTTCCAATCTTCCTCCATACATTCCAACTGGTTCAGTAATTTCTGCTTGTCCATCAACTTTAAATTCTTGTGGCAGCACATGTATAATTTCTTCACCAGGCAACATTACCAATTTATATACTTGTTTTTCAAGTTTATCCAAATCATCATCACTAATAACTTCTTCAGAATTTGGCCGTGTTATATAATCGCTATGCTGTAAACTTCTGATATGTTGACCAGCAATACCTACAACAGCTTTGTTAATTTTAATGCCTGAAACAGCAATTGCTTCATCTACAGCCATTTGAATAGACTGTATTGTTTGGGTAATATTATTAACTACACCTCTATGTACACCTAAACTTTTGGCTTTACCAATACCTAGTAACTCAATCTTTCCGTATTCATTTCTACGACCAATCATAGCAACAATTTTAGTTGTTCCTATATCTAATCCTACTGAAATATCATCGTGTTCCATATTCTACTTTTTTGTACACACAACCTGATTGTTGTATTTTAAATTTATTGTTGTGTAATTATCAATTGTATTATCAGCCAACGTTTTATTAAAAAACGATTTTAAATTCTCGAATTTTTGTTTCAAATCCTCAATTTTACCAATCAAAATTATTTGTCCACCTATGCGAGTCATCAAAACAAATTCATTATTCTGCATTTTTTGAACGCCAATTATTTGTTTTTTTAAAAATTCATCGCTCAAAATTGTTGAAGCAAGCTGATATATTTTTTTACTATCTTCTTCTTTTATATTACCACTAACCAACAAAGTTCTAGCCGAATGATTTGATGACAAAGGCATTACTTTTGCCTGTCTATCAATGTAATAGCTACTACTATTTGTTGTAATTCTTGCAATAGGCGTTCGTTGCTTTATTTTGGTTTTTAACAAACCGTCAACTGTTAAATAAACAGATGCATCTTCAACCATTGGATGTGCCAGTACTTTCGCCTCAAATTTTTGTAAATCTATAACAGATTTTGCTTGATTTTTAACCGTTTTTCCATTTTGTATTAACAATTTATTAACCATATCATAATTCATAAAAAGGTTATCTCCTTTTTCAAATTCAATAGATATATCGTGTACTTTTTGAGTGCTGTTCTTCTTATGAGAAAACCCATATAAAAACACTACCAAAGCAGCTAAAAACAAACCTTTTATGTAATTCCAGTTAATTTTCAACACTCAATTTATTTTTAATTACATCAACCAATTCTCCTATATCTCCTGCGCCAATCATAACAATAATTTCGGCAGTAGATTTTATACTTTTTTCAACCAATTCTTGTTTGGTTAAAATGCGTTTATTTTTTAAACTTATTTTACTCAATAACCAACTTGAAGTAACTCCTTCAATTGGTAATTCTCTGGCCGGATAAATATCTAGTAATATAAGCTCATCAAATCGAGATAAACTACTTGCAAAATCATCAGCAAAATCTCTTGTTCTACTGTATAAATGCGGTTGAAAAATACCCATAACCTTTTTAGTTGGATACATTTCTCTAACTGAATCTATTACTGCATTTATTTCTGTTGGGTGATGTGCATAATCATCAATTAACACTAAATTTTCGGTTTTAATTTTATAAGAAAATCGTCGGTTAATTCCTTTAAATGTTAGTAAAGCTTTAGCAATGGCTTTGAGTGATATTCCAAAACTATTCGCCATTGCCAAAGCTGCCACCGTATTTAGCACATTATGTTTTCCCGGTAAATTAATTTGTATGTTTTTAATAAACTCAGTTGGAGTTTGTACATCAAAAAAATAAACACCGTTTTCAATTCTTATATTTTTAGCATCAAAATCTGCATTTTCGTTCAACCCAAAGGTTTTAGCTTCAATTGGCAAACCCTTTTTTACTATTAAAGTTTCTGATACTTTATTGGCAAATTCTATAAACGATTTGTGTAATTCAACAGGTTCACCATAAATATCTAAATGATCGGCATCCATTGAAGTTATGCAAGCAATATTTGGTGAAAGTTTTAAGAAAGATCTATCAAATTCATCGGCTTCAACAACTGTTATTTCATTCCCTCCTAATATTAAATTTGAATTGTAATTTTCTGAAATTCCACCTAAAAAAGCTGTTACATCAACACCGCTTTCTTTTAAAATATGACCTAAAATTGTTGAAGTTGTTGTTTTACCATGTGTACCGGCTACAGCTAAACATGTAGAGTTTTTGGTAATTTCACCTAAAATATCAGATCGTTTTAAAACTGTAAAATCATTTTCTAAAAAATAGTTGAATTCAGAATGATTTTTAGGAATTGCCGGCGTATAAACTACTATGGTATTTTGTTTATTTTTAAAAGTTTCATCAACTAAATCAACAGAATCTTTAAAATGAATTTTAATTCCCAATTCTTGAAGAGATTTAGTTATAGTAGTTGAAACTTTATCGTAACCAGCCACGTTTTTTCCATTGCTTTTAAAATATTTTGCAATAGAACTCATACCGATTCCACCGATACCAATAAAATAGACGTTATGTATATTCTCTAAATTCAAATTAACCTTTTAATATATTTTCTATTTCTCTTACTATATTTTTAGTTGCATTAGGTAATGCCAGTTTTTTTATATTTTCACTTAATTTTTGTTGTAAATTTTCATTGTTAATTAACTCTTTAAACATGATGTGAAACATGTTTAACTCGGTTTCTTTTAATAACAAAGCAGCGTTATTGTTTACAACTGCCAATGCATTTTTTGTTTGATGATCTTCAGCTACATTTGGAGATGGAATAAAAATTACCGGTTTACCAACTATACACAATTCTGAAATTGATCCTGCACCTGCTCTGCTAATTATAAAATCGGCCGCAGCATAAGTCAAGTCCATTTTATTTAAAAATGCGTGTGTTTGAACACCTTCTAACTCGTCGTATTTTTTAAATTCATTGTAATACAACTTTCCTGTTTGCCAAATTACCTGTACATTATTAGAAACAATAAATTCTATATTTTTTTCAATTAAATTATTAATGGCTCTTGCACCTAAACTTCCTCCAATAACCACCAATGTTTTTTTATGTTTATCAAGCTTAAAAAAATCTAATGCTTCTTTTCTTTTTCCATCAATATTCAATAAATCCTGACGTACAGGATTTCCTGTTTTAATAATTTTTTCAGAAGGAAAAAAGCGTTCCAAACCATCGTACGCCACACAAATTTTATCGGCTTTTTTTGCCAATAATTTATTAGTAATACCAGGAAACGAATTTTGTTCCTGAATTAAAGTTTTTATTCCTTTTAAATTCGCCGCATATAAAGTTGGACCACTTGCAAACCCCCCAGTTCCAATCACTACACTAGGCTTAAATTTCTTTATAATTTTAAAAGCATTCCACAAACTACTCACTAGTTTAAAAGGAAATGCCAAATTATTCAATGTTACTTTTCGTTGAATTCCCGATATCCATAATCCTTCTATTTTGTAACCTTCTTGAGGTATTTTTTCCATTTCCATTTTATCCTTGGCCCCTACAAATAAAAAGTTAGCTTCAGGATATTTTGCCTTCAATTCATTTGCTATTGAAACAGCCGGATAAATATGCCCTCCTGTTCCACCGCCACTTAATATTATGTTAACCAATTGCTTCATGTAAAATATCTAAAGGGTTTTCTTCATTTTCAACAGCAATAACTTTTTCTTTATTTGCTGTTACACTTAAAATTATTCCAATAGCAAAACATGTCATCCAAATAGATGTTCCACCACTACTAACTAAAGGCAATGTTTGACCGGTTACAGGAAATAAATTAACGGCTACCGCCATATTTATTATTGCTTGAAAAATAATAGGTAAACCAACTCCAATTATTAACAATGCAGCAAAAACACTGGTTGCTTTTTTGGTAGCAATAATCATTCTAAAAAGCAAAAACAAGTAGGCTAAAATCACAATAAGTGCACCCAACAAACCATACTCTTCAACTATAATTGCAAAAATAAAATCAGATGATGATTGTGGTAAAAAATTCTTTTGAACACTTTTACCCGGACCTCTACCTTTTAATCCTCCGCTGGCTATAGCAATTTTGGCTTTTTCTACCTGATAACCTTCTTCTCCATTTTTATCAGAAAAATTTTCTACCCTGCTTATCCAAGTATCAACTCTATTTGGCATAACATTAGGAAATGCTTTGGCTGTAAGCACAAATAGAGTTAATACCAGTACACCTATCCCCACAACAGATGCTATATATTTAAAAGGATAACCTCCTATGTAGGCTACCAATAATATCATTAAAAAAATAATGGCTGTAGTTGAAAAGTTTGCCGGTAAAATTAACATCAAAGTAATAGCAACCGGAACCCATAATTGCAATACGCTTTCTTTAAATGTAATTTTGTTTTCTTTGTTTCGTGCTAAATAACGAGCAACATATACCATTAAAACAACATTTGCCAATGTTGATGTTTGAAAACCAACACCAATAAACGGAATTTGAATCCAACGACTTGCATTTGCACCACCTATAGTTGTACCTTTTGTAAGTGTATAAATAAGTAAAACTATAACTAAAGGCAGCATTAATACTGAACCTCCACTAAAATATCTATACGGAATTTTATGTACTCCGTAAATAATTAAAAACCCAAAAAATAATAAAACAACATGCTTTAATAAATGATATGTAGGTGTACCATTATTGGATACATAAACCAAATTGGTACTTGCGCTATACACAGGCATAAAAGACAATACAGCCAAAAAAACTACTATTGCCCATATAGCGCGATCTCCTTCTAATTTATTAAGAATGTTTTTCACTTAACTAAATATTATAATTCTCTAACTGCTTGTTTAAATTGATTCCCTCTATCTTCATAATTTTCAAACAGATCAAAACTTGCACATGCCGGAGATAACAACACTGTATCCCCTTTTTCTGCAATTTTATAGGCTACTTTAACCGCTTCTTCTGCACCTGCAGTTTCCACAATTAAATCAACCACATTCGAAAATGTTTGTACTATTTTTTGATTGTCTATTCCTAAACAAATAATTGCTTTTACTTTTTCTCTAACCAATGGCATTAAATCCATATAATCATTACCCTTATCAACACCACCAACAATCCAAACAGTTGGAGTCTGCATACTTTCTAAAGCATAAAATGTTGCATTTACATTTGTTGCTTTAGAATCGTTAATATATTGTACTCCATTAATTTTTAAAACAGATTCAAGCCTATGTTCGGCACCTTCAAAATCTTCAAGACTTTCTCTTATCGTGTCTTTTCTAACTTTTAACAATGTAGCTGCCATAGTAGCTGCCATTGCATTTTTTGTGTTGTGTTTTCCTTTTAATGTTAAAGTTGACTTACTCATTATTATTTTTTCGGTTTTATATTTTATTATTATTTTGTTGTCTTTTAAATAAGCTCCTTGTTCCAACTTTCTTTCTATTGAAAAAGGCAATAAAGTTGCTTTTACTTTATTGTTGTTTAGCCAATTTAAAATCTCCTTATCATCAGCATCATAAATCAAAAAATCATTTTCTGTCTGATTTTTTGTTATTCTGAACTTTGATTCAACATAATTTTCAAGTTTATAGCTATATCTGTCCAAATGATCAGGTGTTATATTGGTTATAATAGCAATATGAGGCGCAAAATCTACAATTCCATCTAATTGGAAACTACTTAGCTCCAACACATGAATATCAAAATTGTTTTCTGCAACTTGTTGAGCAAAACTGCTCCCAATATTACCTCCCATTCCAACATTTAACCCTGCTTTTTTCAAAATGTGATTTACCAACATTGTTGTAGTTGTTTTACCGTTTGAACCGGTAACTCCAACTATAACTCCATTAGTAAATTTTGAAGCAAACTCTATTTCTGAAATAACAGGAATACCACTCTCTTTTAGTTGTTGTACAATTGGAACACTATCGGGTATTCCGGGACTTTTCATTACAACATCAGCATCAAAAATTTCAGATTCGGTATGCTTTTCTTCCTCAAAAATTATATTGTTATTTAAAAGAACTTCTTTATATCTATTTTTAATTATCCCCTTATCAGAAACAAAAACATTGTATCCTTTTTGCTTTGCCAGAATAGCTGTACCCACTCCGCTTTCTCCCGCTCCAAGAATTGCTAAAAGCCTCCTATCTCTCCCTAAAGGGAATTCATCACTTTTACTATTTACTGCATTTTTATTCATTATATATTCATTATCCTGCTTCCTTTGGAAAGGAATAAAAGGATGGGCATTATCGCAACTTTAATGTTACAATTGTTAAAACTGCCAACATTATACCTACAATCCAAAATCGTGTTACTATTTTACTTTCATGATAACCTGATTTTTGATAATGATGATGTAGTGGTGACATCTTAAATATCCTTCTTCCTTCGCCGTATTTCTTTTTGGTATATTTGAAAAAACTAACCTGAAGAATTACCGATAGGTTTTCTACTACAAAAACTCCTGCTAAAATTGGAATAAGTAATTCCTTACGTACTGCAATTGCTAAAACAGCTATAATACCTCCAATAGTTAAACTTCCTGTATCTCCCATAAACACTTGTGCCGGATATGTATTATACCATAAAAACCCAACCAGACCACCCACAAAAGCAGCTATAAAAACAGTCATTTCTCCAGAATTAGGTATGTACATAACATCTAAATAATTGGCAAAAATAATGTTACCGGAAATCCACGTAAAAACTCCTAAGGTAAGTACCATAATTGCCGAAGAGCCCGCAGCCAATCCGTCTATTCCATCAGTTAAATTAGCACCGTTTGATACTGCTGTTATTATAAATATTACAATTGGTATAAAAATTATCCAAGCATATTTTCTATATCCTTCACCTAAAAAATCTAATGCTGCTGCATATTCTAATTCGTTATTTTTTAAGAAAGGGATTGTTGTTTTAGTAGATTTTTTTGCATCGGAAAACAATACCGTTTTACCATTTTCAGAAACTATATGCACTCCTTGTGGTAATTTCTCTTTCATAGTTACATTAGGATGAAAATAAAGCATAGCTCCAACAAAAATTCCTAAAGTAATTTGGCCTAATATTTTAAATCTTCCTTTTAAACCTTCTTTATCTTTTTTAAATATTTTTATATAATCATCTATAAAACCAATAGTACCCATCCAAATAGTGGTAACAATCAGAATTACTATGTACACATTGTCAACTTGTGCAAATAACAATACCGGAATTAATGTTGCTAAAATTATAATAACACCTCCCATTGTTGGAGTTCCTGCTTTTTCTATTTGTCCAACCAGTCCTAAATCTCTTACAGACTCACCTACTTGCAATCGTTGTAAATAATTGATAATTCTTTTCCCATAAATTGTTGAAATCAATAACGAGAACAAAAAAGCCATTGCTGAACGGAACGTTATAAATTGAAATAAACCTGCTCCGGCCAAATTGTAATGCTTGTCTAAATAATCGAATAAATAATATAACATTGTACTAACTTTCTATGGCTTTTAATAATTGCTTTACTTTTTCATAATCATCAAAATGCGAACGAATTCCTTTAATCTCTTGATATGTCTCATGACCTTTACCTGCCACAAGTATAATATCTCCTTTATTCGCAAATTGTATAGCTGTTTTAATAGCTTGTTCTCTATCTAAAACAGAAATTGTTTTTTTAAAATTTTGAGGCTCTACTCCGGCTTCCATTTCATTTATAATTATTTGCGGATCTTCACTTCTTGGATTATCGGAAGTAAATATTACCTGAGTACTTAGTTGAGAAGCTATATGCGCCATTACAGGTCTTTTAGCTTTATCTCTATCACCTCCACAACCAACAACTGTAATTACTTTTTCGTTGCCTGTTCTAATATCATTAATCGTTTCCAACACGTTTTTTAATGCATCAGGAGTATGCGCGTAATCAATAATTGAGGTTATACCTGTTCCTGAAACAAAGTATTGAAATCTTCCACTTACACTTTCCAATTCACTTATATATGTTAATGATTCCGTTGAATCTAAACCTAACAAACAAGAAACTCCATAAACAGCTAACAAATTATAGGCATTAAAACTTCCAATTAACTTTGTCCAAACCTCATTATTATTAATATTCAACAACAATCCTGAAAACTGATTCTCTAAAATTTTAGCTTTATAATTAGCCATTGTTTTTAGAGCATATCCATATTTTTTTGCTTGGGTATTTTGAAGCATTACTGAGCCGTTTTTATCATCTATATTTACCAAAGCAAATGCTGTTTTAGGCAAAGCATCAAAAAATGACTTTTTTACATCTCTATACTCTATAAATGTTTTGTGATAATCTAAATGATCATGAGTTAAATTTGTATACACTCCGCCAGCAAATTGTAATCCTTCAGTTCTTTTTTGATGAATTCCATGTGAACTAACCTCCATAAAACAATAATCAACACCCAACTCAACCATTTCATATAAATACTTATTTATTAAAACCGAATTTGGTGTTGTATGTGTTGCTTTATATTCTTTTTCATCAACTAAAATTTTTACAGTTGACAACAATCCGGTTTTATAACCTGCTTTTACAAATAACTTATATAAAAGTGTAGCTATAGTGGTTTTACCGTTAGTACCAGTAATTCCAACTAATTTTAATTTAGATGAAGGATTGTTGTAAAAATTGGAAGCCATAATTGCTAAAGCACTATTTGTATCTTCAACTTGAATATAAGTAATGCTTTTAACTAAATTCTCAGGTAATGTTTCACAAACAATTACCGTAGCTCCTTTTTCTATAGCTGTATCAATAAATTTATGTCCGTCAAAAACCAATCCTTTTTGTGCAACAAATAAACTATTCTGTTTAATGCTTCTTGAATCAAATTCAATAGCATTTACACTTTTTTGAGTGGTACCATGAACGGCATTTACCGATACTTTATACAATATGTCTTTAACTAATTTCAATTAAGTTAATTTTAAAACTATTGTTGTTCCTTTAATTAATTTATCACCTTCATTTAATGATTGTTCTACAACTTTCCCATTTCCTTCCAAACTTACTTTTAGTCCCAAATTTTCCAGCAAAGAAATGGCGTCCATACCCGCCATTCCTTTCACATTTGGGATCGAATTATACTCCTTATTAGAAATAGTGTAAAAATTGTTATAATCATTTTGAACACTTGCAAAATCTGGTATTTTATAATCAATTTCATTTATTATATGGTTAGACGAATAGATTTTTTGAGCTATATCTTTAAAAACCGGACCTGACACATCGGCTCCATAATATCCTTTTTGAACTTTAGGTTTATGAATTACAACTATGCACGAATATTTTGGGTTTTCAGAGGGAAAATATCCGGTAAATGAGGAAATATATCTTTTGTTCTCATTCCAATCATTCATCCAATATTCTACTCGTGCAGTTCCGGTTTTACCAGACATTGAAAAACTTTCACTATATAATTTTTTCCCTGTTCCGCGTACCACCACATTTTTCAATATCTCTTTTACTTTATCAATGGTTTGTTTTGAACAAATTGAAGGATTAATGATTTCTTTTTCAAAATATGTAACACTTTGAT
Organism: Lutibacter sp. B1; assembly: GCF_012524075.1. Classification (GTDB taxonomy): domain Bacteria; phylum Bacteroidota; class Bacteroidia; order Flavobacteriales; family Flavobacteriaceae; genus Lutibacter. The sequence continues at coordinate 48,238 of NZ_JAAZUI010000005.1, forward strand.
CTTTCGAACGTATTTCTTTAACCAATCTTGGTTTTACCATTTCACCATTATTGGCTATTGCATTATAAAATGTTAGCGTTTGTAAAGGTGTTAACTGTAAGTTATAACCGTAAGCAATTGAAGGCAATGCGTTTTTACTCCATTTTTTTTCTCCCGGCGCAGGAATTTCCGGCTTTCCTTCACCTTTAATAGGTAAACCAAGCACATTATTTAAGTTCATTCTCTTTAATGAAGTAATGAATTTTTCGGGATTTTCACCAAAATTTTCATCTATTAATCTTGCAAAACCAATATTTGAAGAAACTTCTAAAGCTCTTGCCGCTGAAATTTCACCATAACCTCCTCTTTTAGAATCGTTGATATACCTACCATACATTTTATACCTTCCATCTCCGGTATCAACAACAGTGCTTGTATCTATGGCTCCGGTTTCTAAAGCAACTACCATAGACATTACTTTAAATGCAGATCCCGGTTCATGCGATTCTCCAACAGCATAATTCAATCTTTCATAATACTTTCCTGAAGAACTTCTTCCTAAATTAGAAATAGCTTTAATTTCACCTGTTTGAGTTTCCATAACCACAACACATCCATGATCGGCTTCGTAATACTCTAATTGCTTTAATAAAGAATGATGTGCAATGTCTTGTATATTAACATCAATAGTTGTAACAATATCTTTTCCATCAATTGGTTCTTTCTCATTATTATCATTTATAGGCTTCCATTGTCCTTTTGCAATTTTTTGCTTCATCCTCCAGCCATATTTTCCTCTTAAATAATCTCTGTAAGCACCTTCAATTCCCGGAGCTCCTCTATAATCATCATAACCAATGGTTCTTTCAGCAACTTTTCCCAGCGGATGTGCTCGAACTGTTGTTTGCTCTGCAATAAAACCACCTTTATACATTCCTAAATTAAATATTGGAAAGCTTTTTATTTTTATATAATCTGTATAACCTAATTTGCGAGTGATAAACAGATACCTATTTTTATTATTTCGTGCCTTTCTGATTTTTGTCTCCCAATATGAAGCCGATTTTCCTAACATTTTTGAAAGTTCTACCGAAAGTTCTCTTATGTTTTTTTCAAAAACTTCAGAATTAACTGTATAGGTATCCATTCTTATCTCATACTGAGACATTGAAGTTGCCAATAAACTTCCATCGGCTGAAAATACATTACCTCTGTTTGCAAAAATTGTATCATTTCGAAGGGTAAGTTGCTGTGATAAATTTCTATATTTTTCACCATCGGCAAATTGTATATTAGTAAGCCTTACTATTATAGCAACCAAAAAAAGTGTTATAAAAATAAACACGATATATAATTTATTTAATATGTTTTTTTGGGTAACCGACAATTTTAGTTTGATTTTTTTGAAACTACTTTTATTACTTGAGGTGGATTTTCACTTGGATACAAATCAAGATCAGCCACTTTATTACGTATTGTTGATTCCAACCTCATTTTCATTGAAATTGATCTTGTATCAACAAATTCAGCTCTTAATTCTTTAATTTCTTTATTTAACTCAGATATTTCCATTACTTTTTTATCGATGTTGTGAGAACTGGCAATCATCAATAACATTAAAAACACTATAAAGAGGATAAACCTCCAATTTTTAAAGGAATCTTCATTTACTAAAAAATCACCTTTTAAAATATCATATATGTTATCTTTTATTTTTGACATTTATGCTAGTGTTGCAATTCTAAGTTTTGCGCTTCTTGCTCTGTTATTTAATTTTATTTCTTGAGCTGTTGGTACTATCATTTTCCCAACTCTTTTTAGCGGAACTTTAATATTTCCGAAAAAATCTTTCTCCGGCTCACCTTCAAACAATCCATCTCTTATAAAGCGTTTTACCAGCCTATCTTCTAAGGAATGATATGATATTACGCTTAATCTTCCATCTTTATTTAACATATCAGGAACTTGCTCTAAAAATTCTTTCAACACTTCAATTTCCTGATTTACCTCTATTCTAATAGCTTGAAAAATTTGAGCCAAAACTTTATGTTCAACTGATTTTGGCACAAACTCACTCAATACTTCTTTTAGCTCAAAACTTGTTTTAATTTTATTTTCTGTACGTGATTTACTTATTTTTTTAGCGATGGCTTTTGCATTTCGCAATTCTCCATATTGAAACAGAATATTACTTAGCTTATCTTCTTCATACGTATTTACAACATCAAATGCCGATAATTCTCCCGATTGATTCATTCTCATATCCAAATCAGCATCAAAACGTGTTGAAAAACCTCTTTCTGCTTCATCAAATTGATGTGACGAAACTCCTAAGTCTGCCAAAATTCCATCAACTTTTTTTACACCATAAAAACGCAAATGCCTTTTTATATGTCTGAAATTTTGAGGTATCAACACAAACCTTTCGTCATCAATATCATTTTTTTGAGCATCTTCATCTTGATCAAAAGCAAAAAGCCTTCCCTTATCATTAAGTCTGCTTAAAATCTCTTTCGAATGTCCTCCGCCACCAAACGTAACATCTACATATATTCCATCAGGTTTAATATTTAAACCATCTACACTTTCCTTAAGCAATACAGGATTATGATATTCCATCATTATTTTCATCAGTTATATTACCCATTACCTCTTCAGCTAAATCAGCAAAATCAATTACAGCATCATCAATAGCTTTTTCGTAGTTTTCTTTATCCCATATTTCAATAATATTGACAACTGAAGAAAGCACTACATTTTTCGAAATACCAGCAAACTGCTGTAAATCTTTAGGTATTAATAACCTTCCGGAACTATCTAATTCAATAATTTTTACACCCGCAGTAAATCGTCTTATAAAATCATTATTCTTTTTAACAAACCTATTCAGTTTGTTTACTTTTGCCATCATTAAATTCCATTCAGACATTGGGTATAATTCTAAACAAGGCTGAAACACCGAACGTTTTAACACAAAACCTTCTTGCAACATGGGTAAAAGCTGTTTTTTTAATGCTGAAGAAAGCACCAGTCTTCCTTTAGCATCAGCTTTTCCTTCGTATGTTCCAATTAAATTTACCATTTTACTCTTGTATGAAATCAAAAATATAAATTTTTTCCCACATTTTTCCACTTTTACCCACTTTGTTGATAACTTTTAGCTTATTACCCTTTTTTTCACTTACCATTTTAAAAGACAGGTTCTTAATTTTTTATTAAATCATAATTTTATAAAATGATACTTTAGAAAAAAAAGTTACCTTTGCATTTAGCTTAAACAATATATTTTAATGAGCAGTAATCTTATAAAAGAAGGAGAATTTAGTTACATTGAAGCAGGTGAAGGAAAACCAATAATTGTGTTACACGGATTAATGGGAGGACTAAGTAATTTTGAGAATGTATTTAACTATTTTTCTAACAAAGGATACAAAGTAATAATTCCTGAATTACCTATCTACACACTACCTTTACTAAAAACCAACGTTAAAAATTTATCAAAATTTTTAAAAGAGTTTATGGAGTTCAAAAATATTGATAAGGCTATTTTACTTGGTAATTCTTTAGGTGGACATATTGCATTATATTTCACAAAATTAAACTTGAAAAATGTTGCTGGTTTAGTTTTAACAGGAAGTTCAGGCTTATATGAAAAATCTTTAGGTGACACTTATCCTAAAAGAGGTGATTATGAATATGTTAAAGCAAAAGCTGAAGAAGTTTTTTACAATCCTGAAGTTGCAACAAAAAAAGTTGTAGATGAAGTTTTTGAGTCAGTTAACGACAGAAAAATGTTAATTAAAACTCTTGCTCTTGCAAAAAGTGCTATTAGACATAATATGGCTAATGATTTGCCTGAAATGAATACACCGGCTTGTATTATTTGGGGTGAAAATGACAATGTAACACCTCCTGAAGTTGCTATAGATTTTCAACGGTTATTACCGGATGCCAATTTATATTGGATTGAAAAATGTGGGCATGCTCCTATGATGGAGTATCCTGATAAATTCAATGAAATTTTAGACAACTGGCTAAAAGAAAGAAACTTATAACTAATGATTATTAAAAGTGCTGATTTTGTAATTAGCAATACAAATGTTTCTAAATGCCCAAAAGAGCAACTGCCTGAGTACGCTTTTATTGGACGTAGTAATGTTGGTAAATCTTCATTAATAAATATGTTGACTGATAAAAGTAAGTTAGCTAAAACTTCAGGAAAACCAGGTAAAACTCAGCTAATCAATCATTTTAAAATAAATAATAACTGGTTTTTAGTTGACTTACCGGGATATGGTTATGCTAAAGTTTCAAAATCTAAAAGGCAAACATTTCAAGAATTTATAAAAGATTACTTTTTGCAACGTCAACAATTAGTTTGTAGTTTTGTTTTGGTTGATTCTCGCTTAGAACCTCAAAAAATAGATTTAGAATTTATGGAATTTTTAGGTGAAAACGGTATACCTTTCTGCATTGTTTTTACAAAATCAGACAAACTCAAACTTTCTGAACTGAACAGAAATATTCAGTTTTACAGCAAAAAAATAACAAGTACTGTTTGGGAAACTATGCCTCAATATTTTGTAACATCTGCTAGTAATAAAACAGGTAAAGATGAATTATTGAATTTTATTGATGATTTGAACCAACAAGTTGCTGAGAATTTTTAAAATGGCTTCAACTAAAAACAACTTAGAAATTTTACTTGAAGACAATCACTTCATTATTATCAACAAAAAAAGTGGCGAAATTGTTCAAGGAGATAAAACAGGAGATACACCTTTAAGCGAAATTGTTAAAGAATATATTAAAGAGAAATACAATAAACCAGGTAATGTTTTTTTAGGTGTTGTACATAGGCTTGACAGACCTACAACCGGTATTGTTGTTTTTGCCAGAACCTCAAAAGCATTAGAACGTTTTAATAAAATGCTACGTGAAAAACAAGTTAACAAAACCTATTGGGCAGTTGTAAAAAACAAACCAACTAAAAATGAAGACACTTTAACAGGGTTTTTAAGAAAAAATCCAAAAAACAATAAATCTACCTCTTACAGTACCGAAACTGAAGGAAGCAAAAAAGCTGTCCTCCATTATAAGTTATTAAAATCTTTAGACAATTATCATTTATTAGAAGTGGATTTAGAAACCGGACGCCATCACCAAATTAGATGTCAGTTGGCTTCTATCGGATCGCCTATAAAAGGCGATTTAAAATATGGTTTTGACCGAAGTAATAAAGATGCCAGCATTCATTTACACGCTCGTAAAATTGAGTTTATTCATCCTGTAACTAAAGAAAATATAACCATTACTGCACCTACTCCAAATGATGTAATTTGGAATGCTTGCAAATAAAATCAAAAAATTATATTTCTTTTCATTTTTCAAACATAGGATGACAACATCTCTAAAGCTTCTTTATTACAGTTATTTAATCTTAATTTTCTTTTCAACTATTTCATCTAAACACAAATTACCTATACTTCCAATATGGGTGTGGTTTACTTTTTTGTCAGGATCAAATTTTCCTTCAGCAATATTTTTACCTACAATTTTATATGCATCTCTAAAAGGAACTCCTTGTTGTACTAATTTATTAACTTCCTCTACACTAAATAAATACAAATATTTCTCATCTTCTAAAATAGTTGTATTTACCTTAATTTGTTCTAATGAAAAAGTCATCATTTCCAAACAGGCTTTTAAAGTTGAAAATGATGGAATTAATCCTTCTTTTAACAATTGTAAATCTCTATGATACCCACTAGGTAAATTATTTGTAATCAACGTGAATTCATAAGGTAATGCTTGTAATTTGTTACATTTTCCTCTAATTAGTTCAAAAACATCTGGATTTTTTTTGTGAGGCATAATACTTGAACCTGTTGTTAGTTCGTCAGGAAAAGAAATGAAATTGAAATTCTGACTCATATACAAACATATATCCATACTCATTTTTGATAATGTACTTGCTACTGAACTCAATGCAAATGAAACTGCTTTTTCCAATTTACCACGTCCCATTTGTGCTGCAACCGAATTATATTTTAAAGTATCAAAACCTAAAACCTCAGTAGTATATTTTCTATCTATCGGAAAAGAACTTCCGTAACCCGCTGCTGAACCTAACGGATTTTGATCTGCTACTTTATACGCTGCTTTTAAAAAATAAATATCATCAATTAGAGTTTCCGCATAAGCTGAAAACCACAATCCGAATGACGAAGGCATTGCAACCTGAAAATGCGTATAACCAGGCATTAAAACATCCTGATACTTTTTAGCCAACTTAATTAACAAATCAAACAAACTATCAACACCTTCACTTATTTCATTTAAAGCATCTTTTACATACAAATGCACATCAACTAAAACCTGATCGTTTCTTGAACGTGCTGTATGTATTTTTTTACCCGTATCGCCTAACTTTTCGGTAAGCATAAATTCAACTTTAGAATGTACATCTTCAAAAGTATTTTCAATAATAAAATTCCCTTCTTCAATTTGATTTAAAATAGTGTTTAACTCTGTTTCAAGTACTTTTAATTCATCTGCTGTAAGCAACCCTATTTTATGCAACATTTTAGCTTGAGCAATATTACCAATTACATCGTATTTAGCCAAAATTAAATCCAGCTCTCTATCATTCCCAACAGTAAATAAATCTATTTTTTTATCGGTACTAAAGCCTTTATCCCAAAGTTTCATTTTATTATTGTTTAAGCGCTTAATTGTGCAATTGTTAAATTGTATTTTTATACAACTCAACTATTCAACAGTTAAACAGTTTTATACTATTTCTTCTAATATTTTAATGTACAAATCAACTCCTTCTTCAATTTCATTTACATAAATAAACTCATCAGCTGTATGTGATCGCAAACTATCACCAGGTCCTAATTTTAATGAAGGACAACTCAACACCGCCTGATCTGAAAGTGTAGGTGAACCATACGTTGTTTTACCTAATTTTATACCTGCTTTTACAATAGGATGATTATTAGGAATGGATGATGAATTTAACCGTAACGACCTTGCTTTTACTTCTGAATTCACATTAGACTTTACAATATCTAAGACCTCTTTATTGGTATATGCATCTGTTACCCGAACATCAACCACATACTCACAATTTGCAGGAATTACATTATGCTGATTTCCGGCTTGAATTTGAGTCACCGTCATTTTAACTTTCCCTAAAGTTTCAGAAATTTTAGGAAATTCAAAGTTTTGAAACCATTGAATATCATTAATAGCATTGTAAATGGCATTATCTCCGTTCCCATGAGCTGCGTGCCCCGAAGTTCCTTTTGCTTTACAATCTAACACCAACAATCCTTTTTCAGCAATAGCTAATTGTAATAGCGTTGGCTCACCAACGATAGCAAAATCAATTGGTGGAATAATTGATAACATACTATTTAAACCATTTGGGCCTGAGCTTTCTTCTTCAGCAGAAGCCACCATAACCAAATTGTAATTTATGTCTTTTTTATCGTAAAAATACGTGAATGCTGCCAATAATGAAACCAAACAACCACCTGCATCGTTACTGCCTAACCCATACAATTTTCCATCAATAATTTCCGGTAAAAACGGGTCTCTTGTATAACCTTTATTCGGTTTTACAGTATCATGATGAGAGTTTAGTAAAATAGTTTTTTTTGAAGCATCAAAATGTTTATTCTTAGCCCAAATATTGTGTTTATTGCTTTCAAACTTTATATTATGAGAAGAAAACCATTGCATAATCAATAGTGCAGTTTCATTTTCTTCACCTGAAAATGACGGTGTTGAAATTAATTTTTTAAGTAATTCTATAGCTTCTTTTGATAATTGATCTATCATTATTTTAAACTTAGTGTTGTATGTTTATTATTCGAGTTTTTAATAAATGTAGCATCTCCAATTTTAACTTTACTAACTCCTTTTTGTAAAGCATTAAAACAATTGTGCAATTTAGGAAGCATTCCGTCTGAAATAACACCTTCTTTAACTAATTGCTCGTAGGTTTCAAAATTGATAAATGGTATTACCGACTCTTTATCTTCAAAATTTTTCAAAACACCTTTTAATTCAAATAAAAAATCGAGTTCAACATTGTACAACTTACTCATTCCTATCGCAATTTCTGAAGCAACAGTATCGGCATTGGTATTTAGTAATTGACCTTCTTTATTATGTGTAATGGCGCAAAAAACAGGAGTTAAATTATTTTGTAACAACGCATTAACCGTTGAAGCATTAACAGCATCAATATCACCGGCAAAACCGTAATCAATATCTTTTACAATACGTTTATGCGCTAAAATTGTGTTACCATCAACGCCAGATAAACCAATGGCATTACAATTGTTTTTTTGTAATTGAGCAACCACATTTTTGTTAATTAATCCGGCATACACCATAGTAACAATTTCTAAATTAGCTTCATCAGTAATTCTTCGTCCGTTTACCATTTTAGGTTGTAAACCAATAGCATTTGCTAATTCTGTGGCTTTTTTACCACCTCCGTGAATTAAAATTTTAAGCCCCTCAATTGCTGCAAAATCTTTTAAAAAATCATTTAAATTCTGTTCATTTTCAATGATATTTCCTCCAATTTTAATTATTTTTAGTTTTAGCTTATTCATTTTCTATCTTAGATGATGATTGCACAAAGTCGAACTAACATTTAATCTTTTTTAAATTGAAATCACTTCGACTCCGCTTAGTGACCATATTTTAATTATTTTCTAATATTTTTTTTAATATAATTTGTGCTGAATATGTTCTATTATTCGCTTCTTCAATCACAATAGAATTATTTGAATCCAAAACAGCATCTTCGACAATTACATTTCTACGCACAGGCAAGCAGTGCATAAATTTGGCATTGTTTGTTTTTTTCATTTTTTCTTCAGTAATCATCCAAGAAGCATCTGTATTTACAACTTTACCGTACTCTTTATAAGAACTCCAGTTTTTTACATAAATAAAATCGGCATTTTCAAAAGCTTTATCTTGGTTATATTCAATTTTTGAATTTTTGGTGATTTCAGGATTCAATTCGTAATCTTTTGGGTGGGTTATTACAAAATCGGCATCTTGCAACTGCATCATTTCAATAAAAGAATTTGCAACAGCGTGTGGCAATGCCTTTGGGTGTGGCGCCCACGACAAAACAACTTTAGGTTTTTCCTTAGTTTTATATTCTTCAATAGTAATAGCATCTGCCAATGCTTGTAAAGGATGCCCAATAGCACTTTCCATATTTACCACAGGAATGGTTGCATATTTTTTAAAATTATGAAGTACTATTTCAGCTTCATCTTTTTCTTTATCTGTTAATGAAGCAAAGGCTCGTATTGCCACAATATCACAATATTGAGAAATTACCTGAGCAGCTTCTTTTACATGTTCCGATTTTTCTTGATTCATTACAGTACCATCTTCAAACTCTAAAGCCCAACCTTCGCTACCAAAATTCATAACAATAACATTCATTCCTAAATTTTGAGCCGCTTTTTGAGTACTTAAACGCGTACGTAAACTATTATTAAAAAATAATAAACAAATGGTTTTTCCTTCACCCAAAAACTTGAACTGCAATGGGCTTTTTTTCAACTTTATAGCTTCCTCTATGGTTTTTTGCAAGCTATCCAAATTATTGATAGATAAATAATGTTTCATTTTATACTATTATTATTTTTGTAAAATCAATTTTATTACTGAAGCTTTCAATAATAAAATTATCCTTTAAACCATTTAAAATCCATGTTTCAATTCCGGCTTTTTGAGCTATTTCAGCAGCATCAATTTTCGAAACCATTCCACCGGTACCATGTGTTGAAACTGAAATTTCAATTTCATTTTTTAATGATGAAATATCGGCTGTTTTTAAAATAGTTTTTCCATTTTTATTTTTGATAGATTCTTTAGTGTAAATGCCATTAGTATTTGTGGCAATAATAAATAAATCGGCCTTTAATAATGAAGCCGTTAATGCTGCTAATTTATCGTTATCACCAAATTTTATTTCATCGGTAGCAACTGTATCATTTTCGTTGATAATTGGTATGTAATTATTATCAACCAAAACATTGATAGTGTTTACTATATTTATTTTAGACTGTTCTTTTTCGAAATCGGAATACGACAATAAACACTGCGCAGTAAATAAGCCATGTTCTCTAAAAATTTCCTGATAAATTCTCATTAAATGTGGCTGACCGATAGAAGCTAGTGCCTGTTTCACTTTAATTTCTTTTCCATTGGTCTCCAAATCAACAAACTGTTTTGCCACAGCAATAGCGCCTGAACTTACTATAACAAACTCGTACTTATCTTTTAAACCTGCTACCTGACGAGCAATGTCTTCAATTTTTCCTCTGGAAATTTGATGCGTTTCTTTTGTTAACACATTAGAGCCTACTTTTAATAAAATTCTTTTTTTACCTGATTTGTCCATTTCCATAAACATACCATTTATTAGTTACTAAATGCTGTAAACCCATTGGACCTCTGTGGTGTAATTTATCGGTACTTATGGCAAGTTCACCACCTAAACCAAACTGACCTCCATCGGTAAAACGAGTCGAAGCATTTTGATATACCGCAGCCGAATCTACCGATTCCATAAAAATAGTAGCCGTATTGTTATTTTTTGTAATGATTACCGCTGAATGACCTCCGCTGTATGTATTGATTTTAGCGATAGCATCTTCAGTAGAAACCACACTTCCTAAAACAATTTTATAATCTAAAAACTCTTTAAACCAAACTGCTGAACTTTCAAAAGGTGAAATATTTTCAAAAGAAGCCATATACGCATCACCTAAAATTTCAACATTATATTCTAACAATTTATCAATCAACTTTTTAATAAAAATTTCTTTGTTTGGCAAATTTGAATGTATCAAAACTTTATCCAATGCATTACATGCCGATATTTTTGCTGTTTTACCATTAATAATGGTTTTAAGAGCAATCTCTAAATCGGCTTCAGCATCAACATAAACAAAATTATTACCTCTTCCGCTTACAATTACAGGGCATTTAGCATGTTGTTTTACAAAAGCAATCAATTTTTCACCTCCGCGCGGCACTATTAAATCGACTTTTTGAGTTGGATTTTCTAAAAATGCCTGAGTTTCAGTTCGGCTATAATTCAAATATTCAACCCAAATCTCAGAAATATTAAATGCAGCCAAAGCTTTGTGCCATAGTTCTACAATTTTAAGATTGGAATTTACAGCTTCTTTTCCTCCTTTCAATAAAATTTTATTCCCCGACTTAAACGCAATTCCGGCTGCTTCAACAGTAACATCGGGTCTGGATTCATAAATAATTAAAACCGTACCAAAAGGTGCTGTTTTATTGATGATATTTAAGCCGTTTTCGTGTGTAAAATTATACAGTTCTTTACCAACAGGATCAACATCTTCCAATAATTGTTGGAGTGATAAAATCATTCCGTTAATTTTAGTTTCATCAACTTTCAAACGGTCGTACATTGCCAAATCTTCACCATTATAACTCTCAACATCCATTTTATTGGCAGTTAAAATTTCGGCTTTATTTTTTACAATAAGCCTAACCATTTCACTTAAAACATTGTTCCGTTGCTCTGTTGTTAAAATTGTGTTCATTTTAAAACTTCTTTTAACACCGAAATAAATACGGCTATTTCTTCTTTCGAAATACATAAAGGAGGTAGTATTCTCAATAATTTCTTATTGTTTGAACCTCCTGTAAATATGTGTTTATCAAAAATTAGTTTTTTTCTTAATTCCCCTACTTCAAAATCAAATTCAACACCCAACATTAAACCTTTTCCTTTTACTTTTTTTATTTGAGGGATTGATTTAATTTCTTCTAAAAAGTACCGGTATACTTCGTTTACGTTTGCTAATAATTTTTCATCTTCTAAAACATCTAAAACAGCAATTGCTGCAGCACAAGCCAAATGATTTCCACCAAAAGTAGTTCCCAACATTCCGTATTTTGCCTTTATTTTATCAGAAATTAACACACCTCCAATAGGAAATCCATTTGCCATTCCTTTGGCAGTTGTTATTATGTCCGGCTGAATATTATGGTGCTGAAATGCAAAAAATTGACCACTTCTTCCATAACCCGATTGAATTTCATCTAAAATAAGAAGTACACCATTTTTAGTGCATATTTTTTGAACTTCTTTAAAAAACTCGGTAGTACCTTCATCTAAACCACCAACGCCTTGAATTCCTTCAATAATTACGGCTGCAACATCTTTTTTACCAATCTCATGAATAACCAAATCAACATCATTCAACGGTAAAAATGTTACCTTTTGCTGAAGATTAACAGGTGCATTTATATTCATATTATCCGTTACAGCAACTGCTGCCGAAGTACGTCCGTGAAACGCATTTTTAAATGATACTATTCTGCTTTTTCCTGTTTCAAATGAAGCTAATTTTAACGCATTTTCGTTTGCTTCAGCCCCAGAATTACACAAAAACAACTCATAATTTTCACAACCCGATAACTTGCCTAGTTTTTGAGCTAGTTCAACTTGTAAAGGATTTTGAATTGAATTAGAATAAAATCCAATTTTATGAATTTGTTCTGTTAACGATTTTACATATTTGGGATGTGTATGACCTATTGAAATAACACCATGTCCACCGTATAAATCTAAATATTTTGTATTGTTTTCATCCCAAACATACACACCTTCAGCTTTTATAGGAGTTACATTGTAAAGCGGATAAACATCAAATAATTTCATTATAAAACTTTTTAAATTTGATTAATTTTTTCGAATGAAGCTACTAAACCTTTAATTAAAGAGGAACTTAACCCTTGGTGTTCCATTTCATTTAAACCTTCAATAGTACAACCACTTGGCGTGGTAACTCTGTCTATTTCCTGCTCCGGATGGCTTTTTGATTTTACCAACAAACTGGCGGCTCCCAAACAGGTTTGCATAGAAAGTTCTTGAGCTTCTTTGGCATCAAAGCCCAACTGTATAGCTCCTTGTGTGGTTGCTCTAATCAGTCGCATCCAAAAAGCAATACCGCTGGCACAAATAACAGTTGCTGCCTGCATCAACTTTTCGTCAATACACATGGTTTTTCCTACCGAATTGAAAATATTTTGCGCAATTATAAATTTATCTTCACCTTTTTTGTTTGCGCACAAGCAAGTCATAGATTCAGAAACTGAAATAGCCGTATTAGGCATACTTCTAATAATAGGAACTTCACTACCTAAAACGCTTTCAATATCACTTATTTTTCTTCCTGTTATAACCGAAATTACCATATGTTTTGTTGCATTAATAACATCTTTAATTTCGCCTAAAACCAATGGAAGTTGTTTGGGTTGTACCGCTAAAATGATGATTTCAGAGTTTGAAACTGCTTCAACGTTATTTTTTGTAACGATAACATTTGAAACCGATTTCCATTGTTTTAATTCAGAAATATTTCGTTTAGTTAAATACAAAGAATTTATGGTTAACTCGCTATTTAAAATACCATTAGCGATTGATATTCCTAAATTTCCTGCTCCTATAATTGCTATTTTCATATAAATTAATTTAAAATGCCAAAGCTTTTAATTGTAAACCTTCCTTTTGATTGATTCCGAAAATGAGATTCATATTTTCAACTGCCTGGCCTGATGCTCCTTTCAACAAATTATCGATTACCGAAGTAATGAGTAATGTGTTTTTATGTTTTTCCAAGTGAATAAAACAATTATTGGTATTTACCACTTGTTTTAAATGAATTGGTTTTTTCGAAATTTTTGTGAAAGGTGAGTCTTTATAAAAATCATCAAACAATTCAAATGCTTCATCTAAAGTTTTATCGAATGTTAGATATATTGAAGCAAAAATACCTCTGCTGAAATTCCCTCTGTTTGGTACAAAAAACAACTCTTCCGAAAAATTAGATTGCAATTGTTGTAAACTTTCCGAAATTTCACCTAAATGCTGGTGTGTAAAGGCTTTGTATACCGAAAAATTATTGTCTCTCCAGCTAAAATGCGTAGTTTCACTTGAAGAAACTCCGGCTCCGGTTGAACCTGTTGTTGCGTTTATATGAATGGAGTTATTCAATAAATTTGCTTTCGCTAACGGCAATAAGGCTAATTGAATTGCTGTAGCAAAACAACCCGGATTTGCAATATTTTTGGCTTTAATTATCTTTTCTTTTTGAAGTTCAGGCAATCCGTACACAAATTCTTTCCCCATAAAAACAGCATCGCTATTCAACCTAAAATCGTTACTTAAATCAATAATTTTAGTGGTTTCAGAAAATGTATGTTCATTTAAAAAACTGGTAGAATTTCCGTGCCCCAAACACAAAAAAACCACGTCAACATCAGCATTTATTTTTCCGGAAAATATCAGTTCTGTTTGCCCTAATACATCTTGGTGTACATCATACAATTTATTCCCTGCATTGGAAGTGCTGTACACAAAATCGATATCAACTTTAGGATGATTGATAAGTAATCGTATCAATTCTCCTGCTGTGTAACCTGCACCTCCAATGATTCCGGCTTTTATCATAACTCTGAATTTACGCTGTGATATATTTTATTTGCTGTGCCCAATATTTTAATAAAACCTTTAGCATCATTTGCAGTCCAAGCTTTATTTTCTTCACCGTATTCACCAAATTTAGATTTCATTAAATCGTGGTCAGATTCAATTCCGTTAATACTAAAGTGATATGGTTTTAAAGTTACAATAACTTTTCCGGTTACTGTTTTTTGAGAATCAATTAAAAAAGCTTCAATATTACGCATTACCGGATCTAAATATTGTCCTTCGTGTAATAACATTCCGTACCAATTTCCCAGTTGATCTTTCCAATATTGCTGCCATTTGGTAAGTACGTGTTTTTCTAAAGTATGATGAGCTTTAATAGTTACCAATGCTGCGGCTGCCTCAAAACCTACTCTCCCTTTAATCCCAACAATAGTATCACCAATATGAATATCTCTTCCTATGGCATATTTTGAAGCGATTTCTTCTAACTTTAAAATGGTATTTACTGGTGAATCAAATTCATCATTTAAACCAACTAATTCTCCTTTATCAAAATGCAATACAACTTCTGAAGGCTCCGTTTTTTGTAACTGACTAGGATAAGCGCTCTCAGGCAATGCTTTATTTGATGTTAATGTTTCTACACCACCAACACTTGTACCCCAAATTCCTTTATTAATTGAATATTTTGCTTTTTCTGAAGTAAATTCAACTCCGTGTTTATTTAAGTATTCAATTTCTTCTTGACGTGTTAATTTTAAATCTCTAATTGGTGTAATTATTTCAATTTCAGGAGCCAAAGTTTGAAAAATCATATCAAACCTAACCTGATCATTTCCTGCTCCGGTACTACCATGCGCAATATATTTTGCTCCAATTCCTTTAGCATAATTTATTACTTCAATGGCTTGAAACACGCGTTCGGCACTCACTGAAAGTGGATACGTGTTGTTTTTTAGCACATTTCCAAAAACCATATATTTAATAGCTTTTTCGTAAAATTCATCTAAAATATTTTTATTTGTATGAGTTGCAACACCCATTTTATAGGCTTTTGCTTCAACCGCTTCAAGTTCTTTTACGGAAAAACCTCCTGTATTTACAAGTACGCTATGTACTTCTAAATTAAGTTCGTGTTGTAAATATTGTACACAAAATGATGTATCTAAACCTCCGCTATATGCTACTACTACTTTTTCCATTTTATTTATTATTTTTCTTTAAAAATAATGCTTGTTTAATTCCTTTTAATCTGCTTAATACTTTGGAATTATACTCGTGTTTTTTAATTTTTTTCCTATTTTTTGGATCGTATAACATTCCTGTACATAAGCACATTTTTTTATTTGTTCTTGTTAAAATATCGAAATTTTTACAAGTTTGACATCCATTCCAAAAAGCCTCATCAGTTGTTAATTCAGAAAATGTAACCGGTTGGTATCCCAACTCATAATTAATTTTCATCACTGCAAGTCCGGTAGTTATACCAAAAATTTTGGCTCCTGGATATTTTTCTTGAGAATATTCAAAAATTTTCTTTTTTATTTTTTTAGCTATACCTTGATTTCTAAAATTTGGATGAACAATTAAACCTGAGTTAACCACAAAAGCTTTATCACTCCATGTTTCTATATAGCAAAATCCGGCAAATTGATCCTCGTGAACTGCAATAACAGCATTTTTATCTAAAATCTTTTTAGTTATATATTCCGGAGTTCTTAAAGCAATACCAGTTCCTCTAACTTCAGCAGATTCTTTAATAGTATCACAAATTAATTGTGCATATTTTATATGCGATTCATCAGCTATAACAATTTTCATTAGCTTATAAATAATTAAAATTAAAAAAATAAAATTTGATGTTACCTAAAACGAAAACGAACGCATCGTTTTCAAAATATAATTACGCCCAAAAGGGGCGACGGTGTGGTATAAAGTGTACAGTCAATTCTTCTAACCCTAAAAAAGTTAAATTTGAAATTGTAAATATGTTAAAAGAATGTTGCAAAATTTGAAAATGATAATATTAAACTGTTTTTATTAAACGCATGGAGAATTAGCGCATACAGCGGCGCATACAATAAATGTAAGGGGGCATTTCAACAGTAATATTTGCATTGTTTATTTTCATGGGTACAATATTAAACAAAAAAATTAATACATTTTTAAAATAATTAAATTTTTATCATTTTTTTAATATTAAACTTCTTCAGTTATTAAATCAATTGAATAACAAGACTTTAATTGCTAAACCAAAAATTGAAATAATTCAGGTTTTTCATTTAAATATTCACCTAAAAAGCCCTTTTCTTTCATTCTGGCCAATAAAGGTTCAAAATCATCTTTAGAATCCAGTTCAATTCCAACTACTGCAGGCCCTTTATCTCTATTGTGTTTTTTGGTATATTCAAAATATACAATATCGTCATTTGGACCTAAGACCTCTACCACAAATTCTTTTAAAGCTCCTGCTCGTTGAGGGAATTTTATAATAAAATAATGTTTTAATCCTTCGTAAAACAATGCTCTCTCCTTCATTTCTTCCATTCGGGTAATATCATTATTACCACCGCTCACCACACAAACTACTGTTTTACCTTTTATTTGTTTCTTATATTTTTCAAGTGCTGAAATTGATAACGCTCCTGCAGGCTCTACAACCAAAGCATTTTCGTTATAAACTTTCAAAATTGTAGAACAAATTAATCCTTCGCAAATGGTATTGGTATCATCTAACAATTCTTTACAAATTTGAAAAGTTATTTCTCCCATACGTTTTACTGCAGCGCCATCAACAAATTTTTCAATTTCATCAAGTGTGATATTTTCTCCTTTTTCTAATGAAGTTGTTAATGATGGTGCGCCTTGAGGTTCAACTCCAACTATTTTTGTTGAAGGGCTTAAGGCTTTAAATACAATTGAAACACCAGAAGCTAAACCACCTCCACCAACAGGAACAAATAAATAGTCAATAGTTGTATCACAATCATTTAAAATTTCTAAACCAACGGTTCCTTGCCCTGCAATAACATCAATATCATCAAAAGGATGTACAAAAGTGCTGTTATGTTCTTTGCAAAATTCGCCGGCTGCTTTTTGACTATCGTCATAACTATCACCAATAAGTTTAATGTTTATAAAACTACCACCAAACATTTTAACCTGATCAATTTTTTGGTGTGATGTAGTTACGGGCATAAAAATTACCCCGTTAACTTTTAATTTTTGGCAAGCATAAGCTACACCTTGAGCATGATTACCGGCACTTGCGCATACAATACCATTTTTAAGTTCTTGAGGTGTTAATCCTTGAATTTTATTAAAAGCGCCTCTAATTTTATAAGAACGAACAACTTGCAGATCTTCCCTTTTAAAGTAAATAGATGCTTGGTAACGTTCAGAAAAGTTTTTCATAAATACCAAAGGAGTATGTTCAACTACTCCTTTGATATTCTGTTGTGCTGTATAAATTTTTTCTAATGAAATGCTATTTTTTAAAGAAACGCTCATTAAACAATTTTGGTCATTGCGGTCATAGATTCTCTTAACTCATATCCAATCAATTCAACAGGATGAAAGCGTATAATTTCATTAATTTCAATCAACTCTTTATTATCTACACCATTATCTTTTCCTTCACCATATTTTTTACCAATCACATCGGTATCAATTCCTTTCATAAAATCTGCTAATAATAGTTTACAAGCATGGTCAAATAAATAACAGCCATATTCAGCAGTATCAGAAATGGTTCTGTTCATTTCAAATAATTTTTTACGTGCAATTGTATTCGCAATTAACGGCGTTTCGTGTAACGATTCATAATACGCTGATTCTTCTTTAATACTAGCTTCAGTCATAGTTTCAAAAGCCAGTTCTACACCAGATTTTACAAAAGCTACCATTAAAACAGCATTGTCAAAATACTCTTGTTCTGTAATTTCAACAGTACCTGCTGTTGTTTTTTCAAAAGCAGTTTCGCCTGTTGCTGCCCTCCAAGTCAATAAATTTTTATCGTCATTTGCCCAATCTTCCATCATTGTTTTAGAAAACTCACCACTCATAATATCATCCATGTGTTTTTGGAAAAGCGGACGCATAATTTCTTTTAATTCTTCTGAAAGTTTAAAGGCTTTTATTTTTGCCGGATTTGATAAACGATCCATCATATTGGTAATTCCTCCATGTTTTAAAGCTTCTGTAATAACTTCCCATCCATATTGAATTAATTTTGAAGCATAACCCGGTTCAATGCCCTTTTCAATCATTTTATCAAACGATAAAATGGACCCTGTTTGTAACAAACCGCATAAAATGGTTTGCTCTCCCATTAAATCAGATTTTACTTCAGCAACAAATGATGAATTTAAAACACCTGCTTTGTGTCCTCCTGTAGCAACTGCATAAGCTTTAGCAATTTCAAAACCATCACCAGTTGGATCATTTTCAGGATGTACTGCAATTAATGTTGGAACTCCAAATCCACGTTTGTATTCTTCTCGCACTTCAGATCCCGGCGATTTTGGAGCTACCATAATTACTGTTAAATCTTTACGGATTTGCATTCCTTCTTCAACAATATTAAATCCGTGAGAATACGATAATGTTGCTCCTTTTTTCATTAATGGCATAACTGCCGAAACTACACTGGTATGTTGTTTGTCTGGTGTTAAATTAACAACCAGATCTGCCGTTGGTATCATTTTTTCGTATGTTCCAACCTTAAAATTATTTTCAACAGCATTTTTATATGACTGACGTTGCTCTTTTATGGACGATTCGCGTAAAGTATATGAAATATCCAAACCTGAATCGCGCATATTTAAACCTTGATTTAATCCTTGTGCTCCACAACCTACAATTACAATTTTTTTACCTTCTAATTTTTTTACACCATCTTCAAATTCTGAAAAATCCATAAACTCACAAGTTCCTAATTGCTCTAATTGTAAACGTAATGGAAGTGTGTTAAAATAATTTGTCATTTTTTATATTGTCTTTTTAATTAAATTCTTGTAATACTTCTGATATTCCCATTTTTGTTCTGGTAATTGCAATACGACCCGAACGCACAAATTGTAATAATCCATATGGTTTTAACTTTTCATACAAACGGTCAATATCTTCCTTTAAACCAGTAGCCTCAATTACGAAAAAAGTATCTGTAATGGTTACTATATGAGCCCTTCTCAGTTTTAATTTACTCTGAATTTTTTCATCGTACAAATGGTCTGTAGATAATTTGAACATTGCCGCTTCCTGATATATAACTTCATCTTCTTTATGATAAAAAGCTCCAATAACTTCAATTTGTTTTTCTAATTGACCTACAACTTTTCTAATTTGAGTTTCAGTAACAATAACTACAAAAGTAAACCTGTGCACATGTTCTATTTCAGTTTTACTTACCGTCATACTTTCAATATTGATATGCCGTTTTAAAAATATTGCGGATAAACGATTTAATATCCCAATATTATTCTCGGTATACACCGAAACCGTAAATTTTTGATTTTCTTCCATAATTAACTTAATCTTATATCTGAAACACTTGCACCTGTTGGTACCATTGGAAAAACATTGTCTTCTTTTTCAATCATTACTTCAAGAAAGTATGATTCTTTTGAGGCAATCATCTCTTTAATTGCATTGCCCAAATTTTCTCTTTTTGAAACCTTATTTGCTTTAATATCATAGCCTTCGGCTATTTTAACAAAATCCGGATTTGTCATAATTGTTGAGGCATATCTTCTGTCAAAAAACAATTCTTGCCATTGACGTACCATCCCTAAAAATTCATTATTTAAAACTACAATTTTTACTGCTGCTTTGGTTTGTAAAATAGTGCCTAATTCTTGTATAGTCATTTGAAAACCACCATCACCAACAATAGCTATTACTTCTCTTTCGGGCACTCCCATTTTTGCTCCAATAGCTGCAGGTAAAGCAAAGCCCATGGTTCCTAAACCTCCTGAAGTAACATTGCTTCTTGTTCTAATAAAATCGGCATAACGGCAAGCAAACATTTGATGTTGCCCAACATCTGAAACAATTACGGCATCACCTTTAGTTTCTCTATTAATAGCGGCTAATACCTCACCCATTGTTAATCCTTCTTTGGTTGGACTTAATTGATCGTTGATAACTTTTTCAAGTTCAACTTCATATAATTTATGAAATTCATTTAACCACTCTTTATGATTATTTTTTTTAACCAACGGTACTATTTCAAACAGTGTATCTTTTACATCTCCCAAAACGGCTA
Organism: Lutibacter sp. B1; assembly: GCF_012524075.1. GTDB lineage: Bacteria > Bacteroidota > Bacteroidia > Flavobacteriales > Flavobacteriaceae > Lutibacter. The sequence continues at coordinate 69,012 of NZ_JAAZUI010000005.1, forward strand.
CATCTGTTTTAACATTTTTATCAATTTCAGAAGGGTCTATATCAAAATGAATAACTTTAGCTTGTTTTGCATAAGTATCTAAATTTCCTGTAACACGATCATCAAATCGCATTCCAATTGCAATAAGCACATCACATTCGTTTGTTAAAACATTTGGTGCATAATTTCCATGCATACCCACCATACCAACATTTAAAGGATGTTTTGATTCTAAAGCAGAAAGACCTAAAGCTGTTGATGCTGAAGGAATCCCTGTTTTTTCAATAAAGTTTTTAAACTCTTGTTCTGCTTTACCAATTATAACACCTTGACCCCAAACAATAAATGGTTTTTTTGCGTTATTAATAATTTCTGAAGCTTCTTTTATTTTGTTGATATCGAATTTTGGAATTGCTTTGTAGCTTCTAACTTTTGTACATTTTTCATATAAAAAATCTAACTCTCCAAATTGAGCATCTTTAGTTATATCAATTAAAACAGGACCCGGACGACCTGATTTTGCAATATAAAATGCTTTTGCAATAATTTCAGGAATTTCACTTGCTTTGGTAATTTGATAATTCCATTTTGTAACCGGTGTAGAAATACCTATAATGTCCGTCTCTTGAAAAGCATCAGAACCTAAAAGATGTGAAGCTACCTGACCGGTAATACAAACTAATGGTGTAGAATCTATTTGGGCATCAGCAATTCCTGTGACTAAATTAGTTGCACCGGGACCCGATGTTGCAAAAACAATACCCGGTTTACCCGTAACTCTTGCAAAACCTTGCGCCGCATGAATAGCGCCTTGTTCATGACGAGTAAGTACGTGATGAAGTTCATCTTTATACTTATACAACTCATCATATACAGGCATAATGGCTCCTCCCGGATATCCATAAGCTAAATTTACCCCTTCTTCCAATAAGCATTTTATCACTGCTTCAGCACCTTTAATTTTAATTGAAGGCAAATATTTTTTTTCTTGAATTTCTTTTTTTAATGTCTCCATAGGCTTAAAATTTATCCGTTACACAACCTTCAGAAGCTGAAGAAACGGTTTTTGCATATTTATATAAAATTCCTTTTTTATGTTTTAATTCAGGTGCTTTCCATTGAGCTTTTCTGACAGCTAACACATCATCAGATAATTTGACATTTATTAACTTATTTACAGCATCAATTTCAATAATATCACCATCTTGTATCAAAGCAATATTACCACCTGATTGTGCTTCGGGAGTTATATGTCCCACAACAAAGCCATGGGTACCACCTGAAAAACGACCATCAGTAATTAATGCTACCGTTTTTCCTAAACCGGCTCCCATAATCATTGATGTTGGTTTTAACATTTCCGGCATTCCGGGTCCTCCTTTTGGACCCACATATCTAATTACAATTACATCGCCTTTTGAAACTTTTCCTGCTCCAATACCTTCATTTGCTTCTTGTTCACCATTAAAAACAACTGCTTTTCCTTTAAATAAATTTCCTTCTTTCCCACTAATTTTAGCAACAGCTCCTTCAGTAGCAAGATTTCCAAATAAAATTTGAAGATTTCCCGAAGCTTTCAATGCTTTTTCTTTTGGATGTATTACTTGTTGATCTTCTTCAAAAGTCAGCGGTTTTACATCTGCTAAATTTTCAGCCAGTGTTTTACCGGTAACAGTCATACAATCTCCATGTAAATAACCATTATCCAATAAATATTTCATCACAGCCGGAGTACCTCCAATACTGTGTACATCTTCCATTAAATATTCGCCACTCGGTTTTAAATCGGCAATTAGCGGTGTTCTATCGCTCACACGTTGAAAATCTTCTAAGGTAAAATCGATGCCGGCAGCATGTGCTATTGCTAAATAATGTAAAACCGCATTTGTTGATCCTCCAAGCGCATTTACCAAAGCAATTGCATTCTCTAAAGATTTTTTGGTAATAATATCTAACGGTTTTAAATCAAGTTCCAATAAGTTTTTTATTGCCGAAGCTACTCTTTCTGTTTCTGTTTCTTTAGAAGGATTCTCAGCCGGAATTGACGAATTGTAAGGTAATGCAAAGCCTAACGCTTCAATTGATGAAGCCATGGTATTTGCTGTGTACATACCTCCACATGCACCTGCTCCTGGAATGGCACTCTTAATAATTTCTTTATATTCTACGTCTGAAATTGCTCCGGCTATTTTTTGCCCCAACGCTTCAAAAGCTGAAACAATATTTAATTTCCTTCCTTTATATTTACCTGATGCTATGGTACCGCCATATACCATTAACGATGGTCTGTTTAACCTTAACATTGCCATAATTGCTCCCGGCATATTTTTATCACATCCAACAACGGTTACTAAACCATCGTAACTTTGAGCATTCATTACTACTTCAATAGAATCGGCAATTATATCTCTTGATGGTAAAGAATAATTCATACCTGATGTTCCCATTGATATACCATCGCTAACACCAATAGTATTAAATACCAAACCAACCTGATTTTTTTTATTTATTTCTTCCTTAATTTGGTAAGCTATATTATTAAGGTGCATATTACAAGGGTTACCATCGTACCCGGTACTTGCAATACCTACCTGTGGTTTATTCATATCATCTTCAGATAGTCCAACTCCATACAACATTGCTTGTGAAGCAGGTTGGGTTTCATCTTGTGTTACTCTTTTACTATATTTATTTAGTTGCATTTATTTTAACGCTTATTTGTTTTTGTTAAATTATTTTTAAAACTAATTTAAGTTTGTTTGTTATTTTTCAATAACAGACAAATTTATAAGAGTTGTTATTTTTAGTTTTCTTTAATTCTTTTTTTTTACAATACTCACTTATACATTATTACACATACAAATCTGTATATCTGTAAGTTACATTCATTTATTTTACAATGATTATTTAATAAAAAAAACCTTCCCAAAGCTATTAGGAAGGTTTTAAAATTTATAATTACTTCAATAGCATTCCTAACTTTTTTCTGAACGAATCACAGAAATAATAATTGAAATGATATTGTAAATTAAATGTCTCATACTCTTAAGAACAAATATGTAAATTAATTTTTAAAAAATGAAATGATTTTATTTAATTAATTCTTTAGCCTTTTGTTGAATTATTTTTTCAATCGGAACATTTTGAATTCTGCTTTCTAACCACGATAAAATATCTAAATACAAAAACGACCTTTTTTCGTAAGGGTGGTGTTCGTACTGACTTAATTCTTCGTGTAATTTTATAAACGCTTTGCGAAGGTCTTGCGGATAAATATTGCTCAAATTTTTTAAAAATGATATCATTTTTCGTTGTACTTCATGCAAATCATCCATTTTTATTAAAAACTTATAGGTTGAAACTATGAGCTTTTCAATATTATAATCTATTCCTGCTTCGTAATGTGCAACCAAATTTAAAACACGAGAAAAGCATAATAAATCTTCACGCATTTTTAAATCTTTATTACTTATAATTTTTTCCAAATAAAAAATACATTCTTCATTTTTGCCGGCACCAAAATACATACACCCAATTTTATAGTAAAAAACCATAATATGATGAGCATCTATTTTATTTTCATATTCTTTTAATTCGCTAATAAATTCAGAGACAAAATTAAGTCCTTCTGTAAAATTTCCTTCTAAAAAATAAAGGTTAAACTTGTTTTGATTGAGATATAAAAATGTCAATGTTTTTGTATTATCGTTTAAAGAAACTTTTTCTTCTTTTATATCAAAAATTAATTTTTCAAGTGCATTGTTAAATTTTGTTCTATGTTTTATTAAATACAATGATTCTAATAAATAATTAACTCCTTTTAAATAAAAAACAGGGTTCTGAATTTTCATATCAGGGTTTTCATCAAATAAATCAACCCATTTTTGAGAATATTTATAACTCGAAACAAAATCTTGTAAAATTAAACTATGCCATAAATATGCTTTGTATAAAAATAGTTTCTCTCTAAAACCAAGTTCTGCAATATTATATTTTGGTAATCTTTTATTAAAATAATCGGTTACAGCTATAGAATCTTCATCGTCTTTAACATAACCTTGCTTTAACAATAAACTGTAAAGTTGTAAAGAAAGATTTGAAAGTTTACTTATTCTAACATTTCTTAAACTTAGTTCTTTCGCTTCTTCAGAAAGTTCATCGGCTCTATTGCTCATACTTCTGGTAATGTACTGAGATTCAATAACTTTCTCAAACTCAACAATTTCATACGCTAAATTGTTTTCGAAATTTTTTAAAGCCAACTCTTTTGCTTTTTCTAAAATTTTCAAACTCTGATTGTACAATCCTTTATTGTACAAAATAGCCGCAAAATCAAATTGTTCTCTAATTTGTGCCCTTACATTGTGATGTACAGGATTAAACCTTAAACTCACCAAAATTTGTTTATATAAATGGGCTTTTGTGTTAGATATTTGTTGTTTTTTTATACTGGTTTTTTTTAAGATCAAATCATCATCATAAGTACTAACTTTATCAAGTAAATTAAATAACGACATGAAATTTGCATGAAGATTTCCACCCAATCTACCGGCATATAATTTAAATTGTCGCTTTTCAGATTTAGAAAGCGACTTAATCAACATAAAAAGCGCATCTTTTTGATCAATAGCCATTGTAACTAATTTATTTTTATCTTACTGTATTTCAAACTATTACAAAATCAAAATTTTATTTGAATATAGTAAACAGCTTAATTAATAAAGATACGAATATATACTATACTTCTATTTTTGAAGTTCAAATGTGATAAAAAAAAATCAAAAATGAGTAAAAATCGAGTCCAAATTTTTGATACAACCTTAAGAGATGGTGAGCAAGTGCCGGGTTGTAAATTGAATACCGAACAGAAATTAGTGATTGCTAAAAGATTGGATATTTTAGGTGTTGATGTTATTGAAGCAGGTTTCCCTATATCTAGCCCGGGTGATTTCATTTCTGTTGTAGAAATTTCTAAAATTGTTGAAAATGCAACCGTTTGTGGACTTACAAGAGCAAACAAAAAAGATATTGAAGTTGCGGCTGAAGCTTTAAAATTAGCAAAACGTCCAAGAATACATACCGGAATTGGAACTTCTGATTCTCATATACTTTACAAATTCAATTCAACACAAGATAAAATAATTGAACGTGCAATTCAAGCAGTAGCTTATGCTAAAACATTTGTTGAAGATGTTGAATTTTATGCTGAAGATGCCGGAAGAACTGATAATGAATTTTTAGCAAAAGTTTGTGAAGAGGCAATTAAAGCCGGAGCAACCGTTTTAAATATTCCTGATACTACAGGTTATTGTTTACCTGACGAGTACGGCGCAAAAATTAAATACTTGAAAGAAAACGTAAAAGGAGTTCATAACGTTACCCTATCTTGCCATTGCCATAACGATTTAGGCTTGGCAACTGCTAATGCTATTGCAGGAGTTCAAAATGGAGCACGACAAATTGAGTGTACTATAAATGGTATTGGAGAACGTGCCGGAAATACATCATTAGAAGAAGTTGTAATGATTTTAAAACAACATCCTTACCTTAATTTAGATACCGGAATTAATACAAAATTACTTTACAGTACCAGTCAATTGGTACAGCAAAGTATGGGCATGGTTGTACAACCAAATAAAGCCATTGTTGGTGAAAATGCATTTGCTCACAGCTCTGGCATACACCAAGACGGCGTTATAAAAAACAGAGAAACCTACGAAATTATCAATCCGGCTGATGTTGGCGTAACTCAATCTTCAATTGTGCTAACAGCAAGAAGCGGTAGAGCTGCTTTGGCATACCGAGCTAAAAATGTTGGTTACGACTTAACTAAAATTGAATTGGATGATATTTATCCTCAATTCTTACAATTTGCCGACCATCACAAAGAAGTTAATGATGAGGATATTCATCATTTAATGGAATTAAATCAGATTGCTAAATCAAGCGTTCACGTTTAAATCATTCAAAAAAAATTAAAAACAATAAGTTGTAAAAATTTACTGCTGTGAAAATATGCTCTATAATTTATGGTGAAATTCAATAAAATACTTTCAACAGCAGTACCTTTACCTATTGAAAATATTACGACTAATCAAATTATTCCGGCTCAATTTTTAAAAACTTCAACCCGAGAAGGTTTAGAAAAAAAACTTTTTAAAGATTGGAGATATCATAATGACGGTTCGGTAAATGATGATTTTATTTTAAATAAAGATGCTTATTTTGGTAAAATTCTAATCACTGGTAATAACTTTGGCTGTGGGAAAAATCATAAAAATGCCATTTGGGCTATTCACGATTACGGATTTAGAGTTGTTATTTCAAGTTCATTTAACAATAATTTTAAATATAACTCACTGAATAATAATATTTTACCCGCACAAATATCAAAAGGTTTTTTACAAACTTTATTAAAAATTACTACATCAGATCCAAAATCATTAATTTTAGTAGATTTTGAAGAACAAATTGTAACTTTAAAGGATACTAATCAATCTGAAAAGTTTGAGATAAATTAATAAATCAATTGAATAAAACTAAAGAGCAAAAAGCTAAAGAGTAAGAATATGAAATTAAAAATCGCCGTACTTCCAGGTGATGGAATTGGACCTGAAGTAACTCAACAAGCTATTAAAGTTTTAAATGCTATTGCAGAAAAATACAATCATACTTTTGAGTATAAAAAAGCTGCAGTTGGAGCTATTGCCATTGATGAAACCGGAGACCCACTACCTGATGAGACCCTGCAAATTTGTGCTGATTCTGACGCTATATTATTTGGAGCCATTGGAGATCCTAAGTATGACAATAATCCAAACGCAAAAATACGCCCGGAACAAGGTTTGCTCAAACTCAGAAAAAGTTTGGGGCTTTATGCAAATATTCGACCTTTAACTACTTACGATTCTTTAATTCACAAATCAAATTTAAAAGAAGAAGTTATTAAAGGAACCGATTTTGTAATTTACAGAGAGCTTACCAGCGGTATTTATTTTGGAGACAAACAATTGAGTAACGACGAAAAATCAGCTGTTGATGAATGCAAATACACTACAGAAGAAATAGATAGAATTGCTCATTTAGCTTTTAAAGCAGCGAAAGCCAGAAGAAAAAAATTAACTTTGGTAGACAAAGCAAATGTTTTAGAAACTTCGCGCCTTTGGAGACGAAGAGTACAAGAAATTTCAAAAAGTTATCCAAATGTGAAACTAGATTTTCTATTTGTTGACAATGCTGCTATGCAAATTATTCTAAACCCAACACAATTTGATGTGATTTTAACCGAAAATATGTTTGGCGATATTTTATCTGATGAAGCAAGTGTAATTTCGGGATCAATCGGTTTATTAGCTTCAGCATCTATAGGTAAACATACCGCTTTGTTTGAACCTATTCACGGATCGTATCCGCAAGCAAAAGGTAAAAACATTGCAAACCCTTTAGCCTCAGTACTTTCTGTAGCCATGCTGCTAGATCATTTCGAGCTATATGAAGAAGCTGAAGATATTAGATTAGCCGTTGAGAAATCAATAGAACTTAATATTTCAACACCCGATATTAACTCAACAAATCATTTTTCAACCACTAATGTTGGAAACTTTTTAAGAGATTTTATTTTAGATGATGAAAATACATTTTATAACAAAAATAATATTGATTTAGGACAATCTACCATCATTTAAAAATTAGTTAAATATTGAGATCCGCCTGAATTAATAGAAAATTTGGGCGGATTTTTTTTGTAGCTTTACAACTCCAAAATCAATGAAATTGAGACATGGCAACAAAAGATGAAATCATTCAAAAAATAATATCAAACAAAAACAGACCACATTTAAATTTTTCGTTGAAAAAGAAAACTGAGTTGTTTACAAACAATCTGTTCAACACTTTGTTTGATGCCGAAGCTTGTGTTAAAAATAATATAGAACAGCTTGAGGTTGATTTCAAAGAAATATATAAGCTTGCCTGTTTGATAGACAATAGCTCATGCAACGAAAATGTTTGGAATGAATTTTTAATGAAACTCCCAAATATTCTTGAAAAACTGAATTTAGATGCTCACGAACTAATGGATAACGATCCTGCAGCCAATAGTGTAGAAGAAGTTTACTTGGCATATCCGGGATTTTACGCAATTGCAATTTACAGGTTTAGTCACGAATTATTTTTACTTAAAACTCCTTTAATTCCAAGATTAATGAGTGAGTATGCACATAGTAAAACAGGAACTGATATACATCCCGGAGCAACCATTGGAAATTCATTTTTTATTGACCATGCCACAGGAACTGTAATTGGAGAAACTTGTATTATAAAAGATCATGTAAAAATATATCAAGGTGTAACTTTAGGCGCTTTACAAGTTGAAAAAAGCATGAAAAACACCAAAAGACATCCAACAGTAGAAAATAATGTTACCATTTATGCTAACGCAACTATTTTGGGCGGCGATACAGTAATTGGCGAAAATTGTACTATTGGAGGCAATGTATGGATTACAAAATCTATTCCTAAAAACTCAACCGTATATCACACTCACGAAATAAAACTAAAACCTAAATTTAAGTAATGAAAAGCAACTATTTATTCGACTTCATTGGTAACACTCCTTTAGTTAAAGCAAAAAATTTAGTTACTAAAAAAAATGTTTCTTTATTTTTTAAACTAGAAGGAAACAATCCCGGAGGAAGCGTTAAAGACCGAGCTGCTTACAACATGATTAAGTCTGCCATTGATAGAAATGAAGTTAAAAAAGGCGATTATTTAATTGAAGCAACCAGTGGTAATACCGGTATAGCTTTAGCTATGATTGCCCAACAATTTGGAATAAATATTGAACTTGTTATGCCCGAAAACTCCACTAAAGAAAGAGTTCAAACCATGGAAGCTTATGGAGCTAAAGTAACCTTAACGCCTGCAAATATTGGTATTGAAGGCTCTCGTGAATATGCTGAAAAACAAGTTTTAGAAAAAGGATACATCGGTTTAAATCAATTTTCAAATGATGATAACTGGAAAGCGCATTATAAAACCACAGGTCCTGAAATTTGGAGAGATACCGAAGGTGAAATTACCCATTTTGTTTCTGCAATGGGAACAACAGGTACTATTATGGGGACTTCAACTTTTTTAAAAGAAAAAAATAAAAACATTCAAATTATTGGTGCTCAACCAACTGACAATTCTAAAATTCCGGGTATACGAAAATGGCCTAAAGAATTTTTGCCAAAAATATTTAACCCAAACAAAGTTGATGCTGTGATTGAAGTAAGTGAAACTGATGCTAGAGAAATGACTAAAAAACTTGCTAAAGAAGAAGGGATTTTTGCAGGTATGAGCGCAGGTGGTGCTGTAGCTGTTGCGTTAAAACTTGCCGAAACACTTACAAGTGGTTGTATTGTTACAATTATACCCGACAGAGGCGACAGATATTTATCTTCAAACTTATTTGATTAATCAATTTTAACCTCAACTTATTTCGTATTTCAATTGGTAAGCAAAAGCTTTATTTGTACTTTTGTGTCTCTTATTACTTAATTACTTACCATGAAAAAAATTCAGATGGTTGACCTACAGAGTCAATATAGTAAAATCAAAAATCAAATAGATTCAAAAATATTAGAAGTACTGGAATCGGCAGCATATATTAATGGGCCTGAAGTTCACAGTTTTCAAAAAGAATTAGAAGAATATTTAAATGTTAAACATGTAATTCCATGTGCAAACGGAACTGATGCTTTGCAAATTTCAATGATGGGATTAGGATTAAAACCGGGCGACGAGGTAATTACAGCCGACTTTACTTTTGCTGCAACTGTTGAAGTTATAGCATTACTACACTTAACTCCTGTTTTGGTTGATGTTGAAAAAGATACTTTTAACATCAATATTGAAGCATTAAAAAAAGCAATAACTCCTAAAACAAAAGCAATTGTTCCTGTACATTTATTTGGACAATGTGCCAATATGGAAGCAGTTTTGGAAATTGCCAAAGAACATAATTTATATGTTATTGAAGATACAGCACAAGCAATTGGAGCAAATTATACCTTTAGTGACGGAACTGTTAAAAAAGCAGGAACCATAGGAAACGTTGGCACAACATCATTCTTTCCTTCAAAAAATTTAGGCTGTTATGGTGACGGCGGAGCAATTTTTACTAATGATGACGATTTAGCTCACATTATAAGAGGTATGGTTAACCACGGTATGTACAAACGCTATTATCATGATGTTGTGGGTGTAAATTCGCGTTTAGACAGTATTCAGGCAACTATTCTACGCATTAAATTACCTCATTTAAATGAATATTGCGATGCCAGAAGAAAAGCTGCAGAATATTATACGAAGGCTTTTGCAAATCATAAAAATATAGTAACACCAATTACAAGTTCTTTTTCAGATCATGTTTTTCATCAATATACTTTACAAATTATTGATGCAGACAGAAATGCTTTGCATCAGCACTTATTAGATAGCGGAATACCTAATGCCATTTATTATCCTGTTCCGTTACACAGTCAAAAAGCTTATGCAGACAGCAGATATAATGAAGCAGATTTTAAAGTAACAAATGAATTGATTGATACTGTTATCTCATTACCAATGCATACTGAGCTAGACAACGAACAACTTGCATTTATTACTAAAACTATTTTAACTTTTTTAAATAAATAATGAGCAAAATTTTAGTAACAGGAGGTTTAGGTTTTATAGGTTCACACACGGTTGTTGAACTTCAAAATGAAGGGTATGACGTTGTAATTATTGACGATTTATCTAATTCTACCATTGATGTTTTAGATAAAATAACTTCAATTACAGGAATAAAACCCGACTATTTTAATATCGATTTAAAAGTTAAATCTTCTGTTCAAGACTTCTTTAAAAATAATAAAATTGATGGCATAATACATTTTGCAGCTTCCAAAGCTGTTGGAGAAAGTGTACAAAAGCCATTAGAATATTACGAAAATAATATTGGTTCTTTGGTTTATTTATTACAGGAAATGAAAGCTACTAATGTAAATAACTTCATTTTTAGCTCATCATGTACAGTATATGGACAAGCCGATGAATTACCAATCACTGAAGATGCTCCTATAAAACCTGCAGAATCTCCTTACGGAAATACTAAGCAAATAGGTGAAGAAATTATTAAAGATTCAACAAAAGTATCTGATATAAAAGCAATTGCTTTACGCTATTTTAATCCGGTCGGAGCACATCCTAGCACTAAAATTGGAGAATTACCTATTGGAGTTCCTCAAAATCTAATACCTTTTGTTACACAAACCGCTGCCAGAATTAGAGAACAACTTTCTGTTTTTGGAAGCGATTATGAAACTCCGGATGGAACTGCCGTAAGAGATTATATTCACGTAGTTGATTTAGCCAAAGCTCATATTGTTGCTTTACAAAGATTACTTAAAAATAAAAACAAGTCTAATTTTGAAGTTTTTAATATAGGAACAGGTAAAGGAAATTCGGTTTTAGAAGTTATTAAAGCTTTTGAGAAAGTTACCGGTAAAAAACTGAATTACAAATTGGTTGACAGAAGACCCGGAGATATAACTGCTGCTTATGCCGATACTACTTTAGCGACTAAAGAACTTGGTTGGAAACCTGAACTAACTTTAGAAGATGCACTACTTTCTGCCTGGAAATGGCAAGAAACCTTATAAAAAAATCCTCTCAAAAATTGAGAGGATTTTTTTTATTCTTCTATTTTAATGCTGCACCACTACTTGTAGCAACACTTCTGTCTATTTTTCTAACAAGACCTTGTAAAACATTCCCAGGTCCAACTTCAATAAATTCAGTACCGCCATCGGCAATCATTTGTTGAACAGATTGTGTCCAACGAACAGGTGCCGTTAATTGTGCAATTAGATTTTCTTTAATTTCTGAAGGATTTGTAACTGCTTTTGCTACAACATTTTGATAAATAGGGCAAATAGGATTACTAAATGTTGTATTTTCAATTGCTTGAGCTAATTCTTCACGAGCAGGTTCCATTAACGGTGAATGAAAAGCTCCTCCAACAGGAAGTTTTAAAGCGCGTCTTGCTCCTTTTTCTGTTAAAACAGTACAAGCTTTGTCTATTGCAGAGATTTCACCAGAAATTACTAATTGCCCCGGACAATTATAATTCGCAGCAACTACTACTCCATCAATATTTTTGCAAACTTCTTCAACAATTACATCATCCAAACCTAACACCGCTGCCATAGTAGATTCTTGAGCTTCACACGCTTTTTGCATTGCCAAAGCTCTTTTAAAAACTAATTTCAAGCCATCTTCAAAAGACAAAACTCCATTTGCTACTAAAGCCGACAGCTCACCTAATGAGTGCCCTGCAACCATTTCAGGTTTAAAATCGTCTCCCAAAGTTTTTGCTAAAATTACAGAATGTAAAAAAATAGCAGGTTGTGTAACTTTAGTTTGTTTTAATTCATCTGCTGTTCCTTCAAACATGATATCAGTAATATGAAATCCTAAGATTTCATTTGCTTTTTCAAAAAGTTCTTGAGCTAAAGTTGAATTCTCGTATAAATCTAAACCCATTCCACTAAATTGAGCTCCTTGACCCGGGAAAATATATGCTTTCATTTTTTATCATAATTTTATTGAACTGCAAAAATAGGAATAATTTACTATATTCGTAACAACTAACTATTAATGAAGTACCAAAAAAAATCTGAAGCTTTTACAATATTTTTAATTTTAGCCTCAATGTTTATTGCAGCATTGGTGGCTTCTAACCTAATATTTCAAAAATTCTTCTATTGGAATCCTTTTGGGTTATTTCGGTTTGAACTCTCTGTAGGTATTTTACCCTATCCTATAACTTTTTTAATTACTGATATTATTTCTGAGATTTATGGTAAAAAAAAGGCCAATCAAGTAGTAATTGCAGGTATTTTTGCTTCACTTTTTTCAATGATAATTATTCTTATTGCCAATTATATGCCGGCTATTGAAAATTCACCTGTTAATAATAACTTATTTACAAAGGTTTTTGGCTTATCTCCTATCGCTGTTTTAGCTTCAATGATGGCTTATTTATTTGCACAATTTATTGATATAAGAATATTTCATTTTTGGAAACAAAAAACCAAAGGAAAGCATTTATGGTTAAGAAATAATTTTTCTACATTTTCATCTCAATTTATTGACACATTAACAGTTATAACATTAATGTGCACATTTAAAGTACTGCCTTGGAGCATGTTTACAGGTTTATTAATTAGTGGTGTTTTATTTAAAATAATTACTGCATTATTAGATACTCCTGTTTTATACTTTATAGTTTATTTATTTAGAAGTAGATTTAACTTAAAAGTTGGTGAAGAAATTAAATTAATTAATGGTTAATAGTACCTTATAGCCTTCGCTGTTACGCACATTAAAAACCGTTGTGTCTTCAAATAATAAATATTGTCCTTTCACTCCAATTAATTTTCCTGAATAATTTGGTGTTTTTTCTAAGTTAAGCGATTTTATTTTATTCGGATATTGATCTACAGGATATTCAATTTCAGTAATTTTACCATTATTTTCTAAAAAATAAGGCTTCACTTCATCAGGAATGTAGTGTTTTAATTTTTCTCGTTCTTCAATTAAATTCGCATCAGCAACATCATTTTTTAACATTTTTTGCCAACTGGTTTTATCAGAAACATAGTCTTTTAAAGCAACTTCTGTAATACCGGCCAAATAACGATTAGGAACTTCAACAATTTCAATAGCTTTATTAGCTCCTTGGTCAATCCAACGTGTAGGAATTTGTGTTTTACGCGTAACACCAACTTTTACATTACTAGATAATGCCAAATACACAACATGAGGTTGCAATTGTACCTCTTTTTCGTAGATCAAATCTCTGTCTTCAATATCTAAATGAGCTGTACTTAATTCGGGCTTCATAATCCAATCACCCACTTGAGCACTTTTGTAAAAACATTCATAACAAAAACCTTGTCTGAAAATTTTTTTCTCTTCACCACAGTTTAAACACTGATAACCGTAAAATTCAATTTGAATTGTTTTATGCAGTAATTGATTCAAGTTTAAAAAATCATTTTCAACATCTAAATAATACTGAACCTTATCATTAAGTTCAGTCTTCATTTTTTTTAAAACTGCCGTATATTGCATAAAAGTTTTTCTTAAATTTAACACGCTAAAGATACTTAATAAAAGATGCCATTTCAAATAGTAAACTCAATAATTTCATGGTTTTTAAAGAAACGTAAACACCAAATGGAATTATTTATAAAATATCCCATTGATGTACAACATGAATTATTATTTAAACTACTTAATAAAGCAAAGTATACTGAAATTGGTAAGTTATACGATTTTTCTACCATTAAATCATACAAAGGTTTCACTGAAAAAGTTCCTATTCAACAATATGAATCTATTGAGCCATTAATTGAGCGTTCAAGAAAGGGTGAACAAAATATATTTTGGCCAACACAAATAAGATGGTTTGCCAAATCAAGCGGAACTACCAATGCTAAAAGTAAATTTATTCCTGTAAGTGATGAAGCTTTAGAAAACTGCCATTTTAAAGCAGGAAAAGATATGCTGTGCCTATATTTTAACAATAATCCGGAATCACAATTATTTATAGGAAAAGGATTACGATTAGGCGGTAGCAGTGCTGTTTATGAAGATAACAATACTTATTTTGGAGATTTATCGGCTATTTTAATTGAAAATTTACCTTTTTGGGCCGATTTCAGCAGTTCTCCAAAACAAGAAGTTGCCTTAATGGGTGAATGGGAAACTAAAATGGAAGCTATTATAAATGAAACAATTTATGAAGATATTACAAGTTTGGTTGGTGTCCCTTCCTGGATGCTGGTTTTATTAAATAAAGTTTTAGAGCGTACAGGTAAAAATAATATTTTAGAAGTTTGGCCAAACCTTGAAGTTTATTTTCATGGTGGTGTGAATTTCAACCCATACAAAGAGCAGTTTAAAAAATTAATACCAAAAAGAGATTTTAAATATTACGAAACTTATAATGCTTCGGAAGGATTTTTTGCCATTCAAGATGAAAACGATTCTCAAGATTTATTACTGATGTTAGATTATGGTATTTTTTATGAATTTATACCTATGAATGAGTTTAATGGTGAAAATTCTAAAGCAATCCCTCTTTCAAAAGTAAAACTTAACCAAAATTACGCCATAGTAATAACCACAAATGGTGGTTTGTGGCGATATTTAATTGGTGATACTGTAAAGTTTACTTCACTTAAACCTTATAAAATTAGAATTACAGGAAGAACAAAACATTTTATCAATGTTTTTGGAGAAGAATTAATAGTTGAAAATGCTGAAGAAGCGTTAAAACAAACTTGTTTAAAAACCAATACCGAAATTTTAGAATATACGGTTGCTCCAATTTTTATGAAAAATAAAAAAAATGGAGGGCACGAATGGATGATTGAATTTAAAAAAGCACCGGAGAATATAAAATATTTTACCGAATTATTAGATAATGCACTAAAATCTATCAATTCCGATTACGAAGCTAAACGTTACAATAATATGACATTGGCAATGCCTAAAATTAACTTAGCTAAAAAAGGGTTGTTTTATAACTGGTTAAAAGAAAACGGTAAATTAGGAGGACAACATAAAGTGCCAAGATTATCAAATTCAAGAGAATATTTAGAAGAACTTTTAAAGCTACAACAAGGTTAAAAAACTATATTTTACGCTCTATAACGTAATTTACCATAGTTAACAAGGACTCTTTATAAGGAGAATTTGGATATGTTTCTAAAATTTTCAATGCTTCAAATTGATATTCTTTCATTTTTGAAACAGTATATTCTATGCCTCCTTTTTCTTTTACAAATGCAATAACTTCTTTAACTCTTTTTTTATTTCTATTATATCTTTTTACAGAGTTAATTAACCATTTACGCTCATTATCAGTACAATTATTTAAAGCATAAATTAAAGGCAATGTCATTTTTTGTTCTTTAATATCAATACCTGTTGGTTTTCCTATTTTATCTTCAGTATAATCAAACAAATCATCTTTAATTTGAAAAGCAGTACCAATAAGCTCACCAAAAGTGCGCATTTTTTCTATTTCTTCTTTAGAACCGCCAACTGAAGCTGCCCCTATTGCACAACAAGCTGCTATTAAGGTTGCCGTTTTTTGTCTAATAATTTCAAAGTAAACATCTTCAGTAATATCTAATTTACGAGCTTTTTCAATTTGCAATAATTCACCTTCGCTCATTTCACGCACAGCTATTGAAATATGCTTTAATAAATCAAAATCATCATTATCAATAGATAATAGTAAGCCTTTCGATAATAGAAAGTCACCAACTAAAACAGCAATTTTATTTTTCCACAATGCATTTACCGAGAAAAAACCACGCCTTCTATTGCTATCATCTACAACATCATCATGCACTAAGGTTGCTGTATGAATTAATTCAATTATTGAAGCTCCTCTGTATGTTCTTTCTTCAAATTTACCTTCAGAAACCATTTTAGCAACTAAAAAAACAAACATTGGTCGCATTTGTTTTCCTTTTCGTCTTACTATATAATTGGTAATTCTGTTAAGTAACGGAACCTTAGTTTCCATAGATTCTTTGAATTTGCTTTCAAAGAGTTCCATTTCTTGAAAAATGGGTTGCTTTATTTTTTCGATAGGTTTCATCTAGATATCAAAAATAAGAAAAATATATGTGTATATTTTAACTTTTATTAGCTAATTGCCCACAAGCAGCATCAATATCTTTTCCTCTGCTTCGGCGCACATTAACTACAATATCATTCATCTCTAAAATACTGATATAATCATCAATAGCTTGCGGATTTGCCTGCTGAAATTCACCATCATCAATCGGATTATATTCAATCAGATTTACTTTACAAGGTACGTATTTACAAAATTTAACCAGAGCATTTATGGCTTCTTTAGTATCATTAATTCCATCCCAAACTACATACTCATAAGTAATTCTTCTTTTAGTTTTAGCATACCAATACTCCAAAGCTTCTTTTAAATCATTTAAAGGAAAAGCCCTACTAAATGGCATTATTTTACTTCTAACCTCTTCAATTGCTGAATGTAATGATACTGCTAAATTAAATTTAACTTCATCGTCAGCTAATTTTTTTATCATTTTTGGTACTCCGGAAGTTGATACTGTTATTCTTTTTGGAGACATTCCCAAACCTTCAGGCGAAGTTATTTTATCAATTGCTTTTAACACATTGTTATAGTTCATAAGTGGCTCACCCATACCCATAAAAACAATGTTTGATAATTTATGATTGTAATATAATAAGCTCTCTTTGTTTATGGCAGCAACTTGATCGTAAATTTCATCGGGATTTAAATTACGCATTTTTTTTAATCGTGCTGTTGCACAAAACGTACAATCTAAACTACAACCAACTTGACTAGATACACATGCTGTTGTTCTTGAATCGGTTGGAATTAATACAGATTCAACAATTAATCCATCGTGCAAACGTACAGCATTTTTTACTGTTCCGTCTAAACTGCGCTGCATGGTGTCAACTTCAATATGATTAATTACAAAATTATCGGTTAACATTTGACGGGTTTCTTTTGAAATATTGGTCATATCTTCAAAAGAATGTGCACTTTTACTCCACAACCATTCATAAACCTGATTTCCTCTAAATGCTTTATCTCCATTTTCAACAAAAAATTCACGAAGTTGTTCTTTAGATAAAGCCCGTATATCTTTTTTATTTTTCATTTCATTTTCAAGTTTATAAAAAGATTCCCGCCTAAGCGGGAATCAAATTATTAAAAAACAGTTCTTTTTTAGATAATTAACATTGCGTCTCCGTAAGAATAAAATTTATATTTTTCTTTAACAGCTTCTTTATAAGCTTCCATTAAAAAATCGTATCCGGCAAAAGCTGCAACCATCATCATTAAAGTAGATTTTGGTGTATGAAAGTTTGTGATCATACAGTTAGCAATACTAAAATCGTATGGAGGAAAAATAAATTTGTTAGTCCAACCACTGTACGGATTTAAATGTCTGTCAGATGAAACAGAGCTTTCCATTGCTCTCATAACAGTAGTTCCTACTGCACAAACACGTTTTTTTCTATCTATTGCTTCATTAACAATATCAGCAGTTTTAGGGGTAATAATTGTTTGTTCAGAGTCCATTTTATGTTTTGACAAGTCTTCTACTTCAACAGGACTAAAGGTTCCTAAACCAACATGCAATGTAACTTCCGCAAAATCAACTCCTTTAATTTCTAAACGCTTCATTAAATGTTTAGAAAAATGCAATCCTGCTGTTGGAGCCGCTACTGCACCTTCGTGTTTTGCATAAATTGTTTGATAACGTTCTTCATCTTCAGGCTCAACTTCTCTTTTAATATATTTTGGAAGTGGAGTTTCGCCTAATTCTTCTAATTTTTTTCTAAATTCTTCATAAGAACCATCATATAAAAAACGTAAAGTTCTACCTCTTGAAGTGGTATTATCAATTACTTCTGCTACCAAGCTTTCATCTTCACCAAAAAATAATTTATTTCCAATTCTAATTTTACGAGCAGGATCAACCAAAACATCCCATAATCTGCTTTCAGCATTTAATTCTCGTAATAAAAATACCTCAATTCTTGCTCCTGTTTTTTCTTTTTCACCATACATACGTGCAGGAAAAACTTTGGTATTATTTAGCACCATTAAATCACCTTCATCAAAATAATCAATTAGATCTTTAAATAAACGATGCTCAATAGTTTGCTTTTTTCTGTTTAATACCATCAAACGCGCCTCATCTCTATGCTCTGCCGGATATTCTGCCAATAAATCTAATGGTAATTCGAATTTAAAATGTGATAATTTCATGTACTTTTTTTATTGAATGTGCGCAAATATACAACATCAACATAGGGGTTGTCAAGTGTTTACCCATAAAAGTTTTTTTTACTTATTTTTATGAAGTAATCTTTTTAAAATCTTCCCAAAATGTTGGATACGATTTTGAAACTACATTTGCATCTTCAATATGTATAGGAACTTTTAAGGCTAATGGAGCAAAAGCCATGGCCATTCTATGATCGTGATATGTAGAAATGCTTATATTTTCATTTATTTTGGTTGAAGATTTTAAATGCAAGGTTTCATTAGTAATTTCAACTTCTCCACCTAATTTTTCAATTTCGATTTTAAGCGCAACCAATCTATCCGTTTCTTTTATTTTAAGTGTATGTAACCCGGTTAAAAAACATTCAATTCCCAATCCAAAACAAGTTACAGCAATTGTTTGAGCAATATCCGGGGCATTTTGAAGGTCTAAATTTAAGAATTCTCTTTTTTGCTGATTTGTATTTTTTAATAAGATTGTGTTCTCTCCAAAAACAGTTTCTACTCCAAAGTTCTCATAAATTTTGGATAAAACTGAATCTCCTTGTAAACTGTTTTTTTTATATGAAGCCAACTCTACTTCTGAATTGGGAGACAAAGCAACTAAGCTGTAATAATAAGAAGCCGAACTCCAGTCTGACTCCACAATAATAGTTTTGTCTTCAATTTTAGGCTGATGCTGTACTCTAATTGTATCACTATTCCAAACATAGTTAATACCAAGTTCGCTTAACAATTTCAATGTCATTTTTATATAAGGAACTGAAGTAACTTCTCCTTTAAATTTCAATTGTAATCCGTTTTGAAGTGTTGGCGCAATTAGCAATAAAGCTGTAATATATTGACTGCTTACATTTCCTTCAATTTCTACAAAATCTTTCTCCAGCTTTTTCCCTTTAATTTTTAATGGAGGATAGCCTTCATTATTAAGATATTGAATATCAGCACCAAGTTCTTTTAATGCATCAACTAAAATTTTAATAGGTCTTTCCTTCATCCTGTGTGATCCTGTTAAAATAATTTCTGAATTTTCTTTGGCAGAAAAATACGCAGTTAAAAAACGCATTGCTGTACCGGCATGTCCAATATTTATTTCTTTTGAAGAACTTTTTAATGCTTTTTGCATTAGTTGTGAATCGTCCGAATTTGAAATGTTTTCAATAGATAGGTTTGGATAAAATTTTTGCAAAACCAGCAACCTGTTACTTTCACTTTTTGAACCTGTAATTCGAATATTTCCGCTAACAGTTTTATTTCTTTTCAACAATTCCATCTTATTTTTTTATAAACTTGTAATAACCTGCCATAAAAGCGCCATAAATAGCTGAAATTACCAACTGAATTTTAACAAATTGTTGCCAGGTATTTACACCAAAATATTCATCAGTCATTCCTGAAATTCCTCCATTTTTAACTGTTGAAATTACTATTTTAAGTATAGTTACAACAACTAAAAACATAAAACCAAAACGAATGGTTAATTTTAAAAAAGACTGATTTTTATACGCATCCATTTTATTTCAGTTTTTCGTTATTATGGTGTCTATTATGGTCTCGTTTTGTTTTTACATCCATTTTTTTATCAAAAGCAGCTTGTAAATCTATTCCGGTTTGGTTTGCCAAACACAAAACCACAAAAACCACATCGGCCAATTCTTCACCTAAATCTTTAGCTTTATCACTTTCTTTTTCGCTTTGCTCACCATAACGTCGCGCAATAATTCGGGCAACTTCACCAACTTCTTCAGTTAATTGAGCCATATTTGTAAGCTCGTTAAAATAACGAACGCCATGTTCTTTAATCCAATTATCAACTACAAGTTGCGACTTTTTAATATCCATTTTTTATTATTTTAAAGTTCAAAGATAAAGAACTTAATTTCTATAAACATAAAATCAATTAATGTAAGTATTTTAAAAATTCTTCTCTTTGGATTTCTTCAGCTCCTAAACTTTCTAAATGTGAGTTATAAACCTGACAATCTATTAATTGATACTTTTCTTTTTCTAATTTTTGGACTAAATAAATAAAGGCAATTTTAGAAGCATTACTAATTTTACTAAACATACTTTCACCACAAAACACATTTCCTAAATCAATTCCGTACAAACCTCCAACTAGTTCATTATTTAACCATACTTCAACCGATTTTGCAACACCTTGTTTATGCAAATTTATATACGCTTGTTGCATTTCATTTGTAATCCAGGTTCCTTTTTGCTTTTTTCTGTTAATATTTTTACAATTTGATATTACTTCTTCAAAATTTTTATTAAATGTTACTTCAAAATCATTTTTACGAATGATTTGTTTCATGCTTTTCGAAATTTTTAATTTATGAGGAAATAATACCATTCGAGGATTTGGACTGTACCAAATTATGGGTTCACCTTGATTAAACCAAGGAAAAATTCCACTTTTATAGGCTAAAATCAACCTCTCCGAAGATAAATCACCTCCAATAGCCAACAAGCCGTCTTCGTTAGCTAAATGAACCGGAGGAAATATTAATTCTTCTGAAAGTAAAAACATAAATACATGAATTTTTTACAAATATAAAGAAACAAAAAAAGAGAAAAACTTCCGTTTTTCTCTTTTTAAATAAGTTATATAAAGTTACCTAAAAAGGTAAATCATCAGGTTCAGATTCATCAAAATTTGAAGTAGTTTCAAAATTTTCTACAGGTGCCATTGGCGGAATTTCAGAAGAACTTTCAGCTTGTAAAGTTTCTATTCTCCATCCTTGAATTGAGTTAAAGTAAACTGCTTCACCTTGAGGGTTTACCCATTCTCTACCTCTAAGATTTATGGATACTTTTACATCTTGACCTATTTGATAGCTATTTAAAAGATCGCATTTATCTTGTACAAATTCTACCAATAACATTTGAGGATATTGCTCATTTGTTGTTATAACCATTTCTCTTTTTCTAAAACCACTTGCTCCATAAGTTTTAGTTTCATCAATTTTTTTAATTTTTCCGGTAATTTCCATTTCTCTCTTTATTATTTCATTAAAAGCACTTTCCAAGCACTTATTACATCTTTTTTTTCTAAAAATTCTTTCGCAAATGTATGTTTTTTTAACTTATTTAGTCCAATAAATTCCGTATGATCTTTTGTAAACTTATCAACATCATCATCAGAGGGAATTGAAATAATTTTGCCTAGCATTGCCAAATTTTTACCTGTCAGCACATCACTATTTTTAATTTCTTCAGGTATTGAGTCAATACCAATACCTTCAAGCGCATCTAATTTCGACAAATCAAAATCACTTACTTTAGTTTCAGTTTTTAAACTATTTCCTGCATGCGCAATAAGTTCTAACTTATTTTGATCTATATTCTTATTTTCATCTAAAAGTTCTTCTTTAATATGGAGTTTTAACACTTCGCATATTATTAAATTCTCTGCTACTACTCCTTCTTTAAACTCAATAATATCATTAATTTTACATTCTAACTGTATAGGAGATTCTGCAAGTCTTAATGGTTTAATTTTTTCAGAAGAAATTGTTCTTAAACCTACCTTTTCAAATTTATTTATGCCTTTTTCGTTTTTAGATTCATACAAAGACATTTGGTGGACAATATCATAATTTATTACATTTATAACAACCTCTTTGGTTAGTTTAATATTTTCTATTACTTGTTTATACATACTTCCTTTACTTCTTTTAACTAGTGTAAGTATTAACACAGGAGGATTGATACTAAAAACATTAAAAGAACTAAATGTAGATAAATATGGAATTCCTTTTTTATCAACAGTACTTGTAAAAGCAATTGGACGAGGTTCTATACCACTTAATAAATATCCATGCAATTTTGCCATTGATATTTCTGAAGGATCAAAACTTAACATTTACTTGTTTTTAACAAATGTAAAAATTTCAACAGTAAAATAATATAGATTTAATTTTAAAGTTTTATAAACATATATTTTATATTTGAGCAATGGCTTCGCAAAAACATACAAAAACAATTAGATGGATTGTAATAATAACTTCTTTTATTATAGTAGCTCTTATTTTGTGGAATACGTACGATTTCTTTCAGAAATTTAAAAGTGAAGAAAGAATTAAAATGGAAATTTTAGCAAAAGCTTATGAACGATTTAGCAGTGCCGATCTAAATGCTGATATTTCTTTGGAAGATAAAATTATTAGTAATAATCATAATATACCTATGATAATTACTGATGAAAAAGACAGTATAACACTATGGTCAAATTTAGACTCTATAAAAACAAAAAAAAGTGATTTTTTACTAAAAGAGCTTTCAATTATGAAAAGCCAAAACGAGCCGGTTTTAGTAAGATACAAAAACAGTAATACAAAGCAATTTATTTACTATAGAGATTCTGATTTACTAACAAAACTTAAATATTATCCTATAGCTTTAATTCTTATTCTTTTTTTATTTGCAAGTGTTATTTACCTTTTCTTTAAGTCGAATAAAATTGCTGAACAAAATAAACTTTGGACAGGTATGGCTAAAGAAACAGCACATCAAATTGGAACACCTTTATCTTCGCTTTTAGGATGGATTGAAATTTTACGATTAGACAATACCGATGAAAATACTGTGCAAGAAATTGAAAAAGATGTACAAAGATTAAATACCATTGCTGAGCGTTTTTCAAAAATAGGCTCAATACCGGTTCTTAAAAAACACAATATTGTTAATGCAACCAAAAACTCCTTTAATTATTTAGAATCGAGAAGCTCAAAACAAGTCGAATTTAATTTCAAAACATCTGAAAAAGAAATTTTTGCCAATATTAATTTACAACTTTTTAGCTGGGTAATTGAAAACTTAGTTAAAAATGCCATTGATGCTATGGAAGGCAAAGGTAAAATATCACTTATTATTAAAGAAGATGCTAAAAATGTAATAATTAATATTACCGATACCGGAAAAGGAATACCCAAAAATTTACAACAAAATATTTTTACACCCGGATTTACAACTAAAAAACGTGGTTGGGGACTAGGTTTATCTTTAGCTAAACGAATTATTGAAGATTACCACAATGGTAAAATTGTGGTTTTAAAATCTGAAATAGGCAAAGGAACTACCTTTACTATCAATCTAAAAAAAGAATAAATTTATAAATTTTCTGAAATAGCTTTTGCAATTGCTTTAAATTCTTCAGGTTCTAATTTAACTTTTTTTGTAAATTGAATATCTTCCATTTCTTTTAACGGAATCAAATGCACATGAACATGTGGAACTTCCAACCCAATAACAGCCATTCCTACTCTATTGCACGGTATAACTTTCTCAATTGCAATAGCAATTTTTCTTGAAAAACTCATTAAGCCGCTATAGGTTTCTTCATCTAAATCAAAAAGCTTATTTACTTCTTGTTTTGGTACAACCAATGTATGTCCTTTTGCATTTGGATTTATATCTAAAAACGCATAAAATTCATCGTTTTCTGCAACTTTATACGATGGTATTTCTCCCTTAATTATTTTAGTGAAAATTGAGCTCATAATTTCATTTTTAATCAAAAATAAGAAACCCTTTTCAATTAACAAACAGAAAAGGGTTTACTATAATATTTTAAAAAAAATTATCCTCTTGTAATTTCTAAAATTTCAAATTTCATAATTCCACTTGGAACCTGAATTTCGGCAATTTCACCTACTTTTTTCCCCAACAAACCTTTACCAATTGGTGAATTTACAGATAACTTCCCTGCTTTAATATCAGTTTCAGAATCTGCCACTAAAGTATAAACAAACTCCATGTTGTTAACAGTGTTTTTCATCTTAACTGTAGAGTGTATCAATACTTTTGAAGTATCTAATAAAGATTCATCAATAATTCGGGCATTAGATATTACTTCTTTTAATTTAGCTATTTTTAACTCTAATAACGATTGTTCTTCTTTGGCTGCATGATATTCGGCATTTTCACTTAAATCCCCTTTATCTCTTGCTTCAGCAATATCATTACTAACTCTTGGACGCTCTACATGCTCTAAGTAGTCCAATTCATCTTTTAATTTTTTTAATCCTTCTTCAGTATAATACGAAATTTTACTCATAACTTGTCATTTAAATAAATACAAAAAATCTCAATACTGATTACCAGAATGAGATTTAAACACAAATGTACAAAATATTTGTAAATTGCAATCGTTTTATAAACTCATATTGTACTTTAACTATGCGCAAAATAATTTTATTGTTAGTAGCAATTTCTTTTTTATCGTGTGAAAAAAATGACACAAACGACTCTTTACCAGATGTTAATGTAGATATAACTGTTAATTTAAATTTACCTCAATATATTGATTTGCAAACACCAAGTGGCTGGGCTTATACAAGCGGAGGCGTTAAAGGTATTGTAATTTACAATATGGGCACCGGAAATCCGCCATACAAAGCATTTGACAGAGCTTGTCCAAATAACGACTGTAATTCTCCAATGACATTTGATGGTAGTTTAAAACTAAAATGCCCTTGCGATAATAGTGAGTACAGCATTATTGATGGCTCACCTCAAACTAAAGGAAATAAACATTTTGCAAGAGAATACAGGGTTAATGTTTTAAACAGTTCCGCTTTAAATATTACCAACTTTTAAGCTCTTATTTAAAAACAGATTGTTATTTTTGTTCGAAAGTAAAAAAAGTGAAAAACTATTTCTCTTCAAATTTCAAATTAGGTGTTTTAGGTGGCGGTCAGCTAGGTAAAATGTTACTTTCCGAAACTCAAAAATTAGATATTTACACCTGTATTTTAGATGCTGCTATTGACGCTCCTTGTGCTCAAATTTGCAACGAATTTCATCATGGCAGTTTAATGGATTTTGATACTGTTTACAATTTTGGCAAAAAAGTAGATTTACTTACCATTGAAATTGAACATATAAATATTGATGCCCTTTTAAAATTAGAAGAAGAAGGTTTAGCAATTTATCCGCAGCCTAGTGTACTACAAATTATTCAGCATAAAGGAACGCAGAAAGATTTTTTTGCAACACATCATATTCCAACTTCAGCATACAAAAGATTTTCTTCTGTAGAAGAATTAAAAAAAGAAAAGCTAAACTATCCTTTCGTTTGGAAATCAGCTCAATTTGGTTATGATGGTACCGGAGTTAAAATTGTAAAAACTGAAAACGATTTAACTTTGTTACCAAATTCTGAATGTATTATTGAAGAACTGATTCCTTTTAAAAATGAATTGGCAGTTATTGTGGCTCGTAATAAAAACGGCGAAACTAAAACCTATCCGGTTGTAGAAATGGAATTTCATCCGGAAGCAAACCAAGTTGAATATGTAATTTGTCCTGCAAGAATTTCTGAAGAAATTGCTTTAAAAGCTAAAAATGTTGCTTTAAAAGTTGCTGAAGCTTTTAAACATATCGGTCTTTTAGCTGTTGAAATGTTTTTAACGGAAGATAATGAAATACTTGTAAATGAAGTTGCTCCTCGAACACATAACAGCGGTCATTACAGCATCGAAGCTTCGTATACCAATCAGTTTGAACAACACTTACGAAGTATTTTAAATTTACCTTTAGGAAAAACCGATAGTAAAGTTGCCGGAATTATGGTAAATTTGGTTGGCGAAGAAGGTTTTTTAGGTGATGTAGTTTATGAAAACATGGAAGAAATTTTAAAAATGGAAGGTGTTACTCCGCATATTTACGGAAAAAAACAAACACGCCCATTCAGAAAAATGGGACATGTCACCATTGTTAATACTGATATAAATGAAGCACATAAAATTGCTGAATTCGTAAAAAATACAATTAAAGTAATAAGTAAATAAATAGGTTATGAGCAAAGTAGGAATTATTATGGGAAGCAATTCTGATCTTCCAATTATGCAGCAAGCAGTAGATATTTTACAAGGTTTTGGAATTGAAACAGAAGTTGACATTGTTTCAGCCCACCGTACTCCCGAAAAATTATTCGACTACGCTAAAAATGCTCACACAAGAGGAATATCTGTAATAATTGCCGGTGCCGGAGGAGCTGCTCATTTGCCGGGAATGGTTGCTTCTATGAGTCCGCTTCCTGTTATTGGTGTTCCTGTAAAATCGAGAAATTCAATTGATGGTTGGGATTCTGTTTTATCAATTCTACAAATGCCGGGAGGAGTTCCTGTTGCAACCGTAGCTCTTGATGGTGCTCAAAATGCCGGAATTTTAGCTGCTCAAATTATTGGAAGTTCCAATAAAGAAGTACTTAATAAAATCCTTCAGTATAAAGAAGATCTTAAAGCTAAAGTTATCAAAGCTTCTGAAGAACTTAAAAAATAAACTGTTACTTTTTAATAAACATTTGGGTAAAATAATTTCTGCCTTCAGTATTTGTGTCAATTGAAATTCCAAAATGGGTAAAATTAGGATTTTCAATAATATTTCTATGGCTTTCGCTTTGTAACCAAGCATTAACCGCATTACTTGCACTAACATAACCATACGCAACATTCTCTGCTACAGATTTTGCTCCGGCTTCACTTACCAATGCTTGTTCACGCAAATAAAAATCATCATGGTTAACTTCACCGGTTTCAATCATATATTTAGTATGGCTTTCGGCAACAGCCGAAATAATAGTTAAAGGCTTTAAAGTTTGCATTCCCAAACTTTTCCTGTGTTCATTTACTAAATCTAAAATTTCTGTTTCTATACTAGTGCAAGTAACGCTAGTTGTATCAATAAGAACACCTATTTTATCTGAAGAAGTTTTAAAAACTTCTTCTTCTTTTGTGCAAGAAAACAAAATTAAACTTATTAAAAACAACGTACTAATTTGTACAATTATGCTTTTCAGCAATAAAAAAATTGGGGTTGTAAAATAACTTCTCATAAATCAAACTCTCAATCAAACTTTATGACACTCAAATAATTAAAAGGTCACAAGGGGTTTTAAAAAGCTGCAAAATTAATATATTTTTTTATAGGAACAACTTTAATAATATCTTTGTGCAAATATTAACTTTTATTGATCATTTTAAAATGAATAACCCTCTATTAGAAACATTTAGTACGCCTTATAAAACAGCTCCTTTTTCTAAAATAAAAAATGAGCATTTTAAACCAGCTTTTATAAAGGCTATTGAACATGCTAAAATTGAAATAGAAAATATTGTTTCAAATAAAAAAGTACCAACTTTTGAAAACACTATTGAAGCTTTAGAATTTTGCGGACAACAATTAGATAGAATTTCAAGTATTTTCTTCAATTTAAATTCTGCCGAAACCAATGATGAAATCCAAAAAATTGCTCAAGAAGTTTCGCCTTTATTATCAGAATTTGCCAACGATATAACATTAAATCAAGATTTATTTAAAAGAATAAATCTAATCCACGATATAATTGATGAATTGAATTTAACAACCGAACAAGAAACTTTATTAAAAAAACAATACAAGAATTTTGTTAGAAATGGTGCTAATTTAAATGAAGAAAACAAAAAAGAACTTCGGAAAATAGATGCCGAACTTGCTAAATTAAAACTAACTTTTGGCGAAAATGTATTGGCCGAAACCAATGCTTTTGAACTTCATTTAACTAAGGAAGAACAATTAAAAGGTTTACCGGAAAGTGCCGTTGAAGCTGCAAAACTAACTGCCAAAGAAAAAAATAAAGACGGTTGGGTTATAACGCTGGATTATCCAAGTTATATTCCGTTTATCACCTATGCTGAAGACAGAGAGCTTCGAAAAAAATTAGCCATTGCATTTGGTGCTAAAGCGTTTCAAAATAACAAAAATGACAATCAGCAAATTGTATTAAAAATTGCAAATCTTCGCCATAAAAGAGCAAACTTATTAGGTTATAAAACACATGCACACTTTGTTTTGGAAGAACGTATGGCCGAAACACCCACAAATGTTAGCAGTTTTTTAGAAGATTTACTTTTAAAAGCTCAACCTGCTGCCAAAGAAGAGTTTGAAAAACTTACAAACTTTGCCAAAAAAGATGGTATTGATCAACTTGAAAAATGGGATGGAGCTTATTATTCGGAAAAATTAAAAAAAGAATTGTTTGATTTAGAAGAAGAACAGCTAAAACCTTATTTTAAATTAGAAAATGTTATTGAAGGTGTTTTTAAAATTTCAAACCTGCTTTACGATCTAAATTTTGAAGAAATTGATACCATAGATACATATCACAAAGATGTTAAAACATACAAGGTTATTGATTCTTCAAATAATTTTATAGCTGTTTTATATGCCGATTTTTTTCCACGAAAAGGGAAACGAAATGGTGCTTGGATGACTTCATTTAAAAACCAATGGATAAAAAACAACGAAAATTCGAGACCACATATATCTATTGTATGTAATTTTACTAAACCAACCGAAACAAAACCTTCCTTATTAACTTTTAATGAAGTTACTACATTGTTTCACGAATTTGGACACGCACTACACGGAATGTTCGCAAATACTACATACCCAAGTTTGTCTGGCACAAATGTATTTTGGGATTTTGTAGAACTTCCAAGTCAAATTTTTGAAAATTGGTGTTACGAAAAAGAAGCTCTAAACTTGTTCGCTAAACATTATGAGACCAAAGAACCAATTCCTATGGATTTAATTAACAAAATAAAGAATTCATCTAACTTTTTAGAAGGAATGCAAACGCTGCGTCAATTAAGTTTTGGTATGCTGGATATGAAATGGCACGCACAAAATCCAAGTGAAATAAAAAATGTAAAAGAATTTGAAACAACTGCTTTTGAGAATACTCAATTATATCCCGATGTAAAAGAGAATTGTATGAGCACCTCTTTCTCCCATATTTTTCAAGGAGGATATTCTTCAGGTTACTATTCGTATAAATGGGCCGAAGTTTTAGATGCCGATGCTTTTGACTATTTTAAAGAAAATGGCATTTTCAATAAAGAAATAGCACAAAAGTTTAAAGAAAACATTCTCCAAAAAGGAGGAACTGAAAAACCAATGAAACTTTACACCAATTTTAGAGGAAAAAAACCCGATACTAATGCTTTATTAAAAAGAGCAGGTCTTTTAAAATAGAAAAAACTGTTATGTTAAAAGCGATATTTTAATAAAATATCGCTTTTTTTATGTTTGCTTTTTACAATAAAATGCTTATTTTTATAAACAAATGGTATCATTATACACAATGAAATATACTTCTTTTACATATAAAATGTCATTTTAATCTAATAAACGGTAAGTTTTTTATAATAAATGGTAATTTTTTTACTTTTTCCCTTGTTCGTTTCATTTTTTTTACTACTTTAGCACTGTTCAAAAGTTCAAACCCCAATTTTTGATTTAAAAATTTTAATTTGATTAAATAAGTGTCGACCCCATAACCAAATTAATCTTAGAGTAAGAAAAAGGATGTAATCATCAAGTTTATTTGATGTAAAATAAGCTTGATGATTTAAAAATCCGGTATAGTTGTTAAACCCCAAATTTCATTAATATAATTGTAAGAAATAGTTTTTTAGTAAGAATGGTAAAATCAGCAGTGGTAATGCCACATATAAAATAAAAGCTTAACCACTTCTGATTTTAATTTAACCCCAAAAACCCCACAAAAATGAAAACACTTGCATTAAAACTTTTACCCCTAGCCCTTATTAGTTTTTTATTATTTTCTTGTGCTAAGGAAGATGATGGTATTTATTTTGATGAAACTGCCGAAGTAATTGATACAGTAAACGTAACCTATTCGGATATTGAATTAGAGATATTAGATTTAGTAAATGCGCATAGAGCTGAATTAGGTATGAAAGCTTTAAACTCTTTAGATATAGTGTCTGGAGTTGCTGACGGGCATACAAACTACATGATAGAAGTTGGGCAAATTAACCATGATAATTTTGGTGAACGTGCACAAGTTTTAATGAAAAATGCAAAAGCAAAAACAGTTGCCGAAAATGTTGCTTACGGTTATAGTACTGCACAAGGTGCCTTAAACGGGTGGTTAAACAGTGATGCTCACCGAAAAGTAATTGAAAATCCTAATTTTACTCATTTTGGTATTTCAACAAAGTCTGATAATAACGGTAGAAATTACTTTACACAAATTTTTATAAATAAATAATTTAAACAACCCCAAAGATTTGAATAAAATTAATACTTTTTTTTACAACCTTAAACCCCACAACAAAATGGAATCTTCTTCTAAAAAACTTGAAAACACAAGTCATTTAAGTGTAATAAAGAACTTGTTAAATGAAAAAAAAAGTGAGGCTAAAATTTATATTAACACTTTAGTTCCTGGATTTACATATAAGAACAGTAAAGGTGAAACCATAACACCAAAAGGTGTAGCATATTAAATTAAGAAGCAGCCGTAATTTAGTACTTGAGAAAATTGTCGTCCCCACAACGGTAGTTATAATCAAGAAGTGTAAATACGACTGCTATTTTTTTTTAAGTTTATTTCATTTTTATGATAATAAACTCTGTTCTTCTGTTAAGTTGATGCTCAGCTTCGGTACATTTAACACCATTAGAACATTTGTTTACTAACTGAGACTCTCCAAATCCTTCATATTTAGTGATTCTTTCAGAATTTATGCCTTTAGAAATAATATAATCATAGGTAGATTTTGCTCTTCTATTAGATAAGTCCATATTGTACTGATCATCCGCTCTACTGTCAGTGTGTGACTCTAATCTAATTACCATTTCAGGATATTTATTCATAAGTGCTACGACTTTATCTAACTCAATTGCTGCGTCAGGTCTAATATTAAATTTATCAAAATCAAAGTAAATTGTTTCTAAATCGGCTAAAACAACCACATCTCTAACAGGCTCTAAACCAATATTCAGATCAACAACAATTTCTTTTTCTTTTTCTAAGCCAAATGAGTTAAATCCTTTCTCAACATCTTGATATTTATGCTTCGATCCTTTTAAAACAAATTTTTGATCTCTATCAATCAAATGTTCGTATTTACCATTTCTCCCAGTTATAAAATAAGCAATTTCCTCACCGTTTTCTCTTGCTAAAACAACTTTAGCTCCTTCAACAGGTTCGCTATTAACAGCATCAAAAATTTGACCTTTCAATGTTAACGGCGGAATTCTGGTAAATGCATAAATATCATCACCTCCAACTCCACCTTTTCTGTTTGATGAAATATAGCCTTTAAAACCATCGTCCGATAAATAATATCCAAAGTCATCTTTTTTACTATTTATTGGCTCTCCAAGATTTATAATATTTACAATTTCGTCATTTTCATTTTTTACAGAAGCAAAAATATCTAAAAGACCCAAACCAACATGCCCATCAGACGAAAAGTACAATGTTCCTTCTTCTTGGTGAATGAAAGGAAATGCTTCATTACCTTCAGTATTAACAATAGTTCCTAAATTTTTTGGAGTTCCCAGACTTCCGTCAGCATTTACATCGCTAACATAAATATCAGTTCCTCCCAAACCGCCCGGCATATCTGAAGCAAAATACAGTTTTTTACCATCTTTACTTAATGATGGATGATAAACTATATAATTTGGATTGTTAAGATTTGTAGGCTTAACATTTACCCATTTACCATCAACCAAATCAGCACTAAATATACCAACTTGCATAATTCCTTTTTCATCTGTTATTTTTTTACTACCATCAGAATTATTTTTTGAAAAGTACATTTTTGTTCCGCTGGTATTAAACGTTGCCGGACCATCATGTTGAATTGAATTAACTTCTCCTGCTAATTTTTCAGTTGAATCAACAGTACCACCTTCAATAGGAGATTGGAAAATATCTAATAAAGGTTGACCGTCCCAAGCATAAACTCTTTTAATTGAAACGCCTTCATTTCTTGACGATGCAAAAACTAAATTATCATTAAGTACAACAGCTCCAAAATCGTTATATTTGGTATTGATATTGAGTTTTTTAAGCGTATTTTTTTCTTTTGAATTAAAAATTGCACTTGCTAAATCGTCATTCTTAAAAAATTCTTTAACACGAGAATCTTCCTTATTTCCGGCATCTTTAAATTTTTTCATCCATTTCTTAGATTCCTTATAATCACCGTTAGCTCTTAAAGTTTGAGCATAATATAAATAGTATTCAGAAGGAACATTTTCTTGTTGAACAACTTTTTCGTAAATAGGTAATGCTTTCTCCGGCTGACGCAACATTATGTAAGCATCGCCTAGTTTTCTCATTGCGTAATATTGATTAAAACTTGTATCAATTAACTTTTCATAAGTATTAATAGCTTTTACAAATGAAAAGTTGTCAAATTGTTTTTCTGCTCTTTTTTGTTTTGCTGTTTGACCAAATACTGATGTGCTTATCAAAACAAAGGCAATACATAAAAGTTTATAATTTTTCATAATATTCATCTTTATTTGGTTAAAAGTATCTTGGAGATTTTTGTTTATTTTTCATAAACCTAAACTCATACATTAACAAAATTTCGTGTGAACCAGAAGTATATGTTCTAATATCTCCTGTTGGTATTTCGTATGTATATCCAATTCTGAATTGATCTGTGACTTGAAAATCTGCAAGTGCACCAAAATCTCTTTGTTCCCCGTTAATTCTGTATGAAGCACCTAACCAAAATTTCTCATTAAACAAAAAGTTTGCAGTTACATCTGTTGATAAAGGAACACCTTTTAAATATTTAACCATAAAAGATGGTTTAAACTTAATTGTACTATTTAAATCAAATACATAACCACCTAGAGCATAATAATGAACTCTTTCTAGCGATTTATACTCTTTATCCTTATTTAAATCATGATTAATTAATCTTGGTGATGATACACCAAAAT
This sequence comes from Lutibacter sp. B1, assembly GCF_012524075.1. Classification (GTDB taxonomy): domain Bacteria; phylum Bacteroidota; class Bacteroidia; order Flavobacteriales; family Flavobacteriaceae; genus Lutibacter. The sequence goes on from NZ_JAAZUI010000005.1 coordinate 102,679, forward strand.
ACCATTTATTGGTATGTAGCAATATCCCTGCTCCAAAATTAGAATCCCATCTGTCAATTTTATCTTCAAAAAATGGATCTTGGGTAACATCTATTGATGTATATAATTCATCATCTAATTTATAATAAGTCATACCTGCTTTTAAACCAAAACTAATTTTAAGTTCCTCACTACCTTGTATTGTGTATGAAAAATCACCATACACTAATGTTAATTTCTCATAACCGGATTCATCATTAATTAAAGATAAACCTAATCCTATTTTTTCGTTTCTTAATGGAGAATGAATAGATAATGTTTGTGTTTGTGGGCCACCATCAAAACCAACCCATTGATTTCTATTTAAGCCAACTATGCTAAGTGCTTCTCTACTTCCTGCATAAGCAGGATTTATAGAGATTGTATTATACATATATTGTGTAAACTGAGGTAATTGTTGAGCTTCAGAATATTCTAATCCAAAAATAAACAATCCTATAATTATAATTAAACGCTTCATAGTTTTAGTTTTATTAATGAGTTCCTAAATAAATATATCCTGTAATCGGTTTAAATCCACTATCCACAATTTTAAGTACATAAAAATAAGTTCCTGTTGGTAGTTTAGAATTTGAACCTATGGTTTGTCCAGAACTATCATTATAACCTCTCCAATTATTTTGATAATTATCTGACTGATATACTACTTTTCCCCAACGATTCAATATTTTAACATCATAAGTAAAACCACAACCCTCTAATCCTTTAACTTCAAAAGCATCATTAAATCCATCATCGTTTGGAGTTACCACTTTAGATATTGCTAAATCATCTGTTGAACATGGTAAAACTTTACAATCAAAAATTATAGTTAAATAAGATGTTACACTGCATTCTCCTGTTGTAGTAAATGAGAAATGATACTCACCATTTTCTAAGTCAACAATATCAAAAATACCGTCGCTCAACCTGCTTTCAGCATCAGCACTTTCCCATACACCTTCATATTCTGAAGCTGTACTTAACAACTCACTCAAATCAATAGAACTTATTGTTTCAAAATCATCAGCAAATCTAGGATCTGTACATATATTTACCACTTCAGTTACTGAATCTATTTGATTTACATAAACTGTTTGAGTGTATTCAGTTTTGTTACCACAACTATCGGTAAATACCCAATGTCTTTCAATTGTATAACTTGAACTGTTTAACTCTTCAATTTTTGTTTCAGAATAATCTTCTTGAACATTACCATCACCACTACAAACATCACTTACAGTTATTACAGGCACTTCAGGAATTTCACCACAACTTACATCAATTTCAGTCGGAGGTAAATTGGTTAATACCGGCCCAGCTGTATCTTGAATTGTAAAAGAGGCTCTGCTTGTTGCTTTGTTTCCACAAATATCTTCAGCTATAAAATCTACAACTAAAACACCTGTTGCCCCACATTCTTCAGTAGATGTAACTATTTCATAAGATAAACTTAATTGATTTCCACATCCATCTTTCGCTTGTGCTCCACCAAAATTATTCAACCAAGCTGTTAATTCATCTCCATTACCCATTCCATCACATTCAACAGTTTTAGATGTTGCCTGAACTTCAAAAGAAAGTAATTCAGAAGTCTTTACCATAAAGATCGCCGTGTCAGATCCGCTTTCACAAAGGTCTGTAACATTATATGTTACAACTACTGAACCTCCTTCACATAACAACGGTGCAGTTAAATTACTCAAATCCGTTGCCTGCGGATTACACCCTCCCATTACACTAAATCCGGATAACCAATTTTTAAACGCGGTATCCAATGCTGACTGATCTGCATAATCACACGAATTTACTTCTTTATCTTCTACATCACTGATAGTCAATGCTTCCGGTGCTGTTACCGTAAAAGTTGCTGTATCTGTTCCGCTTTCACAAAGGTCTGTAACATTATATGTTACAACTACTGAACCTCCCTCACATAACAACGGTGCAGTTAAATTACTCAAATCTGTTGCCTGAGGATTGCACCCTCCCGTTACACTAAATCCGGATAACCAATTTTCAAACGCGGTATCCAATGCTGATTGATCTGCATAATCACACGCATTTACTTCTTTATCTTCTACATCACTAATAATCAATGCTTCCGGTGCTGTTACCGTAAAAGTTGCTGTATCTGTTCCGCTTTCACAAAGGTCTGTAACATTATATGTTACAACTACTGAACCTCCTTCACATAACAGCGGTGCAGTTAAATTGCTCAAATCCGTTGCCTGTGGATTACATCCTCCCGTTACACTAAATCCGGATAACCAATTTTCAAACGCGGTATCCAATGCTGATTGATCTGCATAATCACACGAATTTACTTCTTTATCTTCTACACCACTGATAATCAATGCTTCCGGTGCTGTTACCGTAAAAGTTGCTGTATCTGTTCCGCTTTCATAAAGGTCTGTAACATTATATGTTACAACTACTGAACCTCCTTCACATAACAACGGTGCAGTTAAATTACTCAAATCCGTTGCCTGTGGATTACATCCTCCCGATACACTAAATCCGGATAACCAATTTTCAAATGCGGTATCCAATGCTGACTGATCTGCATAATCACACGCATTTACTTCTTTATCTTCTACACCACTGATAATCAATGCTTCCGGTGCTGTTACCGTAAATGATTTTATACAAGATACTTGATTACAATCATCTTTAACTATATATTCTACCTCTACAGAACCACCACAATTATTAGGTGATGAAATATTCTCAAAATCATTTGAAACAGGATTTGTACCTCCTTGAAATGAAAATTGATTTAACCAGTTTGTAAATAGGACATCAACTTCATTTTGTGGAAGACAAGAATCAATAATGGTATTATCTAATTCCGGACAAGAAATAATCAATTCAGGCTTTTCTGTTATTTCAAACTCCTGCGTTACTTCACAACCATTAGTATCAATTACTGAAATTAAATATGAATCAGCTTTTAAATTATTAAATATATTCGAATCATTAAATTCTCCATTATTTATAGCATATTGATAATTCAAACTTCCTCCCTCTACCAATACTTCAATACTACCTTCTGCACTTCCATAACAACTATTATGCGTTAAAACAGCAGTAAATGTAATTTTATCAGGTGCCGTGATGGTATACTCTTTTATTGTTGTACATCCTCCTGCTGAGTCTGTTATCTCTACTCTGTATGTTCCTGCGCTTAATCCTGACTGATCCTTAGAAGCAGCTTCCAATCCACCGCCATCTATTGTGCTCCAATTATAACTTAAATTACCTACTGAGTTCTCTACCATTAAAACTATTGATCCATCTGATGAAGAAGCATCTCCTACACAGGATACATTCTCAACCTCTGCACTTACAGTTAAAGCCGCCGGTGCAGTGATGGTATATTCTTTTACTGTGGTACATCCTCCTGCTGAGTCTGTTATCTCTACTCTGTATGTTCCTGCACTTAATCCTGACTGATCCTTAGAAGCAGCTTCCAATCCACTACCGTCTATTGTGCTCCAATTATAACTTAAATTACCTACTGAGTTCTCTACCGTTAAAACTATTGATCCATCTGATGAAGAAGTCTCCCCAACACAAGATACATTCTCAACCTCTGCACTTACAGTTAAAGTTGCGGGTGCAGTGATCGTATATTCTTTTACTGTGGTACATCCTCCTGCTGAGTCTGTTATCTCTACTCTGTATGTTCCTGCACTTAATCCTGACTGATCCTTAGAAGCAGCTTCCAATCCACTACCGTCTATTGTGCTCCAATTATAACTTAAATTGCCTACTGAGTTATCTACCGTTAAAACTATTGATCCATCTGATGAAGAAACATCTCCTACACAGGATACATTCTCAACCTCTGCACTTACAGTTAAAGCTGCGGGTGCAGTGATCGTATATTCTTTTACTGTGATACATCCTCCTGCTGAGTCTGTTATCTCTACTCTGTATGTTCCTGCACCTAATCCTGACTGATCCTTAGAAGCAGCTTCCAATCCACTACCGTCTATTGTGCTCCAATTATAACTTAAATTACCGACTGAATTCTCTACCGTTAAAACTATTGAACCATCTGATGAAGAAGTCTCTCCAACACAGGATACATTCTCAACCTCTGCACTTACAACTAATCCATAAACTAATACAGAAATAGGTACTCTATTAGGACTAATACAAGTGCTTGATAACCCTTCTGCAACATAATATGTTATTATACCTGCATTATTTGTTGATGGAATTATAGTAGTTTGTGGCAAAGTAGAAGGGTTGTCATCTACATAATAATATAAAGTATAAGGTGTTGATGCTGTTAAAAAATTACTCGGTGTTGCTGTTAATGGGCTCGCTGTTTCATTCAAACAATATTCAACATTTTCAGTAATTGGAACAGAGGTAACAATTGATACTTCAATAGTAAATTGGTAATAACAATTAGTTGTTCCAGGAGGAACTGCATAATAAGTTGAAATTCCTGCTGTTGAAGGAAAAGGATTAGAAGAATTATATTCTATAGAAGAATCTGTTACAGGATATTCATTATAAAATCTTGAACCGGAAGGGAATTCTGCACTTACAGCAGATGTTTCAATAGGTCCTGATACATTACAAAAATAAAAATCTCTAACAGGTGTATAATTTGAACAATTATTATTAACATAATCTTCATAATCAATTATTATCTCTAAAGGTGTTGGTATTGGTTCACCTTCACAAACCCCAGATGTTTCGTACCCCTTAATTAATGGTTGATTAAAATTAGTTTGAGAAATAGCCCCAACTCCTGTAGTTGTTCCATTTAATGAAACTATTGGATTACAATCCTCATTAACTAAAAGTGAGCAATCTGTAGTTGCTTTTAATTTAAAAGATATTTCAGCTAATAAATCATCAGGATTATTAGGAATTGGTAATGTTCCTATATTCCAAACAATTGACCCAGTAGCTCCAAGGTTAAGATCAAAATACGGCGCTGCATTCATAACTAAAGGCGAATAGGTATTGTAAACTATACTCATATCTTGATAAGTTGAAGTATAAGGTATAGGGATAACTATTTTAGTATTCTCGGTTGCTTCTGTTCCTTTATTTTTAATTTCTAATTTAAAATCAATTATTTCACCTGGCAATACTGTTTCTGTTGTAGGATTTATAACACCATTAATCGCTGTAGTTGTCACTATTCCTTCTGTTTCAGGAACATATGCATCAACAGCAAATGTCACATTAAAAATTATATAAGTATCTTGCGTAGAACCATACCTAAATTGAGTTGTTGTTTGATTATTTGTTATAATTTCATTATTAATATTAGGAACATCAAACATACTAATATCCAACCCAGTATTATTAACTAACATAGGATTACGTGGATTACCTCCTGTTTCTACTGATGAATTAAAAAAATTGTTATTTGTATTACCTGAATGATGAAGTTTCAAATAACTATTATCTGATTGTTTTAATATTTCAAAATAATCTCCCGAAATACCCACATCTCCTTCACCAGCCATTAATCCTAATTTAAAATTGACATCTCCATTTTGTACAGATTTAAATCCCTCAACATCAATAGTATGTCTTGCTGTACCTCCAACAACATAAGCATATCCGTCAAACACAGTTATGTCTCTCCATTTCATTTTTGAATTTTCATAAATAACCACCATTCCCCAACCACCATAATAACCGGTACTAGCTCCATTACCTTGTGATAGTGCTATATCTGCCACCCAATATTCTCCAATTCCACCTGTTTTAACTTCTTCGGTAACTTCAATATAAGCTGCATACATATCATTATCACCCGGGAATTTGATACTATTATTATTTGTAACTAATGTTTTATAAGATGATTGGTTGGGAGTTTTAAATTTAACCGTACGCATTCGAGTATTAGAAAGATTACTTCCTCTTCCTGTCCAATATAACCCAGCATAAACAATATTTGAACACTCAGGTATAGCTCCATTTTCTGTAGAAAATGTTAAAGTTGCAGAAGATGAATTACTTGTATTATTGTCATTATCATTATCCACATACACCATAACGTTGTTACTGTTATTTTTATCATCCTCATAACTAATTAAAGTAAGGTTAGTATTACCTATCATGGTAAAATCTCCTTTAACATTATACACTGTTTTTGATGGAGTAAATTCGGAAGTTCTAGGAGTAAAATCAACTCTTACTTGACTATAGGTTTCAAGATTATTACTTATTATAAGTATAATAAATAAAACTAAATTAACTGGACTTATAAAGTGATACAACTTCGTAGGGAAAAGTTTTTTCATTTCAGTTTTCTTTGGTTAGTTTAATACTGCTTAGGATGGATTTAGCATAATATAAAAAATAGTAAATTCAGAATCTGAGTTTAAAACAAACGATTCAATTTTGTTAGTGGTACATTTAAAATAGCATTGTATATAAATGTATTTTAAATTATTAAAGCCTTTAATTTCAGACAAATCAAATACACGATGCAAATCACTTTCACTATTTAAACTGACTGTAATAAGTTCAACATCATGAAATAATGAATTATCTATATGCAATAAATTAAATGATTCTAAATCTTCAAAAACAAGTTTTACCGGACTTGTATTACCAAAAACTTTTTTTATTTCATTTTTTTCTATATAAGCAACCGGGTGTAAATCATACAAAAGACTATATAATCTTTCGAAATCCACTTTTTTATCATTGGCTAACGTACCTTTAATTTCAAGCTTGTCCTCATTTAATTTGTATATTTTACTTTTTTGAGCACTAATTTGAATTGTATTTAAAACGATAAAAAAAGTTATAAAAAACTTATAAAAAGAAGTAATTTTTTTTTCCATATCTCAATAAATTAAATATAAATTATAACCCTTAAAGCTTTATAACTTTAAGTACAACAATAGTTAGCATACTATAACTCTTACCAACTTTTATTATAAATAGATACTTTTAAAGTACTAATTTAACTTGTGTATAAACAATTATGTTTTTTGGTATTTATGGGGAACCAATTTCTCAATATTATAACCCAAATGTAAATAAAAACTAACATAAGTAGTTAATTTTCAGTAGTTTTGTTAAGGGAATTTAGCAAAACGCTTCTTATTAATAATAAATGGTGTAAAAAACTTAATAAATAGCACTTTTTTAAATGTAGCACTTTTTATACCCCTTTATACATACTTAATTTTCAATATATTAATTTGTTATTTTATTATAACAAGGTAAAGATTTACTAAAAAATAAGTCTTGTTGTTGTAAATAATAAATAAATAAAAAACCTATTTTTGTAATTCAACTTTTATGAAAAAATTATGAGTACATATGATGTAGCCGTTATTGGTTCAGGACCTGGAGGATATGTTGCAGCAATTCGCTGTGCACAATTAGGATTAAAAACTGCAATAATAGAGAAATACAATACCTTAGGAGGAACTTGCTTAAATGTAGGTTGTATCCCGTCAAAAGCATTACTAGATTCTTCACACCATTATTACGATGCTACAAAACATTTTTCAACTCACGGAATAGATGTGAAAGGTTTAGAAGTGAATTTCAAACAAATGATTGATCGTAAAAATGAAGTTGTTGCTCAAACATCAGGAGGAATCAATTATTTAATGGATAAAAATAATATTACCGTTTTTAATGGCGTAGGTTCTTTTAAAGATAGTACTCATATTACAATAATAAGGTCTGATAAATCTTCAGAAGAAATTGAAGCAAATAATACAATTATTGCTACCGGTTCTAAGCCCTCGTCTTTACCATTTATTGAATTAGATAAAAAAAGAGTGATTACTTCTACCGAAGTTTTAAGTTTAAACGAAATACCAAAACATTTAATTGTAATTGGTGGTGGAGTTATAGGTTTGGAATTAGGATCGGTATATAAAAGATTGGGATCGGATGTTTCTGTAATTGAATATATGCCTAATATAATTCCGGGAATGGACGGGATGCTTTCAAAAGAATTACAAAAATCCCTAAAAAAACAAGGAATAAAATTTTATACCGGTCATAAAGTAAATTCAGTAAAAAGCTCCGGTAATGAAGTTGTTGTTACTGCCAATGATAAAAAAGGAAATCCTGTAGAATTTAAAGGCGATTATACTTTAGTATCTGTAGGTAGAAAACCGTATACTGAAGGATTAGGATTGGAAAACATCGGTGTAAAAATAAGTGATAAAGGTCAAATTGAAACAAACGAACATTTACAAACCAACGTTTCTAATATCTATGCAATTGGCGATGTTGTAAAAGGTGCAATGTTAGCTCACAAAGCTGAAGAAGAAGGAACTATGGTTGCTGAAATTATTGCAGGTCAAAAACCGCATATTGATTATAATTTAATTCCGGGAGTTGTTTATACTTGGCCAGAAGTTGCCGCTGTTGGCAAAACCGAAGAGCAATTAAAAGAAGAAGGTGCTAACTACAAATCCGGAACTTTTGCGATACGTGCTTTAGGAAGAGCAAGAGCAAGTATGGATATTGATGGTCAAATAAAAGTATTGGCTGATGCTGAAACTGATGAAATTTTAGGTGTGCATATGATTAGTGCCAGAGCTGCCGATATGATTGCCGAAGCTGTTATTGCCATGGAATTTAGAGCTTCTTCAGAAGATATTGCACGTTCGTCTCACGCACATCCAACTTTTACTGAAGCATTTAAAGAAGCTTGTTTAGCTGTTAATAACAGAGCTATTCACAGTTAGATTATAAAATTCGTCATGCTTCTCATAAAATATAATAAGACCCTGAATCAAGTTCAGGGTAACGTATAACCAGCTAATAGAATTATATTCCAAAAGTCCTTTCAATTTGAAGGGACTTTTCTATTTTTGCGACAATGCAACGAACTGGTAAAAAAATTCAGATTGAAAATATTTCTGAATTTAAACAACAACTTTTACTATGGGCTCAGCAGTTTAACATCGCTGTTTGGCTAGATAGTAATAATTACCATCAAAAGCACTCAACTTTTGATGCAGTATTGGCTATTGATGCATTTTCACATATTGAAACCAATTATAAAAATGCTTTTGAGCAGTTAAAAAACTATCAAACAAAAGTTAACGATTATATTTTTGGTTATTTAGGATACGATTTAAAAAATGACGTAGAGAAATTAACTTCCGCTAATTTTGATGGATTGCATTTTTCTGATTTATTCTTTTTTCAGCCAAAAAAAATATTCTTAATTAAAGAAAATACTGTTGAAATAAAATATATTACTGAAGTTGAAAATGAGATTGAAACTGATTTAAAAACTATTTTCAAAATCAACAACCAACAAACAAAAACCAATAGTAAAAACATCAAAATAAAATTACGTATCCATAAAGATGAATACTACAACAAGTTACATTCAATTTTAAACCACATTCATAGAGGCGATATTTATGAAGCCAATTTTTGTCAGGAATTTTACAGCAAAAATTCAACTATAAATCCGCAGGAAGTTTATCAAAATTTAAACGAAATATCCAAACCTCCTTTTGCAACATTTTTAAAGTTAAATGATAAATTTTTATTATCGGCTTCACCGGAACGCTATTTAAAAAAAGAAGGTGATACTGTAATTTCACAACCCATAAAAGGAACTGAAAAAAGAGCATCATCAAAAAAAGAAGATGAAAAACTCATTAAAGAGTTAGAACAAAATCCTAAAGAACGTGCTGAAAATATTATGATTGTTGATTTGGTGAGAAACGATTTGTCACGTTCAGCCATAAAAGGTTCGGTAAAAGTAGATGAATTATGCAAAGTATATACCTTTGAACAAGTGCATCAACTTATTTCTACAGTTTCATGCAAAGTAAAAAAAAACATACATCCTGTTGATATTATAAAAGATACTTTTCCTATGGGAAGCATGACCGGAGCTCCAAAAATTTCGGCACTAAAAATTATTGAAGAATTAGAAGAAACCAAACGAGGTTTATACTCTGGTGCTGTTGGTTATTTTACACCCAATGGAAATTTTGATTTTAATGTAATTATTAGAAGTATTTTATACAATTCATCTAAAAAATACATTTCTTACTCGGTAGGCGGAGCCATAACAGCTCAATCTATTCCGGAAAAAGAATACGAAGAATGCTTACTCAAAGCTAAAGCTATGAAACAGGTTTTATTAAAAGCCAAATAATTATCTTTACAACAACTATGAGAATTCAATTTCAGGAACATATAAACAAAAATTTATCGTTTTTAAATGATAAAAAATTACTTGTAGCTATTTCGGGCGGAATAGACAGCATTGTTTTAACTCGTTTATTGTATAAATTAGGTTTTTCAATATCGCTTGCACACTGTAATTTTTTATTACGAGGTAAAGACAGCAATAAAGACGAGCAATTTGTTATTGAATTAGGAAAAAAATATAAAGTTCCAACCCACACCATTAAGTTTGAAACCGAAAAATATGCGACGGAAAACGGAATTTCTATTCAAATGGCTGCTCGTGAGTTAAGGTACAATTGGTTTCAGGAAATAATTGAAAATCAAAAATTAGATTACGTAATAACTGCGCATCAAAAAGATGATGTTTTAGAAACCTTTTTAATAAATATTACCCGAGGAACAGGTTTAGATGGTTTAACCGGAATTCCGGAAGTTAATGGAAATATTGTTAGACCTATGCTTCCTTTTTCTAGAGAAGACGTATTGGTTTACGCTACCAAACACAAATTATTTTGGCGTGAAGACAGCAGTAACTCTTCAATTAAATATCTTAGAAATAAAATTAGACATAAGGTAATTCCTGTTTTAAAAGAGTTAAATCCGAGTTTGCTAGATTCTTTTCAAAATACACTTGAAAACTTAAAAGGAAGTCAGCAAATAATTAACGACTCCATTAAAAATATTCAAGAAAAGATTATTTCCTCACAAAACAATAATTTACATCTAAACATTTTAGAACTTAAAAAACTATCGAACCCCAAAATTTATTTGTATGAACTATTAAAAACATACGGATTTACAGAGTGGAATGTTATAACCGATTTATTAAATGCACAAAGTGGTAAACAAATTTTAAGCAAAACACATAGGTTAATTAAAAATCGGGATTCTCTAATTTTAACTGAAATCGAAATGGTTGATGAAGAAAACACTTCAACCATTTATATTGAAGAAAATACATCTCAAATTTCGCATCCAATTTCACTTAAATTTGAAACTATTGTAATTCCTTTTGATACAAAAAATCATCAAAATAAAATTTTAAACGAACTTATTTTTGATGATATCAATACCATTTCAATAGATTACGACAAACTACAATTTCCTTTAACAATAAGAAAATGGGAAAAAGGAGATTATTTTTTTCCAATTGGATTACAAGGAAAAAAGAAGCTGAGCAAGTTTTTTAAAGACGAAAAATTATCAATAGTTGAAAAAGATGCTATTTGGCTTTTATGCTCTAAAAAAGAAATTGTTTGGGTTATTGGAAAAAGATTGGATGACAGATTTAAAGTTACAAAGACTACTTCAAAAATATTAAAAATAAAATTAATTTCTTAATTCTGAATATTTCATTAACTTTATATAAACTATTGTTAATGAATTCATTTAAAAAAATATTGGTATTTATTTTACTAATTCTTTGTTTTAATATTGGTTTTTCACAAGAAAAAAATGATTCGTTACCATACAGTATTTATACGTCTTCTAATTTATCTTCAAATTTTAACAAATACAATCTTAATAAAACGCTTAATTTAACATCCTTTAAATTTGTATCACTCGATGTTAGTAATATTGAGGACGGCCTATTTACAATAAGCTACAATAATTTAAACAAAACTCCCAGCAAATATATTTATGATACTTATATGGATATATACCAAAACCTTAATTTAAAAAAAAGTTTTTTTAAAGTATCCGATTTATACATAGTCCCTCGTAAAAAATAAAATTAGAATCTTTCATTCACAAAAAAAACGATTTCGTTAAATTAGCATAATAAAAATACTTAATTAATTTAGCTTTTGTATTTTTCAGCACTAATAATTAATAAAATCAATGACTACACAACCTAAACTTACACGATTTAACGAAAATGTTTTATCGAAATACCAAATATACAATAGCATTTTTATGACACTTCCGTTTGATGCTATTAGTAGAACAGGAGTATTATTGCCTTTATTTCATGAAGTATGTAAAAATGGTTTTTCTAATAAAAAAAATCCAACAGAAATTGTTGAAGATTTTTTTGAAACCTATCAACAAAATCCTTTAGAAAAAGATAAAATAAATTTACTCTTTCGTTTTATTCAATATATAGAACGTCAAGTTGTGTTGTTTGATGCAATAGAAGATGCCGCATTTCCAATTGTAAATAATATGGATGGTGTAGGTACTTTACGTAACAGTAAAGAAACTGCAACACAAGAAAATAAAAAAGAAGCTCTAAAGAAACATTTAGAAAACTTTAAAGTGCGTATTGTATTAACTGCACACCCAACTCAATTTTATCCTGGTACAGTTTTAGGAATTATAACCGATTTGGCTGAAGCAATAGAGAAAAACGATTTACTTTTAATAAACAAGCTTTTAGCTCAATTAGGAAAAACTCCATTTTTTAAGCACGAAAAACCTTCACCTTTTGATGAAGCTGTTAGCTTAATTTGGTATTTGGAAAACGTATTTTACTATTCGGTTTCAAGCGTATACAATTATATCCAAAGTAATATTTTTGAAGGCGAACCTATTAATAACGAAATTATTAATCTTGGTTTTTGGCCTGGTGGAGACAGAGATGGAAACCCTTTTGTAACAACTGAAATTACTTTAAATGTTGCCAAACGCTTAAAGTCAACTATTTTAAAAAATTATTACCGAGATATCAGAATCTTAAAAAAACGCTTAACATTTAACGGAGTTGAACAACCAATTACCGAATTAGAGAAATTACTATTTGACAATAGCGTTAATCCGGAATTAAATACTATGATTCCTTTAAATGAATTCATAGAAAAGTTACAAGGAATAAAAGATACTCTAATTTTAAAACACCAATCACTTTATTTAGAAGAAATTAACGACTTTATAAATAAAGTACATTTATTTGGCTATCATTTTGCTACATTAGATATTAGACAAGACAGTAGAGTTCATCATAACGTTTTTGCCGAAATTGTAAATACTCTTTTAGAAGAAGGAAACACAGAGTTTCCAAAAAATTACTTGGAACTTCCTGAAGATGATCAACTTAAAATTCTTTCAAATGTAAGTGACAATATTGATGTTTCTATTTTTAAAGATGAAATGGTTTCTAAAACTTTAGGATCAATTCAAGCAATAAAAACCATTCAGCAAAATAATGGCGAACGTGGAGCAAACAGGTATATTATAAGTAATAACCAAACGGCAATTAATGTTATGGAAACTTTTGCCATGTTTAATTTGTGCGGTTTTAACCATAATATTACTGCCGATATTATCCCTCTTTTTGAAACTGTAGATGATTTAACCAATGCCGAAAGTGTAATGGCTAAATTATATTCAAACGAAGCTTACATGAATCATCTTGCACAAAGAGGTTATAAACAAACTATAATGCTTGGTTTTTCTGACGGAACTAAAGATGGAGGCTATTTAATGGCGAATTGGTCTATTTTTAGAGCCAAAGAAAATTTGACTAAAATTTCAAGAGACTATGGTATTAAAGTTATCTTTTTTGATGGACGTGGCGGACCACCGGCTCGTGGTGGTGGAAAAACACATCAGTTTTATGCATCATTAGGACCAACAATTGAAGATGATGAAATACAACTAACAGTACAAGGTCAAACCATAAGTTCAAATTTCGGAACCTTAGATTCATCTCAATACAATATTGAACAGTTATTAAGTGCCGGTATTTCAAATGAATTGTTTAGCAATGCCAATCATATTATGACGAAAAACGACTCAGACATAATGAATGATTTAGCAGTGACAAGCTACAAAGCGTATGTTGATTTTAAAAATCACCCTAAATTTATGCCTTATTTAGAGCGAATGAGTACTTTAAAATATTACGCAAAAACAAATATTGGAAGCCGACCTTCAAAACGTTCAAAAGCTGACAGTTTAAACTTCTCCGATTTACGTGCCATTCCTTTTGTTGGTTCGTGGAGCCAGTTAAAACAAAATGTTCCCGGTTTTTTTGGTGTTGGTACCGCTTTAAAAAAATATGAAGATAAAGGCGAGTTTGATAAACTTAAACAATTTTACAAAAGCTCAGATTTCTTTAAAACATTAATTGGTAACAGTATGATGTCACTTTCAAAATCATTTTTTGAATTAACGCAATACATGGAAAAGGATGAAGAATTTGGAGATTTTTGGAAAATTATTTATGAAGAATACCTTACAACCAAACGCCTTATTTTAAAACTTACTGACTATACAGAATTAATGCAAAGCAATAAAGTAGGTAAAGCCTCTATCAACATAAGAGAAAATATTGTATTGCCTTTGCTTACAATACAGCAATATGCTCTAATTAAAATTCAAGAATTACAAAAACAAGAAAATCCGGATGCAGATTTACTGAGTATTTACGAAAAAATGGTCACAAGGTCGCTGTTTGGAAATATCAATGCCAGTAGAAATTCTGCATAATTATGAATTCACTTTTTTTGCCCGAAAATGAATATGCGCCTTATTATAAACAATATATAGGTACTTTAAAGAATGTTGATTTATTAGATGCTTTAGAAACTTCATTGAATGAAATTTTAAAAACAACAACAAATTTATCTGATGAAAAATTAACATACAGATATGCTGAAGATAAATGGACTATTAAACAACTCATTCAGCATTTAATTGATACTGAACGAATTTTAAGCTATAGAGCTCTAAGATTTTCAAGAAATGATGCTACAGAAATTCATGGTTTTGATGAAAACTGGTATGTAAACAACTCTAATGGTAATGATAGAGATTTTAAAGACTTACTAGAAGAATTAACCTTTGTTCGAAAATCAAGCATTTCATTATTTAAAAGTTTTACTGATGAAATGTTAGCCCTTTCTGGTACTGCAAATGGAAGTGATGTAACTGTTAGAGCATTGGGTTTTATAATTGCAGGACATCAAACCCATCACCTAAACATTATAAAAGAAAGATATCTTTAATATTTTTATGAAAGTACAATACTCTTTTATTTTAAATTAAAATACTCAATATTATAAGTTTAACTTTCCAAAATTTAAATATTATATTTGATATGTTGTTAAAAGAAATCATTTATAATGAAAATCCTAAAGAAAGTTTTTCTAATTATTGCTATATTATTAATTCTTCTATGTATAGGAGGTTGGATATATTACAATAGTTTAAAACCAATATATTCAGGAAATATAAAGTTAAAAAACTTAGAAAAAGAAACTACAATATATTTTGATGATTATGGAATACCACATATATACGCTCAAAATAAAACCGATGCATTAACAGCTCTTGGTTATGTTCACGCACAAGACAGATTGTGGCAAATGGAATTAATTAGGAGGATTGCTCCCGGAAAGTTGTCGGAAATCTTTGGCGAAAAAATGCTTCAAACCGATCAATTCTTTGTGAGCTTAGGTATTGAAGAAGCTTCTAAAAAAACCATTGAAAATCTGAATAAAAATAGTGATTCGTACAAACTGGCAAATGCCTATTTGGAAGGAGTAAACCAATTTATTAAAAACGGAACTACACCAATAGAATTTACATTAGTTGGTGTTAAAAAGGAGCCTTTTCAACTTAATGATATTTACAATATACTGGGATACATGTCTTTCAGCTTTGCACAAGCACATAAAACCGACCCTTTATTAAGTATTTTAAAAGAAAAATTAGGTGAAGATTACTTAAAGGAATTAAATATTGATATAGACCCTAATACTACATTGATAAAAAACTCAAAACATAATGTTGAAACTTTTGAAAATATGGTTTCAAGCATTGACCAAATAATGGACAAAATGCCTGTTTCACCTTTTATTGGGAGTAACAGTTGGGTTGTTTCTTCAAAAAAAACAAGTACCGGAAAAGTGTTTTTTGCCAACGATCCTCACATCTCATATTCTCAACCATCCGTATGGTATGAAGCACATATAAACACACCAAACTACGAAATTTATGGTTATTATTTGGCAGGTGTGCCATTTCCACTTTTAGGACATAACAGAAATTACGCTTACGGTTTAACTATGTTCGAAAATGATGATATCGACTTTTATAAAGAAACAAATCATCCAACAGACAGCTTGAAATATAAAACACCTAAAGGCTATGAAAATTATAAAACTACAATCAAAACTATAAAAGTTAAAGATCAAAAAGATGTTAAAATAACCGTTAAAAAAACACGACACGGACCAATTATGAATAATGCAATTGAAAACATAACACAAAGTGAACCCATTTCAATGTCGTGGATTTTTACAACGTTCAATGTAGATGTGTTAAAAGCGCTTTACACTATTTCAAATGCAACTAAAATGGAAGATGTTAAAAAAGGAGCATCTATGATTTATGCGCCCGGTTTAAATATAATGTATGGTGATGTTAAAGGAAATATTGCTTGGTGGGCAACAGGTAAATTGTACAAAAGCAAACCTCATGTAAACAGAAAATTCATATTAGATGGCAGTACTGGTGAAGATGATCCTATTGAATATTTAGATTTTAGCGAAAACCCAATGGCTGAAAATCCGAAATGGAACTACGTATATTCAGCAAATAACCAACCTGACTCTATTGCCAGTATTTTATATCCGGGTTATTATTTACCCGAAGACAGAGCAAAACGTATTGTGCAATTATTAGAACCTAAAAACGATTGGAATAAAAACGATTTTAAAAAAATGATTACAGATAATGTTTCTGTAAATTCTTCTGAAATTATAAAAATATTAACCTCATCAATTCAAACAGAATCATTAACTGAAAATCAGCAAAAATCCCTACAAATACTACAAAATTGGGACGGATCTAATACTACCAAAAATATTGCTTCTACCATATACAGTAAATGGATTTATTTATATTTAGAAAATACTTTTGAAGATGAATTAGGAAAAACACTCTTCAATCAACTTTTAAAAACACATATAATAAAACGAGTTATTTCTAATCAAATTAAAAAGGAAGAATCCATTTGGTGGGATAATGTTGAAACTGTTGACAAAACGGAAAGCAGATCTCAAATTTTGTTAAATTCTTTTATTGAAACCATAAATTCGTTAGAAAATCAACTTGGTGAAGATATATTAAACTGGAATTGGGGAAAAATTCATACCTTAGAGCACCCGCACCCGTTAGGCACAATTGCGTCTTTAAGAAGTATTTTTAATGTGGGACCATTTGAAGCTTCGGGAACAATTGGAGTAATCGATAATAAAAGTTATGAGTTTACTGATTCGGGAATATACAACGTATTTTCAGGTCCATCAACAAGAAGAATTATTGATTTCTCAGATATTGAAAATAGCATTAGTATTTTACCAACAGGGCAATCGGGAAATCCTTTTAGTAAATTCTATAAAGACCAAGCAGAAATGTATAACAAGGGTGAGTTCAGAAAAATGAAATTAAACAAACAAGAAATAATTAGTACTTCAACCAAATTAACTCTTTTACCAACAAATGAATAAAAGAATTACCATAAAACAAATTGCAAAAGCGCTGCATGTTTCAATCTCAACTGTTTCAAAAGCCTTAAATGACAGTTATGAGATTAGTGAAGAAACAAAGCAAAAAATTCAGCAATACGCTAAAGAACACAACTATAAACCTAATACTCTAGCATTAAGTTTACAGAATAAAAAAACCAAAACCATTGGTATTATAATACCAAACATCTTAAATCATTTCTTTGCTAAAATATTAAGAGGAATTGAAACGGTATGTGCAGAAAAAGGTTACAATATTATCACTTGCATTACCAATGAATCGTATCAAAAGGAAGTAAATACAATGAATATGCTATCTAATGGAACTATTGATGGTTTTATAGCTTGTCTTTCAGAAGAAACCTTAAAGCTCCAAAAAGTAGATCATTTCAATGATATTTTAAATGAAGGAACTCCTATTGTTCTGTACGACCGTGCTCATAAAGATATTAAATGCGATAAAGTTGTTACAGACAATATAAAAAGTGCATACAAAGCTACCCGATTTTTAATGAAATCAGAATGCAAAAATATAGCGTTTATTTCTACCATTGAAAGTTTAAATGTAGGTAAGTTTAGAGCACAAGGTTATATAAAGGCTCTAACTAAATACGGTGTAGTTCCTGATGAAAATTTAATAATTCGCCTTGAAAATAATAAAACTTTAAAAGAACGTATTAATAAAATGCTTGATTACAAATCTGTTGATGGTATTTTTACTGTTGATGAAATGTCCGATGCTATTGTAACTCAGGTTTTAAATGAACGAAAAATTAGAATTCCTGAAGATATTTCAATAATTGGATTTACAAATGGTATTTTGTCAAAACATGGCTCTCCTCCTTTAACTGCAGTAAATCAATTTGGCGAAGAAATTGGCGAAACAGCTGCAAAAAGATTGATAGAAAAACTAGAAAATAAAGTTGATTTTAACGATATTAAAACTGAAATTATTAGAACAGAATTAATTGAACGAGGTTCTACCAAAAAAATGTTTATTAAGTTTTAATACTTTTTTTGATAAAAATTTAAAAAAAGAACGCCTCCAAAATATTTTGGAGGCGTTCTTTTTTTAACATACTTTAATTAACGTTTAACAAGTATTTTTACATTTTTAACTTCTCCTTTAACAATGGTTTTTAAATAATAAAAACCGCTTCTTAAATGCCCTAAGTTAAGTCTCACTCTTGATTTACCTTTAAGTGCTTCTTTACTTACTTGTTCAACCAATTTACCATAAAAATTATATATATATAAATCTACAGTAGTATCTACATTACTATTAAAACTAATTTCTACATAATTAACAAATGGGTTTGGATGTACATTTAAATTAGTAATAAATGTATACTCTTCCTCACTGTCACAAGCTCCTAAAGTATCTCCATGTTCTAAATGCCACTTAACAGCAAATTCAGAAACACAAAGACTTCTTCCTTTATGACAAATTTCAACTTTTGGATGTCTTGGATTATTTCCACAAGTAACATCAATAACATCTACTGTTGTTTGAGTAGTAACTGTACAACCTTTGGCATCTGTAACAGTAACTGTATAATCTGTAGTTTCTGTAGGACAAACTTCAATAACATCTGTTATTTCTCCTGTACTCCACTCATACGTATATGGTGCAACTCCTCCTGTTACCCCTGTTACTGAAAGCGTTGTACAAGAAGCATCTTCATAACCATAATAAACAGTAGTATCTCCTTCAAATGTCATTTCTAAAGGCTCTGCTTCAAACACTGTAAACTCTTGTGATACAGAGTTATCTAAAGCATCGGTAATAGTTACGCTATACGTACCACCACTTAATCCTGAAATTGTATTTGTTGAAGTTTCAATACCATCACTCCAAGTATATGTATAAGGTGATATACCTCCTGAAACTATAACGGTAGCTTCACCATCCATAGTCCCATTACAAGTTACATCAGTTACATTTAACGCATCAATTGTTAAAAGTTTTAATTGTAACCTAGCTGAAACCGGGAAATGGTCAGAAGTTGTACGTGTATAATCACTACTGTAAAATTCATAATGAACTCTTGCAGATTCTTCAATATAATTAGGTGACAATTCATTAGAAACCATAATATGATCGATCATATTTTCATAAGAAACATACGATCTATAATCCTCTTCACTTAAAATACTAGTTAAAAAATCGTAATGTTCAACATCATCAACATAAGCTTTAAAACTAGAATCTGTTGTAGTAGTTATATTAGCAACAGTTTCATCAATATCATCATTATAATCTCCTAACATAATAATATTAGCCTCAGGATAATACACGTCTAAAGAATCTTTTAACACCTCTACATCGTATTTACGCATGTCATATTTTAATTGATTATCTCCAGTATTTGCTCTTGCATGAAGATCAATAATATTAACTTGTTGTGTATTACCATCAATTGTAACATTTGCAGTTAACATAAATGGTAATCTACCGCTTGCAAAAAAACGAGTGGCATCTCCATCAGGATAATCCTGTAAAGCTGAATCATCTCCACCATTATAATATGGATGAATAGACTCTAATAATACTTTTGTTTCAACATCAGAAAAAACAGCAGATTTATAAATAAATCCTACTTTTTGTTTAGTTCCCTCAGTATCGTTAGGATACGATGTAGCTTCAGATAATACATAGCTGTATCCATCCATTTCGTCAACCATTTCAGCAAATAAAGCATCGTCAGAAATTTCTTCAACGGCATAAATATCAGCATCTAAATTTTGAAGCACATTTTTAACACTTTCTTTTTGTATAGCATCTGAATCAGGATTTCCTGCGGCAGGAGAATTCGCTTCATCGCCAAACCACTCCATATTCCATGTAACAACATCAAAAGTTTTATCTTTAGAAATAGCCAAATCATCACCTGTTTGTTCATAAGGCTCTGCACAAGGTAAGTCTGTTTTCATTCTTGGTAATAGTTGAAATATTTCATAATATCTACCAACAACACCTATTATTTCTTCACAGTTTTCAGGTTGTGCCAACCCAACAATTTCTGAAGCATCATTATCTATTCGTAACTCTCCACTTCCACTTGCATCAGTTAACATATAATTAGAATTACCAAATAACATATCGCCCGGTTTTGGAAAACTTGGATTTTCAATACGAACCAACTCCGCCGGATGGCTTACCATTTCACTTAAAGTGATGGTTAAAGGTTCTATTACTAAAGTAGATTCAGTATCCACTTCAACTGAAGTTACAGGGCTTATTTGCAGTTGATCGTTATAAGAACTTCTAACTCCTGTTATGGTTACAACATCACCTATATTAAATAATCCTTCTCCATGAACAGAAGCATCAAAAACTGCAATTGCTCCTGTTTCATCTTGAATATAAGCTGAACCTGCAAACTGATCTGAAACCGTTAACACTCCTGTTACTTTTACTTCTGTACCATCAGCAGTATTTCGGGCTTCTAAGATTGAAATAAGTTCAACAGGAGGTTCCTCTACTCCGCCTAAACCGTAAGTTCCTATTGGAAATGGTACAACAGCTGTTTCGTTTAACGATTCATTATCTAAAGCATTTATTCCGCTAAAACTCCAATCATCAATTATAAATGTAGTGCCGTCAGGTCCTGTGTTATCTTTTCTATAGGCCCAACCATCCATATAATCCCAAGGTTGACCGGTACCATCGGTATTAATATCACCAAAAACATCAATCACTTCATCCTGATAAAATAATTCAATTGCATCATCCCCATTAATAGATGCGGCAGAAGAAGTAAATGTTGGTTCAAATCCAAAGAAAGAATTAAACCCTGTCGATTCAGAAGCTACATAAATAAAAGTTCCCGCTGTTGCAGAACCTGAAAAAGTGAATTCTTTTCCATCAGTTCCGCCACCGTTATTTGCTGAACCAAATCCATACACACTTAAGTCGGCTATATCTTGTTTGGCATAAAACTCAATAGCTTTTGGAACACCTCCTGATAAAGGTCCGTCTACAACACCCGTAATAATTAAATCAGGTCCATAAGAAGCTATAGGGAAAGGAGTTACCGCTTCCGAATTGGCAGTTTCATTATCCAACGCATTAGGTGCACTAAACAACCAATTATCTAACACAAACGTACTTCCGTCAGGTCCCGTATTATCTTTTCTATAGGCCCAACCATCCATATATTCCCAAGGTTGGCCACTTCCATCAGTATTAATATCACCAAAAACATCAACAACAGCACCATTGTAAAATAATTCAATTGCATCATCTCCATTAATTGATGCTGCACCTGAAGTAAAGGTTGGTTCAAATCCGAAAAATTCATTAAAACCAGTTGCTTCAGAAGCTACATAAATAAATGTTCCTGCATTTGCAGAACCTGAAAAAGTAAACTCTTGCCCATCAGTTCCTCCTCCATTATTAGCAGAGCCAAATCCGTAAACACTCAAATCGGCTACATCTTCTAAAACATAAAATTCTATAGCTTTTGGAACACCTCCTGTTAAAGGTCCATCTATTACACCTGAAATAACAATGCTTGATGCTACAGGCAATGTAGTATCCTCTAAGGTAATAACACTAACAGCATCACTCTCTGGAGAAAGATTTCCGGCAGCATCTACAGCCGTTACAGTAAATGTATATGTTGTATTCGCTGTTAAACCTGTTACTGTATAATTACTTTCGGTTGTTGTTGCTATTTGAGTTGTTCCTTCAAAAATTTGATATCCAGTAACACCAATATTATCAGTTGAAGCTGTCCAAGCCAAATCGGTTAAAGTTTGAGTTGTATTTGAAGCTGTTAAATTTGTTGGCGTTGAAGGAGCTTCATTATCAACTACAACTGTTCCAGAAAAAATTTGTCCATTATTTATACCGCCAAAAGTGTTGGCAGAAGCAGCCTGCCATGTAAAATCAGCATAAACCAATCCTGTTCCGGCTAATTGTAAGGAATAGCCTACAGGTGTACTACTAGTTTCCGAAATTCCAATATCAACACTTGTCATCCCAACAGCAGCTCCATCTGCAGCAGTAATAGTCCCCTCATAACTTAAAAACTGAATAATTGTTCCTGAATTATCAACTAAGGCTAACCCATCTGGAGATCCATTTTGGATACCGCTTATTGAAACATATACTGTTCCATACCCATTGGATTGATCAGAAATTACACCTGATAAAGCAGCAGTATCATAAACTGCCCCTCCATTACCATTGTATAAAACTAAATTCCAACCTGTAAGGTCAGTTCCTGCAGGACCAACAATTTCAATTGCTTCGCCACTATCTGTTCCATCATTATCATAATGGATTTCGTTTATAAAAACTGTTTGAGCAAGTAAAGTTCCTTTTACGCTCAAAAAAAGAAGAAAAACAAATAAAAATAAATGTTTTTTAAAGTAATTGTGCTTCATGTTATCGTATAATTTTAAGGTATGTCTAAAATTACAAATAAATAAAAGCTAATCGTCTGTAAATTATTAACATATTGTTAATTTTATTAAAAGTTTTAAACTTATATCCATTTATTAAAAAAATTTACTCTTAATTTTTTTTTCTATTTTTATCCAAAAAAAATATGCTAGTGAAAATTTATGGCAGTGCCGTTTTTGGTGTTGAAGCCACAACTATTACTGTAGAAGTAAATATTGATAAAGGCATTGGGTATCATTTAGTTGGATTACCTGACAATGCCATTAAAGAAAGCAGTTACCGAATTTCAGCCGCACTTAACAATAACAATTACAAACTTCCCGGTAAAAAAATTACCATTAATATGGCTCCTGCCGATTTACGAAAAGAAGGCTCAGCATACGACCTTACTTTAGCAATTGGAATTTTAGCTGCGTCGGGGCAAATTAAATCTGATAAGATTGGTGATTATTTAATAATGGGTGAACTTTCTTTAGATGGAAGTTTACAACCCATAAAAGGTGCTTTACCTATTGCAATTAAAGCTAGAGAAGAAGGATTTAAAGGTTTTATTCTTCCAAAGCAAAACGCAAAAGAAGCTGCTATTGTTAACAACTTAAAAGTTTATGGCGTTGAGAATATTACAGAAGTAATCTCATTTTTTGATGAAAAAAGTGATTTAAGTGAAACTGTAATTGATACTCGTGCTGAATTTTATAAAAATTTAAACAACCCTGAATTTGATTTTGCTGATGTAAAAGGGCAAGAATCTGTTAAACGTTCAATGGAAATTGCTGCTGCCGGTGGACATAATATAATACTAATTGGCCCTCCCGGAAGTGGTAAAACAATGTTAAGCAAACGGTTACCTTCTATTTTACCTCCAATGACCTTGCAAGAAGCTTTAGAAACTACTAAAATACATTCGGTTGTTGGAAAAGTAAAGGATTCCGGTTTAATAACTCAACGTCCTTTTCGTTCTCCTCATCATACTATTTCAGATGTTGCTTTAGTTGGCGGTGGACAATATCCGCAACCGGGAGAGATTTCTTTATCACACAATGGTGTTTTGTTTTTAGACGAATTACCTGAATTTAAACGAACTGTTTTAGAAGTTATGCGTCAGCCTTTAGAAGATAGAGAAGTTACTATTTCAAGAGCAAAATTTACAGTTACTTATCCAAGTAGTTTTATGCTGGTTGCAAGTATGAACCCTAGTCCAAGTGGTTATTTTAACGACCCCAACGCTCCTGTAACCTCTTCACCTGCCGAAATGCAACGCTATTTAAGTAAAATTTCGGGCCCGCTTTTAGACCGAATTGATATTCATATTGAAGTGAATCCCGTTCCTTTTGAAAAACTTTCCGAAGAACAAATAAACGAGCCAAGTAAAGCAATTAGAGAACGTGTTACAAAAGCAAGAGAAATTCAAATGTTACGCTTTTCGGAATATAAAAATACTCATTACAACGCTCAAATGGGTGTAAAACAAATTCGGAAATATTGCAAACTGAATGATAACAGTAAAACGCTTCTTAAAAACGCCATGGAACGTTTAAACTTATCGGCCAGAGCTTACGATAGAATTTTAAAAGTTTCAAGAACCATTGCAGATTTAGAAGGTGTAAATGAAATTTCATCTTCACATATATCAGAAGCAATTCAATATAGAAGTTTAGACAGAGAAGGTTGGTTAGGTTAATTACAAACCTTAAACTTTTGTTAAAGTTTTAATATTTCACCAACTATCCAATTTTCAAAATAGTAAATTTGAAAATACAGCCTTTTTAATTCTATTTTATGAAAAAATCACATCTACTCTTCACTTTTTTAATTGCTTTTACAATAACTACTTATTCCCAAAACAACCCTTTGATCAATTTTCCTTCTTTAAGTCCCGATGGAAAAACAATAGCTTTCAATTATCAAGGAGATATTTGGACTGTTTCAACATCAGGAGAAAATTTAAAAAGATTAACAATACATGAAGGTTACGATACTAATCCTGTTTGGAACTCTGATGGAAAGACTATTGCTTTTAACAGCGATCGTTTTGGCAATGATGATATTTTTACAATTCCGGCAGTCGGAGGAATACCAACTAGATTAACATACCACTCTGCCAACGACCAAGTAACTGATTTTACATCTGATAATGAAATTGTTTTTACAACTGTGCGAGATTTTGTTCAATTGGAAAGAGAACCGGAAATTCATTTAATTTCAGCAAACGGAGGCACACCTTTTAGACTTTTGAATAGTGTTGGTTTTGATGCTAAACTATCTCCAAACAAAAAATTTATTGCTTTTACACGTGGTTCTTGTAGAATTGAAAGAGAAGCTTATAAAGGTCCGGCAAATAGAGATTTGTGGCTTTACGATATTAAAAACGATAAATTTATTCAGTTAACAACCTTTGAAGGACAGGATTTATCACCTCAATGGGCCAATAACAACACTATTTATTTTCAATCTGCAAGAAGCGGAAAATACAATGTTCACAAATTAACTATAGATAATAGTGGAAATAAAACAGAAGAAATAACGCAAATTTCTGATTTAAAAGATATGGGGTTATACTCTTTTAGTTTAAGTAAAAATGGAACAGACGCTGTTATGGTTTCCGGTGACAAATTATGGTTATTGAATGTTGAAACAAAAAAAACAATTCCTTTAAAAATAGAAATAAGTAGCGATTACAGATTTGATCCTGTAGAAAGAAAAACTTACACTAACAATGCATCAGAAATTGAAGTATCTCCAAACGGAAAATTAAGCGCCTTAGTAATTAGAGGCGAAATTTTTATAACTGAAAATGATACAAAAAAAAGCAGAACTATAAATGTATCTAACTCTCCTTACAGAGATTTTGATATTATTTGGTTGAATGACGAAACATTGCTTTTTGTTTCAGATAGAAATGGCATTAATAATTTATATACCGTTACATCAAGCGACAAAACAAACAAAAATATATTCACAAGTTTAAAACATTCAATAACTCAAATTACCAAAGACACTGAAGGTATTACCAATCCAAAATTATCGCCCAACAAAAAATTAGTCGCCTACAACAAAGGTTATGGCAAATTAATTGTTTCATCAATTTCAGAAAATGGGAATCTAAACTATGATATTACTTTGCTCGATGGCTGGGATACACCTTCAGGTATTGCTTGGTCTCCAGACTCAAAATGGTTATCTTATAGTTTAAGTGATTTATATTTTAATGAAGAAGTTTATATACATAAGGCCGATAACAGTAAAAAACCGGTAAATATTTCAATGCATCCAAAATCGGATATTGGTGCTATTTGGAGTAAAGACGGTTCTAAAATAGCTTTCTCTTCCAATAGAAATAATGGAGATCATGATGTTTGGTTTGTTTGGTTAAGAAAAAAAGACTGGGAAAAAACAAAACAAGATTGGGAAGAAACCACAGAAGATGAAAAGCCTAAAAAAGATGAAAAGTCAGAAGAAAAAACAGAGAAAAAAGTTGAAGATATAATTATTGATTTTGATGATATTCACCAAAGGCAAGAACAAGTTACATCGTACAACGGAGGCGAATTTTTAAGAGCTATATCTAAAGATGGTAAAACATTTTATTACACCACAGGAAATAGTGGCAGAGGAAATCCCGATGTTGATTCAGACTTGTTTCAAATTAATTGGGATGGAAAAGAAAATAAAGCTTTAACAAAAGAAAATACCCGACCAACTAATGTTTCTTTAGATTTCAAAGAAGATTATATTTATTTTATTAGTAAAGGAAAAACTTCCCGAATTAAATTATCAGGAAATAAAAAAGAGAATATTCCTTTTAATGCTATAATGGATATTGATTATAATGAAGAATCTAATCAAATTTTTGAAGAAGCCTGGAAAGTTATAAATGACAGATTTTACGATCCTAAACATCACAATCAAAATTGGAACGAACTCAAAAAAATATATAAGCCTTTGGCTATGAAAGCCTCTACGAGAGAAGATTTTAAAATGATTTTCAATAAAATGTTAGGGCAAATAAATGCAAGCCATATGGGTATGTATAGAGGTGAAGATCGAAAATCGGTTCAAGAAGAAAGCACCGGCTTGTTAGGTGTTGAACTGATTCCTACTAAAAATGGAAAATTACAAATTTCAAAAGTTGTTCCAAATTCTGCTGCAGACAGAGAAGCCAGTAAGCTATCTATTGGAGATATTATAAATTCTGTAAATGGAAAAAACGTATCTTCATCAAAAAACATTTATGAGTTTTTAACGTACACCAATAATGAGAAAATTATTTTAGGAATTTCTTCAAACGGAAAAGAAAAAGAAGTAATAATTAGACCTAAATCAAATTCAAGATCAGATAATTATAATGCTTGGGTAAAAGAACATAAACGTTTAACTGACAAATATTCAAATGGCAAATTAGGTTACATCCATATACAAGGGATGAATTGGACAAGTTTTGAAACTTTTGAACGTGAATTAACTGCCGCCGGATTAGGAAAAGAAGGTATTGTGATTGATGTTAGGTATAACGGAGGAGGTTGGACAACAGATTATTTAATGGCTGTTTTAAATGTAAAACAACATGCATATACTATTCCAAGAGGCGCTGCTAAAGATTTAGAAAAAGAAAATAAAAAATTTACTAACTATTATCCGTATAGTGAACGTTTACCTTTAGCTGCATGGACAAAACCCACCATAGCTTTATGCAATCAAAACAGCTATTCTAATGCAGAAATTTTTTCGCATGCATATAAAGAATTGAAATTGGGGAAACTAGTTGGAACTCCTACTTTTGGAGCTGTTATTTCTACAGGTGGAAAAACATTGATAGATGGATCTTATGTTAGAGTTCCTTTTAGAGGTTGGTATGTAAAATCTTCAGAAAAAAATATGGACTTTACGCCTGCAATGCCTGATATTGTGATTGACAATTATCCTGATGAGAAAGCGAAAGGAACTGACTCTCAATTAAAAAAAGCAGTTGAAGAACTTCTAAAACAATTATAATTAAAAAAGGGGGAATTCCCCCTTTTAATTTTAGTATAACTCCCCTAGTCCAGTCTTATTCCTCATCATATCTTTGGTACAAGAAAAAGAAATATACGTTATTGTTAATTTAGGGGAAATTGCAAAAAAAGAATCACTTGGCGCCAAGTGATTTTTTTTATCATTTTTTTTGCCATTAAAAAACAATTTATTAACAATTAAATAAAACTCCTTGATTCTTAATTTTTTACAATTTTAACAATTGTTACTTAAAAATAAGCCCTGTTTTTGTATATTTGATAAAATTTCTTTATTAAAATAAACACTATGAAAAAAACAGTCTTGAGCTTATTTCTCACTCTAACATTTACATTCGCCTATTCTCAGCTTTTTATTTCGGAGAATAGCAATATTATAGACTTAAAAGCAAAAAAGGCTAAAATAACTATTGATAATTTTACTTATAAAGGTGATTTTCAAATTTTTACATCTAAAAAAGACAATAAAGATTTTTTAATTTTTTCTTATTTTTCCAGAACTATTGTTTTTTCAACAAATAAACCTTTAAATGAAATAATTAATAATAAGTCTATTGATGAATTTGATATTACTGATATTAAAGTCATTCACAGTAAAGAAATCAAATCAATAATTCGTGAAATTAAAAAAAGAGGAGTACATAATATCCAAAATTTTATTATTGTTTTTGATGGTTTGGATAATATCACTTTTAAAAATCAAAATTCTTTAATTAACCAACAATAAAAAAAAGCCTTTAGTTAAACTAAAGGCTTTTTTATGATTTATTTTTTTATAAATATTAATATCTGTAATAATCCGGTTTAAATGGTCCTTCAACCTTAACACCAATATATTTCGCTTGATCTTCACGTAGTGTTTCTAATTCAACACCAATTTTAGCCAAATGTAAACGAGCTACTTTTTCATCTAAATGTTTTGGTAACATATACACTTTGTTTTCATAAGCGTCTCTATTGTTCCATAATTCTAATTGTGCTAGTGTTTGGTTGGTGAATGAATTACTCATTACAAAACTTGGATGACCGGTAGCGCAACCTAAATTTACCAAACGGCCTTCAGCTAAAATAATAATTTCATTTTCGCCTATAGTATATTTGTCAACTTGTGGTTTTATTTCAACTTTAGAATCGCCATAGTTTTCATTCAACCAAGCCATATCAATTTCATTATCAAAATGACCAATATTACAAACAATCGTTTTGTCTTTCATTTTTTCGAAATGACTTCCTTGTACTATATCTTTATTTCCGGTTGTTGTAATAACTATATCGGCATTACCTACAACAGTATTTAATTTTTTAACTTCAAAACCATCCATTGCAGCTTGTAAAGCGCAAATTGGATCAATTTCAGTAACTGTAACAATTGAACCTGCACCTCTGAATGATGCTGCTGTACCTTTACCAACATCACCATAACCACAAACAACAACACGTTTACCTGCCAACATTAAATCTGTAGCTCTTCTAATAGCATCAACAGCACTTTCTCTACAACCGTATTTATTATCAAATTTAGATTTTGTAACAGAATCGTTTACATTAATTGCCGGCATTGGCAAAGTACCTTCTTTCATTCTATCATATAAACGATGAACTCCTGTGGTAGTTTCTTCAGATAAACCATTAATTCCTGCAGCTAATTCAGGATATTTATCCAATACCATATTTGTTAAATCACCTCCATCATCTAAAATTAAATTCAATGGTTTTTTATCTTCACCAAAGAAAAGTGTTTGCTCAATACACCAATCAAATTCTTCTGCAGTCATTCCTTTCCATGCGTATACTGAAATCCCTGCTGCAGCAATTGCAGCAGCGGCTTGATCTTGTGTAGAAAAAATATTACAAGAACTCCAAGTAACCTCAGCACCTAATTCAACCAACGTTTCAATTAAAACCGCTGTTTGAATGGTCATGTGCAAACAACCCGCAATTCTTGCACCTTTTAAAGGTTTTTTTCCTTTATATTCTTCTCTTAAACTCATTAAACCTGGCATTTCAGCTTCGGCTAATTGAATTTCTTTACGACCCCATTCAGCAAGATTGATATCTTTTACTTTATATTTCACGTAAGTTGATGTTTCTGTACTCATAATTTATTTAAATTTGTTGTTTTGCATAAAACAAATTGTTTTTTGCTTTTAAATTTTTGCAAAAGTACAAAATACCTTTGATATTATAAATGCCT
Organism: Lutibacter sp. B1; assembly: GCF_012524075.1. GTDB lineage: Bacteria > Bacteroidota > Bacteroidia > Flavobacteriales > Flavobacteriaceae > Lutibacter. The sequence goes on from NZ_JAAZUI010000005.1 coordinate 132,967, forward strand.
TTATATAAAACCATTACACCAAATAAGCACACAACCGTTTATGTGTGGAAAATAGAAGAATCTTTTGATGATTTATCTAAGGGTATTTTATTAACAAAAAGAAGTAAAGAAAGAGTTTTATCAATGAAGTCTGAAATGCATCAGCGCGGTTTTTTAAGTGTGCGTCATTTATTAAAAGAAGCCGGTTATACCGACTTTGATTTGTATTATACCGATAATGGTAAACCGCATTTAAAAGACAAAAAACACATTTCAATAACCCATTCTTTTACTTTTTCCGCATTAATAATTAGCGATAAAGAGGTAGGTATTGATATTGAAAAGAACCGAGAAAAAATCAAAATCATTCAGCATAAGTTTGTAAATTTTGAACGTGGTTTTATAAACCCTAACGACAATTTAATTGAACAATTAACCGTTATTTGGGGAGCTAAAGAATCGCTTTACAAAATTTATCCGTATGGTGGATTAACTTTTAAAAATGATATTGATATTGAATCGTTTAAAATAAGTGATAAAAGAACAACCGGTTTTATTAAAGCAAAAGATTGGGACAAAAAATACGATATTCATTATAAAAAAATTGAAGATTACACGTTGGTTTATGCTTTAGATACCTCAAAAATATGAGTAAATCAATCTTAGAATACATACAAAAAGCTCCAAAAAAAGGTAAAAAATTACTCGCTATTTTATTAGATCCCGATAAAACATCTATAAATGAAATTCCTTCAAATGTAAAAAGAATTGAAAATTTAAATGCCAATTTTATTTTTGTTGGAGGGAGTTTTGTTGAAAATGGTATTACTGATGTTTTTGTAAAAATTTTAAAAGAACACACTCAACTGCCAATACTTCTTTTTCCCGGTGATTATACACAAGTTACCAATAATGCTGATGCTTTATTGTTTTTATCGCTACTTTCAGGAAGAAATCCTGAATATTTAATTGAACAGCAAATTAAATCGGTTCCATTTTTAAAAAATTCAACCTTAGAAATTATTCCAACAGGTTATATTTTAATTGATGGCGGCACAAAATCATCCGTATTAAAAGTGAGTAAAACAACACCAATACCACAAGAGAATATTGAATTGGCAGTTTCAACTGCAATTGCAGGAATGTATAAAGGAAAACAATTGATATATTTGGAAGCCGGTAGCGGAGCTATAAATCCTGTAAATTCAGAAATTATTTCAAAAGTAAAACAAAATATCACCATTCCATTAATTGTTGGAGGCGGAATTAAAACAAAAAGTCAACTTAAAAATGCTTTTGACAACGGAGCTGATATTGTAGTAATTGGAACTGCTTTTGAACAACATATTTTATAATAAAATGTATGAACGAAATCCTTAACTTTTTTTTAGAACCCTATCAATCAGCAACTGCACTTAATATTTCATTAGAGTTTATAGCGGCTGTTTTTGGTGTTGTAAGTGTTTTTTATGCTAAAAAAGAAAACATATTAGTATATCCAACAGGAATTATAAGTACCGGCATATATGTTTACCTATTGTCTCAATGGAATTTGTATGGAGACTTAATTATCAATATTTATTATACATTAATGAGTATTTATGGTTGGTATATGTGGAGTAAAATTATTGATGATAAACAACATCATATTCCTATTTCAAGAACCAATACAAAAGAAAAACTACAAACTTTTGGCATCTTTTTGTTTACTTCTGTTTTTGTTATAGCTGTTTATAGATATTATAATGTTATGCCAAATCATTTAAATTTTACGGAAAGTGTAAATTATGCCATAACAAATATGACCTCAGGAAATTTAACCGATTTCAGAAAAATAACACCTTTTTTAGATACTTTTACAACTGGTATCTTTTTTGCCGGTATGTGGCTAATGGCCAATAAAAAACTTGAAAACTGGACATTATGGATTGCCGGTAATATTGTTTCAATCCCTTTATATTTTGTAAAAGGATATGGTTTTACCGGAATTCAATACATTATATTTTTAATTTTAGCTGTACAAGGTTATTTTGAATGGAAAAAACACTTAAACAAACACCTATAAATATTATAAAAGTTGTATTATTCGGACCCGAAAGTACCGGTAAAACAACTATTTCACAAAAACTCGCTAAGCATTATAATACTGTTTGGGTACCTGAATATGCTCGTGACTTTTTGCAAGAAAAATGGAATAATCACAGAAAAACTTGTGAAAGTAACGATCAGTTGCCTATTGCGTATGGGCAAATGAAATTAGAAAATAAATTAGCAAAAAAAGCTGATAAAATTTTAATTTGTGATACGGATTTACTTGAAACAAGTGTGTATTTTGAGGAATATTATGATAAAACTGTAGATCCAAAACTTAAAAAAGCAGCATTATCAAATACGTATAATTTATATCTTTTAACTTATATAGACACGCCTTGGGAACAAGACGATATACGTGAAAATCCGCACATACGATTAGAAATGTTTAAAACTTTTGAAAACGCTTTAAAAAAACACAATAGACCTTATGTTATACTTAAAGGGAATATTAAAAACAGAATGGAACTTGCCATAAATGAAATTGATAAAATCTTAAAAAACAAGCAAAATTTACATCGTTTTTCAACTAATATCTCTGATATTGATACGCATTTTTTACATCAGCAAAACAATGAAAACGATTTCCAGTAACATAGTATGGATGCTGAAAAAATAATACAAGAATTGAAATTTAAAGCTGTTAGAAGCAGTGGTTCTGGAGGACAGCATGTAAATAAAGTTTCGACAAAAGTTGAACTTTATTTTGATGTGTTACATTCAAATAGTTTATCTGAAGATGAAAAAGAACTGCTTTTAAAAAAATTAAAACTAACAAAAGACATTTTTTTAATTCTTCAATGTGATGAAAGTAGAAGTCAGCTTAAAAACAAAGAAATTGTTGTTAAACGATTTTTACAACTAATTACCAACGGATTAAAAGTTCCTAAAAAACGAAAAGTAACAAAACCCGGTAAAAGTGCAATTCAAAAAAGGCTTGAAAAAAAGAAAAAAATAGCTTTTAAAAAAGCACTTCGAAAAAAACCAAATTCAGAGTATTAAGTTCGTTTCAACTCCACTTAGTAATCTGTTTTTTTAAATTATATGGCTTCTACCCAGAACAAGTCATTCAAACCTTGTAAAAAATATATTTTCATAACTGTTACATTATTCAACATATTTTGTAAATTTGTCTCATCTCAAAAGGGGTGCCGATAACGGCTGAGATCAAACCCATTGAACCTGAACAGGTAATGCTGTTAAGGGAACGCAAAAGCGAAACATATCGCTGGGGCAATTAAGTTAATTATTCAAAACATCGATTAATTACCTCTTTTTAAATCGTTTTATTTTTATATATAAATGAAACAATTTTTAAAATTGAACATTAAAAAAGTGAAGCTATTAGTAACTTTTTTAACCATTGTATTTTCATACAATGTAAACGCACAATCATTATTTACAGTTTCCGGCAAAGTTACTGATGGAAGTAAAGCATTTCCGGGAGTTAGTGTTTATGTGAAAGGTACCAAAACAGGTGTAGTATCAGATTTTGACGGAAATTATTCTCTATCATTAAAGGAAGGTAACTACACATTAGTTTTTAGTGCCGTATCCGAACCTAAAGAAGTAAACATTGTTTTAAACAAAAACATAACTTTAAATGTAGATCTATCAGACAGTTTTGTGAATTTAGACGAAGTTTTGGTTTCCGCAGTACGTGTTAAAACAACATCTCCGGTTACACATAGCAATGTTACTAAAGAAGAATTAGAAAAGCGTAATTTAGGGCAAGACATTCCTTCTCTTTTAAACTTTCTCCCTTCTGTTGTTACTACAACTGATGCCGGTGCCGGTGTTGGCTATTCAGGTATTAGAGTACGAGGTAGTGATGCAACTCGTGTAAATGTAACTATTAACGGAATTCCTTATAATGATGCTGAAAGTCAAGGTACTTTTTGGGTAAATATGCCCGATTTTACCTCATCAACAGAGAGTGTGCAATTACAACGTGGTATTGGAACTTCTACAAATGGTTCGGGAGCTTTTGGGGCAAGTTTAAACTTATTAACCGATGCTATTTCTGAAAATCCGTATGGAGAAATCAGCAATTCTTTTGGCTCCTACAATACAAAAAAACACACCGTAAAATTTAGTACAGGAAAATTAAATAAGGACACTGAGCGTAATCGAAGTATAGAACTTTCCGGACGTTTATCAAAAATTGAATCGGATGGCTATATTGACAGAGCCTGGTCTGACTTAAAATCCTATTTTTTACAAGCCGCTTATGTTGATGATAATACACTCATCAAAGCATTGACTTTTGGCGGACACGAAAAAACCTACCAAGCCTGGTATGGTGTAACTAAAGAAGAAATGAAGGAATTTGGTAGAACTTACAACCCTTATTTTTATGATAATGAAATTGACAACTACAAACAAGATCATTATCAACTGCATTGGAATCAAAAATTATCTGAAAATTGGTCAACAAATATTGGCTTAAACTACACCAAAGGTGAAGGCTATTTTGAGCAATATAAAGAAGGTGAAGATTTTGCCGATTATAATTTGGAACCAATTACAATTGGCAACGAAACTATTGACCAAACTGATTTAATTAGAAGACGTTGGTTAGATAACGATTTTTATGTTGTTAACTTAAATGCAACATATACCAATTCAAAAACAGAACTTATATTTGGAACTTCTTACAGCAGGTATACAGGAGATCATTTTGGCGAAATTATTTGGGCTGAATATGCCAGTAACTCACAAATAAGAGATCATTATTACGACAGTGATGCTAAAAAAAATGATGTAAACATATTTGCTAAATTAACACATAATTTAGATGATAAATGGACACTGTTTACCGATTTACAAGGTAGATTTGTAAATTATGAAACCGATGGTTTAACATCAGATAGAATTCCTCTTGAAATTGATAAAGATTATTCGTTCTTTAACCCAAAGGCCGGTATTACCTTTAAAGCTAACAACAATAATAGTTTTTATATGTCTTATGCAAGAGCCAACAGAGAGCCTAACCGAGACGATTTTAAAAACGGTATTGATGCCTCTGAAAAATTGAACGATTTTGAATTGGGATGGCGCTTTAAAAATGATAATATAAAGGTAAATACAAATATCTATTATATGTTGTATAAAGATCAATTAGTACTTACAGGAGCTTTAGACGACGTTGGTTCACCAATTAGAGCCACCAGTGGAAAAAGCTACCGTTTAGGATTAGAAATTGATGCGCTAATTAATGTATCTGATAAATTTATAATACAACCAAATATTGCCCTAAGTAGTAATAAAAATGAAGATTTTGTGAGTTCTTGGGATGGAGAATTAAAAGATTTAGGAAAAACAAATATCGCTTTTTCACCTGAAGTGGTTGTTGGAAACTCCCTTACTTATTTACCTATAAAAAATATGCAAGTTTCGTTACTTACTAAATATGTTGGTGAGCAATATATGAGCAACGTAGATACTGAAAATTCAAAATTAGACAGCTATTTTGTAAACAATCTAAATATTTCGTACGAAATAAAGCCGAAAAAAATATTAAAATCAATTGTATTGAGTGCTTTAGTTAACAATATTTTTGATACTAAATATATTTCAAACGGCTATTATTACACGTATGATGATACTTGGTCTGATCCAAATAAAATAACAACTTTAGACGGTGCCGGATATTATCCGCAAGCAACCACAAACTTTTTGGTTGGAGCAACTTTAAAGTTTTAAAAAAAACGAGGCTTAAGTTTAAGCCTCGTTTTTTTTAAACTTCAATACCTTTCATCATTTTATTCCAATATAAATAAGGCAATAAGTATTTTTTAAGAATCCATAATCTCCAATGTTCTTTAGAAGAATCTCCAACCATTAATGGAAATTGCTTTAATTTAGGGTCGGGTTGAAAAACTTTCTCATAATCAAATTCTGCCAAAACCATTTTACCGTAACCTGTTACTAAAGGACATGATGTATATCCTGTATATTCTTTTGTAGACAGTATATTATTTTTAATTAATTTTAAAATATTAGCAACCACTATTGGCGCTTGTTTTCTAATAGCAGCACCTGTTTTAGAAGTTGGAAGGTTTGAGACATCACCCAAACTAAATACATTTGAAAATTTAGCATGTTGCATTGTTTTACTATTTACATCAACCCATCCTGTTTCTGAAGCTAATGATGAATTTCTAATAAAATCAGGTGCACTTTGAGGTGGAGCCAAATGCATCATATCAAAATGAATACCATATAAATCTCCTTTAATACTAACCTTTACATCTTTATAATTGTACTGAATATCCTTATCTAAAGAAGCTTCATCACCATCAGCTAACGTAACACAACCTCCAGAAGATAAATCTTTCTCAATTGCATACCAAGCTATTTTTTTATCAGCATCAACTTTAACCAACTTATGAAAAAATCGAACATTAATATCTTTCTTACCAATTACATCCATTAGGGTGTCGGCAATAACTTTCACTCCAAAAATAGACCCTCCCGGCAAGGCAAAAACAATATCTGTATGTTCTCTTAGATGTGTCTTTCTAAAATGTTCATCGGCTAAATACATTATTTTTTGTGGCGCCCCTCCACATTTAATTGGGGTAGCAGGCTGTGTAAAAAGCGCGGTGCCTCCTTTAAATTTTTTCAATGTTTCCCATGTATGGGCAGGGTTTGTATAATTACTGCAAACAACACCCTTATCCATTGCTTCTTGCAAACCTTCAACCAATTCTGGTGCAATTTTTAAACCGGGCGAAACCACCAAATAATCATACGTAAATTCATTTCCTTCTTTAGTTATCACTGTATTATTTTCGGGTTCAAATTTATCAGCAAATTCTTTAATCCATTCAACTCCTTTTGGAATTACTGAAGCCATTGGTTTTACTGTATTTTCAAAATTATACGTATTAGCACCTACTAATGTCCATGCTGGTTGATAATAATGCTTTTCCGCTGGTTCAATTAGCCCTATATTTAAAGATGATTTTTTTCTTTTTAGCATTGAAGAAACCATAATTCCTGCAGTACCTCCTCCAATTACAAGAATTTGAAAATGTTTTAATATCATATTTTTGTTTAATTATATTTTAAACGCAAAAAAATATGAAAAAAAATATGATTTAATGTGATATATATCACATTAAATCATATTTAAGTCATTATAAATATCCTTCGTTAGAGAAAAATTAACTACTAAATTTCTTCAATTTTAAAACCTGCTTTTTTTACAGCATCAACTACAAGTTCTTTTTCTTCATCATCTAAACTAACTTCCAAAATTTTATCAGGATTTTCGGTATTAACTTTCCAAGTATCCACATTATCTAACTCATTTAAAAACGGTGTTACAGACTTTATACAATTTGAACAATTGATGTTTGTTTTATATTTTACTGTTATCATAACTCTATATTTTTAATTTATTGAACGTTTTTTTAATCGTAAACTATTTGAAACTACCGAAATAGAACTCATAGACATTGCCGCACCTGCAACCATTGGATTTAAAAGAAAACCAAAAGCGGGATACAATACACCAGCGGCAATTGGAATTGCAATAGTATTGTAAATAAAAGCCCAAAACAAATTTTGTTTAATGGTTTTCATTGTTAATTTAGAAAGCATAATCGCTTTTGAAATTTGACTTAAATCGGAATTCATTAATGTAATTCCGGCACTTTCCATTGCAATATCTGTTCCACTTCCCATTGCTATACCAACATCGGCCTGTGCCAATGCGTGAGAATCATTAATTCCATCTCCTGCCATTGCCACTACTTTTCCTTGTTGTTGCAATTCTTTTACAAAATTCCCTTTATCCGCAGGCATTAAATTTGCCTTAAAATGTTTGATTCCAACTTGATCAGAAATTACTTTGGCTGTTTGCTCATTATCTCCTGTAAGCATATAAACTTCAATACCCATTTGTTGAATATTTTGTAATGCCGAAATAGCACTTTCTTTTACTTTATCGGCAACAGCAATAATTCCTTCAACTTTAGCACCAACACTAAAATAAACAACGGTTTTTGCTTCTGCTTTTAAATTTGCAGCTTTTTGAGATAATTCATTTGAAATTTCAATATGATTTTCTTTCATTAAACTTTCATTTCCAACAAAATGTTCTATGTTATCAATGATAGATTTAGCTCCTTTTCCGGTAATACTTTCAAATGAATCCGTAGAAATAACTTCTGTTTTTAATTGTTTTAAATAATTTACAATTGACTCTGCAATAGGATGTTCAGATTGAGATTCTATAGCAGCTAATTTTTTCTCAAAAAGTGAAGCATCGACGTTTTCTTCCCAAATTACATCTGTAACTTCCGGTTTTCCTTCAGTAATAGTTCCTGTTTTATCTAATATCAACGTATCTACTTTATAAGCTGTTTCTAAAACTTGAGCATCTTTTATTAAAATTCCTTGTTCGGCACCTTTCCCAATTCCAACCATTAATGCTGTTGGTGTTGCTAAACCCAAAGCACACGGACACGCAATAATTAAAACCGTAATTAAAATAAGAATTGCATAGGTAAAAGAAGGGTTTGGCCCTAAAAAATACCAAATTCCAAAGGCTGTTAAGGAGATTAAAATAACAACAGGAACAAAAATACCCGCAACTTTATCTGCCAATTTCTGAATTTTAGGTTTACTTGATTGCGCTTGTTTTACCAACTGAATGATGTGTGAAAGCAGCGTATTATTTCCTATTTCAGTTGCTATAATTTTTAAAGACCCTTTTTGATTTATGGTTCCGGCAAAAACCTTACTTCCTTTTGTTTTCTCAACAGGTATGGGCTCTCCTGTAATCATACTTTCATCAATAAAAGAAACGCCTCTTTTAACTTTACCATCTACTGCAACTCTATCTCCCGGTTTTAAAACAATCATTTCCCCTTTTAAAATTTCATCATAAGAAATAATTACTTCTTCTCCATTTCTAATAGCCGTTACTTGTTTAGGTTTTAAACCCATGAGTTTTTTAATGGCTGAAGATGTTTTACTTTTCGCTTTTTCTTCAAAATAACGACCTAAAAGTATAAAAGTGATAATCATTACAGCAGATTCATAATACACGTGTGGTGTTAACCCTTTGCTTAAAAAATACTGTGGATTTACCGTATTAAATAGACTGAATAAAAAAGCAACACCTGTACTTAGTGCTACAAGTGTATCCATATTTGCTGAAAAATGTTTGAAACGCTTCCATGCAATTACAAAAAATTCAGAACCACTCCAAAATATCACAGGAATTGAAAGTATTAGCATTATCCAATTTTCAAAAGGTAATTTTCCTTTTAAAAACATGGCAATTACAAAAACAGGAATTGAAAATACAGCCGCAAAAATTAATTTAGATTTAAGTGTTGAGAGCCTTTTTACTTCTATTTCTTCAAATTCTTTTTCAGTTTCTTTGGCATCGCCGGTTAAAATATCATACCCAATTTCATTAACTTTTTCTCTAATTGTCTCTATTGAAATTAAACTACTGTCGTGGGCAATAGTTACCGATTGATCCGGATAATTTACAGAAACTTTGGCAATACCTTCCAATGGTTTTAGATACGATTCAACACTAATAGCACAGGCAGCGCAAGTCATACCTGTTACCTTATAACTTTCATTAACAGTGCTGATAGTATCATTTGAGATTATTGCTTTTTCCATAATTGAATATTTCTACTACAAAAATAAGTACGAAACTAACACTTTCTATTACATAATTCTTGTAATTATTTATAAGATTATGGAATTAAAACAACTGAACTCATTAATTATATATCTCAGCCAACAACTCAAAGGATTTTAATCTGTATTCTAATTGACCGGCCATATTGGTAGTCATTATTTCATCTGCTTCAAAAGCATCTACTAAATCATCTAATTGTTTTTTAACTTCATCTTTGGTTCCTGAAACTATCCTTCCACTATTATTTCTGATAATTTGCATGTCAATGCCTGTAAATTCATAATTCATAACCGTATTAATGTCATACATCATATTAAAGTTTCCTTTAGCCATTTGTAAAAACACAAAATTTACATATTTAAGCATTTGATTTGCAATTTCTTGTGTTTCTCCACAAAGCACCATAACTGCTAAAATTACTTTAGGCTTTTCAAATTGTTCTGATGGAATAAATTCTCTTTTATAGGTTTCTACAATTGAAGGGTTTACATTTCCATTAATAAATTTAGCAACTCCTAAGCCCATTCCAAATTTCGCAGCATTTGAACTACTGCCTCCACTAGAACTCAACATCCATTGCTCAGGAGCGTTTAAAGATTGTGGCATTGCAATAATTCTCCCTTGTTTTGTTCCAGCAGTATCATTAAAAAAATGTTGCAAATACTCTAGCTGTCGTAGGTAATCTTTTTCTAAAAATTGATTAGAAGGATTTAATATAGAAGCGGTTACACGATCTCCTCCCGGAGCTCTTCCAATTCCTAAATCTATTCTTCCGGGATACAATGTTTCCAACATTCTAAAATTCTCTGCAACTTTAAACTCGCTGTGATTTGGTAACATAACACCTCCTGAACCTATCCTAATGTGTGTTGTTTGTGTTGCTAAATTTGCAATAAGAATTTCCGGAGAAGTGCCTGCAATAATAAGTGAATTATGATGTTCTGACACCCAAAAACGATGATAACCTAACCTTTCTGCAAGTTTGATGGTTTTTACCGTTTCCTCAATTGCTTGTTGGGAAGTTTGATTGTGATGTATAATTGACTGATCTAAAATTCCTAGTTTCATTATGCGTTTCTATTAATTTTGTATTTATAGCAAGAATAAATATAGACAAAAGAATACTATTTTATACCTCGGAATTTGAATCTTTAAATTGAATCTAAGGATTTTAAATTAGGGTTTCGCAATTTTTTAAATTCGGTAGGAGACATTCCTGTTTCTTTTTTAAATTGAGAAGAAAGGTGTGCAACACTGCTGTACCCTATTTGAAAAGCTATTTCAGACAGAGTTAATTGTTTATAAAACAATAATTCTTTTACGTGCTCAATTTTTTGTTTGATGATGAATCGCTCAATAGTAATACTTTCAACAGATGAAAACAATTTGCTTAAAGAAGAATAATCGTGATGTAATTTATCCGATAAAAGTGTTGAAAAATTCACATTTAATTCTTCGCTTTTATAATGAATTTGCTCAATAATAATCGCCTTAATTTGACTGATTATTTTTGAATTTTTATCTTGAAGTAATTCAAAACCGCGTGAGGTCAGTTTTTCTCCCAGCTGCTTTTTTTTAGCATCACCAACTTCAGTAATTGTAGTTACTTTTCCTAATTCAATGGTACTTATTTCAATATTTAAATCTGAAAAAACTTCTCCTACACTCTCAATACAGCGTGGACAAACCATATTTTTTATATAAAATGTATTCGTCATATTTTCAAATTATACAACGAATTTACAAAAAAATAAGGTATCGTATTAAGAATGTCCTTTAACTACAATTCTCATTACTTTTAAATTCAATTTAAAAAAATTGAATATTTGGTATAAAAAACATGACCTCATAAAAAGCACCAATTTAGTTGGTTGAGTAGCAAAAGACATATTACTATAAGCTAATGTTTTGTTTGTATTATTTTCCATTTTTATTTTTTTTGTTAAAACAACTATTTACGCTTTTTTATTCAGGTATTAGCCACCAAAAAGGTTTAGCTTTTGCTTTGTATAAAAACATATAATGCATAAATAATTTCATCCAATGTCCGGCTGTACCTACAACACCTACAGTATCGTTTATGTTTCTTCCCCATTCCGGATATTTTTCCCAATCTTGAACTATTGGGTTTACTGTCATTACCGCTGCTTGTCCTTTAAACAATCCATATCCTGCAGAAACAATACAAGCGGCTCCCATTTTTGTCATAGAAGCTTGATGAGGATGTTCATCTTTACCGGTTTTTATTCTATGAATAATATTTTGAGCTACAATTTTACCAATCACTCCCGATGGCATTCCTGTTCTTGGAGGTGTTGGGAATATTTTTGTTCCATTGGGACTTTCCATTGGTTTTGAAATTCCATGTGGTGGTGCAAAAGCAATACCCGGTGCATAAATATTTTCATATACCGGACTTTGATAAATCAAAGGCCAATCTTCAGCCTTCCAATCTTCATATTTTTTAGGTGAATAATCCGCATCAACTTTTGTCATTCCATTAGCCGCAAAAACTTTTGAACTGATGTCATTATCTTCTTTATCAAAAGCTTTTAAACCTGCACCGGCAAAACCGGGAATTAACATTGCAAAATCAAATTCTTTCGTTAATTTTTCTCCTTCTAAATTTTCATAAAAAACTTTTCCTTCTTCAACTTTATAAACACCTGCTCTTTTTATCCAGCGCACACCATATTCTCTTAAAATAGATTCAGCAAAAATTTTAGTTGGTGTTATATAACCATTTCTTTTTACATAAGCTCCGCCCATACCAAAATCGCCAATTTCATATTCATTGGTAATCCACCATAAATCTGCTAAATGTATCAGTTTTCTTTTTTTAAGCTCAAAAGCAATATTTAAAATATATTCAAAAGCCGCACCTTGACAAGTAGCCATAGCATGACCGGTACCAATTAAAAAAGTTTGTCGTTCACCTTTCTCTAATTTATCAAAAGCTTCTTGAAGTTTACCCCAAGCGTGTTCAGCATGATCATACGTACAAACCGATTGTGTGAATTTTTTAGGTCCTAAACCCTCTGTTGCTTCAAAATTTAATTTTGGTCCTGTGGCATTTACCAAATAATCATATGTAACTATTTCTTCTTTGCCATTATCTTCTTCTGATACGTACTTAATTTTTACAAAACCTTTTTCATTTTGAGAATTACCTTCAGGATGTATAGAAACAGCCAATGCTTGTTTATAATCTACACCCATTTTTTTATAAACAGGAGCTAGTTTAAATTTAACCTGATCCGGTGTCATTAATCCAACACCAACCCAAATATTTGAAGGTACCCATTGATAATTACTGTTTGGCGAAACCATAACCACTTCATGACCTTTTTTAAGGTGTCTGCTTAAATAAGAAACTGCAGTATGTCCTGAAATTCCGGCACCTAAAACTACTACTTTTGCCATATTTTATTTTTTTCAAATTCAATACTCCAAATCCCTCTAAGATCACCTTCACTATACCCTATAGCTATATCGTTTGGATATAATGTTTTAATAATTGAGTCTGTTTTTACATTTAATTCTTCACCAAGCTTTCCATGACAAACCAAACATTTATCTTTAATAATAATTGGTGCATAAAAATGTATTTTATTATTGTCATCTTTTTCTACAACAGGAGCATGTTGCATTTCTTCTGAATTTTTATACCTGTGTATAAGTTCTAATTCACGCACAGTAGGTTTATTTGCAGCGTTTCTTAATTTATCAGTAGTTCTTTTGATAGAAACGTTATGAGTTTCTGATAATTGATTTGTAATAGGCATTGCCTGTACATTACAAAAAGGAATTGCTTGCTTAGGACCTCCTAATTTCATTTGTTTGGTTAACTCGCTACTTAAAGCATTAAAAGAAGCTTGTGCAATTTCTTTTCCTTTAGCCGTATATTCTTGCTTTTCTTTTTCCGAAAGTGATTTACTACAAGCAAAAAAACTAAAAATTACTACTAGTACTAAAATTTTCTTTATCATCATTATTTTATTATTTGATTTCTATTTTTAATCCAATTATTTACGCCGCCTTGTAAATCGTAAATTTGAGTAAACCCTAGATTTGAAATTTTTGTTGATGCAGATGATGTTCTATTACCTGATTTACAATAAATAAAAACAGGTTTACTTGTATCAAATTTGGAGAATTGTTCTGAGAAATTTTTATCAAAATAATTTATATTAATAGCTCCTTCTATATGTCCTTGAACAAATTCTCTTGGAGTTCTAATATCCACTATTAGTTGATTAGTTGATTTTTCTTTAAACTCTACAGGTGTCACAATTTTAACCACACCTTCTTCAATCAATTTAGATTGTTGTGCATTGTTACAACTTACGGCTAACACACTTATAAACAGCAAAAAAGAAAGCTTAATTTTAATTTTCATATGTTTTTGATTTTTCACAAAAGTAAAGTTACAATTAAAACTTTGCAGTAACCAAAGTTACTTTTATAAATTATGAAAGGGAGTTAAAAAAACTCCCTTTCATGTATAAAAATATCACTTTAAAAAATAGTAACAACCTTATAATAAAGTTGTTGGACAAACATAATCGGTTAATCTAACACCGCTATCTTTAATATCATTAAAACCACCTCTAACATCGGTCACATTTTTAACACCATTCGCTTGAAATATTGACGCTGCTATTAACGAACGATAACCACTAGCACAATGTAAAATATATTCTTTATCCGGTTTAATTTCTGCAAAATTAGTATGTATAAAATCTAATGGAAAATTTTCAACGCCTACAACATGCTCTGATAAATATTCTGATTCTTTTCTAACATCCAATGCGTGTTCAATTTTACCTTCTTTTAATTTATTTGCAAATTGTATTGCTGAAATAGATCCAATTTTACTTACAGGATGCCCTGCGGCTAACCATGCGTGTATACCTCCTCTTAAGTAACCTAACGTATTATCGTATCCAACACGAGAAAACCGTGTAACAACTTCATGCTCTCTTCCTCCTTCTGCAATAAAAATTATCTTTTGGTCAATATTAGTTACAAGTGCACCAACCCATGGTGCAAAATTTCCGTCTACACCTATATACCAAGCTCCCGGAACTGTTCCTTCTTCAGCATATAATTCTTTTGAACGAGTATCTATTACTAAAATATCTTCTTGTTCGCTCATCTCTTTAAAAGTATCAGCATCAATTGGAGTTGTTCCTCTATGTAAAATTTCATCAATACTTGTATTGATTCCTTTATTCATTTTAACATTATTAGGAAAATATTGTGGTGGTTGTTTTAAACCTGTAGTAACCTCTTTAATAAATTCTTCTTTAGTCATATCAGCTCTTAAAGCATAATTTGTTTTCTTTTGATTTCCTAAAGTATCAAAAGTATCAGAGCTCATATTTTTTCCACATGCTGATCCTGCTCCATGATTTGGATACACAATAGTATCATCAGGTAAGGTCATAATTTTATTTCGCAAAGAATCGAATAAATGACCTGCCAAATCATCTTGAGTTAGATCTGATTTTGCTGCCAAATCGGGTCTTCCAACATCACCTATAAACAAACAATCACCGGTAAAAACATATGGTGTATTACCTTCTTTATCTATAAATAAATATGATGAAGATTCCATAGTATGTCCCGGAGTGTGTAATAACTTAAGGGTTATATCTCCAATTTTAAAAGTTTCTCCATCTTTACCTTGATGTATATCGTAATGCGGATTTGCATTAGGTCCAAAAACTATAGTAGCTCCTGTTTTTTTTGCTAAATCAACCTGACCAGATACAAAATCGGCATGAAAGTGAGTTAAAAAAACATATTTTATTTTAGCTCCATCTGCTTTAGCCATTTCTATATATGGTTCAGTTTCTCTTAAAGGATCAATTATAGCTGCTTCACCATTAGAGTGTAAATAGTAAGCCATTTCTGCCAAGCAGCCTGTAAACAATTGTTCAACTTTCATAATTATCTGATTTTAATTTGATTAAACATAAATTAGTAGAATACCAAAATACAAGAATCATTTTTTTTATTTGTGACAAAAGTCACATAAAATTAATTATTTTGAAAATTTTAACTATTTGTTAGTTTGTTTGATATATTCAAAATATTTTCTTTCTATCTCTTTATTTGTTAGATTATATTCAAAGGAATCAACAGCTTCCTGAATGCTCATAAAACAATTTTCGTAACTAATTTTTTTCATGATACCACTTTTTTCCAACACATCTCTTACCGGACCTTTCATTCCTGTAAAAGCAATATCAATTCCCACTGACTTATATTTGCTTATTATTTCATTGAGCATATATATACCAGAACTATCAATACTATTTATACTTTCACCATCAATAATAATTAATTTAAGTCTACCGCCTTTATTTATAACGAATTCTTCTAATTTATCTTTAAAAAATGAAATATTGGCAAAATACAACTGCGCATCAAATCGAACAATTAAAATTTCATCTTTAACCTGTAATAAACCTTCAAATCTTTTTACATTTCTATAAAAATGCGTATCCGGCACTTTACCTAAAATAGCTATATGAGGTTTGGTACTCTGGTATATTAACATTGCAACGGATAATACAATACCTGTAAATATACCTTCTTTTATTCCAATAGTTGCAGTAATTAACAATGTAATATTTAAAATTACTAATTCGCTTTTAGAATACCTTAAAAGTTGTTTGGGTACTTTAAAATCTAACAAGCCAAAAACTGCAACAATAATTATTGCAGCCAGTACTGCTTTAGGTAAATAATAAAAAACAGGAGTTAAAAAAAGTAATGTAAGCCCTACAATTAATCCTGATATGATAGCTGCCATAGGCGTTTTAGCACCTATTTGATCGTTTACTGCTGTTCTAGATAATCCTCCTGTAGCCGGATATGTTTGAAAAAAGGAGCCAACAATATTTCCCATACCTATTGCTATTAATTCTTTGTTTGGTAATACTTTATAATCTGTATGTTTGGTTTCAATAGCTTTTGCCACAGATATTGCTTCTAAAAAAGCAATAAATGCCAACGTTAATGCAATTGGAAATAAATCTACAAGTGTTTTGATTTCAAATTCAGGAATTTTAAAACCTGGCAATCCTTTAGGAATATCTCCAACAATTTCAACGCCAATTTTATTTAAATCAAAAACCAAAACAGATACTATTCCTAGAACAACAACAACCAAAGCTGCAGGAATTTTTTTTGTTAAACGTTTAAAAAAAACTAAAATAAGTATAGATATTACCCCTATTATCAAAGTTTTCCATTCTATCTCATTTATATGCTCATACGCATCAAAAAGTAAATTTTGAATTTTATTATTTCTTTGAATATTAATTCCCGACAAATTTTTTAATTGATTTAAACCTATAATTAAAGCTGCTGCTGAAGTAAAACCACTTATAACAGGCCTTGATAAAAAATTAACTAAAAAACCTAATTTAAAAACACCAAATAATACCTGTAATACTCCCATTATAAATGCTAGAAGTATAGCAAATTCAATAAAATGATCGGTACCAATTTTAGCTAAAGTTGCAACACCCGAAGCTACAATAAGAGAATCCATTGCTACTGGCCCAACAGACAACTGGCGTGATGTTCCAAAAATAGCATAAACAATTTGAGGTATCATTGCTGTATATAATCCATAAATTGGAGGTAAACCTGCAATCATAGCATACGCAATACCTTGTGGTATTAGCATAACTCCAACTGTTAATCCTGCGCTTATATCACCTCTTAGCCAATCCTTTTTATAGTTTGGCAACCATTCTAATATTGGAAATATATGTTTTAAATTCATTCAATATTCTATTTTACATTAAAAGTATTATACTTCCTGTATTATTTTACACTCGTCAAACACTTTAATTTTACAAGGTTTATCAATTTTTTTATGAATCTGCCCGATAGCTGTTTTATTGTCTTTAAAAAAACAATCCTGCCCTATTTTTTCAACAAAACCACCTTTGGTTAATACATCTTGACTAACCATTTTTAATCCTGAAAAATAAATACCTCCACCACGTTGTTTCCATTTTAAAATTTCATGAGTAAGCCATTCTGCCGCTGCTAAATCGATAAAGTTAATTCCTTCTGCAGAAATTAAAAGGTAATGTATTTCATTTTCATCATATAGGCTTGATATGTAATTTGAAATTTTTTCAATAGATCCAAAATACAGAGAACCATCAATTCTTATTATCTTTAAATTAGAACATTCTAACGCTTCATTATCTCTAATTAAATTTATAAGTCTTTTTTGTGAATTTAAACCCAGTATTGCAATATTAGGTTTTGATGTTCTTTCTAAATAGAAAAATAATGAAATTAAAATTCCTGTAAATAAAGCCGTTTCCAGCTCTAAAAATAAAGTTCCTAATAGTGTAACGCTAAAAACAATCAGTTCTCTATTACTACTTTTAATTATTTGTTTTATATGTTGAAAATCTATTAAATTATAACCTACTAATAAAATAATACCTCCCATTGCAGGTTTAGGTAAAAATGATGCATATTTGGCAAAAAACAGTACAACTAACATTAATCCTATTGCCGATATGATTGCTGATAAAGGCGTTTTAGCTCCTGCCTGATAATTTACTCCTGAACGTGTAAAAGATCCGGAACTTGCATACGATGAAAAAAAGCTGGAAATAATATTAGATAACCCTTGACCTATGAATTCCTGATTATTGTCTAATTTTTGATGAGAATGCAAAGCGACTGCTCTTGCAATTGAAATGGCTTCTACCAAACCTAAAATTGCCAATATAATTGCGCCTGATGTTAACATTCTCATATCTTCAAAATTAAAATCAGGAACATTAAACGGTGGTAAATGTGATGGAACCTTTCCAACTGTTTCAATTCCGTTAGCTTCTCCTCCAAATAAAATTGCTAAAAAACTTCCTAAAATCATAGCAATTAGCATGTATAATCTTGCTAAAAATTTGATATATCGTTTAATTAATAATGCTATTAATAAAGTACTAAGTGCAACTCCTAAAATATAAAGATTAGTTTCACCAATATGCAATACTATATAGGTGATTATTTCATAAAATGAACTACCCAAAGGAACATTGATTCCAAAAACATATTTTAATTGTTTAAAAGCTATTAAAATACCGGCACCTGCAGAAAACCCGATAACAACAGAGTTAGAAACAAAATTAACCAATTTGCCCATTTTTGCTAATCCCATTATAAACTTAAAAACACCTGCCATAAATGACAATATTATTGCTAAGGATATGAATGATTCTAGATCAGATTCCGGATTTACAAATTTGCTTATAGTTGCAAAAACAACAATTGAACTTGTTGTTGTAGGGCCTGATATTAAGTGATAGGATGATCCAAAAAGAGCTGCAACAATTGGAGTTATCATTGCTGTATAAAATCCATAAATAGGAGGCAAACCGGCAATCATTGCAAAGGCTACTGCCTGAGGTATCACAATTATTGTACCTGTTAAACCAGCTACTAAATCATCTTTCCAATTATCTTTTATTAAAGGTAACCAAACTAAAAAAGGAAATATTTTTTTTAAACTCATAAACTAAGTTTGAAGTACTTTAATAACGCAAAAATACAGTGATATTTATTTAATTTTGTGATCTGAATCACACAATTATTTAAAATAATTCTCCTTGATTAGCACCTTTAACTCTGCCTAAATGCTTGTAAGCAAGTTCAGTTACCTCACGCCCTCTGGGTGTTCTCATTATAAAACCTTCTTGAATTAAAAAAGGTTCATAAACTTCTTCAATAGTTTCGGCATTTTCACCAACTGCAGTTGAAAGTGTACTAATACCTACAGGACCTCCTTTAAACTTATCAATAATAGTTGTTAGAATTTTATTGTCCATTTCATCTAAACCATGTGCATCAACATGTAAAGCATTTAAAGCATATTTAGCAATTTCAATAGAAATATTTCCATCACCTTTAATTTGGGCAAAATCTCTAACTCGTCTAAGTAAAGCATTTGCAATACGAGGTGTTCCTCTACTTCTCCCTGCAATTTCAATAGCAGCTTCCATAGATATTGGTACTTTTAAAATGTTTGCGCTTCTTTGCACTATGGTAGTTAACAATTCTGTATTATAGTACTGTAACCTACTGCTTATACCAAATCGTGCTCTCATAGGTGCTGTTAACAATCCTGAACGTGTAGTGGCTCCAATTAAGGTAAAAGGCTCTAAATCAATTTGAACTGTTCTTGCGTTAGGACCAGACTCTATCATAATATCAATTCGGTAATCTTCCATTGCAGAGTATAAATATTCTTCAACAATTGGGCTCAACCTATGAATTTCATCTATAAATAAAACGTCACGTTCACTTAAATTGGTTAACAAACCTGCTAAGTCTCCGGGTTTATCTAAAACCGGTCCGGAAGTTATTTTTATTCCAACATTTAGTTCGTTCGCAAGTATGTGTGCTAAAGTAGTTTTTCCAAGTCCTGGAGGACCATGAAACAAAGTATGATCTAAAGCTTCCTTTCTTAAATTAGCAGCTTCAACAAAAACTTTTAAGTTTTCTAAAACCTGTTCTTGTCCGGTAAAATCATCAAAACTTAAAGGACGTAATTTTTTTTCAACATCCAAATCATCTGGAGTAAAATTAGATTTATCAGGATTTAAGTTTTCGTTCATAAAAACAAAGATAGCAGAAATAAAAAAACCTTTCTAAAAAATCAGAAAGGTTTTCAAATATTTATAATTCTATATTATGAAGGCTCCTCACCATCAAATAAAGGTGTATTTTGAGAAACAAAATCGTGCTCTAACCCTGGTTTACTATAATCATAAGCCCAACGGTGAACATGAGGAATTTCGCCTGGCCAATTTCCGTGAACATGCTCAACAGGAGTTGTCCATTCTAAAGTATTAGATTTCCAAGGATTTTGTTCGGCTTTTTTCCCTTTATAAATACTAATAAAGAAATTAGCTAAGAAAATTAGTTGTGCTGCACCTCCCATAATAGCAAAAAGAGTAATCACAATATTTATATCCGCAACATCATCAAACAATGGAAAAGCAGTGTTTGCATAATATCTACGCGGTAAACCAGCTAACCCAATGAAGTGCATTGGGAAGAAAACTCCGTATGCTGCAATTGCTGTAATCCAAAAATGCCAATATCCTAATGTTTTATTCATCATTCTACCATACATTTTAGGAAACCAATGATATACACCGGCAAACATACCATAAATTGCAGATACACCCATTACTAAGTGAAAATGCGCAATTACAAAATACGTATCGTGTACATTAATATCTAAAGCACTATCACCTAATACCAATCCAGTTAATCCTCCCGAAATAAATGTAGAAACCAACCCAATTGAAAACAGCATTGCCGGATTCATTTGTAAATTTCCTTTCCAAAGTGTTGTTATATAATTAAAAGCTTTTACTGCTGAAGGTATTGCAATTAATAAGGTTGTAAATGTGAATACTGAACCTAAAAACGGGTTCATCCCTGACACGAACATATGATGTCCCCAAACAATAGTAGATAAAAATGCAATTGCTATAATTGAGCCAATCATAGCTCTATAGCCAAAAATAGGTTTTCTGGAGTTTGTTGAAATAATTTCAGAAGTAATACCTAATGCCGGCAATAACACAATATAAACTTCAGGGTGACCTAAGAACCAGAATAAATGTTCAAACAATACCGGTGAACCACCTTGATAATGTAAAACTTCTCCTTGAATAAATATATCAGATAAATAAAATGATGTTCCAAAACTTCTGTCGAAAATCAATAATAAAGCTGCAGATAATAAAACCGGAAATGAAACCACACCAATAATAGCTGTTACAAAGAACGCCCAAATTGTTAAAGGTAATCTAGTCATTTTCATTCCAACAGTTCTTAAATTAAGTACCGTAACTATGTAATTTAACGATCCTAATAATGAAGAAGCTATAAATATTGCCATTGAAATTAACCAAAGTGTCATACCCATACCTGAACCTGGTATTGCTTGCGGTAATGCACTTAATGGTGGGTAAATTGTCCAACCTGCTGCTGCTGGTCCGGCCTCAACAAAAAGTGAAATTACCATGATTACACTTGATAAAAAGAATAACCAATACGACACCATATTTAAAAATCCGGAGGCCATATCACGCGCACCAATTTGTAATGGAATTAATAAATTACTAAATGTACCGCTTAATCCGGCAGTTAGTACAAAAAATACCATTATAGTACCATGAATAGTTACTATAGCAAGGTAAATATCAGGTGACATTACACCTCCATCTTGATGATGACCTAAAAATGCTTCAATTATACTAAATGATTTATCTGGCCAAGCAATTTGTAAACGGAATAACATAGACATAAACACCCCTATAACTCCCATAAAAATACCAGTAACCAAGTACTGTTTAGAAATCATTTTATGATCAGTACTAAAAACGTATTTTGTTATAAATGTTTCTTTATGATGATGATCTGACATAATCTATTTTTTAATTAGTAGTGTAGTAGTTTGTTTATTAATTAATTACCTGAGCTATTGTTTTTTGATTGTTTAGCCAATTATTAAAATCAGCTTCTTCTTCTACAATAATTTTCATTTGCATATTGTAATGAGACGAACCACAAATTTTATTGCATAATAATAGATAATCAAACTCATAAGGGTCTTCTCCTTTTTCGGCTCTTATTTTGTTAATTCCTTCTACTTTAGCAATTGTTGCTTCATTAGCTCTCATTTCTTCAGTAGTCATTTTAGGAGTAAAGGAAAATTCTGTTACCATACCAGGCACACAGTTCATTTGAGCTCTAAAATGAGGCATAAATGCAGAATGCAGTACATCTTGCGAACGAAATTTAAAAATTACTTTACGCCCTTTTGGCAAGTGTAGTTCTCTTACAGGAATATCATCAATAGCGTTTTTATCAGTCATATCAACACCCATTGTATTGATTCCTTTAATATTGCGAACATTTGCTCTTCCCAATTCATTATCGGCTCCTGCATAACGTGCTTCCCATTGAAACTGTTTTGCATATACTTCTACAATTAAAGGATTTTCAGCATCTGAAGAATCCATTACGTCATTCCAAACTGTAAGACCGTATAATACTAAACCTGCTAGAACAACCGTAGGAATAATAGTCCATATCATTTCTAATTTATGACTATCAGCATAAAATAGTGCTTTACTTCCTTTTTTCCCTCTGTATTTAAATGCAAAAAAGAATAGTAAAAATTGGGTAACTGCTTGTACAAAAAGTATTAATAACATTGTTATTAAGTACAAAGTATCGTACTTTTCTCCTTCAACTGAAGCTGATTCGGGTAATAATATTGGAGAATATTTTACAAAACAAAATATCATAAACCCATAAAAGAGTACTCCAAAAACTGCAAATAAAATTCCTTGTGTATTATTGTCTTTATTTGTAGCTATTACGCTTTTTAAGTTTAAGATGCTAGCTACTTGCCATATAGCTACGGCAATAACAATTGCCAGTATAACATAAAGTAATGCTGTCATTTTTTTTAGTTAGTGTTAGTGTTGCCAAATATAAAAAAAATCCTGAATAATTAGAATTCAGGATTCCTTTCTATTTTATTTTTTTATTTAATAGTGAAAATGCTCACTTTCTTTTATAAATGGATTTCCTTTTGCTAATAACGGTGCTTTAGATAAAGCTGTAAATACAACATAAATAAAGATACCCAATATTAGTAAAATTGAACTTATCTCCGGTATTCCAAAAAACCATTGATCTCCTACTGTTGCAGGCATAATCATTACAAAAATATCTACATAATGTCCTATCAAAATAACAATACCTGTAGTTACAATAAACCATGGAACTCTTTTGTAATCACTATTCATTAAAACTAATAGTGGAAACACAAAGTTTAGTGCAAGCATACCTAAAAATGGTATTTTATACTCATTAAACCTCGAAACAAAATAGGTTACTTCTTCAGGCATATCAGCATACCAAATTAGCATAAATTGAGAAAACCATAAATATGTCCAAAAAATACTAAATCCGAACATAAATTTAGCTAAATCGTGCAAGTGACTGTCATTTACAAATTCCAAATACCCTTTTCCTTTCAAATAAATTGATACCAATGCTATTGTTGTAATTGCTGAAACTATCATACTTGCAAATACATACCATCCAAATAAAGTACTAAACCAATGTGGGTCTAATGACATAATCCAATCCCAAGACATCATAGATTCAGTTACTAAAAAGAATACCAAAAATGCTGCTGAACGTTTAAATAATTTTGTATAATTACTTATATCTGAAGCTTCGTCTTGTGCCAATGTTAATTTACGTGCATTTTGTCTATACAAAGTCCAACCAACTATATAAATAGCTGCTCTTATTAAAAAGAAGGGTACATTTAAATAACCACTTTTATTTTGAATTAATTCATCATGAGCTACAACTTCAGGGTCCATCCAAACAAACAAATGATTAAAATGCATAGAAGAAAGTACAAAGAAAACAAATAACAAAATTCCACCAACCGGTAAATAAGCTGTAATTGCTTCCATAACCCTAAACAATACTACTGACCATCCTGCTTGTGCTGCATGTTGGATGGCATAAAATGCTAATGTTGCCAATGATAACATGAAAAAGAAAAATAATGCAACATATAAAGCTGACCAAGGTTTGTTTTTTAATAAATGAAATATATGCTCAGCATGTGCATCATCAGAATGTGCTACATCATGTGACTCTACTACAGCATTCTCATCACTTTGATGTGTAGTAACAACTTCTCCATGATTATTATGACTTTCTTGTAGCATAACTTTAACATCTTCTACTGAACTTGGCGTAGATAAAAAACCGTAAGCAACACCTAACAGTCCTATAATAATTAAGGCGAATGAAAATGTTTTTAATTTACTTGAAAAGGTATACATATTTTTAAATTCTATCTTAGTAAAAGTGTTATTTTAATAATTCATTTCTAAGCTGTTGAACGTACATTGTTACCTGCCAGCGTTCTTCTGCTGTTAATTGAGATGCGTGTGAACCCATCATATTTCTTCCATACATAATTACATAATGAATACTACCTTCTGTAATTTCTCTATCTTTATAATTAGGTACTCCTAAAAATTTCTCACGTTGTACTAATACTCCATCTCCGGCTCCTTGTTTACCATGACAAGAAATACAATAGATGTCATACATTTTTTTTCCATTAGCTAAATTAGCTTCATTAACTTCTAATGGATTTTTAGATTCCAACTTAGCAGCTTCATATCCTTCATTTGTATTTGGATAATCAAAAGGTACTTGACCGCGAGCAATGGTTCCTTCAACAGGAGTTTGTGCTGTAATTCCATTTGCATAGTTTGGATTTTGAGTATAAGTTTCGTAACCAACAGACTTATACATATCTGGCATATATTGATAGTTTGGTTTTGTTTTATCACCCCAACAAGATGATAAACTAAAAATAAAAGCCAATGCTATAGTTATTTTTAAAATGTTTTTCATTTTAATTAATGCTTTTCAGTTACTTTAATTTCTACAGTTCCTGTTTTTTCCAAAAATGAAACCAATTCATTTTCATTTCCTTCAACAGCTACTTCCATAACAAACATATCATCGGTTGTTCTTGGATCAGGATTTTCAGCTTCTTTAAACGGCCATAATTTACTGCGCATATAAAAGGTTATTACCATTAAATGTGCAGCAAAAAACACAGTCAATTCAAACATTATTGGCACAAATGACGGCATATTTAAAAAGAAACTAAAACTAGGTTTACCTCCTATATCTTGTGGCCAATTTTCTATCATCATATAATTCATCATCCAAATTGCAAATGAGAAACCAACACATCCGTACAAAAATGCAGTAATTGCAATTCGTGTACCTTTTAATCCCATTGCTTTATCTAATCCATGAACAGGAAATGGCGTATAAACTTCTTCAATATGATGATTTGCTGTTCTCACTTGTTTAACAGCATCCATTAAAACATCATCATCATTATACATTGCTTGTATTACTTTATTACTCATGATTTCCGTCTCTTAATTTTTTATAATATTCACCTGATGACTTTAAAATCGATTTAACCTCTGCTTGAGCAATTACAGGGAAGGTTCTTGCATACAATAAAAATAATACAAAGAAAAATCCTATGGTTCCAACATAAATTCCTATGTCAACAAATGTTGGAGAGAACATTGTCCAAGATGATGGTAAATAATCTCTATGTAATGATGTTACAATAATTACAAATCTTTCAAACCACATTCCAACATTCACTACTATTGAAATAATGAAAGAAAAAGTAATACTTGATCTTAACTTTTTAAACCACATAAATTGAGGTGAAAACACATTACAACTCATCATTAACAAATAAGCCCACCAGTAAGGTCCGGTTGCTCTATTTAAAAATGCATATTGTTCGTACTCAACACCTGAATACCATGCTATAAATAATTCTGTTATATATGCGCAACCTACTATTGAACCTGTAATCATAATTATAATATTCATCAATTCAATATGCTGAGGTGTAATATAAGCTTCAAGGTTTGATACTTTTCTCATTATAATTAGCAATGTATTTACCATTGCAAATCCTGAAAATACAGCTCCTGCCACAAAATAAGGAGGGAATATTGTTGTATGCCAACCCGGAATTACTGATGTAGCAAAGTCAAACGATACAATTGTATGCACAGAAAGTACTAAAGGTGTAGCTAAACCTGCTAAAACTAAAGAAACTTCTTCAAAACGTTGCCAGTCTTTAGCTCTACCTGTCCAACCAAAACTTAATAAACTGTATATTTTCTTTTGAAAAGGTTTAATAGCTCTATCACGTAGCATTGCAAAATCAGGTAATAAACCAGTCCACCAGAAAACTAATGAAACTGATAAATATGTTG
This sequence comes from Lutibacter sp. B1, assembly GCF_012524075.1. Lineage (GTDB taxonomy): Bacteria > Bacteroidota > Bacteroidia > Flavobacteriales > Flavobacteriaceae > Lutibacter. Next base: position 159,649 of record NZ_JAAZUI010000005.1, read on the forward strand.
AAATTGCAAACACATCCCACAATAATGGTGAGTTAAAGTTTGTCCAAAGTGTACCAAATTGGTTTGGTATTGGCAGCACAAAGTGAGCATCCCAAACACGCCCCATATGTATTACCGGAAATAAACCTGCCTGAACAACAGAAAAAATAGTCATTGCTTCTGCAGAACGGTTAATACCCATTCTCCATTTTTGACGGAATAATAAAAGTACAGCAGAAATAAGTGTACCGGCATGACCAATACCAACCCACCATACAAAGTTGGTGATATCCCAAGCCCAACCAACGGTTTTATTTAATCCCCAAACTCCAATTCCTGTACCAATGGTGTATGCAATTGCACCAACTCCCCATAAAAAAGCAGCTAGTGAAATTAAAAAAACTGTCCACCATAATTTATTTGCTTTACCTTCAACCGGGGCTGCTACCTCCACAGTAATATCATGGTAGCTTTTATTTCCATCGATTAAAGGTTTTCTAATAGGTGCTTCGTAATGAGACGACATAATTCTTATTTAATTATTATCTATTAATATTATTTTTAAGCTTCTTGTGTATTTTTAACTTTTACGTGATAAACTACATTTGGTTTTGTACCCACATGTTCTAGTAAATGATATGCTCTTTTATCAGCAACCAAATTAGTAACAGTATCATTTTCATTATTTATATCACCAAATATCATAGCCCCAGAGCTACAAGCATTTGAACATGCTGTTTCAAACTCATTTGTATCAACAGGTCTTCCTTCTGTTTTAGCTTTAAGAATAGTTGCCTGAGTCATTTGTACACATAATGAACATTTTTCCATTACACCACGTGTACGCATAGTTACATCAGGGTTTAACACCATTTTTCCTAAATCATCATTCATATAGTAATCAAATTCACTATTTTCAGGATACTTAAACCAGTTAAATCTACGTACTTTATATGGGCAGTTATTTGCACAGTAACGCGTACCTACACAACGGTTATATGCCATATGATTTTGACCTTGGCGACTGTGTGATGTTGCCGCTACGGGGCAAACTGTTTCACAAGGTGCATGATTACAATGCTGGCACATTACCGGTTGAAATGCAACTGAAGGATTTTCAGAAGGGTCTTCTAAAGAAGACATCGTAGTTTTATATTCTATAACTCCTTTACTTGTATCTTTTAATTCAACATCCCCTCCAAAAGTTTCTTCATGTGAATAATAACGGTCAATACGCAACCAGTGCATATCTCGTGATTTTCTTATCTCAGATTTACCAACAACTGGAACATTATTTTCAGCATGGCAAGCAATAACACAAGCACCACAACCTGTACAAGCATTTAAATCTATAGACAAGTTAAAATGATGTCCAATAGATCTGTCAAAAGCATCCCATAAATCTACAGTTGTAGCCTCAACTTCTTGATGGTCTAACGATACTACTGCCACTTCATTCCAGGTCTTCTTAGGATCTAAAGAGTGGTCATTATAGGTTTCTAAAGTAGTTTCTTTAATAATATCGCCTCTACCCATTAAGGTATTGTGCAATTGTATACACGCAAATTCATGTTCACCTTCAACTACATTTAACGATACGTTAAATTGAAAATTATTAAAATCATTATAAAACTGGTATCCATTTTTACCGGTTTGCATTTCTTGTTTTAAACCTTGTTTACGTCCATAACCAAGAGCTAAACCTAAAGAACCTTTTGCCTGACCCGGTTGAATATAAACCGGTAACGTTTCAGAAATTCCATTTACAGTTAACTCAACTAAACTACCATTTAATGCCCCATTAGATACATTATAATTAATTGCACCAATAGTATCTGCATCATATTTTGATATAGTTAGGTAGTTATCCCAACTTGTTCTGGTTATTGGATCAGGTAATTCTTGTAACCATGGATTATTTGCCATTTGTCCATCACCAAGTCCTATTTTTGTATAAAGTGTCAATTCAAAATCACTTCCTTTAACTTTTGCTAATTCTGAAGCTGCAACATCAGTATCAACTTCTAAAGCGGTAACTTCTGTTTTAGCATCCGTTGTAAAAACACCATCGTGTAATGCTTGATTCCATGATTTTCCTTGAAGAATTTCTGTATTCCAAGTTTCTTTTAAGAAATCGTAATATGTAGTTGTACTTCCTGTCCAAGTCAATAAACAATCTTGAAACTGACGTGTATTAAACAATGGTTTAATGGTTGGTTGCATTAAACTGAAATGTCCTTTTTTAATTACAACATCTCCCCAAGATTCCAAATAATGTGGAGTTGCTAAAGCATACTCAACTACATTAGCAGTTTCATTATCTTGCATTGAGAATGCAACAGATAATTTTACTTTTTTCAATCCTTCAACAAATGAAGCTGAATTTGGTAAAGTATAAACCGGATTTGAATTATTGATAATTACAGCACCTATTTTACCATCGTTCATATCGGCAATTAACTGAGTAACTTCAGCATCATTACCATGTCTTATATTTTTAGTAGTACTTATATCAATAACCTCACTACCAATAGCTTTGTTAATAGCTAAAGCCAATAACTGCGCATTTTTATCTTGAATTCCTGTTAGAACAACCGCTTTACTTCCTGCTTTTTTAATTTGTGCTGCAGCTTTTTGAACAGCATCATTTAACGGAGTTGCTTCATTTGAAGAAATTCCCTTAACAACAGCTTCATATAATTTAACTAAAGCTAAATTTTGTTCAGATGGCTTAGCCATAATTCTCTTATCAGCATTTGCTCCCGATAAGGTCATATTTGATTCAAACTGAATATGGCGAGACATTTTTCCTTCTGTAGGAATACGTCCTTTTGCATAACCTGCTTCAAAACCGCCTCCTTGCCAATCACCTAAAAAATCTGCACCTATTGATACTATTACTTCAGCTTTTTCTAAATTATAATCCGGTAATGTTCTTGTTCCATACATTTCACCAAAAGCGTCTAACGCAGCTGACTCTGAAACAGCATCATAAACTACATGCTTAACATTCCCGTAAGTTTCGTTTAATTTTTCTACTAATTTTTGGGTTGAAGGACTTGCACATGTACCTGTTAAAATTACAATAGGTAAATTAGCTTCTTTTAGTTCATTTAACTTTGCAATTATTTGCCCATTTGCCTCAGTCCAAGAAATTTCAGAACCATTTGCTTTTGGACCTTTTAAACGAAGACTATCGTATAATGAAAGTACTGACGCTTGTACACGCGCATTTGTACTTCCTTTAGCTTCTTTATTAGGTTCTATTTTAATTGGACGTCCTTCTCTAACTTTTACTAAGATATTTGCAAAATCAAACCCATCAGCCATAGTTGTTGCATAATAATCTGCAACACCAGGAATAATATCGTCCGGTTTAATTACATAAGGAATTGATTTTACTACCGGACCTTCGCAAGCTGCCAATGAGGCTGCTGCTGTTGTAAATCCAACATACTTTAAAAAGTCTCTACGTGTTGTTGAAGAAGTTTCTAAACTTTCTTTATCACCTAAAAATTCATCAGTAGGAATTTCATCAACAAACTCATTATGTTTTAACGTATCAACAATAGAGCTGTTTTCGTTAAGCTCTTCAACACTTTTCCAGTATTTTTTGTTTGATGCCATTTTATAATTGGTTATTTACTTCGTAATTAATATTAATAGTGACATTTACCGCACTCTAAACCTCCCATTTGAGCTTCAGTCACTTTCTCTACACCATATTTTTTAGCTAACTGATCGTGAATATTTTTGTAATATCCATTCTCTGTCATATCAACTTCTGTTTGTCTATGACAATCAATACACCAACCCATTGTAAGCGGAGAAAACTGTTTCATTTCATGCATTTCCTCTACAGGACCATGACATTTTTGACAATCTAACCCTGCAACAGTAACATGTTGAGAGTGGTTGTAATAAGCAAAATCAGCTAAATTATGAATACGAACCCATTCAATTGGTTTTTGCTGATACCCTTCTACATAAGCCATTTTTTCTTTATCCCAACCAACAGCGTCGTATATTTTTTGAATTTCTTTATCTAAATCTTCTTTGGTATGATCTCCAAATAATTCTCCATTATATTCTGAAATAGATTTATGACAGTTCATACAAACATTTGCTGAAGGTATACCTGAAGTTTTACTGTGTTTTGCTGAAGAGTGACAGTATTGACAATCTATTTTATTATCTCCTGCATGAACTGCGTGTGAAAATGCAATTGGCTGTATTGGCTGATACCCTTCATTAACATCTATTTGCATTAACCATCCAAACAATAACCAAGCACCACCTAACAATACAAATATTACGGCTAAGAATCGTAAAAAAGGATTAAAAATTAAAGATTTTAACATGCTCTCTTCCTGCTCACCTTCTTCAATTTTTTTCTTAGTTGTAGCTGCAACAATAAATGAAAGTAAAACAAATGCTAAAATTGTTAAACCCAACATTGGTAACACGCCAAAACCAGGTTTATTAAATATTTCATCACTTTTAGCAGAAGCAACAGGTGCAACAGCTTCCTTTACTTCACCAACAGCAAGATATTTTAATACATTCTCAATATCCTGATCTGTTAATTGAGGGAAAGGAGTCATAGCTGCAGGATTACTTTCCTGAACTTCTTTAGCTAATTTATCTCCCGATGCTACTAAAGCATTATTATCTTTAATCCAAAGTTTTAACCAATCATGATCTCTTTTATCAGTAATTTTTAGTAGTTCCGGACCGATTAATTTCCCTTCTAATTTATGACAAGCAGCACAATTAGCTTTGAAAATTTTCTTACCTTCTTCTACACCTGGATCAATTTCTTGTGTAGCAGCAACTTCAGTTTTAACTACTTTCTCTCCTTTTGTATATTCTAGAATATCTATAATATCCTGATCTGACAAATGAGGATTAGGAGTCATTGGCAATTTATTGTTTTCTTCAAACACCTGAATTGCTAATTTATCTCCTGACTTAATCATACCCGGACTATCTTTAATCCAAGCAATTAACCAATCTTGCTCTCTTCGTTCAGTAACTCCTTGTAATGCAGGGCCAACTAGTTTTTTATCCAATTTATGACAAGCAGCACATGTAGACTTAAAGAGTTTTTCCCCTTTAGCCGCATCTCCTTCTTGAGCTAACAAATTGAATGAAAAAAATAACAGGAAAGCAAGACTATTAATGACTAATCTTGATAATGGTTTGTGTTGTTTCACACTTTTCATACTTAAAAAAAATATTTTTTTTCTTGTTTGGTACAATATTTTCATTTAAAAAAAAATGACTTATGTCATTTTTAAACGATTTCACAAAAGTAATATTAATATACAAAACACAAAGAGCAAAAATTATGTTCGATGTAATTTATACTCATTCTAAATAATAAATCTGTTTTACATTTAAACTAAAATTATAACTTTGAAAAAAATAAAAAATAATTATGAATGTATTATCAAAAAGAATTCTATTCTTTAGTTTTTTTACAATTTTTTTAGGCATAACTACCTCATTCTCACAAAGTGAAAATAAAAAAATTAATCAACTAATTGAACAAAAAAGAGAGTTTAATAAAACCAATAAAAACTCAATTGTTTATAAAATACAATTATATAATGGTAATGAATCTCAAGCTTATAAGATAAAATATAATTTTAATGTAAGCTTTCCTGAATATAATGTTAAAATAATATACAAAGCTCCTGAATGGAAAACACAAGTTGGTAATTTTAAAACAAGGTTGGAAGCGGATAGGGCGTTACTTAAAATAAAGGAAAAATTTAGCAGTGCAATTGTTTTAGAAGATAAAATATAAATAGAATATTTATAAAAAATAAAAAAGCGTGCAAAAGCACGCTTTTTGACACTGTTTCACAAAGTGTGTAAGTATAAAATATCGAGGGTTTAGCTAATTATAGCTGGACCCTTTTTTCAAATATGACAAGGAACTGATTTAGGATAATGCCCCAATTTTGGATTGGCATTGACCATTTTTTGGTAGCTTCTCTCAAAGCCAAATATACGGATTTCATTACAGATTGATCAGATGGGAATGAAAGTTTGTTTTTGGTGTACTTTCGGATTTTCCCATTCAGATTCTCAATAATGTTCGTTGTGTAGATTATTTTTCTGATTTCCAGGGGAAATTCAAAAAATACGGTCAGGTCTTCCCAATTGTCTTTCCAGCTTTTAATGGCGTAGGAATATTTATCTTCCCATGCGGCTGCAAAATCGTCCA
>NZ_JAAZUI010000060.1 GCF_012524075.1 Lutibacter sp. B1
AACAATGGCTAAAGTTCAGCGTGGCTTTTTTGCTAAATCAAAAGTTTGGTGTACTTTTAATCGGCTAAGTTTCATCAGCGGAAAAGTCTCCGACATTTTCCACGCCGAAACCCTAGCCTAAACCGTTGTGTAACATTAAAAACGAACTAATGAAAAGAAAATTAACTATCTTCCTAATGTTTCTAATTGGGAATATTATTTATAGTCAAAACTTGACTTTAACACAAGTCCTATCTGTTAGAAAAAAGAATATAGCCGAAGCTGAAGAATACTTAACTCAAAAGAATTGGAGTATGATAAATGCAGAAGCACCTACATCGGAAACATATGGAAGTTTGACTTTCGCCTATAATAAATCTGATTTTAATGACAAAGCAGAATCCTTTCTTTGGTTTTACTATTCTAATGAAAATCCTGAAAGGAATAGAATAAGTGTTCAAATACATAAAAAAGAGAAATACAATGAATATATAAATCAAATAAAAAAATGGGGTGGGAAAATTTATGATTCATACGTTGAGGAAAAGGTATTTTATAAAATCTATCAAGGTTCAACAATGACTTACATAATTGATTCTTCAACTCAAAAGGATGATTTTTCATCAAGCAAAACAATCTATGGCATTTTTATAATGACTAATGATAGTTTTAGATTTTCGCGCTACAATAAAAAATAATTATAAATGACAGTAAGAATACAACTATTATTCTTAATAGGATTTTTTATTACATCTTGTAACTCTCAAGATTGTTCAAACTTTAAAAATAGCTTTTCAAGCTATGAACAAGCAAAAAAAATTATTGAGACAACTGATTTTGAACTTTATGACAAATGTAATACGAGTAAAAGTTCTTGGATTTTAAAAGCTGAATATTATTCTTGCGACAAGAAAAATGGATATTTAATAATTAGAACCAGAAAAAAGACATACATTCATAAAAGATTACCAAAAAAACTATGGAATGAATTTAAAAATGCTGATTCATTTGGGAAATTTTATAATGCAAGAATTAAAGGAAAATATCAATTAATAATCTAAAAAATAACGTTACACAACAATGGCTATAAATAATTGCTTTTTCGAGCTTACTTACGAAAATCCTTTCGGATTTTCTATTCGGTATGCATTTGCTAAATTTATTGCTTGAACAAGCAACTATCAATAGCCGAGACCGTTGGGGGTAATTGCCGAAAAAAAAATACTATGAAAATATTTAGATTTATTCTTTGTCTTTTAATACTAAATTCTTGTAAAGATATAAATGAAAAAAGAGAACAGTTAGATAATGTGACAATCCGAGACGGACTCAATTTGGATTATTATTATTACGGAAATACTAAAATAAAAGATTCTGTAGCTTCGAATTATTTCGATTTAGGGTTAAGAGAAATACAAAAAGAAAATTTCATTAATGCAAGAGAAATAATTCAAAAGAGCAATAATATTGAGCCAAATAATTTGATTATTTTAAATTCTTTAGGAAACATTGAATGCAGATTGAAAAATTTCGACAAATCCTATGAATATTTTAATCAGGCAATTCAAATTGACAGTTTTTTCTCTCCAACATACTTGAATTTAGGAACAACACTTAATGAGGATTTTAAAGAGGAAAAAGCGATTGAAATATTTGATAAAGGAATCAAACTAAAAGATAATTTTGTATCAAAATCTGAGTGGTTTTATAGTAAAGCAATTGCATATTATAATCTTGACGATATTGAGAAATCAATTGAGTTTAACGAAAAAGCTTTGATTTATGTTGAGAAATCCGAATTGAAAGAAAGTATAATGGAATTGAAAAACATTTTGAAAGATAAATAAAACTACCCCCAACACCTCATATAATTTATGCTTACATTTAAACTAATACAAACAACAAACATTCAACAAGCGATTTGCTACGGCAGAAAAATCTCCGATTTTCCAGTCGCACAAATCATATAAAATCCCGTTAGCTAAAATAACGTGCGAAGAACTCGGCTGAGAAATTTTTCTTCAAAAATAATGATTTACTAAAGCTGAAAATTAGTCCGATTTTGAGCACTATTCCGGAATGAATTTTTTAAATAGTTTTCTTCCAAAACTAAAATTCTGCTTCAACTGAGAATTCTCTGAGAACTCTTCTCTCCTATTTCATCATTCTGCTAAATTGAGAAATTTAATGAGTTGAATCCGCTAAATTTTAATAGATTTTCTAAACATACGAGTTTTCTCTCATTTTTAGTTTTTAAGCTAATTTTCTACTAAACTGAAAAATTCACAACGATTGATTTTTTAAATAATTCATCTTCTTTTTATAGTTAGTACTAAACTTGAAAAGTAAAACTCTAAAAGAAAGATTTTCTGATTGTTTTAGTTACTATTCTTAATTCTTACTAATCGAAAAATTGAATTTTAAAAACACACAAAAGAATGAGAATTGTATCGGTCAGATTTGAGCAATGAATCGGTTAAATTTGAACTAAAATTGATAAATCCAACTTTGTTTGATTAAGTTACTTTAGCTAACAATGGCTATATTGCATTGTGGCGGATTTTCTTTTTCAGAAAATCCTCGTATATTTACTAACACAATTGCTATGGCGGAAAAATCTTGCCGATTTTTCCACAACGACAACATAGCCTAAACCGTTGCCTAAAATAACGAGATTGGAACTTGGCAGAGAAATTTACCTTCAAAAATAATGATTTACTAAAGCTGAAAATATTCTGATTTTGAGCATTATTCCGGAATGAATTTTTTAAGTAGTTTTC
>NZ_JAAZUI010000061.1 GCF_012524075.1 Lutibacter sp. B1
TTTCAATATTTCAGGAGTTATTTCGTAAGGTGGTTTCATTTTGATACTATCATTTGATACTATCAAAAATAATATCATTTAATGTAAATATCTAATTTTTTACGATTTTTTTTAATTGGGTACAACGGTTTAGGCTATGTTGTCGTTGTGGAAAAATCGGTAAGATTTTTCCGCCATAGCGATTATGTTAGTAAATATACGAGGATTTTCTGAAAAAGAAAATCCGCCACAATGCAATATAGCCATTGTTAGCTAAAGTAACTTAATCAAACATAGCAGGATTTTTCAATATTATTTCGATTTAACCGATTCATTGCTCAAATCTGACCGATACAATTCTCATTCTTTTGTGTTTTTTTAAAATTCAATTTTTCAATTAGTAAGAATTAAGAATAGTAACTAAAACAATCAGAAAATCAATCTTTTGAGTTTTATTTATCAAGTTTAGGATTAATTATAAAAAGAAAACGAATTATCTAAAAAATCAATCGTTGAGAATTTTTCGGTTTAGTAGAAAAGATGAAAAGCAACTTAAAACAATCTAAAAATCATTCAAACGAGTTTGTTTTTATCGTTTAGAAGAAAATTAGCTTAGAAAACTAAAAATAAGAGAAAAACTCCCACGAAATGAAAATCAACTCAACTCAACGAATTCAACTCATTAAATTTCTCAATTTAGTAGAATGATAAAAAATTTAGTAGAATGATAAAATAGGAGAGAAGAGTTCTCAGAGAAATTCTCAGTTGAAGCAGAATTTTAGTTTTGGAAGAAAACTACTTAAAAAATTCATTCCGGAATAGTGCTCAAAATCGGACTAATTTTCAGCTTTAGTAAATCATTATTTTTGAAAGAAAATTTTTCTGCCAAGTTCTTCGCACGTTATTTTAGCTAACGGTTTAGGCTATGTTGTCGTTGTGGAAAAATCGGCAAGATTTTTCCGCCATAGCAGTTATGTTAGTAAATATACGAGGATTTTCTGAAAAAGAAAATCCGCCACAATGCAATATAGCCATTGTTAGCTAAAGTAACTTAATCAAACATAGCAGGATTTTCAATTTTAGTTCAAATTTAACCGATTCATTGCTCAAATCTGACCGATACAATTCTCATTCCTTTGTGTGTTTTTAAAATTCAATTTTTCGATTAGTAAGAATTAAGAATAGTAACTAAAAACAATCAGAAAATCAATCTTTTGAGTTTTATTTATCAAGTTTAGTATTAATTATAAAGAGAAAATGAAATATCTAAAAAAATCAATCATTGATGAATTTTTCGGTTTAGTAGAAATGATAAAAAGCAATTAAAACAATCTAAAAATCATTCAAACGAGTTCGTTTTTATCGGTTTAGAAGAAAATTAGCTTAAAAACTAAAAATAAGAGAAAACTCGTACATTTAGAAAATCTATTCAAATTTAACGGATTCAACTCATTAAATTTCTCAATTTAGCAGAATGATAAAATAGGAGAGAAGAGTTCTCAGAGAATTCTCAGCCGTAGCAGAAATTTAGTTTTAGAAGAAAAATAAATCAAAAATTCATTCCGGAATAGTGCTCAAAATCGGACTAATTTTCAGCTTTAATAAATCATTATTTTTAAATAAAAATTTCTCAGCCGAGTTCTTCGCACGTTATTTTAGCTAACGGGTTTGTATAAGATTTGTGCGACCTAAAATCCGCAGGATTTTCGGACGTTACAAATCGGTTTGTTACAATTTTTACTTTTTCAATTTTGTACTAATTTAAGCATAAATTTTATACGGTGTTAGCCACTGGCTTATAGATTTAATTTTTTAGCAATGTCATAAACAAGGGTATTAACTGTTTTAATTAATTCTTTTATTGCAACTGTGTCCGTAATAACTAATTCACCTGATTTTGTACTTCCATTTCTATGTACTAAATCATGTCTTTGTAGTACCAATTCATAAGATTTTTTTATATCAGGGAAATCGATTTTGAATGTGTCTTTATACATTTTACGGACGGTGGGTAAGTTATGATATATTGTATCAAGCATGATTCGTTTAGCAGTTTCCTCAAGTTTCTCAGATTGTTCGAATATTTCTCTCAATTCAAATTTTCTCTTTTGAAATTCTGGGTGAGATTCTATAAAATTTCTGAAATATTTTTCATTATCAAAAGTTAAATTAATGAAAACATCTGAAAGAAATGTTTCCATTGCTCCAATTATTCCAATAAATATTTGCCTATTTAATACAGTTTTGAGTTCATTAAATGGTACTCCAAGCTTTGATAATATTTCTAAATTTTCGATTTCATTTTGATACTTTTTTATAAAATCTTTGTTTTCTGTAATTGCATCAAATTGTTCATCATAATCATATTCTTGATTTAATTCCCAGGGTTCTATATAAACTCTCCGACCTTCTTCTAGTTTATTAATTTTTTCGAGAATCTCTTTGGGTGAATCTTCATAAAATTCAATTCTATAGTTATAAATTAAATTATCTTTACTTTCATTTGTTTCTATTTTGGAATCCAAACTAATAAATTCATCATAAGTAATTCCAAGAATCTTTGCTAACCTTTCATTTTCAACACGTTCTACTATTTCAATTAAATGTCTTTTTGTTTTACTCATTTTGATTTAGGCTTGTGGCTAACGGTTTAGGCTAGGGTTTCGGCGTGGAAAATGTCGGAGACTTTTCCGCTGATGAAACTTAGCCGATTAAAAGTACACCAAACTTTTGATTTAGCAAAAAAGCCACGCTGAACTTTAGCCATTGTT
>NZ_JAAZUI010000062.1 GCF_012524075.1 Lutibacter sp. B1
TCCTCAATTATCTTTCGATTTTCGATTTCGCGTTCTTCTGGATTTATTCCATACTTTTCATATATTTCTCTTGTTTTTTCGTCCATTATAAAATTTTCCAGAATCTTTTTTCAGCTTGTTGCCAACGGTTTAGGCTATGTTGTCGTTGTGGAAAAATTGGCAAGATTTTTCCGCCATAGCAATTAGTTTAGTAAATATACGAGGATTTTCTGAAAAAGAAAATCCGCCACAATGCAATATAGCCATTGTTAGCATATTTAGCGACACATTCTGCTGAGCATTGAATTTTTCTATTATCTGAAATTTATCAAACATACTAATTTTTCTCATTTAGCTTTTTCTCCGCTATAATTTTCACGTTTTAAAGGAAAAATTTTGAAATTTCTCAATTTATTGGCAATTATTCATTTTAAAGATAATCGGATTCGTTGCTCAAAATCTTAACCGTTTCAATGCTCAATTCCGGTAGAGTGGAAGTCAATCTGGAATTTTTCAGGTTTGTACATATTTTTCATTCAAAGCAAATTCATTCCGATTCAATTCTCATACTTTTTTGAGTATAAATCACTCAGAAATTTCTCGGCTTAGTACAATTTTTTCAGTAAAAACTCAATTCTTTCCGCTTTTATTGCTCAACTCTTACCGCTACAATTTTCACTCCGAAATATTGCTAAAAATCATAGTTTTCAATTAAGTTTTTCAACTTTAGTTTTTCTGACCAAAACTCAGCCGAGCTATTTATGCTAACGGGTTTGTATAAGATTTGTGCGACCTAAAATCCGAAGGATTTTCGGACTTTACAAATCGGTTTGTTACAATTTTTTTGTTATCAATTTTGTTCTAATTTAAGCATAAATTTTATACAGTGTTGGCAACAGTTATTTTTTTTTATCAATTCATTCGGGTCAAAACCGTACATAAATTTATTCAGTTGTCCATTCGAACTTTCCAGTCCGACAATATCCATTAATTCCTCAATGTATGTGCAAACTCTTTCTCGGTCTTCGGTGTCTAATTCCATATAAACATCCGCAAACTTTGAAAGTCCGATTTTAATTTTCTCTTGGTATTTTTTGTCAGTCGGATTTTCTGATTTCGCTACACTTTTAAAGTCAGACGCAACACTATTAATTTTCTCCGTAAAAATCGGTCGCATTTTTTCGTCAGCGATTCCAGAATAATAACCTTCCTGAACGAACTTTTTCTTTGAAATAAATTCCATAAACTTTTCAGTTGAGTTTTCAGGTGTTTTCATTTCGGTCGCATTTTGTCCGCAAGCAGACAATGTCAAAAAGATAATAAAAATTTGAATGTATTTCATTATTTCTCAAATTGTTGTCAGCAATTATTCTCTGTTGTTATTTCTTTTCTAAAAAGTTAAAACATTTGTCCACTTTAAGAGAAAAAATATTAGAGTTGTAACTCCGATACTGACGAAAATTGCTCCTTGCCAATAAATTAATCTCGTTCCCCAATTTTTCCATGTCCCTTTGCTAAAAACTTCATTTTTGAAATAATTCTTTGAAATTCTCCAATAAAGAAATAAGATTATTAAAAATAGTACTATTGAAATAATCCAAATATTTTCCATTTTTCCATTTTTTAGTTTATATGTTTTTAATTGTTGCCAACGGTTTTGTGTATGGTTAGTTGCGTGTTTGAGCAACTAATTTAGCAAACTTTTACGAACCCGTGAAAATTCCGCAGGAATTTTCGCAAGTAGGGAAGAACAAAGCAATTAATTATACACGGTGTTGTAAGTAGTGCTTTTTTATTCACTTACTTAATTTCAATATTCTAAATGCTCCTTGAATTACCAAAACAAAAACGATTGTTCCGATAATCAAATCAGGTTTGCTCGAACTCAACCAATTTACCAAAATTCCAGCAATTATTACTCCTAAATTGATAATCACGTCATTTGATGTGAAAATCATACTCGCTTTCATATGAGCCTCTTCTTTGCTTTTTGACTTTTGCAAAATGTAAAGACAAATTCCGTTTGCAATAAGTGCAAAAATCGAAACGATAATCATTGTCGAAAAATCGGGAAGTTTCTCGTTTCCAAAAAATCTTCTTAAAACTTCCACAAATCCAATAATCGCAAGTGTTATTTGAAAATATCCAGCAAGTTTTGCAATCCGCTTTTTCTTAATCAACGTTCCGCCAACCGCAAACAAGCTAATTCCGTATACGAAACTGTCGGCAAGCATATCCAAACTATCGGCAACAAGACCCATTGATTTTGAGATTATTCCTGTTGTCATTTCGATAATAAAAAAGGCAAAATTGATTGCAAGTACAGACCAAAGTAGCTTTTTTTGGTTTGCATTTTCATTAAATTCTGTTTGGTCGGTCTGTTCGGTCGAGATTTTCTTTCCGCCTAAATTTAGTTCAATAACGGACTTTTCGATTTGGTCGGATTCTCCGCTGTGAAAAACAGTCAGTTTTCGGTTCGGAATATCAAAGTCCAAATTCGCAATACTTGAAATTCCGTCCAATTTCATTCGGATTAGATTTTCCTCTGAAGGACAGTCCATTTTGGTAATTTCGAATATTGTTTTTTTCATTCGGTTTCTGGGTTTTTCGGCATTACTTACAACGGGCTTGGCTATGGTTTCGTTGCGTGAAAATCCGCGAGGATTTTCCACCGTAAACCGAAGATAGCAAATTTGCGAGGACTTTCCGAAAGGAAAGTCAGAAGCAATGAATTATAGCCGTTGTTGT
>NZ_JAAZUI010000063.1 GCF_012524075.1 Lutibacter sp. B1
TAATCTTCTGCATTTTTTTGATGCCCTTTCTTGTCTCTTGACACCCATAAACCGACCCCTAATATTAATACGGCATATGCTATAAAAATTAAGTAGTCCCAAATACTAAAACCTGCTGTCATAATAATCTATCTAATATTAAATATTATTTTATTCTTCTTTTATACTGCTGTATAATGGATATCCGGTAAATTTTTAATTGTCTCAGCTGCTTGCTCTGCAGTAATATCACGCTGAGGATTAGCAAACATTTCATATCCAACCATAAACTTTTTAACTGTTGCCGATCTTAATAATGGCGGATAAAAAGACATATGAAAATGCCATTCAGGATGCGGTTTTCCATCTGTTGGTGCTTGATGAATCCCCATTGAGTACGGAAATGATGTTGTAAAAATATTATCTAATTTAATAGTTGTTTTTTTTATAATTTCAGCAAAAGCAATCTTTTGGTCTTTATTTAATTCACCTATATGAGTTATCTTTTTCTTTGGTAAAATCATAGTTTCATAAGGCCAAACTGCCCAATAAGGAATTAATGAAACAAAATATTCGTTTTCTAATAATACACGTTGATCTAACTCTAACTCTTGATTTACGTAATCTTCCAACAAGCTTCTTTTATTTGTTTCCCAATATTCTTTTAATTTTATTTGTTTTTTAACTACTTCTTCTGGAATTGATCGTTGAGACCATATTTGTCCATGCGGATGTGGATTACTACAGCCCATAACATCTCCTTTATTCTCAAAAATTTGAACATGATTTATCCCATCTATCTCTCCTAACTCTTTATATTCTTTTTGCCATAAAGAAATTACATCTGTTATTGCGTCTACTTCCATTAAAGGTAATGTTAAAGAATGGTCAGGTGAAAAACAAACAACTTTACAAATACCTGATTCTGATTCCGCTTTTAACAATCCATCTGAAAACTCTTCAAAAGGAACATCATTTAAAAGTGCTGAAAAATCATTTATAAATGAATATGGCTTTTGATATTGTGGATTTACATCACCACTTGAGCGTTTATTTCCAGGACATAAATAACAAGTCTCACTATACTTAGGTTTCTTTTCTGTATTTATTTTTTCAACTTTACCTTGCCAAGGTCGCTTTGTTCTATGTGGTGATACCAGCACCCATTCTCCCGTTAAAATATTATATCTTCTATGGGGGTTTAAATTAAACTCTTTACTCATTCTATATTTATTTATTAAGGTTGTTCCTTTCTCCTTTTATAACTTACATAGTGCTTTTTATTGATTTAAAACACTATCTATATTCAATAATTCTTCATCTGAAAATTTTAAATTTTCAATACACTTTATATTTTCTAACAATTGTTCTTTCTTACTCGCTCCAATTAATACAGACGTAATCCTTTCATCTTTTAATAACCATGATATAGCCATTTGAGCTAAACTTTGTCCTCTAGATTGTGCTATTAAATTAAGATTTGATACTTTTTTTAGTATTTCTGAACTTATGAATTCTTTTTTTAAGAATCTTCCATCTCTTATTGCTCTTGAATCTTTAGGAAATCCTTTTAAATATTTATCAGTTAAAATTCCTTGATATAATGGAGAAAAAGCAATTGCACCAATTCCCTCATTTTCTAATGTATCTAGCAATTTATCTTCAACTCCTCTTAAAAACAAATTATATTTTGGCTGATGAATTAAACAAGGGGTACCTAATCTTTTTAATATTTTTGATGCCTTTAATGTTTCTTCTGGACTATAATTTGAAATACCTACATAAAGAGCTTTGCCTTGTCTTACTACCTGATCTAATGCAGTCATAGTTTCTTCAATTGGTGTTTCTGAATCCGGACGATGATGATAAAAAATATCTACATAATCCAGTTTCATCCTTTGTAAGCTTTGATCAAGGCTTGATATTAAATATTTCCTAGAACCAAAATTCCCATAAGGACCTTCCCACATATCATATCCTGCTTTTGTAGAAATAACTAGTTCATCCCTATAAGACTTAAAATTATCTTCTAATATTTTCCCTAAGTTTATTTCAGCAGCACCATAAGGTGGCCCATAATTATTTGCCAAATCAAAGTGGGTAATACCATTATCAAATGCAGTTTTTATAATTTCCGTAGAATTTTCAAAATTATCTGTAAACCCAAAATTATGCCAAAGACCTAATGAAATTATAGGTAATAATAACCCGCTTTTTCCTGTACGACGATATATCATACGATCATACCTACTTGAATTGGCATTATAATTTTCTTTTGTCTCTAGGCTATTTATGCTCATTATAAACTAATTTATAATTGTTGTTCCTTCACTAGGATTTGCTTCAAAAGCTGTTAATTTTATATTGAATTTTTTAAAATATGCTTCTGAAGCTGCTTCAATAAATTCTTCTACGGCTTCTTTATGAATTATATTTATGGTACATCCTCCAAAACCGCCACCCATCATACGTGCGCCAATAACTTCATTGTATTGTCTTGAAAAATCAACTAAAAAATCCAATTCCAGACAACTTACTTCATATAAATGTTGTAAACCCTCGTGTGTGTGATACATTAAATCTCCCAACTCTTTTAATCGATTATTTTTCAACGCTTCTACTGAATTCAACACTCGTTCCTTTTCTTCAACAACATACA
>NZ_JAAZUI010000064.1 GCF_012524075.1 Lutibacter sp. B1
AACAATGTATATAATTTATGCTTAAATTTGAACTAGTACAAACCGACAAACATTCTAACTAACGATTTGCTTCGTCCGAAAAATCTCCGATTTTTCAAACGCACAAATCATATACTAAAACCGTTGTGTAATATGGTTAACTTACTGAAAGTTATATATTTATGATAAATATCATCTTTTTTACTAAAAATAATTTTTACTTTTAAATGAAAATCATTTAAAAAATTATATTATGAAAAAAACAAAACAACAATTATTCATTGTTCTATTTCTCTTAACAATATTTTCCTGTTCAAAAGATTCTGAAATGGATAATACAAATTTATTAGCAGAACAAAATCATGTTGATCTTATTCAAATTAAAAAAATTGCAGGCGAAATGCTTTTTGAAACAAGTAACACTTCCATTAAAAGTAATGTTCCTAATGCTAAATCATTAAAAAAAACAATTAAAGATATAAATGAAGCTAAAAATGAATATGGGAATACTTCATTTTATGTGATAAATTATATTGAAGGTGGTTTTATACTTTTGTCCGCTGACAAAAGAACTGAACCAATACTTGGATTTTCTGAGAAAGGTAATTTCATACTAAATGAAAATTCATTTCCTCCTGGTTTGAAGTTTTGGGTTAAAAACACCAAAAAACAAATAACTGATATTCAAAATTCTAACATTGAACAATCTGAAAATAATAAAATAGCTTGGGAACAAGTCCAATTTCAATTATCAACTTCTCAATTATCAGCAATTGCACCACCTGGAGATGAATGTTTTGACCATACAGTCACTATAACAAAAGGTCCTTTATTAAGTACAACTTGGCATCAATTAGGAGTTTTTAATGATGCATTACCTTACATTAATTGCAGTGGAAGTAGTTTTCAGGTTTATGCAGGTTGTGTGCCCATTGCTATGGCACAAGTAATGAAATATTATGAACATCCTTCTACATATAGTTGGTCATCTATGCCTTTAACTTATGGTACAACTACAACGGCGAATTTTATCGCAGATATTCACAATGCTATTGATTATATGTATGGTAGTTATAGTCCCAGTAGTCCTGTGTACACGTGTAATTCGACAGGTGTATATACTTCTCATGACATGAGTAATGTTTTAAAAACACAATTCAATTATTCATATGCTACTACGGCAAATTATGATTATAATACAGTTAAAAGTAATATAGGCAACGGAAAACCTGTTATTTTAAGTGGAAATGATGGTGGGTCTGAAGGACATATGTGGGTATGTGATGGGTACAGACAAACGTACTTTTATTTTGCTGATTGTACTGGAGGCAGTTTTTATCCGTTATTTCATATGAATTGGGGTTGGATAGATGGTAGTTATAATGGTTACTATTCATATAATGATTTTACCCCTGGTTCTTTTAATTTTAACTATAATAAAAAAATGATTTACAACATAATACCTTAATAATATGAAAAATTTAATAATTATTTTAGTCGTTTCATTATTTTTTTCTTGTAACGAAACTAATGAAATGGTAGAACAGTTTAATTATCAAGCATCTATAGAGTTTTCTATCCTTAATTCCCAAAATGAAGACCTATTGAATCCCGAAAACTCTAATCATTTAGACGAAACAAAAATTAAATTATTCTATGTAATTAACGGAATAAAACAAGAAGTTAATAATCCAAATTATGATTACCCGAGAGGTTTTAGAATTTATAAACATGAGAACGAATATAGAATTGGAGTAACTTTAAATAGTAATGAATTAACTGAAAAACCAATTACTTATATTCAATGGAACGATAATGATATTGACACAATTGAGGTTGTCTTCAATCGTACTCAAAATTCAGTTTTGCAAAATATGATTTGGTTAAATGGAACTCAAGTTTGGGAAAGAGGAAATAACACAATAGACCCTTATTTTGTTTTAATTAAATAACTTAAGTTTAAAATTATATAAAATATGACAGAAAATAGCTAACCAAAACTTTTAGTTATTTTCTGTTTTTTTTTTACCCAAACACTGAAATCACACAAAAATTAAATTGAAACTTAAAGGATAATTTTCAGATTTTATCAATTATTATAAATTAATAAGTTGAAAAGGAATTTAATTTCTGACAAGATTGTTAACTTGGTGCTCAAAACCACATTACACAACACTGCATATAAAAAATTGCTTAATTCCGTAAAAAAGAAAGTTTAGAACAATAAAAAATATTAAATTTAACCAATGAAAAATTGCGTTCCAAACTCGCAACTTTTCATATTCAAACAAGTTGGTTAAAATAACGAGACTGGAACTTGGCAGAGAAATTTTCTTTCAAAAATAATGATCTACTAAAGCTGAAAATTAGTTCGATTTTGAGCACTATTCCGGAATAAGTTTTTGATCTATTTTTCTT
>NZ_JAAZUI010000065.1 GCF_012524075.1 Lutibacter sp. B1
TATGAAACTCATATAATTTTAGACTGTCAGTATCAGGGTCTCCACACATACTGTCTAATCTAAAATCATATTCTATTTCTATATTTTTCATTGATTGTTTGTATTCTTCTTTGCTTGCGTACAACGGGTTTGTGTATGGTTAGTTGCGTGGTTAAGCGATAAAGTTAGTAAAAAAATCACAGATAGAAAATCCGAGAGGATTTTCGTAAGTAGGATAGAACCAAGCAATTAATTATACACGTTGTTGTGGTTAGTTATTTTATAATTCAATTTTGATGTCAGTATTATGTAAAACTTTATTCCTATGCTTAATTTCATTAGGTTCAAAATAGTCTCCGCCTCTAACTTTCCACCAATTAGTCTCTTTCATAAAAGATATAACTTCATTATTTACTAAATCTCGATATTCTTCTTTTTCGTGTTTTGAAATATTCTTTACTGAAATTAATTCAGTTGGCTCATACATTTCACACCATTTATAGCCTTTTTTATTAAACTCTTTGATAATTCCAAGCTTTAAATTTCTTGCAATTCCTACAAAATATTTGTCCATTTTTAATTTAAGTATAAAAATAAATACTCCGTGATAATTCAGATTAAATCTTTTCGGATTCTGAATTGGTAAAAGTTCATCTCCAAGGTCGGAATTATTACAAAGTAAAAATCTTAATTTCTCAAGATTAAGCGTACAAAAATCACCACCTCGAACATTTTTCCAACCAAATTTTTTCATAAATTCAATTGTTATTGAGTTTTCTAAAAACATTGCTTCTGAAGTGTCTTTAAATCTTGTTTCAATTACCTCAATAATTTCAATTGGTCTATTGAGTTTTGTCCATTCAGAACTCAATTTTCCTTTTAAATGATTTTTAAATCTTTCTTCAACGTTTATTGTTTGTCCAACATAATATTTGTCATTTTCTAATCTTAAAACGTATATTTTTATCATATAGATTTTTCGTTCAGGTAATAGTGGGTTTAATTAACCACAACGTGTTTGTGTATGGTTAGTGGCGGATTTTGAAGCACTTAACTTTCGGTTTAACACTTGGGTTACTAAATGCTAAAACCCTGAATTACAGCATTAAACCGCCATTAACTATACACTTTGTTAGCAGAAGTATTATTCTACATCTATAATTATCTTCATTGCTTTTTCTCTAGAAGCATTCAAAAACACATCATAAGCCTTTTCAATTTCGAAAAGTTTATAATGATGCGTAATCAATTTTTTTACAGGTAACTTATTGGTTGCAACTGCTTTGATAAGCATTGGGGTGGTGTTTGTATTGACAAGCCCAGTGGTTATCGTAAGGTTTTTTATCCAAAGTTCTTGAATTTCAAAATCTACTTTTGCTCCATGGACTCCCACATTAGCAATGTTTCCTCCTGGTTTTACTATTTTTTGGCATATATTCCAAGTGGGTGGAATACCTACCGCTTCAATAGCCACATCAACACCATCTTCTCCTACAATTTTCTTCAGTTCTTCTAAAACGTTTTGACTATCCGAATTAATAACATGGGTAGCTCCTAATTCCTTAGCCATTTCTAATCTATTATCATCCAAATCAATCATAATAATGATCGCAGGAGAATAAAACTGAGCTGTTAAAAGAGCAGACATTCCCACAGGTCCTGCACCAACAATTGCGATAGCGTCACCTGGTTTTACATTTCCGTACTGAACGCCTATTTCGTGTCCTGTTGGTAAAATGTCGCTTATCATTACCGCTACTTCATCATTGATAGTATCAGGTATTTTGTAAAGGCTATTGTCTGCATGTGGAATTCTTACATATTCAGCCTGTACACCATCTATCATGTGTCCTAAAATCCATCCGCCATCTTTACAATGCGAGTAGAGTTGTTTTTTACAGTATTCGCATGATCCACAAGAAGATATACAGGAAATGATAACTTTATCTCCCACTTTGAATTGACTTACGCTGCTTCCTACTTCCTCTATAATTCCGACACCTTCGTGTCCAAGAGTAATTCCGTCTTGCATATAAAGGTTTTTACCCTTATAAATTCCGAGGTCCGTACCACAAATGGTGGTCTTCGTAACTCGTACAATTACATCGGATGGCTTAATAATAGAAGGTTTTGCTTTTTCTTCTAAAGCGATATTGTGATCGCCATGATAAACTAATGCTTTCATAAAATTTGATTTTGAAATTAATATACTTAAGTTTAATATTTCTGTTAACGATTTCTATATGCGCCGTTTTAATGGCGTATATGGGTTGTTGTGTTTAGTATTTTGTACATCTGTAAATATACAATTTTTTAAATACGGAGTCTGTCAGCCGCCACCATAAAATGTCTCCAATTGTCAT
>NZ_JAAZUI010000066.1 GCF_012524075.1 Lutibacter sp. B1
CAACATAGACAAATTTATCCTTATTCATATAGAGGAATATTGATATCATTAAAACAAGAGCAGTTAATATGCTGAAGAATATTTTTTTCTTTTTCATTTCTTTTTCATTTTTTTATTACACATAACGGTTTGTGTATGATTTCGTTGCGTGTTACAGCAACTAATTTAGTAAAAAAACAAAGGCAATAATTCAGCGCGAGGATTTTCCGATGAGGAAAATCAGAAGCAATGAATTATACACGTTGTTATGCACTGTTGTTTTATATCATTCCTCTCATTGTAATTTTAAACAAATCAGTCCAAGTCAACCAACCCATTCTTTCGGAAACGCCATTTATAACGGTTTCATTTGTTGAGATGTCGCTAATTACTTTTTTTAAAGGACTTAAATTTCCTCCCCAACCTTTTTTATAACGATTAAACCACCAAACGCTTTTCCATTTTTTAGTAGGAATTTTTTTTGCATTTTCCATACTTTTTTTCTCACTTGTGAAATAATAGAGCTTGTCTCTTGGTGCAATATCAAGAAAGATAAAATAGAACTCCTTGTTTTCTTCCAAAGCATAATCTAATCCAACTCTAATTTTTTTTGCAATTTGGTCGTAAGGTTTATTGTCAGACTTTAAAGATATTGAACTGTATAATTTTGCTTCAATGAAAATAATTTTTTCTGATGTTTCTATACTTGCGTCAAGTTCCGTTTGTTCCTTTATCGAATTCCCTTTGTAAATTTTACCAACTTCGATTTTAATTTTAGTTTCATTAGCAAAAGAAAATTTTGGCTTTTTCATATCATTGTCGCTAAATGAATGTTCGATTATTTCGTCTAGAGCAATTGTTTTTTTTAAATCAGAAAGTTGTGAAATTATATCAAAACAAGACCACGTTATAGCATCTTCGCTGTTAGAACTTATGCTATTTTTTAATTTATGATTAATTCCATTATAACTACTCTTTAAAAAAGTATCTAACTCTTTTTCACGACCTGGCATTATTACGTGATTACGTTTATAGTCTTTGTATTTAATCATATTTTAAGATTTAAATTTTGCATTTTTAGTAAGATTTTCCGCAATTGTGCATAACGGTTTTGTATATGGCTCGTAGCGTGCAAATTAGCAATGACTATTCGGTTAAGCACGAGCCAGATTTTTTAATTTTCTTATTGCCTTTTCCTTTCAATAAGCCAAATTAAAAAATTTGACGGACTTGCAAATATACCTTAACTTAGATTATTCAAATAATTAGCTATGAGTTATATACGTTGTTAGCACACGTATTTATTCCGTACTGATTAGTTCGCCATTCTCGTAAATTTCTGTTTTGGTCAATTTACCATTTTCATCAAAATATGTCCAAATACCGTCTTTTTTTAATCCGCCACTATAATATCCGCTTTCACTAATTTTTCCATTTTCGTGGAACTTGGTAAAATTATCAGTTACAAGTCCATTGTCATAATTTGCAATGAGTCTTATATTTCCATTTTCGTGATATGCAGTAATTGATTTATAAGTTAGATTATCGAGAGGAAATCTTGTCTCACGAGTTTTATTTTGCTGTTTATCAAAGTTAATGGTAATTAAATGCGTAAAGTCACGGTATTTAATTTTCTTAACGAAACCGGTGTCCTCATAATTTTCGGTGATTACTTTGCCAGGCTCAGGCATTTCTTCTTCCTCTGCTCCGTGAATGACTTTTACATTCGGCATTCTCTGTACCTTAACGATATCTACGCTATAAATTTTGTCAAAATCATTTTCGATTAAAAAAGACGTCTCAAAATAATCTTTTCCATCATTTTCACTACCCATTGGGAATTGATAAACTACATAATTTAGTTTCGAATTTCCCTCAATTGGGACAATTACTTTTTTGTTGAAATTATTAAAATCAATATTTTCATTAGTTAAGGTTTCATTGAAATTATCAACTGTTTTTTGGATATAGTCTGGACCTACTCTTTTTTGATATTCAACAATTCTTGTTTTAATCGTATCTTCAAATGAATTGAAAAATTGGGTATAGTCTTTTTGCTTTATGAGTTCCAAAACTGCCTTCGATGTTTTCACAGCTTTTTTATCATTTTGGGCAAATCCAAATTGAGTTGTCAAAATTAAAATGGCAAGTACAAATGTTTTTTTCATATGTGTGCTAACGGGTTTGAATATGGCAAGTTACGGATTTGAAAACGCAATTTTCCACTATTTCTTAATTAGTTTAAATGTACTAAAATTTTCCTTTTTACAAGAATTAAGCAATTTGCTATATGCGATGTT
>NZ_JAAZUI010000067.1 GCF_012524075.1 Lutibacter sp. B1
CGTTGGCATACATTACTGAAAAAAAACTATAAAAAGATATAAAATTGGACAAAACATTAAAAACCTTACACTTAAGACTTGATAGTACTTCAAAGTCTTTAACAAAAAATGCAATATCACAATTAATAATTAAAATTTTATATTCTAATCAAAGTGCTCTTTCTTTAAGTGAAATTGAAGCTAAAATAGAGAAAATCCTTAAAACAAAAATAGCAATTGAAAGAACCGAAAAAAGCCTGTCAAAACTTGAAGAACAAAAAGAAATTGAGTTTTCTAATAAAAAATATAAATTAACTAGAAAAAATAGAAAAACATTAGATAAAAGATATACCGAATCTAAAGATAGATTAGAACGAATTACTCAAAAATACTTTTATCCTTTTCATTCTACTAAAGAAAACGTAATTGAATGGTTTTCAGATTCAACAATTGAATTTTTTAAGTCATATTCAGCTGATTGGATTTCTGATTTATGTTATTCAAAATCTAATAAAATAAAGACTAAAAGTAAAGATATTTTTAAACATATTGAAAGAAGAACAAAGAATAACAATAACATTGAAAAAGAAGATGTCAATTCTTTAATTGAAAAATTTATTGACTGTTTGACAAATCAAAAAGATACAGATATTGACGCTTACCTTTGGGAGTATGGAACATCCGCATTTTCAGCTAACTTACTCCAATCTTCTATTGGCGCAGACCCGATTTCAATTAGTGCATTTAGTGATTCAAAATGTATTTTAGATACTAATATACTGATTGATATAGGACTAGAAGCAAGTGAATACTTTGAAGCTTTTAAGAAGTTAGACAAAATTTTTTCCAAATTAAATATTAAACCAGGATACTTACATATTACTAAAGATGAATATATCAATACTGTTGACCAAATCAATAAAGAAATTGTTAGAAATGTGTCTAAATTTGATTATTCAGTAATAAAAGAAAGTGATGATAAATTTATTAAATCTGCTGTCGCAAGAGGTTGTCACCTTAATGAAGATTTCAATACTTTTTGCTCTCAAATTGGAGAACCACCAAAAAGAATAGATGATATCATTGAAATAGTTGAGTTTAATGATGACGAAAACCTTAATAATGCTATTCAATTAGCTCAAAAAGATGAGAGAAAAAAGAATGAGTTAAACACTATATATTTCAACACAACTAATAAAGATAAAAGAGAAGCTCCTTTAATCCACGATGTTGGATTAATCGCTGGTACGGAATATTATAGAAAAAATGAAAAAGCTTTTATAATTTCACAAGAAGTTTCAATAAATAAATACTCTCATTCTAAACCACATATTAACAATCTTCCATTGGCAATTAAATTAGAAACCCTAATTAATATGCTTGCTATTGATAATGGAGGAACAGATGTTAACCCTAATGATTTTTCAAATTTATTTGCAGATATGATTAGGCTGAATTTGCAACCAGAAAAAAACACATTTGAATTAAGTGATTTATCTAAAATTTTAGACACTGAATTGCAAATTGACCAACTTCCTCCTGAAGAAATAATAAAAATAGCAAATTCTCTTCATCAAAATATAAGTCAAGGACTTTCAGATGAAGAAGTAGGTCTACAATTAAATAGACAATTTCAAGAAGTAAAATTGAAATTTGTTGATGATTTAGATATGGCAAAAATAGAGTTAGCACAAGAAAAAAAGGAAAAAGAAAAAAACAAAAAAAAATTAACAAAAACAGAAATTGCATTAAGAAAAAGAATCAAAGAGGAAGAACTTAAAAAATATGAAAAGGAAATCTCAAAAAACAAATTAATTTTTTACATTTTAATTCCGATTTCTGTCACCATATTTACTTTAGTTGGTATTTATTTTTATAACAATAATACAGAACAATCAAATTTTCAAAACTTTTACATTGGTTTAATTGGAAATATTGCGTTTTGGTTACTAACTTCATTCATTTTTACCAAACCTAAATTGCGAAAAGCTAATGAAATAGGAAAAAATCAAATTGAAAATGAAATTGACAAAAGATTAGAAGAAGAAACAAAGTAACGATATGCCAACAATGGCTAAAAAAAATTGCTTAATTCAATAAAATAGAATGTTTCTAAAACAAAATAATATTAAATTTAAACAGCGGAAAATTACGGTTTCAAAACCGCAACTTTTCCTAGCCTAAACCGTTG
>NZ_JAAZUI010000068.1 GCF_012524075.1 Lutibacter sp. B1
ACTGGCTATATTGCATTGTGGCGGATTTTCTTTTTCAGAAAATCCTCGTATATTTACTAACATAACTGCTATGGCGGAAAAATCTTGCCGATTTTTCCACAACGACAACATAGCCTAAACCGTTGTAAAACATTTGACCAAACCAACAAACAATGAAAAAAACGATAATATTTTTAACTTTTGCTATTATATCAACTATATCATTTGGACAAAATCTTGATGATTTGGATAGTTACACAGTTGATGAATTTTATAAAAAAGTAGAACTCGATTATGGAACTCTTGACGAAGATGGAAACGAAATTGAATATGTCTATGTAAAAACAAAAGTTGATAAAGGAGATTACAAAATTGATTTGACAGATGGAGATGGAGACTTATACGAAGTTAAAGACACCAATCTATTTATAAAATTCAATGGATATTTTGGATACGCTGGTTATTCCAAAGAATGTATAATGAAAGTAGAATATTATAAGTCAACCGTTTACAAATTATAGTAGCAATGAAAAAACTTATTTACCTAATATTATTTTCAACTACTATCGTAAGTTGTAATCAAGAACAAATAGCAGATTTAGAATCACAAATATCTGATTTACATTCTCAAGTAGATGATTTACAATATGAATTAGATGATAAAAGTTCTGAATTGGAAGAAGCGTTAGAAAAAATATCAAATTTAGAAAGCTATACTTCTGATTTGAGTGATGAATTAGACGATTTGAACAGCGAAATTGGTGATTTTAGTTTCGAGGATTGGCAATCGAATGTTTGGGATGTTGAAAGTGCAATGAGCGATGTTAAAAATGCTTTTGAAGATTTAGAAAATGAATTTTAATATGATAAAATATTTCAGACCATTTTTTTTAATTTTAATAGTTTTACTAACAGCATCTTGTAGTGGACAAGATTGTAGTAAAATAAATAATGACTTTGAATCTTATCAAAGTGCTTTAAAAATCATAAAATCATCAGAATTCAAAATTACAGATAATTGTGATACAAGTAAAAGTTCTTGGATTTACAATGCGGATTTTTATTCTTGTAATGGAATTAAAGGTTTTTTAATAATAGAAACAAAATCTAAAGCATATATTCACAAAGAAGTTCCAATTGAAAAGTGGAATGAATTTAAAAAAGCAAAATCTTTTGGAAAATATTATAATCAGAATATTAAGAATAGATTTCAATTAATAATATGAAATAAAAACGTTTTACAACAACGTATATAATTTATTGCTAGTTCTAGCCTACTTACGAAAATCCTCGCGAATTTTCTATTCGGTTTTTATTTGCTAAATTAGGTGCTTAAACACGCAACAAACCATATACAAGACCGTTAGCTAAAATAACGTGCGAAGAACTCGGCTGAGAAAATTTTATTTAAAAATAATGATTTATTAAAGCTGAAAATTAGTCCGATTTTGAGCATTATTCCGGAATAAGTTTTTGATCTATTTTTCTTCTAAAACTAAATTTCTATTTCAACTGAAAATTCTCTAAGAACTCTTCTCTCCTATTCTTAAATTCTACTAAATTGAGAAATTTAATGAGTTGAGTTGAGTTGATTTTCGTTTCGTGGGAGTTTTTCTCTTATTTTTAGTTTTCTAAGCTAATTTTCTTCTAAACCAATAAAAACAAACTCGTTTGAATGATTTTTAGATTGTTTTAATTGCTTTTTATCATTTCTACTAAACCGAAAAATTCATCAATGATTGATTTTTTAGAAATTTCATCTTCTTTTTATAATTAATACTAAACTTGATAAATAAAACTCAAAAGAAAGATTTTCTGATTGTTTTAGTTCTTATTCTTAATTCTTACTAATCGAAAAATTGAATTTTAAAAACACACAAAGGAATGAGAATTGTATTGTCAGATTTGAGCAATGAATCGGTTAAATTTGAACTAAAATTGATAAATCCTGCTATGTTTGATTAAGCTACTTTAGCTAACAATGGCTATATTGCATTGTGGCGGATTTTCTTTTTCAGAAAATCCTCGTATATTTACTAAACTAATTGCTATGGCGGAAAAATCTTGCCGATTTTTCCACAACGACAACATAGCCTAAACCGTTGGTTAAAATAACGAGATTGGAACTTGGCAGAGAAATTTTCTTTCAAAAATAATGATTTACTAAAGCTGA
>NZ_JAAZUI010000069.1 GCF_012524075.1 Lutibacter sp. B1
TATCGTTAAGTTTAATTATTCTTGAATATTTTTCAGTTCAACTCTCACGTTTCAATGAGTTTTTCCATTTTCATTGCTCATTTCCGGCGTTGTGCTTAATTCTTTCCGTTTCAACTTATAATTCCGTCATTGTGCTAAAATCTCACGTTTCAATGAGTTTTTTACGTTTCAACTTTCTATTTTCGGATTCATTACTCAACTCTTTCTACTTTAATTTTCTTTCAATAGAGTAGAAGTAGTTTTCAAGCTTTTTTATCTCAGTAATTTTTTCGGCTTTTGTCTCAGACAGTTTGAGATTTTAAACTCATAAAACTCAAATTAGGAATTTCAGGCTGAAATTCCCCCATTTTACCCAACGTTCTTCGTGTATGGCTCGTTGCGGATAAAACAGCGAGTTGTTTCGAGTAAGTCGTAAAGTTAGCAAAAAATCGCAAACTTTCGAGTCAATCACTTGCCCCGCAATGAGCTATACACGGTGTTGGCTGTAGTATTTTTCCCACTCACTAATGTATTATTATCAGTTCCGATTCTTTTCTGCACCAATTATTTACATTTCCTTTTTTGTCAATTAATAAATAATATCTGATGTTTTTTCTTTTATAGTTTTCCGATATAATAACATAAAAATTCTCAAAATCATCTTTCTTATGATAGGGTTGAGAAATTCTCAAATTCAGACCGCTATTACTTTTAGATTTTTTAATCCGAAACTGTTTTTTATCCAAGTTTTCATAATTCATTACGTGAGTTGGGGAATCAAAATCCATTTGTTCTAGAGCATAAATTCCAAAAATTTCCAATTCTTTTCCCTCTGTCAATAATTCTCCAGTCAGACATTCATTCACTTGAAATTTATAAGACGAGAAGTGAAAGTCAGTCGTGTATTTCGGGATTTTTATTCGTTTTTCGACAGGGAACTTTGTCAATAAACTGTACTTATAAAAATCAAAAGCGATTTGTTCAAAAAAAGGAATTTCAACTTGTCCAAATCCAAAGTTGAAACTCAATATTGATATTGTAATCGCGATTTTTTTCATATTACAGCCAACGGTTTTGGCTATGGTTTCGTTGCGGAAAAATCCGCAGGATTCTTTCCGCCGTTGCCGAAAGATAGCAAAATTGCGGTGAATTCCGATAAGGAATTCAGCCGCAATGAATTATAGCCGTTGTTACCCACAGTTATTTTTTAATTTGATGTTGTTGTTTCCGTTCCAGTTTCAAAGTCGTATGTGATTGTTGTGCTATTTGGAATATTCTCCCAAGTATTCATAACCTCATTTTGGTCAGATACTTTTGTTAATTTGACAACTAAACCACCAACATTGTCGCTAACTGCTGTTGCTCGAACTCCAACAATTTTATATTCTTTCACAATTTTTGAGTCCGATATGAAGTCGTCTGTATTTGCCGTTAGTCCTGAATAAGTTTCTGTTGTTTCGACAAGTTGGTTGTCTCCGTCTGTCGTTATAAAAGTCGCTTGAAATTCATAAGGTTCGTTTGGTCCGAGTGCAGCAATGTCAACTGTAAACTCTAAATTAAAATCTTGAAATTGAGAAAGGTCAACTGTTGAATTTTGATTTTTGCTAAAAGTTTCAATTAAAGTTCCTTCGCCTGTTATTTCCGTTTGCCATTTTAATGTGGATTCATTCAGTTCCAATATTTCTAGAACATAATTTTCTAATCCTGGGTCAGAATTGTCCCAAGTGATAGTTAACGTATTTCCGTTTTCTGTCCAATCTCCGAATTCGGAAATGTCTTCTCCGTTATTTCCAAAACCTTCGTAGATAAATTCAACTCGGTTGTCAGTCGTAAATTTCAAAATACTGTTGTCTGGAATTCCAGAGTTGTTTCCGTTAAATGTACTTGATATTCCGTACCAAGTTCCAATTAAATTGCTGTTGTTTCCATTATCATCGCTGTCGTCCGATGAACAAGATAAAATTGTAATTCCTAAAATAAGGGTAAGTAGTAAATTCAGTTTTTTCATTCGTAAATTTTTGGTTTTAATTGTGGGTAACTTGTTTGTGTATGATTTCGTTGCGTGATTTAAGCACTAAAGTTAGCAAATAAATTACAGATAGAAAGTCCGCGAGGACTTTCGTAAGTAAGCTATAACTAGCAATGAATTATACACGTTGTTAC
>NZ_JAAZUI010000006.1 GCF_012524075.1 Lutibacter sp. B1
AAATTCAGCTTTTTTTAAAATCTATTACACCTTGTTTCTGAACCTCCAACCACACCATTTCCTCCTTAGCGGTTGCAAATGTAATACCTTTTTTTATTCCTTTACAAACTTTTTAAACCTTTTTTTTGCCAATAATTTGAAGGTGTAAAACAACCTGCTGATTTTAAGTTAGTTATTTTAAAATATTTTTTTGGAGTTTTGTTTCCGAAAAAAGCGGACGACTAAATTAGCAGATTTTTTTTGATTATACAACGTTTTTGTTAAAAATAATTATTGTTTAATCTTTTTTAGGGATCTCGATTGGTTTAGCGCTCAATTCCAGATAATTAAAATTGAGTTTAGAAGGTTGTTCTTCTAAAACACCATCAATAAATGCTCTTTGTAGAATATCTTCAATTAAAAAATCTTCTTTATTATTTTCGGGGTCGTAAGTATCTTTTAAGGATAGTTTAAACAAATTTGCTGTTGTATTGTACCAAAACGCTTTCCATCCACTTCGTAAATCTTTTATTAGATCGAACGCAGTATGGCCCGTTTGCCTGTGTATTAGTTTTATTAAAATCCTTCCTTCTGTTCTGGTAAGTTTTTTTAACTGGTCTGTAAATTCTCCTTCTAAATAATTTTGAATGATTTTGATATATTGTTTCTTTTTTCGTTTAGACTTGATATTTTCGAGTCGTTTATTAAGTTCTTCTAGCCTTTCTGATGCAAGTTTTGCGTAAGGATATGCTTTTAGAGTTTTTTTTCGAAACCAATAATAATATCGTTTATCGTAACCTGAATTGAATTTCAGTTTTTTTAAAAGTTTAACTTCATCAAGTTCTATTAATAAAGTATCACCTTCAAAAACTATATATTGTTCAGTTAATGGTATTGAGTCTGTTTTATTTTTTTCTTGTGAGAATAAAAAATTACACATAAATATTAATGAAACAACTACAATGTATTTATAAATTTTAATCATTCTGTACACATCAATTTATAAGTGTTTCAAAATTACAATATTTTAATATACAATATATATAATATAGTATTGGTTAATGCTATTTTTTGCGTTAGGGGTTGAACGACCTGTTTGAGCTCTTTTTTAAGTGTTGGATAACACTTAAAAAAAGCGAGTAGTGAAAACCCGACCGACAGGGAACGCCCAAATATTTTTTTATAAATGCTAAAAACTTGTGTACATTTGGTGAAATTTTAATTGAACTATGAGTAAAACAAAATCTATATTGAATAAAAAGTCGTTATCTTTTTTAGAAAAATATTTAAACAATGCTTCACCAACAGGTTATGAGAGTGAAGGCCAAAAATTGTGGATGGATTATTTAAAACCTTATGTTGATACTTTTATAACTGATAGTTATGGTACTGCGGTTGGTGTTATTAATCCGGATGCTAAATTTAAAGTTGTTATTGAAGGGCATGCTGATGAAATTTCGTGGTATGTGAATTATATTACTCCTGAAGGTTTGATATATGTGATTAGAAATGGTGGTAGTGATCATTTAATTGCGCCTTCTAAAGTTGTAAACATTCATACCAAAAAAGGTATTGTAAAAGGTGTTTTTGGGTGGCCTGCCATACATACAAGATTAAGAGATAAGGAAGAAACTCCAAAGTTAGATAATATATTTATTGATGTTGGTTGTAAAAAGAAAGAAGAAGTTGAAGCTTTAGGAATACATGTTGGTTGTGTTATTACATATCCTGATGAATTTTTTATTTTGAATAAAAACAATTTTGTTTGTAGAGCTTTAGATAATAGAATGGGTGGTTTTATGATTGCTGAAGTTGCAAGACTTTTAAAAGAAAACAATATTAAATTACCTTTTGGATTGTATATAACAAATTCTGTACAAGAAGAAATTGGCTTGCGTGGCGCTGAAATGATTACACAAACCATTAAGCCGAATATTGCCATTGTTACCGATGTTTGTCATGATACAACTACACCTATGATTGATAAAAAGAAAGAAGGTGAAACAATTTCGGGTAATGGGCCTGTTATAAGTTATGCTCCTGCTGTTCAAAATAAATTGAGAGATTTAATTGTTGACACTGCTGAAGCTAAAAAGATTCCTTTCCAACGTATGGCTTCATCTCGTTCTACAGGAACCGATACAGATGCTTTTGCTTACAGTAATGGTGGAGTTCCTTCAGCCTTAATATCACTGGCATTACGTTATATGCACACAACAGTAGAAATGGTTCATAAAGATGATGTTGAAAATGTGATTAAATTAATTTACGAAACACTGCTAAACATTAAAGAAGGTGAAACTTTTAGCTACTTTAAATAAATTTTAAACAAAGCCCTTTCGTTTGAAAGGGTTTTTTAATAAAAAATAATAATCAATTTGTATTTTTAAAGTCCCAAACAGCTTACTATGAAAAACACTATTGCTGAACGTATTTTAGATTTTTTAAAAGATTATCCTCCTTTTAATTTGATATCGAAAACTACTTTGTTAGAAGTAGCTAAAAATGTGGAAATACTTTATTTTGAAAAAGATCAAATTGTGTTTAATCAAAATGATATTCCTCATGAACATTTTTATATTATTTATGAAGGAGCTGTTAGACTTTATAGATTTGGCGAAGGGAAAAAACACATAGTAGATATTTGTGACGAAGGAGATTTATTTGGTTTACGCCCTTTAATAATGAAAGAGAATTATTTAATGGGTGCTGCCGCTAATGAAGAAGCTATATTATATGGTATACCTATTAGTTTATTTAATGAGATTATTTTAAATTACCCAAAAGTAAGTCAGTTTTTAATTGCAAGTTTTGCTACAAACACACGCGATCCTTTTACCGATAAACATAAAGGAAAATTATTTGCAAACATATCTGCTATCCAAAAAGTAGAAAATAGTTATTCCGAAACACAATCGGCAAAATATAATAAGAATCCTATTACCTGCTCTCCGGAAACTACTGTACAGGAAGCTGCTAAAATAATGACTGAAAAATTAATCAATTCAATTGTAATTGCTGAAAATAAAATTCCGATTGGTATTATTACAGATAAAGACGTTCGTATAAAAATAGGTACTGGTCAATTTAAAATTACAGATAAGGTAAGAGATATTATGACAAGCCCGGTAATTACTTTTCCTGAAAATATTACTGTTGCCGAGGCTCAAATTACTCTTTTAAAACACAAAGTTTCCCATTTATGTATTACAAAAGACGGAACAAACAAATCTGAACTTGTTGGTATTTTAGCTGAACACGATTTGGTTCTAACACAAGGTAACAGCCCTATAATGCTTACCAAAGAAATAAAAAATGCCAAAGATGTTGAAACGTTAAAATATATTAGAACCAAAGCTTCCGACTTAACCAAAGGGTATTTAGAGCAAGAAATACCTATTTATTTTGTTACCAAAGTAATTTCAGAAATAAATACTGCCATTACAAAAAAAGCCATTCAATTATCAATTAATGAAATTGGAGAAAAACCTCCGGTTTCTTATGCTTGGTTAGCTTTAGGAAGCCAAGGACGTAAAGAACAATTATTAATGACCGACCAAGATAATGCCTTGGTTTTTGAAAATGTTGAAGAAGATCAATACGAATTGGTAAAAACCTACTTTTTAACATTAGCCGAAAAAGTAACCGAAAAATTAAATATTGTTGGTTTTGATTATTGCCCTGCCGGCATAATGGCTAGTAATACCAAATGGTGCTTATCATTACGTGAATGGAAAAATCAATTTAAAGAATGGGTAAAAGATCCAATAGCCGAAAAAATTTTATTAAGCATTATCTTTTTTGATTTTGAACTAATTTATGGTAATCAAGAGTTGTATTCTAATATGGCTGATGCTGTTTTTAGATATATTCAAAAAAATAAAATATTCTTAAGCTTTTTGGGTAAAGTTACTTTAGACAACCCGCCTCCATTAGGCTTTTTTAAACAATTTTTAGTAGAACAAGATGGCGAAAACAAAGATAGTTTTGACATAAAAAGCAGAGCTCTAAGACCTTTGGTTGATGCAGCCAGAATTTTTTCATTATTTCATAATTTAAAAATCAACAATACTATTGCCAGATATGAGAAATTGATGGAAGTTGAACCTCAAAACAAAGATTTATTTGAATCGTGCGCCAACGCATTTAAAATTTTACTTCAATTTAGAACTTTACAAGGTTTAACATATAATGACAGTGGTAAATTTGTTGACATAAGAACTTTAAGTAAAGCAGACAGGTTAAAACTAAAAAGTTGCTTTAAACCTATAAAAAATGTACAAGAAGCATTAAAACTTCGTTTCAATACCTCACAAATAACTCAAATATGATACCTTTTTTTTCAAGAAAACAATATCCTAAGTTTTGGAAAGATCATTTAGAGAAAGTGAACGGCAACAAAAAGTATGGTAATTATGAAAATATACGATTTGTTGTTATTGATACCGAAACAACCGGTTTTGATTTTTACAAAGATAGAATACTTTGTATAGGCGGTGTAGCAATTAAAAATAATAAAATATTAATTTCCGATTCTTTCGAGATTTATATTAAACAAGATGTTTTTAATAAGGAAACTGTAAAAATTCATGGTATAAGAAGAAATGGCGATGAAATTAAAGTAACTGAAGAAGAAGCACTTATTCAATTTATCAATTATTTAGATGATGCCGTAATTGTTGCTCATCATACTTCTTTTGATATTGGAATGATAAATCAAGCTTTAAAACGCTTAAATGTTGGTCCGATAAAATCCAGATTGTTAGATACTAATTATTTACATAAAAAATTATCGGGAACAAATC
The DNA here is from genome assembly GCF_012524075.1 of Lutibacter sp. B1. Lineage (GTDB taxonomy): Bacteria > Bacteroidota > Bacteroidia > Flavobacteriales > Flavobacteriaceae > Lutibacter. Next base: position 4,785 of record NZ_JAAZUI010000006.1, read on the forward strand.
CTTATAAAAAATTGTATAGTTTAGACGATTTATGCGAAATCTATAATGTTAAAATGCACGATAGGCATACTGCTTTGGGCGATGCGCTTCTAACAGCTTATATTTTTTTAAAAATAACAAGTAAATTCAAAAAAAATAAAGCTGTTAACTTAAACGACCTGTTAGCTACCAATTATCAATTAAACAGATAACTGCCATTTTTTTCATTCACAAAATTTTGTAACTTTAATACATATCATTGTTTCAAAATTTTATGAAAAACACTATTGCAGAACGCATATTAGATTTTTTAAAAGACTTCCCTCCTTTTGATGTTTTAGAAAAAGAACAACTTTTTAAAATTGCTGAAAACGTAAAAGTTATTCATCTCGAGAAAGACAACTTCATTTTTAAACAAAACGAAAAACCTCATCTTAACTTTTATGTTGTAAAAGAAGGTGCTATAGGCTTATACCGAACCATGGATAACGATCAAATTTTAGTTGATATTTGTGATGAAGGAGATCTGTTTGGCCTAAGACCTCTTATACAAAACGATCAATACTTAATGAGTGCTAAAGCCAATGAAGAATCTTTATTATATGCCATTTCTGTCGAAATTTTGAAGGAAATAATTAAAACGAATGATAAGATAAATAAGTTTTTAATTGCAAGTTTTGCTACCAATATTAAAACACCTTATGCAAATAAAGATCGTCAATTATTTGATTATGAAGAAATATCTGACTCCAATTTATCTGACATTCAAACTGCCGATTACAGCAAAAACCCTATTACCTGCACAAAAAATACTTCAATAAAAGAAGCCGCTCAAATTATGAGCACTAAAAGAGTTGGTTCCATTTTAATAGTTGAAAATAAAAATCCTATTGGAATAATTACAGACAAAGATTTACGCTTAAAAATAGCTACAGGATTAATTTCTATTGAAGCCAAAGTTACTGAGATTATGAGCTCACCTGTTATAACATTCCCAATAAATATAACAACTGCAGAAGCTCAAATAGCAATGCTTAAACATAAAGTTACACATTTGTGTATTACCAAAAACGGAACACCAAATTCTAAACTTATTGGAGTTTTATCGGAACATGATATTGTTGTACTTCATGGTAATAATCCTTCAGTTTTGGTAAAAGAACTCAAACGATCCAAAAATATAAACACTTTAAAATACATACGAAACAAAACATCTAACCTTCTTAAAAGTTATATTGAACAACATATTCCAATAACATTTATTTCAAAAATAATTTCAGAAATAAATGATGTAATAACTAGTAAAGCAATCGAATTTTCTATTGAAGAAATGAAAAGCGAACCTCCTGTAAAATTTAGTTGGCTAGCTTTGGGCAGCCAGGGACGAAAAGAGCAATTACTTATTACAGATCAAGATAACGCTATTGTTTTTGAAGATGTTCCTGAAGAAAACTACAAAACAACCAAAGATTACTTTATTAAATTGGCAAAAAAAATAACTGAAAAGTTAAATTTTGTTGGTTATGAATATTGCCCTGCTGAAATGATGGCAAGTAACCCAAAATGGTGTTTATCTTTAAATGAATGGAAAAACCAATTTAATACGTGGATTACAAAACCAACAGAAGATGCCGTGATGTTATGCACTATATTTTTTGACTATTCCGTAATTTATGGTGATAAAAATTTAGTACATAAAATGTCTGAAAGCATTTTTAAATCCATCGAAAGCTACGAAATTTTCTTGAATTTTTTAGGCAGAAACGCATTAAGAAATCCGCCGCCGTTAGGATTTTTCCGTCAGTTTTTAGTTGAAAATAACGGAGAACATAAAGATCAGTTCGATATAAAAAGCAGAGCGTTAATGCCTTTGGTTGATGCAGCAAGACTTATAGCTCTTTCGCACAATTTAAAAGATAACAATAATACTATTACACGTTTTGAAGAAATTGCAAATGCCGAGCCTCAAAACAAAGACCTTTACTTAAACTGTGCCGACTCTTTTAAAATATTATTGCACTTTAGAACAAAACAAGGTATAGAAAATAATAGTTCAGGTCGCTATGTAAACCTTAATAAATTAAGCAAATCCGAAAAACTGAAATTAAAAGGATGTTTTAAACCTATTAAAGATATTCAGGATTTACTGAATATTCGTTATAACTTAGCTCAGATGATGTAATGATTTCATGGTTTTCACATAAAAAACATCCTGATTTTTGGAAGCAATATCTTAAAAAGTTCAAAAAAAAACTTCCTAAAAAAATTGAAACAACAAAATTTGTTGTTTTTGATACTGAAACTACCGGTTTAGATATTTCTAAAGACAGAATTTTATCTATTGGAGCAGTTACTGTTTTGAATAATACCATTGATATTGCTGAAAGTTTCGAAATATATGTAAACCAAGAAGAATTTACATCAAAATCAGTTGAAATACATGGCATTTTAAAAGAAGGAAATCTTCAAAAAATAACTGAGGCCGAAGCTATTGAGAAGTTTATTCATTTTATTGGAAACTCCGTACTTATTGCACATCATGCTGCTTTTGATGTTGAAATTATTAATGCAGCACTTAAAAGATTAAATCTTCCAAAACTCAAAAATAAATATTTAGATACCGGTATTTTATATAAAAAATTAGAAGGAAAAAAAGACAATCATTTTAATTTAGATGTTTTGTGTAACGAATTCAATATACCAAAACATGACAGACATACAGCTGCAGGTGACGCTTTTATAACTGCCCAATTATTTTTTAAAATAATAGCAAAATTAAAAACTGAACGTACTGTATATTACTCCGATTTATTTAGAGTGTCTGATAAAAAAGGCTTGATATAATAAACGCTCTCAAAAATTGAGAGCGTTTTTGGGGTTAATCTATTTAACCAATGATCCTTCCTTAATAGCTTCTACTACTTCAGGATTTAATAACGTTGAAATATCACCTAAATTAGAGGTTTCATTCTCAGCAATTTTCCTCAAAATTCTACGCATAATTTTTCCTGAACGGGTTTTAGGCAATCCGGGAACAAACTGAATTTTATCTAACTTGGCAATTGGCCCAATGGTACGTCCAATCAACTCATTGATCTCGTTGCGTAAAAAGTCTTCATTTTCAGGAGTTTCGTACACAATAACATACGCATACAACGCATTACCTTTAATGTTATGAGGATACCCAACAATAGCAGATTCAACCACGTTACTATGCTCATTTATCACATTTTCTATAGGAGCTGTTCCTAAATTATGGCCAGAAACTATCACAACATCATCTACTCTACCGGTAATTCTGTAATTACCTTCTAAATCTCTAAATGAGCCATCTCCTGTAAAATATTTTCCTGAAAAAGCAGAAAAATAAGTGTTTTTATATCTTTTATGATCTCCATAAATAGTACGTGCCATTGATGGCCAAGGATATTTAATACACAATCTTCCTTCTGCTGGATTGGTATTTAACTCTTCTCCTTTTTCATCAACTAAACAAGGTTGAATTCCAGGTAAAGGACGTGTAGCAAAAGTTGGTTTTGTTGGTGTAACACCTGCCAATGGAGAAATCATGATACCTCCTGTTTCTGTTTGCCACCAAGTATCTACAATTGGAGATTTTTGTTCACCAATTTTCTCGTTATACCAGTGCCAAGCTTCTTCATTAATTGGTTCCCCTACAGTTCCAAGAACTTTTATAGAACTTAAGTCGTTTCTTTCAATCAACTCATTTGGTTGAGCTGCTAAAGCTCTAATAGCTGTTGGTGCTGTATAGAACTGATTTACTTTATATTTTTCAACAATTTGCCAAAAACGTCCATAATCAGGATACGATGGAACACCTTCAAACATTAATGTTGTTGCTCCGGCTGCTAAAGGTCCGTAAACAATATAAGAATGACCTGTGATCCAACCAATGTCAGCAGTACAAAAATAAACATCACCATGTTGGTATTGGAATACATTTTTAAAGCTGTAAGCCGTGTGAACCATATAACCTGCGCATGTATGTACCATACCTTTTGGTTTACCTGTTGAACCCGATGTGTATAAAATAAACAACATATCTTCAGCATCCATTTCAACTGCTTTGCAAGTAGCATCCACTTTTTCTAACTCATCATGCCACCAAATATCTCGTCCTTCCTTCATAGTAACATCAGCATTTATTCTGTTTAAAATAATTGAAGTTTCTATAGTTGGGCACGTTTCAAGAGCTTCATCAGCAATGGCTTTTAAATCGATTGGTTTAGCACCTCTGTAAACACCATCGGTTGTTAGTAAAACTTTACACTCGGCATCATTTATTCTTGTTGATAATGCTACCGATGAAAAACCTGCAAAAACAACTGAGTGCACAGCACCAATTCGGGCACAAGCCAATACGGCAATTGCCAACTCAGGAACCATTGGCATATAAATACAAACTCTATCTCCTTTTACAACTCCATTGTTTTTAAGCACATTAGCAAATTTATTTACTTCAGTATGTAATTCGTTATATGTTAAAGTTCTATTTGCTTCATTTGGATCGTTTGGTTCCCATATAATTGCTAAATCATCACCTTTTTTCTCTAAATGACGATCGATACAATTCTCTGTTATATTTAATTTAGCGCCTTTAAACCATTCAAATTTTGGAGTTTCCCAATCGTATTCAACAATTTTATCCCATTTTCTACGCCAAGTAAACGTATTTGCAATTTGAGCCCAAAATCCTTCAGGATCATTCACACTATGTTGATATGATTTATAATATTTAATAAAAGAATCAACTTGTAAATCGTCTAAAGTTTCTTTTTCTTCTTCAGTTACAAATTCAAAAGTTCCAATTTTATGAAGCTTGAATTCGTGTTCAATTTCAGTAATAATTTCAGAATCATCAATAGTTGAAGGAACTGTATACTCAACACCGTCAGCAATATTTCTTAAAAGTTTACGCAGTATTTTTCCCGAACGAGTTTTAGGTAAACGTTTAACTATCAACACCTTTTTTAATGAGGCTACCGCTCCAATTACTTTTCTAATCTCTTGCTTTATATTGTATTCTAATTCGAAACTAGAAACATAATCTCCTGATTTTAATACAACTAAAGCTAAAGGAACTTGTCCTTTTAACTGATCTTCAATACCAAAAACTGCACATTCTGCAACTGAAGGATTAGAAGATACAACCTCTTCCATTTCGGCTGTTGATAACCTGTGACCTGCTACATTTATCACATCATCTACACGACCGGTTATATAGAAATAACCATCATCATCTACATAACCGCCATCACCTGAAAAATAGTAACCGTCATAACGTTTTAAGTATCCTTCAACAAATCTGTCAGTATTCCCCCAAATATTTAAAAGATTTCCGGGAGGTAATGGTAATTTGATAACTACAAAACCTTCTTCATTTGGACCAAGTACTTTTCCTTCTCTATTTAAAATTTGAATATTGTAACCACTAACAGGTTTTGCTGCTGATCCCGGTTTTACAGGCAAAGCTTCAACACCCATCATATTAGACAACATTGGCCAACCTGATTCTGTTTGCCACCAATGATCGATTACCGGAATTTGTAATTTTTCTTCCAACCATTTTAATGTAGCTACATCGCAACGCTCACCGGCTAAAAACTGGTATTTTAAGCAACTTAGATCGTAACCTTCCATCAACTCGCCATCAGGATCTTCTTTTTTGATTGCTCTTATAGCAGTTGGAGCAGTAAACATCACATTTACTTTATACTCACTTATAATTCTCCAAAATGTGCCTGCATCAGGTGTTTTAATTGGTTTTCCTTCAAAAATAACCGTAGTATTTCTGTTAATTAGTGGTCCGTAAACAATATAACTATGTCCTACAACCCAACCAACATCACTCGCTGCCCAATAAGTATCTCCTTCTTCAACTCCATAAATATTTTTCATAGAGTATTTCAGTGCAGTAGCATAACCACCACTGTCACGTAAAATACCTTTTGGTCTTCCTGTGGTTCCTGAAGTATATAAAATATATAATGGATGGTTAGACTCAACCTCTACACAATCGGCAGGTTCTGATTTTTCTACCAATTTTTTATAATCTACAAAGCGGTGCGTTTTTGTTAAAATTGCACCTAACCTACGCTGAAATACAATTACTTTATCGGGTTTGTGAGTTGCTTTTTCAACAGCTTCATCAACCAAAGGTTTATACGGTATCAATCGGTCAAATTCAACACCTGAAGTTGCTGTAATAATTACTTTTGGTTTGCAATCATCAATTCTAATAGCTAATTCATGAGGTGCAAAACCACCAAAAACAACCGAATGTATGGCTCCAATACGTGCACATGCTAACATACTAAATGCTGCATGCGGTATCATAGGCATATAAATAATAACGGTATCGCCTTTTTTTACACCTAAATCTCTAAGTCCACCTGCTAAACGCTCAACTTCACTTTTAACTTCATTATAAGAATAGGTAACTTTTCTTTGAGTTACAGGTGAATCGTAAATTAGTGCTGTTTGACTACCGTAACCATCTTCAATATGTTTATCTACCGCTAAATAACACACATTTAATTTTCCGTCATCAAACCAACGATCAAATCCATTTTCATCTTTTGACAAAATAGTAGTCGGCTGCTTAAACCATTTTATTTCATTGGCCTGTTCACCCCAAAACTGCTCAGGGTTTTCTATGCTGTAATTATAATGTTTTTGATAACTCATTTTATTTAGTTTTTATTTTTTTAAAAGTTCTTTTACCTCTTTTACTAATTTTTTTGTTGAAAATGGTTTAGAGATATATTTGTTTGCACCTAACTGCATTCCTATTTCAACATCTGATATTTTATTTTTTGCTGAAAGAATTATTACTCTAATATCGCTTAATTCTTCGCTTGATTTCAAATAATTAAGCACCTGATAACCATCTACTTTTGGCATCATAATATCTAATAAAATAATATCGGGGATATTATTTTCTGCAATTTCAATAGCTTCTGCGCCATCACGCGCAATAAACACTTCAAAATTCTCTTTCTTAAAAATGTATTCTAATGACATTACAATATTTGGCTCGTCATCAACAATTAAAATCTTTTTCATTATTAATCTGTATTTAATGGTAATGTAAATGTTAGTCTTGCTCCTTGAGGTTTTATATTCTCAGCCCAAATTTTTCCGTTATGACTTTCAATAATTTGTTTACTTATTGCTAATCCTAATCCACTACCTTCAGGCTTTACAATAGTTTGATTTTTAGATTGATAGAATTTATCAAAAATTGAAACAAGATCATCAACTTCAATTCCTTTTCCGTTATCTTCAACAGAAATTTCAATTTTATTTTGATTGATGTATGTAAATACCGAAACTGAACCATTTTCTTTATTTGAAAATTTTATGGCATTCGATAATAAATTAATAATTACCTGCTGAATTCTATCTTCATCATAAATAAGTTCAATATCTTTTACTCCTTCTTTATTAATCTTGATTCCGTTTGTTAAACTCAATTGACTAACTGCATCAATAGATTTTTGAATTGTATTTTTAATTGAATTTTGATTAAGTTCCAGTTTTTCTTTACCGGTAGCCAGTTTTTCTAAATCTAAAATGTTATTTATAAGCCTGCTTATTCGTTTACTTTCGCTTAAAATACTTTTCAAAAATTGTTTTTTTGTAGCTTTTTCAATATCATCGTTATCTAAAAGTATTTCAGAAAGTGCTCTAATTGAGGTTATTGGCGTTTTTAATTCGTGAGAAACTGTGTCTAAAAATTCATCTTTTTGTTTATCTCTCTCTTTTAATTCTTTATTAGATTCTTTGGTTTTTCTCGTTTCATCTAAAATACTTAACACTTCAGTTAAACTTATTTCTTCTTCTTTGGCAACTGATGAAATTAAAATTCTAGCAGAAGCACTTCCTATACTTCCTGTTAATAATTTTTCGGAAAAATTTACCAAACGTGCATCTGCCAATTTGTTTTTTTTATCTACTCCATACTTCATAAAAAACAAATTCAAAGCTCTTTCTGTTCTTTCTTCACCTAAAAAACGTGTTAAAACTTTTCTAATATCACTAACATAAGCCTCTCCCTTCCAAACGTAAGCATCTTCATGTAACGATGCATATTTGCTGCTATCAACAAACATTTCTGCAAAATTTCGTTCTCTATAACTGCTAACAATTCCTACTGATACCAATACGTAAACAATAGTATTAAAAAATAAACTCCAAAATACTGCTGAAGGTACAGGCTCAAAAATTTGTAATCCAAATAACTCATTTGGCTTTAAAAAACTGAGTCCGAACAAACCTTCCTCAACAAATGAAGTAGATATTGATTGAGAATCGATGGTAAATGGAACAACTAAAATATAAAAGGTTATAATAAAACCAATTATAATACCCAATTTAGCTCCAAGTGACGAGCCTCTTCTCCAAAATAATCCTCCAAAAAATGAAGGCGCCAATTGGGCAATTATTACAAAAGAAACTAAACCAATAGATACCAAAGAGTGGTCTAACGTAAAACTTTTATAGAAAAAATAGGCAATAATTATTAATGAAAATATAGCTATACGACGAATTTTTTTAATTGACCCGGTATTTTCTTCAGATTCACCTTCACTAAATTTTCTTAAAAATCCATAAGGTATAATAAGGTTATTACTAAGCATGGTTGACAATGCTAAGGTTGAAATAACCACCATTGATATTGCCGCCGAAAAACCTCCTAAAAAAACCAATAATGCTAAAAATTCATGATTGTTATTAAGTGGTAACATCAACGTAAATAAATCGGCATCAACTTCTTGATTTTCAAAAATTATATTACCGCCCCAGGCTATAAATATTACAAAAATATTGAACAACAGTAAATACAAAGGAAATAACCAAATTACCTTTTTTAAATACTTTTCACGATCATTTTCTACAACTGTAACCTGAAATTGCCTTGGCAAAAGCATTATGGCTATCATAGAAACAAAACTTAGTAAAAACCAATTAAATCCTCCTTCTAAACCATCAATACTTTGTTGAATTTTGAAATTTGGTAAACCTGAAGCTTTATCGTACACATCAGCAGGGCCATTAAACAGATAAAACGTTACATATACACCTATTACAAGAAAGAAAACCAATTTAATAATTGACTCTAAAGCAACTGCGGTTATGATCCCTTTATGACGCTCGGAAGCATCGGTATGCTGTGTGCCAAAAAAAGCAGCAAAAATTGCTAAAAGTATTGCAATATAAAAAGTAGTATCGTTTATAATATAATCTGTTGCAATATTATGATTTGTGATTACATTAAAAGTTTCTGAAATAGCTTTAAGTTGTAATGATATATAAGGTACAATTGCCAAAATACATACAACTGTTACCAAAGCACCTAAAAAGCGGTCGTTTCCATAACGTAACGAAATAAAGTCTGCTAATGATGAAATTTTATTTCCTTTTGAAATTCTAATTATTTTTTTCATTAAAATTATCCAACTTGGTATAATAATAATGGGTCCTATATAAATAGTTAAAAATTGTAAACCAGAGGTAGCTGCTAATCCAACACTCCCATAGTATGTCCATGCTGTACAATAAACTGCTAAAGAAAGTGTATAAACATAAGGATTATTTACCCACTTACTTTTTGAGTTTTTCTCTGCCCAATATGCAACATAAAAAATTAGGGCTAAATAAGCTATTATTATAAAAATCACTAAAAAACTACTCATAATACTTTTTTAGGATTATATATGATACAATAATACTTATTATCCAAATAAAAAAAATATAGAAATATATTAGTGGAAAACCTAAAATATTAAAGCTACTATTAAAAAGTAATATAATTGGAACATTAAATAAACACAATAATAGTAATGAAAGTACAATAAGCTTTTGTTGATGTCTTTTTTTCACTGTATCATAAATTAACCTTAAATATAGTAAAAACAGCACTAGTATATAATAGTGCTGTTTTTTTTTGACTAACTATTACCTAATGGGTCTGTGCATCACCAGCTCCTGATGGGATTCTAATATGTTCTACAATATCTTGTACTTCACTTGGTGGTTCTGCTGTAAATCTTGAAACAACAAATGAAACTATAAAGTTAAATACCATTGCTACTGTTCCAAAACCTTCTGGCGAAATACCAAACCACCATTCGCTTGGCGGAGGTGTTTCTCCAATCCAACCTAATTTAAATTTTGCCATGTAATAGGTCATTAAACCTAAACCTACAATCATACCCGAAATGGCTCCTTCTTTATTCATACGTTTATCAAAAATACCAAGTAGTATTGCCGGAAAAAATGATGCTGCTGCTAAACCAAAGGCTAATGCAACTACTGCCGCAACGAATCCCGGTGGATTGATACCAAAATAGCCTGCAATTAAAACAGCTACGAAAGCACTAACACGGGCCGCAATTAATTCTCCTTTTTCTGAAATATTTGGTTTGATCATTTTCTTTAACAAATCATGAGAAATTGATGAAGCTATTACCAATAATAACCCTGCCGCTGTTGACAAAGCTGCTGCCAAACCTCCTGCACCAACTAAAGCAACAACCCAATTAGGTAATTTGGCTATTTCAGGATTTGCCAATACCATAATATCTCGGTCAATTGTTAATTCATTAATAGAAGTATCTGCAACATATTGCACAACCCCATCACCATTTTTATCATCAAATTTTAACAACCCTGTTTTTTCCCAATTCCCAAACCATTCCGGTAATTCTTCATATTTTGCATTGCTAACAGTTTCAATTAAATTGGTTCTTGCAAAAACAGCTACAGCAGGAACGGTGGTATATAAAATTGCAATAAATAATAAAGCCCAACCTGCAGAAACACGAGCGTCTTTTACTTTTGGTACCGTAAAAAACCGTACAATTACATGAGGTAAACCTGCAGTACCTATCATTAAGGCAGCAGTTATTGCAAATACATCTATCATAGATTTACTCCCTGAAGTATATTCATGAAAACCAAGTTCTTTATGTAATCCATCTAATTTATCCAGTAAATAAACGCCATCTTCACCACTACCACCAAAACCTAATTGCGGTATCGGATTTCCAGTCATTTGAAAAGAGATAAAAATTGCCGGCACCATAAATGCAAATATCAATACACAATATTGTGCAACCTGCGTATAGGTAATTCCCTTCATTCCACCTAAAACTGCATAAAATAATACAATAAACATACCTATATAAACACCGGTATCAATATCAACTTCAAGATATCTTGAAAATACAATTCCAACACCTCTCATTTGTCCTGCTACATATGTAAACGAAACTATAAGTGCTGCTATTACTGCAACAGTTCTAGCTGTGTTAGAATAATATCGATCTCCTATAAAATCAGGCACTGTGAATTTTCCGAATTTTCGTAAATATGGAGCCAATAAAAGTGCTAATAACACATAACCTCCAGTCCATCCCATTATATAAACAGAGCCATCGTAGCCTGTAAAAGAAACAATCCCTGCCAATGAGATAAATGATGCTGCCGACATCCAGTCGGCCCCTGTAGCCATACCGTTTAAAATTGGCGGAACACCTCCACCTGCTACATAAAATTCTTTAGAAGATCCTGCCCTTGCCCATATTGCAATACCTATATACAATGCAAATGTAATTCCAACAAGTATCCATGTCCATGCTAATATTCCCATGATTTAATTATTTTTTAAGTTAAAATTATTCGTCTACTCCATATTTTTTATCCAGTTTATTCATCAACCATACATAGACGAATATTAAGATAACAAACACATACATTGACCCTTGTTGCGCAAACCAAAAACCTAATTTATAACCACCAAGTTTAATTGTATTTAATTGGTCTACTAATAAAATTCCAAATACATAGGAAACTAAAAACCAAATACTTAATAATATTGCTAAATATTTTAGGTTTTCTTTCCAATATGCTTTCATACTTTTTTCTGACATAATGCTAAGTTTTAAAATTTATAAATTGCTGTTGCTAATAATCTGAAATTGTCTACAGAATCTATACCTGTTGAAGATATATCGCCATTATTATCAATAGATCCGTATTGAGCATCGGTATACTCTCCTTCAATACCAATTTTTAAATTACCTGATTTCCAACCAACTCGAGGTGATATTCTAAACGCACTTTCAACAGTTCCTAAAAATCCGTTCACATAGGTTATAGGTTCTCCAAAACCATCGTTTTTTGTATACCCTCCAAATAAACCCCATTCCATAGTTTCAGAAAAATCTCCATTAAATTCTGTCCACATAGAAAACGTATCGTTATTTACATAATCTCCATCAGCTTCACCAAAACCACTTATCATAAGAACATCGGACATGTTTTGACCGTAAGTACCTTCAATTTTCCATGTAGCTTTTCCAAGTTTAGTTCTAAAATATCCTATAAATGCTGTGCTCGATAAGTTATCTTCTCCAAGAGCCGGTCGGGCAGTTTTTAAATTAAAGCCAACACCACCAACCGAATTAGCTACAGACCCAAATTGTAATTGCGCATGAAATTGTGGTATGCCCGACTGACTTACACTGGCTCCTCTGGTTTTAAAATCTCTTTCAGTAAATAACACACCAATAAATTTTACCTTTCCTTTTGTAGTTACACGCAATTGCGGATTTCTGGAAAAAGGTTGAAATGGAACACCTGTATTAAATGAGTAAGTACCTGGAAAAACAGCTGTAACAAACATTGGATGCCAGTATTGTCCCATCAAAATCTCAATTTTATCATTTGATAATTGAACAAAAGCATGTCTTAAACGCAGTTCACCTGTAGAAGCATCAGTATTACCAAAAAAAGCTCCTTCAATTACTCCGGAAGTTTTCATTCCAAAAAAATCAGGCCCGGTAATTGTTCCTTTTAAACGAGTTTGAATTGCCAAAATATTGAAATTGGATTGATCATTTAAATCATCTCCATCAACAATATTTTCGGCTGCCGGTAAAATATTAAAATGACCTTCTCTGGCATAAACTGTTTGACGAGTATCAAACATATAATCTGTTTTTACAAAGCCACTCCACTTTATTCCAAAGTTTTGTGCAGTTCCGTCAGACTGCCCATAACTATAATACGTTAGTCCTAAACAAAGCACTAACACAACTAAAAGTTGATTTTTCATAAGTAAAGTTTATTAATTATTAAGGTTTTTTTGCTAAAACATTAATTTTAAGCCTTTACAATATGAAAAGAAATCAAGTTGAAATAAAATTTAATATATATATATGGTAATTAGTATAGTTAATCTTTAAAACGTTCCCAACGTATCAACATATATTTATCACCAAGTTCGGTAACTATAACTCCTGCCCCGATTAAGTTTTTATTTTCAGAAAAGTATTTTGCAAGCTCTTTTTCATTTAAAATTTTATAAGTAGAATGATACTCAAAGCTATACGGACGTTTAATGTTATATTTTTTTACCCAATTAATAATGCTAACATGTGAAATTCCTAAGATACGCTCTATTTCTCTGTAGCTTAAACCTTCTAAATAAAGTTGCAAAGCTTTATTCACATAATAAGAATCTATTTGCTTACCTATTTTATTCACGGTAAAATAATATCCGCACTTTTTACATTTATATCGCTGTCTTTTTTTAACTACACCACTCTTAACATACTCATTAGAAGAACAATTTGGGCAAGACTCTATTTTCATATATATTTATTTTGCATAAATATACCTTTTTAGCATAATATACCAAAATAATAAAGAATTTTCTACTTATTTACCATCAATTTAGTAACTTTTAATTTTAATAATATTAAATTTTAAACTTAGTTTTTTAATGATTTTATTATTTATAACACAATAATTGTTTTAATATAACAATTATAACGATTTCGTTATTATATAGCATTTTCAACATATTTTTCTATATTTTTGTAAACATTCCTAAATAATTAATTAAAATGATAAAACAAGGTTTATACTTGCCGGAATTTGAAAGAGATAATTGTGGTGCCGGATTTATTTGCAATTTAAAAGGTGAAAAATCTAACAAAATAATTCATGATGCATTAGAAATCCTGATCAAGCTTGAACATAGAGGTGCTGTAAGTGCTGATGGTAAAACAGGTGATGGTGCAGGAATCTTAATTGATATACCTCATGAATTCTTTCATAAAAACACAACATTTGACTTACCCGAGCCTAAAGAGTATGCTGTTGGAATGGTTTTTTTACCAAAAAATGAGAACCAGCTGAATTTCTGTAAAAATATTTTAGAAACAGAAGTGAAAAATATTGGTTTAGAGGTTTTAGGATGGAGAAAGGTTCCTGTAGACAGAACACACTTAGGACAAATAGCCGCAAAAAATGAACCTGCAGTTGAACAAGTTTTTATAGGTAAAAATGGACAAGATTTAGACGAAAACAAATTTAATGCAAAGCTTTTTGCTGCTCGTAAAATAGCAGAACATGCTATTCAAAATTCTAAACTTTCAGATCGAAAAAAATTCTATCTGCCTAGTCTATCTTCAACAACAATAATATATAAAGGGTTATTGATGCCCGAAGATATCAGAAATTATTATACCGATTTATCAAACCCTGATTTGGTTACCAGATTAGCCTTGGTACACCAACGATTTTCTACAAATACATTTCCTTCATGGGATTTAGCACAACCTTTTAGATACATGTGCCATAACGGAGAAATTAATACGTTACGAGGTAATATTAACAGAATGAATGCTCGTGAAGAATTAATGAAAACTGATATTTTTGGTAATGATGTTAAAAAATTATTTCCAATAATTCTAGAAGGTAAATCTGACTCCGCTTCAATGGATATGTCGGTTGAATTATTATTAACAACAGGAAGATCTTTACCTGAAGTTATGATGATGATGGTACCGGAAGCATGGGAAAGAGATGACAAAATGGATGATAACAAAAAGGCTTTTTACGAATACAACTCGTGTATAATGGAACCTTGGGATGGCCCGGCTTCAATCCCATTTACCGACGGAAATTATATTGGCGCTTTATTAGACAGAAACGGATTAAGACCTTCAAGATATACGGTAACAAAAGATGGAAATGTTATCATGTCTTCAGAAACCGGTGTATTAGATATTAAACCTGAAAATGTTGTAAGTCATGGCCGTTTAGAACCGGGAAAAATGTTTTTGGTTGATATGAATGAAGGACGTATTGTAAATGACGAAGAAATAAAACAAAAAATTGTAAATCAAAGACCTTACAGACAATGGTTAAATAAAAACTTATTGCCACTAGCCAAAGTTCCATACACAGGCAATATGTGCCCAATAGAAGAAACTAAATTATTAGCAAGACAAAAAATATTTGGTTATACTATTGAAGAAGTTAAGAAAATTATTACCCCAATGGCATTAACAGGAAAAGAAGCTATTGGCTCAATGGGTAATGATACTCCTTTAGCAGTATTATCCGACCAACCACAATTGCTGTACAACTATTTTAAACAACTTTTTGCGCAAGTTACAAACCCTCCTTTAGATGGTATTCGAGAAGAAATTGTTACAGATTTTAGCTTGGCAATTGGTGGAGACAGAAACATTTTTGATATTTCTGAAGAGCAATGTAAAAAACTTAAAATTCAAAATCCGGTTATTTCTAACGAAGATTTAGATAAGTTAAAACTTATAGATCATCCCGATTTTAAAGCAATTTCTATAGATGCTCTATACGATATCACCAAAGGTTTAAACGGTATTGAGGCTGCATTAAAAAACATGGTGAAAGAAACCTACAAAGCTGTTTCTGAAGGTTGTAACATTGTTATTTTATCCGACAGACATGTAAATAAGCAATATGCACCTATACCAATGCTATTGGCTTGCTCTCATATAAATACACAATTGCATATTCTAAATAAACGCTCAAGTTTTGGTATTATCATAGAATCTGCCGAGCCACGTGAACCACATCATTTTGCAACTTTATTTGGTTATGGTGCAAGTGCCGTTAATCCATATATGATTAACGAAATTATCAGTCAACAGGTTAAAGAGAAAATAATCAAAGGAATTACAGAAGAACAAGCAATCTACAATTTCAATAAAGCAATTGCAAAAGGTGTATTGAAAATTATGAATAAAATTGGCATTTCAACATTACACTCTTACAGGGCTTCTCAAATTTTTGAAATTTTAGGGTTAAGTAGCGAATTTACCAACAAATATTTCCCAAATACTCCTTCAAGAATTGAAGGCGTTGGATTATATGAAATTGAAAAAGAAATCTACTTCCGTCATAGAACGGCCTATCCAAGAACTAAAATTCCACAAAGCCAAAGTTTAAATATTGGTGGTGATTATAGATGGAGAAGAAATGCCGAACGTCACATGTTTAATCCAACAACCGTAGCAAAATTACAACAAGCTGTACGAAGTAATAGCTACGAAAATTACGAAGTTTATGCTAAAAGTATAAATGAGCAAAGTAAAAATTTAATGACACTTCGTGGTTTATTTGAATTTAATAATTATGACCCTATTCCTATTGAAGAAGTTGAGCCTTGGACTGAAATTGTGAAACGTTTTAAAACCGGAGCTATGTCATACGGTTCAATTAGTCAAGAAGCTCATGAAAACTTGGCAATTGCCATGAATCGTATTGGAGGCAAAAGTAACTCCGGCGAAGGTGGCGAAAATAAAAACAGATTTAGAAAAGACTTAAATGGAGACAGCCGTAACAGTGCTATAAAACAAGTTGCATCGGGTAGATTTGGAGTATCCATAAACTACCTAACCAATGCGCAGGAAATTCAAATTAAAATGGCACAAGGTGCCAAACCTGGAGAAGGAGGGCAATTACCTGGTGAAAAAGTATTACCATGGATTGCCGAGTGTAGAAACTCAACCCCTTATGTTGGATTGATTTCTCCTCCACCACATCATGACATTTATTCTATTGAAGATTTAGCACAATTAATTTACGACTTAAAAAATGCAAATAGAAAAGCAAGAATCAACGTAAAACTTGTTTCAAAAGTTGGAGTTGGTACCATAGCTGCCGGTGTTGCAAAAGCGAAAGCCGATGTAATTTTAGTTTCAGGCTACGATGGTGGTACCGGAGCTTCTCCATTAACATCACTAAAACACACTGGTTTACCTTGGGAACTTGGTATAGCTGAAGCTCAACAAACTTTAGTTTTAAACAATTTAAGAAACAGAGTTGTATTAGAGTGCGACGGACAATTAAAGACAGGACGAGATGTTGCAATTGCTTGTTTATTAGGCGCTGAAGAATTTGGTTTTGCCACAGCTCCGCTTGTAGCTTCAGGATGTATTATGATGCGTGCATGCCATTTAAATACGTGTCCGGTTGGAATTGCAACACAAGATCCTGAATTGCGTAAAAACTTTAAAGGCACACCCGAACATGTTATCAATTTCATGTATTTTGTTGCAAAAGAACTGCGTGAAATTATGGCTCTGTTAGGTTTTAGAACTGTTAATGAAATGATAGGTCAATCTCAAAAAATAAATGCTTCTAAAGCAATAAAACATTATAAAGCTAAAGGACTCGATCTATCATCTATTTTACATCAACCAAAAACTGATAAAAAATTATATAATACAGAATCTCAAGACCATTGTTTAGATCATGTATTAGATTTAGACATTATAAGAATTGCGCATCCGGCAATATACCGTAAAGAAAAAATGGAACTAGAATTTCCAATAAGAAATACTGACAGAACTGTTGGGGCAATTTTAAGTAATGAGTTATCAAAAATTTATGGTGAAAACGGGTTACCTGAAGATACGTTAAAATTAAAATTTAAAGGTTCTGCCGGGCAAAGTTTTGGTGCTTTTGCAACCAAAGGTTTAACCTTACAAGTTGATGGTAATACCAACGATTATTTAGGAAAAAGCTTGTCTGGTGCAAAACTTATTATAAAAGCTCCAGACGAAGCAACATTTCCATCGCATGAAAATATAATAGTTGGAAACGTTTCGTTATATGGTGCAATAACAGGTGAAGTTTATATAAACGGTATTGCCGGAGAACGTTTTTGCGTTAGAAATTCTGGAGCAATTGCCATTGTTGAAGGAGTTGGTGATCATGGTTGCGAATATATGACAGGAGGCACCGTAGTTGTTTTAGGTAAAACCGGAAGGAATTTTGCTGCCGGAATGAGCGGTGGAATTGCTTATGTTTTTGATGATAAACAAAAATTTAGAAACGGTTTATGCAATATGGAAATGGTTGAATTTGATGCTATTACCGAAAACGATGAACAAACATTGAAACAACTGGTTAAAAATCATTTCAAGTATACCAATAGCGATTACGCTTATTCTATTTTAAATGATTGGGAAAACAGCCTGAAACATTTTGTAAAAGTAATGCCAACTGACTATAAAAAGGCATTACAAAGACTTGAAGATGAAAAAAATATTACTATAGAAACTGTTGCTTAATTATGGGAAAAATTACAGGTTTTAAAGAATTTGACAGAAAAGATGAAGGATATATTTCTGTAAAAGAAAGGGTTCAGCATTATAATGAATTTACTATATCATTAAAAACTGAAGAAATTGAAAAGCAAGGTTCTCGTTGCATGGATTGCGGTATTCCGTTTTGTCATAGCGGTTGCCCATTAGGAAATTTAATTCCTGATTTTAACGATATGGTTCATTTAGGTGAGTGGAAAAGAGCACTTGAAATTTTACACTCAACCAATAATTTTCCTGAATTTACAGGTAGATTATGCCCTGCTCCTTGTGAACAAGCATGTGTATTAGGTATTATTAAACCACCTATCACAATTGAAAATTTAGAAAAAATGATTGTTGAAAAAGGATTTTCAGAAGGTTGGATAGTTGCAGAACCTCCTATAAAAAGAACCGGAAAAAAAGTAGCAGTTGTTGGTTCAGGACCTTCAGGACTTGCTGCTGCACAACAATTAAACAGAGCCGGTCATTTAGTTACTGTGTTTGAACGAGATGATGCAATTGGAGGACTGTTGCGCTATGGAATTCCAAATTTCAAACTTGAAAAAGAAATTATAGACAGAAGAATTTCAATTTTAGAAGAAGAAGGAATTGAGTTTAAAACCAATATCAACGTTGGTGTTAACTACGCTGTAGAACAATTGAACGAATTTGATGCTGTTGTTTTATGTGGTGGCGCAACACAACGAAGAGAACTTGCAATTCCTGGTTCTAAAAGTAAAGGAGTTGTACAAGCTATGACCTTTTTAAAACAACAAAATAAAAGAAATGCCGGAATAACAATTACAAAAGAAGAAATTTTTGCCACAGATAAAAATGTGATTGTTATTGGCGGTGGAGATACAGGATCAGACTGCGTTGGTACTTCAAATAGACACGGAGCTAAATCTGTGACCAATTTTGAAATTATGCCCAAACCGCCTGTAGATAGAAGTGAGAACACTCCTTGGCCTTATTGGCCTTTAAAATTAAAAACTTCTACCTCACATGAAGAAGGCTGTAATAGAAACTGGCTAATTTCAACCAAAGAATTTATTACTGATGAAAACGGAAATTTAAAAGCCCTAAAAACAGTAGAAGTTGAATGGATTAACAAACCCGGACAAAGACCTGCTTTAAAAGAAGTACCAAACAGCGATAAAATTTGGCCTTGTGAATTGGTTTTATTAGCTCTTGGTTTTACGGGACCTGAAGCTACGTTAAGCGAACAACTTGGTTTAAAAACCGATGTTAGAAGTAATTATGAAGCAACCGATTATCAAACTAATGTACCAAATATATTTACTGCAGGTGATATGCGCAGAGGACAATCTTTAATTGTTTGGGCAATTTCTGAAGGAAGAGAAGCTGCAAGAAAAGTTGATGAATATTTAATGGGTTATACCAATTTACCAACTAAAGGTGACGGAGATTTACCAAGCGTTTAATTTATTACACTTCAAAAAAATAGTACTTCATAGTTAAACATTTCTAAAATCATCTTTTGTTACAAAAAGATGATTTTTGTTTTGTAAATTACATCTGTTTTAAATTACTTCAGAAAATGAAAAACAGAAAATTATTGATGATTCCCGGTCCAATTGAATTTGAACCAAAAGTTTTACAGGCTATGGGTGCAGTAACTACAAGTCATGTTGCCCCAAATTTTATCAACTCTTTTGGAAATTCTATAGAATTGATGCGAAAAGTTTGGTTAAGTCCAAAAGGACAACCTTTTATTGTTGCGGGCTCCGGAACATTGGCTATGGACATGGCTGCTGCAAACTTAATAGAAACGAATGATAATGTTTTGGTTATTTCAACCGGTTATTTTGGTGAACGCTACGCTGAAATTTGTAAAAGATATGGAGCAAATGTTACCATTTTAAAAACTGAAATTGGAGCTACTGTAAGTTTAACTGCTATTGAAAAAGAATTAGCTTCAAAAAAATACAAACTTTTAACTATAACTCATGTTGATACTTCAACCGGAGTAGTTATTAATCCGCAACCAATTGCCAAATTAGCAAAAAAATACAATGTTCTTAGTGTTTTAGATGGTGTTTGCTCTGTTGCAGGCGAAGAAATTAAACAAGACGAATGGGAAATTGATGTGGTTTTGACAGCATCTCAAAAAGCAGTAGGTGTACCTCCCGGACTGGCACTTTTAGTAGCTTCAGAAAAAGCAATGAAAACTTTTAAGAACCGAAAAACACTTGTAGGTAATTACTATGCCGATTTTACCAATTGGTTACCTATAATGAATGCTTATGAAAATAGAAATCCATCTTATTTTGGGACTCCTCCTGTAAATTTAATAGCTGCACTTGAAGTAAGTTTACAGTTTATTATTGAAGAAGGAATTGAAAACCGATTCAAACGTCATCAAAAAATGGCTTTAGCTTTTCGTGAAGCAATGTTAGCGTTAGAATTGCAACTTGTTCCAATTTCAAAAAATAATTCTTCCAATACATTAACTGCCGTTTATTATCCTGAAAATATAAATGGAGGTGATTTCTTAAAAAACATGTCTGATAACAATGTAATAATTGCAGGAGGTTTACTTCCTTCAATTAAAACAAAATACTTTAGAGTTGGACATATGGGAAGTGTTAATAGTAATGATGTTATTGCTACAATTTCAGCTATCGAAAAAAGTTTAAAAACATGTGGTTATCATTTTAGAAATGGTATTGGAATATCTACTGCTCAAGATATTTTAAGTTAAAATTTGATTATAACTGACTTTAATCATCATTTAATAAGAAATACCCTTTTAATTTAGTAAACGTATTGTTTATACAAAACAACTAAAAACCTAAAAATAAAAGTGATGAAAAATATCGTAATAATCTTAGCTATTCTATTTTCTTTTTATGCATGTAAAAAAGAAATAAAAAAAACAGCAGACACACAACAAACTGAAGTATCAGAAAAAATTGATATCCCAACATTAGCACTCAATGAATTTGATTCTAAAGCCGGAGATTTTGTAAATAAACAAGTTCTAGTAAAAGGCATTGTAGATCATGTATGCAAACACGGTGGTAAAAAAATTCTTTTAGTAACTGATGACGGAGATGTACATGTAACTTCCGATGAACGTTTTGATGAAGCATTAATGGGAAGCGAAATTGTTATTAAAGGTGTTGTTCTAGAAGAAAGAATTGATGAAGCTTACTGCTTAAAAATGGAAGACGACAATATAAAAAGCCATTCAGAAGGAAAATCAAACGAAGATCAATTCAAAGCAAAAAAAGAACACATTCAACAATACAGAGACCAAATGAAAGCTGAAAATACCGACCATATTTCAATATATTCTCTAAAATATGTTTCGCATACTGTAGTTGAGTAATTTCTGTTTTTTATGATGAAGAAAATTCGAAAATGGAGTAGAATACTTCATAGAGATATTGGTTTCTTTTTTATTGGAACTACTTTAATTTATGCCATTTCAGGAATTGCTTTAAATCATATAAGTGACTGGAATCCAAATTATTTTGTTGAAATTAAAAAATTTAATACTGATATAGACTTACAAAATTCAACTATTATCAAAGAAAATATCAGTAAGTTTTTAGATGAAATTGACAATAAAAAAAATTATAAACAACATTATTACCCCAACCAAAATACTCTTAAAATATTTTTAAAAGGTGGCTCATCAATTATTGTAAATACAACCACAGGAAATGCAAAAGCAGAATACTTAAAAAGAAGATCTGTTTTTTTTGAAGCAAATTATTTACATTACAATCCCAATAGAGTTTGGACATGGTTTTCTGATATTTTTGCCGGAGCACTCATTTTATTTGCCATAACATCATTATTTATGACTAAAGGAAAAAATGGAGTTATGGGAATGGGAGGTATTTATATGTTGCTCGGAATTATAATACCAATCTTGTTTTTAATCTTTTATATGTAAAACATATTTTAACAATCAGTATGATGAGATTCTGAAATAAGATTCCGACTTCGCTCAGTAACCTTTTAGAATGACGAGTTCTATACTATTTTAGACTTCCTTTTTATTTAACGTGAGTTCTATTTAGAAGCATCTGAGATAATTAATTTAATATGGTTTTGGTTGATTAAGAATCTGTCATTCTCGCTCTTGCAGAAATGACAAAAAAACACAACAACCTTGCCAACATATCAACTATTTTAATTAATATAACTCACGTTATTTAACAACATAAAATCAGCTAAAACCATAGCGGCTAAAGCCTCTACAATAGGCACAGCTCTTGGAACAACACACGGATCGTGACGCCCTTTACCATGCATTTCAACATTATTTCCATCTTTATCAATGGTTTGTTGTGCTTGCATAATGGTTGCTACCGGTTTAAAAGCAACTCTAAAATAAATATCCATTCCATTACTTATTCCTCCTTGAATTCCTCCTGATAAGTTTGTTTTTGTAGTTCCATCAGCATTAAAAATATCGTTATGTTCACTTCCCTTCATTTTAGCACCGCAAAATCCACTTCCGTATTCAAAACCTTTTACTGCATTTATTGAAAGCATAGCTTTCCCTAATTGTGCATGCAATTTATCAAAAATAGGTTCACCCAATCCAACAGGAACATTTTGAATTACACATGTAACTGTACCACCAATAGTATCACCTTGCTTTTTTATTTCAGTTATTTTAGCAATCATTTTTTTTGCAGAAACCTCATCAGGACAACGTACTACATTACTTTCAATCTTTGTAAAATCGACTTCCTGATACGATTTTTCCATAAAAATATCACCTACGGAAGACGTAAATGCATTAATTTTTATTGAAGAAATTACTTGTTTTGCTACTGCTCCTCCAACTACCCAATTTGCTGTTTCACGGGCTGATGTTCTACCTCCACCTCTATAATCTCTCACACCATATTTTTTATCATACGTATAATCGGCATGTGATGGGCGATACGAATCTTTTATATGTGAATAATCATTTGAACGCTGGTGCACATTTTTTATGATAAAACCTATGGAAGCACCTGTAGTTTTTCCTTCAAAAATACCCGATAAAAATTGCACTTCATCAGGTTCTTTACGTTGAGTTACAATTTTAGATTGTCCAGGTTTTCTTCTATTTAATTCATTTTGAATAGCTTCAAAATCTAACTCTATCCCTGCTGGGCAACCATCAATTACACCTCCAATTGCTTCACCATGAGATTCTCCAAAAGTTGTAAGCGTAAATATTTTTCCAAACGAATTTGACATGTCAATAATTTAAGTAACAAATGTAAAAAAAAGAATTTTATTGAAGGTTCTTTTTAATTTTTGAAATAAGTTTAAAAAAGCCACAATTTTATTGCCATAGCTATAACCATAACTATCAGAAATTTTTTCACAAGTGTATCTCCTTTTTTAACCGACCATCTACTTGCAAACCAACCTCCTAAAGAGTTTCCTATTGCTAGAACTAATCCTACTTCCCAGTTAATTTTGTCATTATATGCAAAAACTGCCACAGCAGCAATGGTATAAATTAAAATTACCACCACTTTAATTGCATTACTTTTAACCAATGAAAAATTATTTATTGACGACAAAATCAACAATATAATAAATCCAACACCTGCCTGTATAAAACCACCATAAATACCCACAAAAAAGAAAAGTACAATACTCAACCATAAATACTTACCCTTTACTTTTTCTTCTTTCATAATTTGAGTCGATTTTGGCTTAAAAACCATAAAACCAACAACCAAAATCATAATAACAGCTAAAATTTTATTAAAAGTTTCTCCTTTTATATCTACTGCTATTTGTGCACCTATTATGGAGCCTATTAATGCTGAAATTCCTATATAAATACTAAACGGGAACGTAGAAACACCTTTACTTTTAAAGCCTGCAGTATTTGAAATATTTTGAAATAAAATTGCAATTCTGTTTGTACCGTTGGCAATATTTGGAGGTAAACCTAAAAAAATAAGTATGGGTAATGTTAATAATGAGCCACCTCCGGCTATTGTATTTATCGACCCGGCTATAAAACCAATAAAAATAAGTGCTATTATTTCTAAAATGGAATTCATTTAGTTATTTGATACACAAAAGTACATTAAAATTTATTAGAAATTTTTAGAAAAAAAAGTTAAAAAAGTTTGAGCAAAACAAAAAAGGGTTTTATATTTGCCCTCGCTAAAGGAGAAATGGCAGAGTGGTCGAATGCGGCGGTCTTGAAAACCGTTGAGGGTCACACCTCCGGGGGTTCGAATCCCTCTTTCTCCGCTGAAATTTATTCAATTTCAAACAAAGTCCTGTAAACACTATGTTTACGGGACTTTTTAGTTTCTACAAAACATCAAAAAGTGTATTAAAAACCATTCTGTTGGTGACCTTTTGGGTGACCTTTTTAAAACCTTTTTTAGGTCACTTATTTGTTAATAACTGTTTATAAATCAATTAGTTAAACGCAAAATAAAACCTAATTATTTCGTAAATTAATGTATAATTTTAAAGGTCACCAGAATGAACAAAACATTTGGATTATTATTCTACTTGAAGAAAAGTAAGGTAGATGCACAGGGCAAATGCCCTATTTATCTTCGTATTACCATAGATGGTAAACGTACAGAAATCAGTACAAAACGCAGTATTGAAGTTAATAAATGGAACAGTCAAGGCAATAAAGCAATTGGAAGAACTGAAGACATAAGAGAGCTTAACGCTTATTTAGATTCCCTTACTACAAAAGTATATCAAAGTCAAAGAGACCTAATTCAAGACAATAAAGAGGTCACTACAGAAACCCTAAAGAATAAGTTTTTAGGTATTGAAGAAAAAGAGCGTACACTCATAACCATTTTTGAAAACCATAATACACAAGTAAAAAAGTTAGTAGGTAGAGAATTTTCAGCAGGTACTTTAGAGCGCTACAAAACCGTATGCAAGCATCTTAAAGAATTTATGCAGCATCAGTACAAAGTAAGCGATATAAGTATTAAGCGAGTAAACCACCAATTTATAACAGACTTTGAGTTTTACTTAAAAACCGTTAGAAACTGCGGACACAACAGCACCATTAAATACATAAAGAACTTCAAAAAAATAGTGCGTATTGCTCTGGCTAATGGTTGGATAGCAAAAGACCCATTTTTAAATTACAAAGTACGTTTAAAAGAAGTCGAGCGTCAATTCCTTTCAGAAGAAGAAATACAAACAATGCTCGAAAAAGAATTACACACCAAACGAGTAGAGCAAGTAAGAGACATTTTCATTTTCTGTTGCTTTACTGGTTTAGCCTATAGCGACGTTAAGAAGCTCTCAAAAGATAATTTGGTATTTGGTATTGATGGCGATAAATGGATTAAAACAAAGCGTACTAAAACCGATACACGCAGTAATATTCCACTACTTCCAACAGCTTTAGAGATTATAAAGAAATACGAAAACCATCCAGAGGCAGTAACAAAAGGTGTTTTACTTCCTGTATTAAGCAATCAAAAGTCCAATGCCTATTTAAAAGAGATAGCAGACTTGTGTGGTATTAATAAAAACTTAACCACACATTTAGCTCGTCATACCTTTGCAACTACGGTAACATTGTCTAATGGTGTTCCAATGGAATCAGTTAGTAAAATGTTAGGTCATAAATCACTTAAAACAACCCAACACTATGCTAAAATATTGGATAGAAAGGTGAGTGATGATATGGCTATTTTAAAGCAAAAGTTCGCTAATAAAAGTAATACAGAAGCATCCAAGCGATTAGCTAATTAGGAGATATAAACAATAGCTTTCAAAATTGACTATTAATTCAATACAAAACCCTTGTAAACGCCTATAAAATCAAGGGTTTTTCTGTTAAAATATAGTGCATAAATGTTAATAAGTTTGTTTTAACTAAAGCACAAAATGTAGTAAATTAACACAATATAAATTAGGCGTTTATGCCTTTTAATACGTTTTATTATAAAATGACATTTGAAGTAATTACAAAGGATGATTTAAAGACTCTTAAACAGGAAATCATCACGGAACTGAAGACAATTTTAGGGAGCCAAACGGAGCAAAAAAAGTGGTTAAAATCAGCAGACGTAAGAGAGATGCTTAACATCTCACCAGGTACGCTACAAAATTTACGTGTTAACGGTACATTACCCTTTACCAAAATGGGTAAAACAATGTACTATGAATATGAGGACGTAATCAAAATTTTAACCCAAAACAAAAGTGCCTAATGAGAATATACATACCGGAAAACTTGGATATATTCGAGTTAACGCACAATAACCCACCAAGTTTTAAGCCCTATAAATTAGATAAGCTATGTTATATCTTGCATTTAATAAATGCTATTCCATTGATGGATAAGGATATTCAAAGTGAAGATTTTGTGCCTATCAACGCAAAAAAATTGCAGGATAAAATTCAGAATTACAAAAAGTACCTCAACTATTTAGAACACGATTTGCAAATTATTGAATCTGACAATCACTATGTAGTTGGTGAAAAATCAAAAGGGTTTCGATTTGTTGAGGAATTTAGAACACCTGTAAAGTCTATGCAGGTTGAAGATTTTACCTTTAGAAACAAATTAAAAGCACATAAAAATCGTAAAGTCGAATCGGTTAAACATCTTGACTTTTTAACAAAGTGGTTTAATGATAAACTGCAAATTGATTATGATTATATAAATGACTTTTTAGTTGAAGAGCATAACCTAAAAATGAAAGATAAAGCATTTTGGGAATATGATAGAGTCCGTAAAAAATATAAGCATCCAACAAATCAAATGATACACGCTCAAATGAGTGCGCAGAGATTAAAATGGCAAGATTATAATTTGATGCTGGATGATAACGTGTATCGCTTTCATACCAATTTAACCAATATGCCAAGTAGGATTAGAAATGCTGTAACCTACGATGGCCAAAAATTAATTTCACTAGATATTAAAAATAGCCAACCCTATTTGAGTACTATTTTGTTGAGTCGAGACTTTTGGATTGTGCAAAAATTTGAGCCAAATAAAAACAACTCTTTATCAATTGCTTTTGATGAACCGCAGAGTCACTATTTTTCTTCTTTTAAACAAATAAATAAGGTTTTCAATGAAATAGAGAGTGATAAATTAAATATTTCACAAATAAACATTCATAACAATGATTCTTACATTATGTTAGGAGAAATCCCCCAATCCCTTATAGACAATGAGTTTCAGCATTATATTGATTTAGTAGTATCGGGTAAGCTATATGAGTTTTTAGCGAATGCCTTCAAACAGGAATTGGGTATTGAATTAAAAGACCGTAAAGAAGTTAAGGCAGCAGTATTTCAAGTGTTGTTTACATCTAATCAATTTAAGGGGCAAGCAGAAGCAGCACCAAAACGTTTATTTGAGCAAAAGTTTAAAGAGGTGTATGATTTATTTGCTAAAATTAAGAGTAAAGACAAATCACTACTTCCAAGATTATTACAGAGTATAGAAAGTCATTTAATGATTAACGTCATAGCAAAGCGTATTTCAGAAGAATATCCAGAAGCACCAATATATACCATTCACGATAGTATTTCTACAACCGAAGAATATGTAGATGTTGTTGAGCAGATTATGATGGAAGAATTAACCAAAGCAATAGGTCACCCACCTACAATTAAACAAGAAGTGTGGTGCATAAGTAATATGGTTAAGCATCTTGAAAAGCTAAAACAAAAAGCATTTGCTGTAGCTTCTTAATATAAATTACAAATATTGACTCTAATAAATAAACCCACTGGAAACAGCGGGTTTTTAAATTGTATAAAAATATATCGCATTGCATTATATTAATATCAAGTAAATACAATATATTTAGTGTTTCAATTTTCCCTTATGAATCGCATTAAAGAAGTTTTAGAAGAAAAAGGCATAAAACAAGTCTGGTTAGCTGAAAAACTAGGCAAAAGTTTTAATACGGTAAATGCTTATGTACAGAACCGTACACAGCCAAGTCTGGAAGTGCTGTATGAGATAGCAGAAATTTTAAATGTAAAGGTGGGTGACCTTTTAATAGAAAATTAATAGAAGTAAAATATGTCAAATATAGACCAAACAGACTTAACGTTTTTTACTAATGAAGAAGGTCATAGTTTATTAAGTAGATTCAAATCAACTTTACGTGATACACAGTTATTTGATGTGTTAGTTGGTTATTTCAGGTTAAGTGGTTTTCATAGATTATATGATTCCCTTGAACCATTAGAGAAAATTAGAATACTGGTAGGACTAAATGTAGATAAAGACTCTTACGATATTATTTCACATCACCAAGAAATGGCGATGTTGGATTTAGAATCACATAAGAGAACAAAGAAAGTATATCAAAAAAATCTACTCGAAGAAATTGAAGATACTGAAGAACCTGAAAACAAACTACAAGAGGGTATTGAAAAATTCATAGCGTTTTTAAACGCAGATTGTTCAGATCCCGAAATAGATAAAGCTTATCACGGTAATGGTAAGAAATTAGAAATTCGAGCTTATCCATCTAAAAACATTCACGCTAAAGTGTATATCGGAAAGTTTAAACCAGATGATAGAGACTACGGATTTGTTATTACAGGTTCAAGTAATTTCTCTGAATCAGGTTTAATTGCAAATCGTGAATTTAATGTAGAGTTAAGAACAAAACGAGATGTGTTATTTGCTGAAGACCAATTCAATAAACTATGGGCTGAATCTGTTGATATTTCAGAAGATTTTATAGATACTATTGAAAATAAAACGTGGTTAAGTGAAAATATCACACCTTATGAATTATACCTGAAATTAATTTACGAATATCTTGAAGAAGATATAAATCTAGAAGATGAGTTCGACCCATTTCTACCAGATGGGTTTATGAAACTAAAATACCAAAGTCAAGCAGCCATTCAAGCGAAAAAAATATTAGATAGATACAATGGTGTGTTTTTAGCTGATGTTGTAGGTCTTGGTAAAACATTTATTACAGCTTTATTATTACAACAACTATTAGGTAGAACATTAGTTATCTGTCCACCTGTATTAAAAGAATATTGGAAAGACTCTCTTTTTGATTTTGGTATTAGAAGTTTTGAGGTTGAATCATTAGGAAAGCTAACTCATATTTTAAAAAAGGGAACAGAACGATACGATTATATTGTGGTAGATGAAGCCCATAGGTTTAGAAACGAAGGTACACAAGCTTATGCAGACTTATTAGAAATTTGTAATAACAAAAAAGTGATTCTTGTTACTGCAACACCTCTCAACAATACCATTAACGATATTTTTGCGCAACTTAAATTATTCCAATCACCAAAAAACTCAACTATTCCTGGAGTAGTAAATCTTGAAAAATACTTTGCTGGTTTACGAACTAGATTAAATAAAGTTGATAAAGCAGACCCAGAGTACAAACATCTTATAAAGGAAATATCTGATGATATTCGTAACAATATATTACGCTATGTAATGGTAAGGCGTACACGTAATGATGTTATGACCTACTTTAAAAATGACATGCAAAAACAAGGCTTGGTATTCCCAATCCTTAAAGATCCAAGCAAAATTGTTTATCAATACGAAGGTAATTTAGAAGCCATTTTTAAATCTACCATTCAACAGTTATTAGAGTTTACTTATGCCCGTTATACGCCTTTATTATTTTACAAGGGGAATAAGCAATTAACGGAATTTGAAAAGCAACAACAACGTAACGTTGGTGGTTTTATGAAAGGCATTCTGGTTAAGCGTTTAGAGAGTAGTTTTTTTGCTTTCCGAATGAGTATTAACCGTTTTATTAAGTCCTATGAGAATTTTATCGATATGTACAAATCAGGCACTATCTACATTAGTAAAAAAGTAGATGTGTATGATTTATTGGAAAATGATGATATTGATAAATTAGAAGAATTAGTAAATGAAGATAAGGCTCATAAATACAAATCAGAAGATTTTACACAGAATTATTCGGACTTACTTCAAAAAGACCTCGATATTCTAAAAGGTATAAAAGAGTTATGGTCATCAGTTAATGAGGACCCAAAACTAGAAAAGTTTATACAAGACTTAAAAACAGATAATACACTTAAAAAAAGTAAACTTGTCATCTTTACGGAATCCAAAGAAACAGGAGATTACTTATATGAAGCCTTATTGCAAGAATTTCCTGAAAAAGTAATGTTCTTTTCTAGTAAAGGCGGTAGACATACTAACGATACCTTACTATCTAATCACAATGTGTCAAGAGATATTATCCAATGTAATTTCGACCCTAACCGAAAAAAGAAAGACCAAGTTAATGATATTCAATTTTTAATAACTACAGATGTTTTAGCAGAAGGTATAAACTTACATCGTTCAAATGTATTGGTAAATTACGATTTACCTTGGAACCCAACACGTGTATTACAACGTGCAGGTCGTGTAAATCGTTTAGGTAGTGCATTTGACTTTGTATATATCTACAACTTTTTCCCAACTACACATTCCGATGCGCATTTAGGACTAGAAGTAAATATCACGAATAAAATTCAAATGTTTCACGATATTTTAGGTGAAGATGCTAAATATTTAAGTGATGGTGAAGAGTTTGGTAGTCAAGAGTTATTCAACACCTTGAATAATAAAAAGGCTTATTCAGGAGAAGATGAGGTTGGTGATTCCGAATTAAAATATTTAGAAATTATTAGAAACATCAGAGATAACGAAGCAGACTTATTCGAGCGTATTAAAAAGCTACCAAAAAAGGCTCGTAGTGGTTTTAATAATAATGAAGTTGAATTACAGACAATGCTAACTTTTTTCCGTATTGGCAAACTCAAAAAGTTCTATCAGTTTCAAAGTGGTAAATCCAATGAGGTGACTTTCTTTGATGCTGTTCAAGAATTAGAATGTACACCAAAAACGCCAAGAGTTAAAGTCCCTGAAAACTTCTTTACAATGTTGCAAACCAACAGAGCAAAATTTACGCTCGATACCACATCAAAAGAAGAAACAGGTGGTAATAAAGGACGTTCTAATGCTAAATACATTGAAGACCGCATCATAAAAGATAAGCTATTTAAAAATTTTAAAGGCTTTACGGAAACTGATGAAGAATTTATTGCGGCAGTAAAGGCAACCCTTAAAGAAGGTAAAATGGCAAAGAAAACGGCTCAAATTGTAAAAAAAGAATTGGAAAAAGTGATAGAGCCTTTACAAGTATTGCAAGTATTACGCAAGTATGGTCGTATTCAGTTGGATATTACCAACAAAAACAATAAAAAATTTCAGAAAAGAGAAGTCATTCTTTCAGGATATATTACCAATAAGTAATTATGGATAAAAATTCAGCTATTAACCTAATTGATAAAACGTTTAATAATGCGTTTGATGAAGCACAGTTTACAAACTTCATACAAAACCTATTAAACGACTTTGAAATAAAACCGAATAAATATAGTGGCAATACCATTTGGGAAGACCAACGCGACCACGTAAGCTACTACAAACGCATTGGTAAATACATAGACCCAGAAGGCGAAGCTTTAGATGTCTTGATTGTTCAAGTAAAAAATGTTTCTAAACTAGAAAGAGCAAGAACAGCATTACGAAACTTTGTGATTAAACATCTTAACAATTTTGAGAAAGACTATGCTTTAGTAGCGTTTTACTCTAAAGAAGATGATGGGTTCGACTGGCGTTTTTCTTTTATAAAAATGGAGCATCAATCCTATTTAGATGAAGAAAAGCAAAAAGTAAAAATGCGTAAGGAGTTTACACCTGCAAAACGTTATTCCTTTCTAGTTGGTAAATACGAGAAATCGCATACCGCTAAAACACAATTATTACCGCTTTTACAAAACATTGCGAATAATCCAACCATTTCAGAGTTAGAAAAAGCGTTTAGTATAGAGCGTGTAACCGATGAGTTTTTTGAACAGTACAAAAGCTTGTACATTAAAGTTTATGAGTATTTTGAAAAACAAGATTTATCTATTTTTCAAGACAGCCAATTAGATGCTTCAGGCTTTACCAAAAAACTATTAGGTCAAATCGTATTCTTATACTTTTTGCAGAAAAAAGGTTGGTTGGGTGTGCCTAAAAATGAAAGATGGGGTGCTGGTAAAAGACATTTTCTGCAACAACTTTTTGATGAGTCTTTAGAAAAAAATAAAAACTTCTTTAAAGACTATCTACAATACTTGTTTTATGAAGCATTGGCAAAGGAACGTGATAACGATAATTCGTTTTACCCACGTTTCAACTGTCGTATTCCATTTTTAAATGGAGGGCTTTTTGAAGCACAATACGATTGGAAAAACGCCAACATTTCTATTCCAACCGATTTATTCCGTAATGACGAGAAAAACAAATCTGGAGACATAGGTACAGGTATTCTCGATGTATTTGACCGTTACAATTTTACCATTAAAGAAGACGAGCCTCTTGATAAAGAAGTAGCAGTTGACCCAGAAATGCTAGGGAAAGTCTTCGAAAATATGTTGGAGATTAAAGAACGCAAAAGTAAAGGAGCCTTCTATACACCTCGTGAAATTGTACACTATATGTGTCAAGAAAGTTTAATACATTATTTAGATAATGCTTTAAATGATGACAATAAAACAGTTGTACCCAAAGAAGATATAGAGCAATACATACGCGAAGGGCATTTAGCATTAGAAAACGATGTACGTGTGGCAGAACGTGGCGAAACCAAAACCTATAAGTTTTTATTACCAGAAACTGTACGTAATAATGCCGATGTTATTGATAAGAAACTAACCGAAATACGTATTTGTGACCCTGCTATCGGTTCTGGAGCATTTCCTGTTGGTTTGTTACACGAGTTGGTAACGGCACAATTAATATTAAAACCACATTTAAGTTACAATTACCTAAATAATAAATTAAAGGAATTTGATTTTCACGAACGAGAAAGCGTTAGCGAAAGCCGTTATGTCTACCGCTTAAAAAAACACATCATACAAGAAAGCATTTACGGAGTAGATATAGACCGCTCTGCTATAGATATTGCACGTTTACGTTTATGGCTGTCTTTGGTAGTAGATGAAGACGATTTAGAACCTATAGAAACCTTGCCAAACCTCGATTATAAAATTGTGTGTGGCAACTCTTTAATTGGTATGCCAGATGGTACAATGCGAGATTTAGAGGTTGAAAAAGAGTTAGAAACTTTAAAAGAAGAGTTTTATACGGTTACTAATGAGCAACGTAAAAAAACATTACGCAACAAGATTAACACAAAAATACGAGAGCTACTAGATACAGCCGAAACCTTTGCTGGATATAACATTGACTTTGACTTTAAACTCTTCTTTTCTGAAGTATGGAAGGAAAAAGGTGGTTTTGATGTGGTGATTGGAAATCCGCCTTATGTCAATGTGGAGAAGATTGATAAAAACATAAAGCAAATATCTAAAACTTTTAGAACAGCACATATGAAATATGATTTATATGTTTTATTTTATGAAAAGGGAATAGATATTTTAAAAGAGAAAGGAGTAATAAGTTTTATAACATCAAACAAGTTTTTGTCGCAAGGCTATGGTTTGAAATTAAGAGAGGAATTTTTAAAGCATTCAATAAAAGAAATAATCAATTTCAATTATGATATTTTTAGTACAGCGACTGTAAGAACTGCCATATGCCAAATTATCAAGATAAAACCTCACAAGGATGATATGATCAACATTATTGATGTTCATAGTATTGGTGATTCACAAAAATTTGAAAACTTAATGTATGAACATCTCTTACAAAGGATTTTTACAGAGACTGAAAATTTTAACTTTAGGATAAATCTAAACAAAAGCAAAATAAATGTACTTGAAAGATTAAAAGATAATACTCTTCAACTTGAAGAAATTTTCTCTGTTAATTATGGATTGAGACCAGTGCCTTTAGATAAAACAAAAGGGAAAGATTATTTTATTAAAAACGAATATCAGAAAGGATTGAGTAAATATTTTGAGGGTAAGGATTTAGGGTATTGGTCAATTAAAGAACATAAATATATAAACTATCTTCCTGATGAAATGTACAATCCGATGTTTAAGGGCTTATTCCTTAATGAAAATTTAGTGGGTTTATGTACCTTAAGTGATATTACAAAACTAAGATTTTGTTACACTAAAAATGATTATTTCACTAATCATTCAAATGCTTTATTAACATTTTGGTGGCAGCTAGAAAACGAAAATTATACTACAATTAAAAGAAATATTACTTCTAAAAGAATTAACAATTCTAAAAATTTTCAGTATAAATATGTCCAAGCAATCTTAAATTCAGATGTAATAAAATTTTATTTTAATGAGCTAATGTATGATGGTACACACTTTTATCCTAATCATATGAAAGCTTTACCAATAAGACAATTAGAGTCAAAATATCAAGAAGTTATCTCTTCAATTTCAGAGTACAATTATTATTTAGAATTTTCAGAATTTAAAGATTTATATGATTTTTTCTCTTTGCTGTCAAACTCAATCATTTTTGAAATTTATTTAGACTACGAATTTCAAACTACCGATAAATCCATTCTAAAACACCTTCCAGACCTCAAACCTATCAATGATAGTATGAGTGAAGAAGAAAAATTAGGTATTATACAAAGCGAGTACGAGCGGTTGTACCACCCAGACCATCCTGTACGCTTTGCAATAGAAACCCTAGATAGTATAGAAGAGGTGCGTATAATTAGAGAGGCTTTAAAATCGTAATCAATGAAATCTAAAATCACCTATTACGATTGGATACCTTATTTTAAAGCTATAGCTATTAAAATGTTTGAGATTAGTAAAGACAAGAGTAACCGTGACTCATTGTTACTCAATCTTGCTAATGAACTATTTGAGGAGGGCACAGCAATATTGAATTTTTCAATAACAGATCCGTTTTCAATTATTTATTCTATAGCTCAAAAAAACACAAAAAATCAAAGAAAATATATTTTTGAAAGCATTAAAGCGGTTTGTGGTTTAGAAGAAAATTTACCAACCGATTTTACTTTTCCAACGCCTACTCCTAATACAAAAAGTCTGTTTTTTTTTAATGGGCACTATGTAGATGGCGAAGGGATAGCTATTGGAAATGATTGTTTGTGGAATTTATTTCACCAAGTGTATAATGGGGAAGAAATAAATAACGATGATTTTTTAAAGGTATTAGCGCTTAAAAATGTTGGAGTAACAAAGCTAACACAAGCAATGTTTTTAATAAATCCAAACGAGTATATGCCCTTTGATACTCAAATGAATAAGCTTCCTGTTGATTCATTAGATAATTTAAAATTAATATCCTTACAAATTGAAGAAGATGGCGTATTGCCTTATTATGATGTGTTAAGCATATTAAAAAGTAACTTTCCAGGATGTTATTACTACGAAATTAATTTACTCAACTACCTACTTAATACAACCACAGGAGAGCAGTTAAGGGTTTCGAATACCTATTGTCAAGTAAGCAGTAATGCTCAAGGTCAAAACGAAGGCGATTATTTTGATGATTTTGTAGACAAAAATGGTGTTTATACTGGAAGTGCGTTTTTAAATGAACATACAAAATATCCTTTACAAGATTATAAGCCAGGTGACGTGGTTTTGGTAAGAAGAGGCACTAAACGACTAGGGGGTATTGGTTTAATAGTAAATAATGAGTACTTACCCAATGGCTATGATGACGATTTAATGATTAAAATTATATGGTTAGTTAAAGACAACCGTAAAATTCAATCTACAGCGTTAGGACAATGGGATGGTTTTAGTCATGCAACAGCTAATACTGTTGATAGGTTTAAAGAATGTTACCCCGAAACTTTCAAAATATTAGATTACACAAGAAATAAGCAAAAAACTATGGTAAATCATTCAGCAGTAAAGTTTAAGAATTTAATTCTTCAAGGACCGCCAGGTACAGGAAAAACAAGATTAGCCAAACAAATAGCAGAATGGTTAACTGATGAAACGTCAGATAAAGAAAAATCGATTCTTGAAGCAATCGAAAACAAGATGTTTAGTAAAGAACCAGAAGTTGAAGAAAACCCTTGTGTAGAGGTTATTCAATTTCATCCATCATACACTTATGATGATTTTGTTAGAGGTGTTAAAGTAAATGTTGTTGATGAAAAAATATCTTATGATGTTGAAAATAAAATCCTTGGTCAAATGGCTTTCGAAGCAGCTAAACCAGAAAATCAGGATAAAGCTTTTGTGCTTATTATAGACGAAATCAATAGGGCAAACCTAAACAGTGTGTTAGGTGAGTTAATTTATGCTTTAGAATATAGAGGTAAAATGGTAAACAGTATGTACAAAACAGAACAGGGTTATGGTATAACCATTCCTCATAATTTGTATGTAATTGGTACTATGAATACAGCCGACAGAAGTGTTAGCCATTTAGATTATGCAATACGTAGAAGATTTACCTTTATACCTGTGCCAGTAAATGATGAGGTGATAACTAATGTGGAGTCTAAAAAAGTTTTCAATGTTATTAGAAATATTGTAAAAAATAATATTTCTCCTGAATTTAATGTAGATGATATTCAAGTAGGACATAGTTATTTTTTAGTTGAAGGGAAAGACCTGTATTACAAAACAAAATATGAAGTTATACCATTATTAAATGAATATATTAACGATGGGATTCTGTTACCTTCTGCAGAAGATGAAATAAAGGAGTTATTGTCAAATAATTTTTAATGAATGCTAAAAAAATAAATATTAAAGAGCATTCGTATTCCTACGACTTAAATGAAGAGGAATTAATTGACTTATTAAAAAAACCAAATCAATTAATAGAAGAAATTAATCTTGAAAAAGGGGGTTTTAAAACAGGATATTTTATTGGTATTTCTAGGTTAGGTTCAACTCAAAATATTCTAAATGTAGCACCTAAATTAGACACAGCAACAACTAAAATCAATTACCTGTCCATGTTATCAAAAGGGATGCAACATCCTGAAATGACTAGTTTTGGTAAAGATTTGTTTTTTGTGGATCTGGATGCTAAACCTATAAAAGTTAAACAAGATCAAGATTTAATTACACCGTTAATTATTGTAAGCTTTTTACAGCTGCTTTCTATTATAGTAAAAAAAGGATTGAGGAAGAGTTATTATAAAGTCGAACAAAATATTTACGGAAATGTAAGAGGTAAAATATTGGTGTCTAAAACCATTAAACAAAACCTGTTTAGAATTAAGAATCTATATACCTTTTGTGCATATGAAGAATTTGGTGTTGACAGCCCTGAAAACCGAATTTTAAAAAAAGCATTATTGTTTTCAATTAAGTATTTAAAGTCATTCAACACCCTAGAAAATAAGTTTGAACCATTAATTAATTACATTTCACCAGCATTTAAAACAGTTAATTCAAGTATATCAATATCTGAAATTAAGCACTTTAAAAACGATAATTTTTTTCCGGAATACAATAGAGGTTTAGAATTAGCTAAAATGATTATAAAGAGGTTTGGTTATAATATAAATTCAATCTCTAACAATCAAGACGTAAATGTCTATCCATATTGGATAGATATGCCTAAACTATTTGAGTTTTATGTATTAGGTATATTAAAAGAAGAATTTGGTCGAAAAGATATAGTTTTTCAATTCAGTGCAAATTATGGAGAGTTAGATTATCTACGAATCACAGAAGGTAAAGAACTAGTAATTGATGCAAAATACAAGAATCTATATGTGAATAATAATTATGAAATTGATGATATTAGACAATTAAGTGGTTATGCAAGAGATAAAAAGACATTATCTAAAACCAATATAAAATCGGAGTTCTGGAAGTCAACTTTATTAAATTGTTTAATAGTTTATCCTGATCAAACGAGTGGTATTCTAGAAAGTTTTGAAAGCAAACTTTTTCTCAATCCAATAAGTCAGTTTGAAAATTTCTATAAAGTTGGTGTTAAAATACCAACAAAAGATATAATTCGAAATGAGCCATTATGAATATTAATACCAATCTAAATTACAATTGCAGAGTTTCAATTGATTAATAAAAATAAAATTTAAGCGTATGAAAATACAAAACATAACCATTAACAAATACAAAGCTTTTCAGCGTTCAGAGATACTTGCTATTGGTAGTAAAAATGTATTTATCTATGGTGAAAATGGCAGTGGTAAAAGTTCTGTTTATTACGCGCTTAAAGATTTCTTTCAATCGAGTGTTGAGAATATCAATATGGCAAATTTGCGCAATTTATACTTAACCGATGGGCTAACAGATTGCGCTATTGAAGTGGAATTTGACAATAATACAACTAATTCATTATCTGATTCTGGAAGAGATACAAATATTCCAAGCATAATAGATGCAAATCGTTTAAAAAGTTTCGTGACTTACAAACATCTTTTAGGTGTTCATAACGTAAAGTTGGATAATGAGCTAAATATTTTTGATTTAGTAATAAAAGGGGTATTAAAACATTATAAATCACAAACAGTTACAGGGGGTGTAGAGCTAGGTAAATTGTGGAGTGATTTGTTAGCAGAAAGTAAAATTCCTTATGGGAGTGGTAAATATTATCACGCAACTAAAAAACGTAAAGCTGTTGAAGTAAAAGCTGTTGCTTTCAATAATGCATTAGACAGATTGTTTTTTACAGGAGGTAGTGATTACTTGGGTCCTGTGGTAAATAAAATTTTAAATACTTTAATTCCTGGTTTAGAAATAAATTTTTTAAGACATCGAATAAATGTTGATCAGAAAGGTGAGTTAAGTAAACCTAAAATAGCATTACTAATTTCTTCTAACGGAACTTCTTTAGATACTCATTATCCTCATTTTTCATTAAATGAAGCAAAACTATCAGCTATTGCTATTAGTATATTTTTAGGGGCAATAGTACGTCAATCAAGTTTTTCACAAGACATTAAAATATTGTTTTTAGATGATATTCTTATTGGTTTAGATAATGAACACCGTTTAAAATTGATAAAACTTTTAAAAGAACCAGAGTTTCAAGACTTTCAAATTTTCATCACCACTTATGACAG
This sequence comes from Lutibacter sp. B1, assembly GCF_012524075.1. Lineage (GTDB taxonomy): Bacteria > Bacteroidota > Bacteroidia > Flavobacteriales > Flavobacteriaceae > Lutibacter. The sequence goes on from NZ_JAAZUI010000006.1 coordinate 44,218, forward strand.
GCACTGGTATGAAGTAGCAAAGCTTCAATTAACCGATTGGAAGTTTCTGGAGTTTTACAAGGGGGCTAATGGTCCGGCTATAATTGATAATGAAAAAGATGATTTAAAAAGAGCAAAAGATTATTTTGATGCTTATGATTTTCCTGCTGCTGGAAACTATTTAAGAAAGGTTTTAGAAAAAACGTTAAGAGACAAACTTCCTAAAACCTATACGCATAGTGAAGAAAAAAACGGTTCATTAAAGCCCTTAAAATTGGACACTATGATTGATAGGTTAAGATTATATTATTCAGATATTGAAGTAGAAGTTCCAATTCAATTAATTGATAGTATAAAAATTTATAAATCAATTCTATTTAATCCAATGTCGCACGATGATATTAAAAGCCCCATTTATAAAAATGATATAGAAGATGGATTTAAAGTTATTGATGAATTACAAAATCTACAGTTACCAATAAAGGATATTGTACTTGAAAAAAATAAAACATTCCAAATAGACTTACCCGATATTTCTTATACAGCAGAAGTTGTTGTTGTCGAAAACGTTTATAAAGTGGATAATAATAGAACAATTTCCTTTACATCTACGAAGTTCTCATTTAACCTGTGGACTAGAGAAACGATTGATTTTGCCAAAAGTACAGGTGCACCTATCGAGTCGTATAAGCCTGGAGATAGATTGGACAATATTTTAAAAGGACCATATGATTTAGAATGGATATCTAAAGCCATAAATCCAACTTATAAAGAAAAAGGATTAGCAGAGATCAATGTTGAAGATTTAAAAAACGCTATGACTTGTGATGGTAAGACACTAACACAATGGTTGGTATAAAGTATAATAATATCTTAATAGAAACTATTAAATAAAGTATTATAATAAGTAACATAAGAACTCTTTATACAACTCATAATAAAGAAGCTAATTAAATAACTATTAAACCTTTTGGTATAACTATTGCTCTAAATATTAATGTTAATATTCTTTTAAATAGTCATTTAAATACTATTTTATATCTTTGTATTAAGTATATGCTTATATACAAACTATTAAAAGGAAGAATAAAAGAAGTTTTGAATAGAAGAATAGACATATCTAAAGTATTCCCTAAATATGCATTTTGGGATATGGATAGTAGTAAACTATCTCTTAAAAGAGATAAGGATATTATTATTCCAAGAGCTTTATATGCTACTACCAAAGAAACTTTTCCTAAAGATATTAGTGTATTAGAAGCATATTATTCTAAAAAAGAAATTGTAGATATTTTAAAGCACACTAAAGAAAACATTAGTAATCAAGTATGCGAATTGGTAAGTAAACGCTACAATACAAAACCGTTTTACCGCTACGCTGTATAACGATGCAAGCGGTTTCTTCTGCACTTTTAAAAACCATTAAAGAATTACAGGCTTTACCAAGTTTGTCTAAATTTGCTTTGGCAGGTGGTACTAATTTAGCATTACGTTTTAATCATCGCATTTCTGAAGATATTGACCTATTTGCTACTGAAATAATAGGTATAAAAGGCTTTGAAAACATTGAAGCTGAAGTAAAGGCATTCTATGGCAACAATGTTATAAACATAGTATATCCCGTTAAAGAAAACGATCAGTTTGTATTTATACGCTTCTTTATTAAAAAAGGTGATGTCACCATTAAAGTAGATGTTATTCAAAATATGAAAGCACTCTACCCTTTTGAAACCATTAAGGCTGTAAGATGTTATAATGTAAAAGATATTGGTTTGTTCAAATTAGTAAGTTGTTCTAACAGACCTGCCAAAAAAGATATTTACGATTTAGAATACATTACAGAATCTAACAACCTAATTGATTTATATAATATTTTAAAAGAGAAGAAAGCAAAATTCAATAAAGATACTGATAGGAACATCTTTGATTTAGACGAAGACCCAGACCCAATAGACAATCCGCATTTACTACTACTTTTTGATAAAAGAATGGCAACCAAACAAAAAATGCGTCATTCACACGATAACATTTTAAATATTGAAGGTAGTAAATCGTGGCGAGAAGCAAGTATGTATTGGAGAATGAAGGTCAGACGCTTATATGCATCTATAGGAATTGAATATCCCAAGTTGTACACCATTTAAGAAAAACATTGAGAACAGAATTAAAATACATAGAATTAAAGAGCGGATTTTCGGATAATGGAACTGCTTGGATTGGACTCGTTTCATTCTCTAAAAGCGGAAAAACAGTTTATTTTGATGGTAAAGGATTTCAAAGTTTAAATGGAACTGGAGTTTCAGGCGGAAACTATTATGAAATTGAATCTGGAAATGAATACTGGATTTCTGGAGTTAAAAAAAATATGTCTGACCGACACAAATTTGGCGGAGGAAAAATCTTTGTGGAAAAACGGATTTTAAATGATTATCTGCAAACTATCGAAAAAACGGAATTGCCAAAATCTGGTTATGAATTGACCGAAGTAGAAACTGAAAAACCGACTGAAAGAATTAATGAATTAGAAAATTCTCAACTGGAAAAATCAGAAATTGACGAAAGTATTTATACAAAAACACCAAAGAAATTGACAAATTCCGAACTTGAATTTCTTATCGAAGAACTAATCGAAGACGAAAAGAATGCCAAGTATAATAAAGGTAGGAGAATGATTAAAAAAGATAGAATTGAATTAGAAACGGAACTTGAGAAACGTGAATAAAAACGGTGTACAACAATGTATAACCGCAATTGCTGCGGATTTTCCTAAGCGGAAAATCCTCGCGAACGCCAAAGGTTCCTGATTTTTAACTAAATTAGTACCAAAACCAACGCAACTGACGGTTATACGAGACCGTTATAAGTCCCCACAACCCAAAACCCGGATCGAGCGTTTAGAATCTATCCAGTGGATAGATTTAGCGAAGAGGCCAGCTGGCGTGGTGGCAATTAAACTATTTTCTTTTGTAATTCCCCACAACCCAAAATCCAGTTTTCTCGTACCTCAAAACCCTCTGTCTTTTGTGTTGTTCCGCTCACCCCTACAAGTTTAGCGTTTTTTTGTCTTTAAGGTAATAGCATATTACAGCTTTGGTTTTTCATAAAATCAAACCAAACTGCAATAAGCTATAATTTATTATTTTATCATAAAAACCCTAAACTCACCCAAGCTATGTTTACATAATGCGTAGTTATAACAACTGAAGCGTTATAACGGTCATTATGTAAAATATCCGCTTTTGCCCACGCTCAAAACAGAACTAAACAAGAAACATTCGTAAGTTATTTAAACCTCAAAGGATTTTTAATTAGGTAATCAGAAGCCATTTGTTCAATATCATCATTGGTATATTGTTTATGCTTAACTATCCATTCATTTATTTCAGCTTTTTGAAAATATAGACGTTTACCACGTTTAGAGTGAGGTATCTCTTTTGTGCTTGTTAATTTATAAATTGCAGATGGTGTTATACTTAAATAATTAGCAACTTCCTTAACATTCATTATTTCAGGTATGATAACACCTTTAGCTTTAGCGTCTTTAGTAGCATAGATATTTTGTAATAACTTTTCAATTCTATCTAATCTCTCATTAATAATTTCAAAAGGATTTTCCATAATACTATTTTTTATAGTGAAGTATGAAAATAAAAAAAGGTAGCAAATATAGGTAGCTACCTTGTGCCAATGCTCAATGCTATAAAGGTCAAGCCCTCTGGGTTTTGAATAAAACTTTTTAATCAAAATTGGTAAACAAGCATCAAGGTTTTAGCATAAAAAACTTTTATCCAAAAACCTTGACAGCATCACCCACGCTACCAAGACATCAGCTTTCTTTTTTTGTTTTCTTTTAAAAATTAATAGTAAAAGAAAAAGCCCTATGATGCAAAACCATAGGACTCTTTCAGCTTCAAAGGTCAGAATGAAACTTATGCCACTTCTACGATGTTTAAAACGTTATATGCGCCATTTTTAAGCGGATATTGAACACCGTTAATCTCTTGAAAGAACTCAACTAAAAGCAGGTAAATATCGTTTCCTGTACCTGTTGGCACACCTGCTGGAGTTAATGTTTGCGATGCAGAGGTCGAATCAATCGGAATATTTACAGTCGGACTGTATTCAATCGCATTTTCTGTAGTATCAAAATCAACTTTTAAGAAAGCCGATGTAAAACTAACGTGAGTTGCACCACTTGGATAAGAAATGTCGTTAGTAGGCGTTAAATTGGGGATTGAAATTTCACCAGTCAAACTATCTACAGTAAATGGAGCGAATAAAACAGCACTTAAAATAGCTCTATTATTGAAATCAAAGCCTTTTAAAGCAGCTTTACCCTCTGTAGTTGCTAATCCTGTAGCTACATTTCTTTCGCCTCTTATAGAGGTTGTATCGAAGTTCTTAATTTGCGTCATTACTTGCGTAACACGACTTGAAACTCGATTATCTTTTGCTCTAATCATTAAGTTTCTCGCAGAAGTTCTTAACAACTTACCAGAAGATGCAGAACTACCAAATTCAGAACCATTTTCACGAGTACGCTCAAACGCAGGATCGTTTTGAATACGCTCTTTTGAAACACCGCTTTTAGTCTTTACTAAATAGCCTTCTTTACCCTTGTAAAACGTCAAATTATCTAACGTTCCTTCGAGTTTAATAATACCTTTTAACTTTGCCATAACAATACGTTTTTTAATGATGAATAATCAAATATACGTGCTATAAAGCATCAATGTTTATAAGCACTTCCGTACTGTTTACAACTTGCCAAAACTTCCGAAATAGATAGTTTTTTCACTGCGATAATTGTCGTATATTGTATATAAGAGCTTTACAGCTACGGTATAGCTAAAGTATAGTTAGAGTATTAATTTTAAATTTTGAGCCAATGAGCAGAATCTGTATTTACCCTAAAGACGTGCAAGTGGTAACAGGTAAAAGTGAGCGTTATGGTAGAACTATAATCAGCAAGATTAAAGAGCACCTTAACAAAGATTCACACCAATTAGTTACTATAGATGAATTTTGCGACTTTATGGGCTTTGAAATCAGTAAAGTACGAGGATTAATCAAGTAAATTTCGTATCTTTAACACAAGGTTTTAAAGGTGACCTATTAGGTGACCTCATAATGGTACAGGACTGAAACATCAATAAATAAAGGCACTACGAAAGAGGTTCACTTACCTCTTTCTCCGCAAAAGGAAACCCATAATGAAAATTATGGGTTTTTTGTTTTTATCATTCATCTTAATAAAAAAAAATTTCTTAACCTTTATTCAAAATTATTCAAACTGACCAAAATCATTTTAGAATTAACCATTTGATGATAATTTAAACATTGCCAATATAGGTTGTCCTTATGAAGGAAAATAAAGAAGTGCATTGGTTTACATATATAATTACCATTACATTTGTAAGAATAAAATAATTCAAAAAATATCCATACCCATGAAAATAAAAACCATAATCACTCTTTTTATATTTACTATACTCTTCGGTTGTAAAACACAACAATCTCAATCTGAAAGCACTATTTCAGAAATTAAAACTATTCAAATTCCTGTTCGCGAATATTCGGTATTAACCGTACTTTGGCAACAACACGCAGCCGAATACAGGGCTCTTGCATATCAAGCATACAATACCGCTCAGCTTCAATTAGATAATATTTTACGTAACAGGAAAAATTATGAGAAACCACTTGCAATTGTGACCGACATAGATGAAACTGTTTTAAACAACAGTCCTTATAACGGCAAAATGATTGAATTGAATGAAGAATATTCTAATGCACGTTGGATTGAGTGGGGTAAAGAAAAAAAAGCCGAAATTGTTCCGGGATCTCTTGATTTTTTTAAGTATGCTGCAAGTAAAGGTGTAGAAATTTTTTATATCTCTAATCGTTTATTGGTTCAAAAAAGTGAAACTATTGAAAATATGCAAAAGCTTGGGCTTCCGTTTTTAGACGATGCACATTTTTTATTGAGAGAGACTGTTAGCGGTAAAGAACCACGAAGGTTACAAGTACAAAAAACACATGAAATTATAATGTTATTGGGTGATAATTTATCCGATTTTTCGGAAGTCTTTGACAACCAAAATACTGAAACAAGAAATTTTAAAGTAGATAGTTTAAAGGCAGCTTTTGGAAACAAATACATTGTATTGCCAAATCCAATGTATGGAGATTGGGAAACCAAAGGGATTTTAGAAGGGAAATATAACTGGACCGCTTCTCAAAAAGATTCTATCCGACACAGTAAAATAATATCTTATTAATCAAAAAACTCCGAAGTAAATTCGGAGTTTTTTGATATCAATTTTAATAATTTTAACCCGTAAAGTACGATAAAATTACAATTACAATAACAACCAATACTACTGAAAGTATAACATCTATTGCTGTATAGCTACCTTTGGTTTCTTGTTTGTGTTCTGCTGTTAATGTTCCGAATGATAAGCCTTTTATGGTTTCATAATTAGGTGCAGTAGTAGCTAAACTTACTGTAACACATAAAATAACTGAAAAAATAAACATAAAAATTGCCATATGCGCAAAGTTAACACTTGCAAAACCATACAATAAACCTGAAGCAATCTGTTCACCGGTTTCTTTAAAATGCACTATTGCCGGCTGATAATATATTTCTGAACCCAAACGCAGTATTAATAATCCTAAACCTGTTAATAATGTTGTAATAGCAGCAGTTGAATTTACACGTTTCCAAATTATACCCAATAAAAATACCGCTGTTACCGGTGGTGCAATATACGATTGTACATTTTGCAAATATTGATACATTACTCCTCCTCCAATTTTTTGCATTATAGGTATCCAAATTATGCCTAAAATTACAATAATACTTGTTGCTATTTTACCTACGTTTAGCAGTTTTTTTTCAGTTTCAAATGGTCTTAATTTTTTATAAATATCCATAGTAAATATGGTTGAACAAGAATTAAATACCGATGCTAATGAGCTCATTAAAGCAGCCATTAATCCACCTGCTACTAAACCTTTAAGTCCAACAGGTAATAATGTTTTTACCAGCATTGGAAAAGCTCTGTCAGCTTTTGCTACACTAAACACTTCTGGATTTTGCACGCTTAAAGCAAAGGCAATTATACCGGGTATTAAAAATATAAATATGGGCAATAATTTTAAATAAGCACCAAAAATAGCACCTCTACGTCCAATTTTAATATTGTGAGCAGCTAAGGTTCTTTGCACAATATATTGGTCGGTACACCAATACCATACACCTACTATAGTACCTCCAAAAAGTAAACCTGTCCATGGAAAATCAGGATCAGTCATTGGTCTCCACATATTGAAATGTTGCGGACTCGCCTCTCTAACAGTTTCAGTTAATTGTCCCCAGCCGCCTACTTCTTGCAATCCTAAATACGTAATTATAACAGAACCCATTATTAAAATAATTGTTTGCAAGGTTTCTGTATAAATAACGGCTTTCATCCCACCAACAATAGTATAAATTCCGGTAAAAATTACAATTCCGATAGCTCCATACCAAAAAGGAATTCCCAATAATTCAGACACTACAATTCCACCGGCATAAATAGTTACAGAAACTTTTGTAATTACATACCCCACCAATGAAAATAACGATAAAAACCAACGCGATCGGCTATCAAAACGTTTTTCCAAAAATTCGGGCATAGTAAAAGCACCACTACGCATGTAAAATGGTAAAAACAACCAACCTAACAATAAAACTATCCATGCATGTAACTCATAATGTGCCATTGGCATTCCTGTTTCATATCCTGTTCCTGCTAAACCCACAACATGCTCTGACCCAATATTTGAAGCAAAAATGGAAGCACCTATAACAAACCAGCCTACATTACGCCCTGCCAGAAAATAATCTTCTGTATTTTTGTTTTTTTGAAGTACTACCCATACCGCAACTCCTATAAGAGCTAAAAAATAAATACCTAATACAACCCAATCAAAACGTTCTAATACTGACTCCATAATTTTTTATGATTTAAATGCAAAAAACGCCTGAACTATTACTAGCTCAGACGTTTTTCTATATATAATTAAACTAATGAAAACATAATTTTAAATATACTGATTCACAATATTCTCAAACAATTCTTGTTTACCACTTTGCAATTCTAATTCTCCATTTTCCAACGCTATTTTATACAAATCTTTAAAGTCTAATTTTCCTGCTTCAAAATCTTTTCCTTTACCGGCATCAAAAGAACTGTATCTTTTTTCTCTTAAACTGTCGTAAGGTGATGATGTTATAATTTTATCAGCAATTAATAATGCTCTGGCAAAATTATCAGCTCCACCTATATGTCCGTGGAATAAATCTTCCAAATCCGTTGAATTTCTTCTGATTTTAGCATCAAAATTAATACCTCCACCTTGTAAGCCTCCTGCCTTTAAGAATACCAACATAGCTTCAGTTGTTTCTAAAAGATTGTTTGGGAATTGATCAGTATCCCAACCATTTTGGTAATCTCCTCTATTGGCATCAACACTTCCTAACATACCTGCATTTGCAGCAACTTGCAATTCGTGTTGCATTGTGTGTTGAGCTAACGTAGCATGATTTACTTCAATATTTAATTTAAAATCATCTTGTAAACCATATTGATTTAAGAAACCTACTACAGTTGCTGCATCAAAATCATATTGATGTTTTGAAGGCTCCATTGGCTTTGGTTCAATAAAGAAATTTCCTTTAAATCCTTGACTACGTGCATAATCACGAGCCATACCTAAAAAGCGTCCCATATGATCCAACTCACGTTTCATATCGGTATTTAACAACGACATGTAACCTTCTCTACCACCCCAAAAAACATAATTTTCACCATTTAACGCAATAGTTGCATCTAAAGCAATTTTAATTTGCGCTCCTGCTCTTGCAACCACATTAAAATCAGGATTGGTAGAAGCACCATTCATGTATCTAGGATTAGAAAAACAGTTTGCTGTTCCCCATAATAATTTTACACCAGAATCTTTTTGTTTTTGCTTTAAATAATCTACTACGGTTTTAATTCTTTTTTCAGATTCTGTTAACGTTGAAGCTTCATCAACCAAATCAAAATCGTGAAAACAGTAATAATCAAATCCCATTTTAGTGATAAATTCAAAAGCTGCATCAGCTTTATCGTAAGCAGCTTGAATTGGATCTGCAGCTGTTGACCAAGGATACACTTTTGTTCCCGGACCAAAAGGATCACCACCTGTGTTGCATAACGTATGCCAATAAGCTACAGCAAACTTAAAATGCTCTTTCATTGTTTTTCCTGCAACTACTCTATTTTCATCGTAAAATTTAAATGCAAGTGGGTTGTCAGATTCTTTTCCTTCGTATTTTATTTTATCAATACCTTTAAAATACTCTTTGTTACCTATTAGTGCCATTTTATTTTATTTTATTTATTTTATTAATTTATGTATTTGTTTTCTAATTCGTATTTCCATGCTTGATATGCGTCAACATAAGCTTGTTTTTCTTGTAACGGATGGTATGTTTGAACTTTTTCATTATCAGAAAAAGCATCACTCAACGTTTTAAAATCCCCATTACTAACTCCGGCAGCTCTTGCAGCACCAACGGCTCCTGTTGTTGCCAATAAATTTATTTCTGTTTCTACCAAAGTAGCTACAGTACTTGCAAAAATCTCTGAACGGAATAAATTATCATTACCGGCTCTTATGGCAGATAGATTTACGCCATCATTTTTTAAAATACCTATACCATATACAAATGAAAATGCAATTCCTTCAATTGCTGCTCTAAACAAATGTTCTTTTTGATGCAAATTGAAGTTTAAATTTAAAATTTGTGAACCCTTGTTTTGATTATTCAGCATACGTTCAGCTCCGTTACCAAAAGGAATAATTCTTAATCCGTTTGAACCCACCGGAACAGTTTCTGCAAGTGCATTCATTTCATTATAAGAATCTGTTTTATCGGCTATATTTTTTTTCATCCAACTGTACTGGATTCCCGCTCCGTTAATATTTAAAAGTTTTCCTATTCTAGGTTGTTCTTTTGTATAATTTACATGCGCAAAATTGTTGATACGTAAACTTTCGTTTGTTTTAGTACTCTCTGTTATTGCATAAACAACACCCGATGTACCTCCTGTAGCAGCAATTTCTCCCGGATGAAATGCATTTAACGATAATGCATTATTAGGTTGATCACCTGCTCTGTACAGAATTGGAATACCTGCAGGTAAACCTACTTCTTCAGAAGCTTTTTGAGTAATAGTTCCCTGATTTGAAAAAGTAGGAACAATGGTTGGAATTAAATCGGTTGAAATTTCCAGATACTCAAACAGCCAGTTTGCAGGAGTGTTTTGATTAAAATCCCACATAATTCCTTCAGAAAGACCAGAAATTGTGGTTGTTGCTTCTCCTGTAAGTTTTAAGGCTATAAAATCTCCCGGCAATAAAAATTTGTCAATTTTATCATAAATCTCAGGTTCATTTTCTTTTACCCATTTTAATTTTGACAACGTAAAATTTCCTGGAGAATTTAATAAACCAGATACACATTTGTCTTCTCCAACACCTTTAAAAGTTTGGTTTCCTATTTCTACAGCTCTACTATCACACCAAATAATAGATGGTCTTAAAGCATGTTGATTTTTATCTACAACTACCAAACCGTGCATTTGATATGCAATGCCTACTCCTTTCACTTTTTTGGGTGAAATTCCTGTTTTTCCCAATAATTTTTGAGTTACTTTACAAATATAACTCCACCACAAATCAGGATCTTGTTCCGCCCAACCCGGTTTTTCAGAGTGTATGGTCATTTCTTGCTCCGGATATTGTGTAACTCCAATTGATTTTCCTGTATTTGCTTCAACTAAAGCTGCTTTAATTGAAGAACTTCCTAAATCATACCCTATGTAATACATAATTTTATAATAATTCTCTTATAACGATTCTCTTAAAGTTAATTTTGTAGCCACATAACATTGCATCGGCTTTTCTTGTGTAATAAACTCAGCTGCTTTTGTTCCCATTTCTTTAAAATCAGTAGAGATTACTGAAATTCCTTTGTAGATAAATTTTTTCATAGGAGTTTCATTGTACGACAATAAACCTACATCTTCTCCGGGTTCAAAACCTTTATCTCTACATTGCTCTAAAAATGTACCTAAAATCCTATCACTTACACTTATATAAGCAATATCTTTTTGAATATCAAAATCTTTGGGGTTGGTTATTATCTGGTATTTAAAATTGTTTTTTTTACAATACTTTTTAAAATAAGTAACTGTTTCTAAAGGATGGTTTGTATACGTTGGGTATACAAAATTAATTTCTTTATATTTTTTAAATAATTCGGCAGCTTCAATTAAAGAACTGTAAAAGGATTGACCAAAATCTTGGAAAACATAATTATTTTCAGGTTTAGAAAGTACATTCCAATCAATTAACAATAACTTTTCATTACTTATTTTAGCTAATATTGATGGAATTTCTTTATGAGCAAAATTCATTACAACATACTTGTAATATTTACCTACACTGTTATGTATTATGGTTTTAAAATTATCAATATTATAATGATGAAACTGAACATCTGTAATAATATTTTCGGGCAAATTATTGATAAAAGAATGGTATAATACTTCTTTATATGCCTTAAACGTATCTAAAACCAACAATACTTTTTTAGTTTCAGTAGCTACATAATAACCTTTATTTGGGACAGATTCTATAACATTTTGTTCTTTTAAAATAGAATACGCTTTAAAAACAGTATCACGCGATAAATTATGTGTTTTACAAACGCTGTTTACTGAGGGAAGCATATCACCAATATGTAATATATCTTTAGCAATAGCATCATTAATAGCATCTAAAATTTGTTGATACTTTGGGATATCACTGGCATGGTTAATTTTAAATATAAAACTATTTTTAGACATTTTAACGTACTGTTCTGTTCCGGTATGCTAAATTAATAAATTTAAATGTAACAGACTAGTATTATTTTTATTTATTGTAATGAATTTTTTACTTAAAATGTTTGGATGATGTGTACATTGCTAAATAAGTTCCTACAAATCCTTTTGCTTCTTTGGTGCTTAAAAGAGAAGCATCAATATCTTTTGCCAATAACTTCCACTCATCATTTTCAGAAGTTTTATAGTAAAAATCGAAATAACGTGTTTTACCATCAATCCTTAAATACAAATCATCTGAATTTACATCTATATTTTGATTAGCAATAATAATAGGATTGCCTTTGTTTACTTTTAATTCTGCTTTTTCGAGAAAAACTTCAGTTTTACCTTCTGAATTTAAGCGCTTTCCTATAAATAAATACTGTTTTTCATTTTGAAAAGCCACTAATCCGGCAGTTTCGGTAGTATCTTTTAAATGAAAAGTAAGTTTTGTTGAGGCTTCAAAATTCAAATGCTGTTGTCTTCTTCCAATAAAAGAAAAATTAGTTTCTGTATGAATGGTTTCTTTTCTAGGTTTTATTAACAGTTTTCCTTCTTTAAGCTCGTACCATTTTTCTAACGGAGTTCTTATAAAATTCCATTTATAATCCAATTTATCTAAATTAAAATCATCTTTATAAATGTAATTTCCAGTTAATGGAGCTATATTTTCTGTGGAAATTGCCAAATTTGGCCGCTTATTTTTAAAAGGTAATGGTTTGTTTCCATCAACAATTGTTGGCCAACCATTTTTCCAAGCAACAGGCATTAAAAAAGTTTCTCTGCCAATATTGTAAAGGTCGTCTCCATAAGGTCTGCATCCTAAAAATACAGCCCACCAATCGCCATTAGGCAATTCAACAAAATCGGCATGTCCGGCTGTTGTAATTTGATTTTTTCTATTTGGATCTAAATGACGTTGCGTTAAAATTGGGTTATCTTCAAAAACCTCGTATGGTCCATAAACACTTTTACTTCTAAAAACTACTTCAGAATGATTGTAAGCAGTTCCACCTTCAGCACAAATTAAATAGTAAAAACCATCTTTCTTAAAAATATGCGGTGCTTCAATCCAAACCGGTTTTTTAGCCATATCAGTTCCTCCATTAATAATCAATTTAGATTCACTTGCTATTTTCTGATTTTCTAAATCATATTCAAACATATAAATAGCTCTATGCCCGTCGTGTAATGAAATATTATTTGGTGGTGGTCCATTATGAGTTATGTACAATTTTCCATCTTCATCAAAAAATAAATCAGGGTCAATACCATCAACACCCTTTATCCAAATTGGGTCAGACCAAGGCCCTTCAGGATTTTTAGCAGTAACAATAAAATTTCCTCCAGCATCTACATTGGTACAAATCACATAAAAAGTTCCGTTATTATAGCGTATAGTTGGAGCAAACATACCGCGAGAAACTCCCATTCCGCTAAAATCAGCTTGTTCTTTTCGGTCAATTACATGCCCAATTTGTTTCCAATTAACCAAATCAGAACTTTCAAATATGGGTATTCCTGGGAAATAGGTAAATGATGATGTAATTAAATAAAATTTATCACCTGCTCTACAAATACTGGGATCAGGGTAAAATCCTGCTAAAATAGGATTTAAATATTCATCTTTTGTCTTTGAAATAGTATCATAAATTACATCTTTTCCTTCATAATTAAACCACTCAAAAACTGCATTTTTTCCATACGCAACCGATTGCTCATTTTTAGAATTATTTTTACACGAATACGTTAACGTAACCAATAATATTAAAATTATAATATCGTAAATACTTAAATATTTGTTTTTTTGTTGCATTATTACATTTTTTAAAATAAGACAACAATTTACAACAGTTCGTTAAAGACTCAAAACTATTTAAGAAAAATTGTAACTTTTATATAATTTTCAACAAACCTTTAATTTAAGCTCAAAAAAATTCAAATTAAATTTAAAAAACCTTATTTTTGTTTAAAGAATTCTTTTTATAAATGAAAGATAAAAAAGACGTTACCATCTATGACATTGCTGATAAGTTAAAACTTTCAACTTCAACAATCTCAAGAGCATTAAAAGATCACCATAGCATAAGTGAAAAAACCATTAAAAAAGTAAAAAAAACTGCTGAAGAAATGGGGTACAGACCCAATACTTTAGCCGCAAGTTTACGAAGTAATAAAACAAAAACTATTGGAGTTTTGATTTCCAGAATTAACCGACCGTTTATTTCTTCACTCATTAGCGGTATCGAAATTGCAGCTCAAAAAGGTGGTTACAATGTTATTATAACACAGTCTCACGACTCGTACCAAGACGAAGTAAACAATGCTAAAACCCTCTACAACAGTAGAGTAAGCGGGGTTATTTGTTCGCTCGCAATGGAAACCATAGATACATCTCATTTTCAACAATTTATTGATAAAAATATTCCATTGGTTTTTGTAGATCGAGTTCCTAAAGATTTTGATACTTACAGAGTAATGATTGATAATTATTCGGCAGGTTATAAAGCTACAAAACACTTAATTGAGCAAGGCTGTAAAAGAATTGCTCATTTTGCCGGTTCTCAATTCAGAAATATTTACAGCGAGCGTAAAAGAGGTTATATTGATGCTTTAAAACATTATAATTTACCTATTGATGAAAATTTGATTGTTTATTTTACAACTATGAGTTTTCATGAAGGTGAAAAAGCAACCAATAACTTATTGGATATGCAAAATCCGCCTGATGGTATTTTTTCTTCAAACGATACAACAGCTGTAAGTGCAATTCAATATGCTAAAAAAAGAGGCGTTAAAATACCTCAGGAATTAGCAGTAATTGGTTTTAATAACGATCCTATTTCTCAAATTATAGACCCAGGGTTATCTACCATTACACACCCTGCAGTAAAAATGGGACAAACTGCAGCCGAAAAAATATTGAGTCATTTAAAAGATCCTTCCAATAAGGATGAAATAACCGAAATAACCTTTTTAAATACTGAAGTTTTGGTTAGAGAATCATCCAAAAGGATCTAGTTATTTATCATCTAACTCGGGGAAATTAAAATACGATTTTGCATTGTTATAGCAAATATCTTGTATTATTTTACCTATCCATTTTATATCTTTTGGAAGTTCACCGTTTTTAATATCATTCCCAAAAATATTACATAAAATTCGTCTGTAATATTCGTGCCTTGGAAACGACAAAAAACTTCTGCTATCAGTTAACATACCTAACGAGCAAGTTAAAAGTCCCATATTAGACAAACTGTTAATTTGTTTGGTTATACCATCTTTTTGGTCTAAAAACCACCAAGCTGTTCCAAACTGAACTTTTCCTCTAATTCCATTTTCACTAAAATTACCTGCCATTGTTGCAAATACATCGTTATCAGCCGGATTAGAATTGTATATTATAGTTTTTGGAAGAGCTTCTTTGTTATTTAACCTATCTAAAAATTTCGCTAAAGCTTCGGCTTGTTGAAAATCACCAATACTATCTACACCGGCATCAAGACCAACTTTAGTTAAAAGTGAAGTATTTGTATTTCTTATAGGTCCTAAATGCAACTGCATGGTCCAGCTTTTTTCTGCATACATTTTTCCTAAATAATATAATATAGCTGACTTGAATTTTAAAATATCTTCTTTTGTGATTAATTCACCCGATAACTTCTTTTTTACAATTGTATCAATTTCTGAATCAGTAAAATCTTCAGCATAAACATACGACAAACCATGATCGCTAAGTCTGCCTCCATTTTCATGAAAATAATCTATTCGGCTTTGAATAGCTGTTAATAACGACTCTAAATTAGCGATTTTTACTGCTGTTTTTTCAGAAAGTTTTTTAATATATTCTTTAAAATGAGTACTCTCAATATTAATAATACCATCAGGTCTAAAAGAAGGCAATACCCTTGTTGTAAGAGATGAATATGCTATTTCTTTATGATGCTGAAGATCACTTAACGGATCGTCTGTAGTACAAAGAATTTTAACATTCATCTTTTTCAAAAGCCCTTGCGTTGAAAAAGTGTCTTTTTTTAATTGTTTATTGCAAAATTTATATATTTCTGAAGATGTTTCCGGACTCAAAATTTCATCAATTCCAAAATAACGTTGAAGTTCTAAATATGTCCAATGATATAGTGGATTTCTTAATGTATAAGGTATTGTATATGCCCATTTATCAAACTTTTCTTCGTCCGAAGCATTTCCGGTTATATACTTTTCATCAATACCTAAAGTGCGCATTGCTCTCCATTTATAATGATCGCCGTCTAACCAAAGTTTTGTCATATTTTGATAGCTCCTGTCTTCAGCAATTTCATTTGGTGGCAAATGGTTATGATAATCAATTATTGGTTGATTTTTAGCGTACTCATGATAGAGTTCCTGAGCAATTTCTGTTTCTAACAAGAAATTTTCAGTGATAAAACTTTTCATATTGCTTAGTTTGATTAGTTTTTTAAATTTTTTAAGTAAAAACTTAACTTTTGTGCAGAAAAAACATCTAAAACTTTTATCTTAAATTTCAATGTTTTACTTTTACGCAACCGATTGCGAAGTTAGAAAATATTTACTAACTTTACAATAAATTTTAGAATAGATTACACCTAACGTATTTTTAAAATATCAGGTTTTTAAAATTTTTTTGAATACGTATTTTTAATGCTTATGAGATTAACATACAAAAGAAGTTTAATAATTACCCTTCTATTAATTTTTTCTATAAAATTATTAGCAAAAGATGGTTATAATTTATGGTTACAGTATGATAAAATAAAGAATGAAAATGTTTTGTCAGAATATCTTTCAACTATAAAAGAAGTTTCATATTCCGGCGATTCAGAAATTATTAATGCTGCAATATCAGAAATACAACTTGGACTTTCAGGTTTGTTAGGTAAAGAGTTTATTTCTCAAAAAAATAGTGATAGTAATAACTTACTGTTTCTAGGTTCAAAAGAACGTTTAAGCAAAAATCTTACTAAAAATTTAGAAGACGATTTTAAATTAATTAATAATGAAGGTTATATCATAAAAACAATTAACCTTAAAGGAAAAAATAGCATAGTTATTACCGGTAAAACTGATATTGGAGTTTTATACGGTGCATTTAATTTTTTAAAACTTTTACAAACTCAAAAATCAATCTCACAATTAAATATTATCGATTCCCCAAAAATTGATGTTAGAATGTTAAACCATTGGGATAATTTGGATAGAACTGTTGAACGTGGTTATGCCGGATTTTCACTTTGGAATTGGCATACATTACCTGATTATATTGACCAACGCTATATAGACTATGCACGAGCAAATGCTTCTATAGGAATTAATGGTACAGCATTAACAAATGTAAATGCCAATGCACTTATTTTAACACCTCAATATTTAGAAAAAGTTAAAGCTTTAGCAGATGTTTTTAGACCTTACGGTATAAAAGTATATGTAACAGCACGTTTTTCTGCACCTATTGAAATTGGAAATTTGACTACTGCCGACCCTTTAAATGAAGACGTTAAAAATTGGTGGAAACATAAAACTGAAGAAATTTACAAGCTGATTCCAGACTTTGGAGGATTTTTAGTAAAAGCTAATTCTGAAGGACAACCAGGTCCTCAAAATTACGGAAGAAACCATGTTGATGGAGCCAATATGCTAGCTGATGCTGTTGCTCCTTTTGATGGAATTGTAATGTGGAGAGCTTTTGTATATTCTGAACACGACACTACCGATAGAGCTAAACAAGCTTACAGTGAATTTGTACCTTATGATGGAAAATTTAGAGATAACGTTATCATTCAAGTAAAAAACGGTGCTATAGATTTTCAACCACGTGAACCCTTCCACCCAATGTTTGGTGCCATGCCAAATACACCTTTAATGATGGAATTTCAAATTACTCAAGAATATTTAGGCTTTAGTACGCACTTAGTGTATTTACCAAAATTATATGAAGAAGTTTTAGAAGCCGATACCTATAGAAAAGGAAAAGGTTCAACTGTTGCTAAAGTAATTGACGGAACACTTAACCATAAAAAACTAACCGGTATTGCAGGAGTTTCAAATATAGGAAATGATATAAATTGGACAGGACACCCTTTTGCACAAGCAAACTGGTACGGTTTTGGACGTTTAGCATGGAACCCTTATTTAAAATCGGAAACTATTGCCGACGAATGGCTACGCTGTACATTTTCAAATGATAAAAATTTTATACAGCCTATAAAAGAAATGATGCTAAAATCTCGAGAAACGGTTGTAAATTATATGACTCCTCTTGGTTTGCATCACATTATGGATACCGGTCATCATTATGGTCCGGGACCTTGGGTTAGTAATCTTTCTAGGCCGGAATGGAATCCTGTTTACTATCATAATGCCGATGAAAATGGCATCGGATTTAACAGAACAAGTACCGGAAGTTATGCAACAGAGCAATATGCCCCGGAAATTGCAGAAATGTATAACAACATAGAAACGTGCCCTGAAAAAGATTTATTATGGTTTCACCATGTTTCATGGGACTATACTTTAAAAAATGGAAAAACGCTTTGGGACAACATAGCTCTAAAATATCAAGAAGGAGTTAATGATGTTGAATACATGAGTACAACTTGGAATACCATGCAAAATTATGTAGATAAAGAACGCTTCAATCAAGTAAAAATGTTATTAAATATTCAGCTTAAAGAAGCAAAATGGTGGCGTGATGCCTGTTTGTTGTATTTTCAACAATTTTCAAAAAAAGAACTACCTATTGAGGTTAAAAAACCTGAACATACATTAGAATATTTTCAATCTTTGAAATTTCCGTACGCTCCGGGTATTAAACCCCAATGGTAACAAAAACAGATTTACAGATTTAATATAATACCAAATGAATAAAATAGCAATAGTGACCGGTGGTAATGCCGGCCTAGGTTATGCAACAGCAAAAAAATTCTGTGACAACGGAATTAAAACATACGTAATTGGAAGATCAAAAGAAAAGACAGAAAATGCTTGTTTAGAAATGGGAAGCAATGCTGTTCCTGTGATTTTTGATCTAACAAATTTATCGGAAATCCCGCAATTAATTGAATCAATTGGAAAAAAAGGGACAATTGATATTTTAGTAAACAATGCCGGAATAAACTTAAAGAAAGATTTTATAGATGTTACTGACGAAGATTTTTCATCAATAATACACACCAACGTTCAAAGCGTATTTACTATTAGCAGAGAAGTTGTAAAAATTATGAAAAATACAGGTGGAAGCATCATAAATATAAGTTCAATGGCTTCACAATATGGATTGCCAAAAGTAATTGCATATTCTGCAAGTAAAGGAGCAATTGAAGCTATGACACGTGCCATGGCTGTAGACTTAGCCTCTTTTGGAATTAGAGTAAATTGTATTGCTCCCGGTTTTATCGAAACAAAAATGTCTGCCAAAGCTTTAAATAATGATCCTGAAAGAAAAAATAAAGTACTTTCAAGAACTCCAATGGGCATTTTAGGTAAACCATCAGATATAGCTGATGCTGTTTATTATTTTGCGGGCAGTGAATCAAAATTTGTTACAGGTACCATTTTACCTGTAGATGGTGGAAATAGTATAGGATTTTAATTCTTATTTATAAATGATACGAATGCAACAAACAATGCGATGGTACGGAGTGCACGATGCTACATCGCTTATTGATATAAAACAATGTGGAGTTACCGGTATTGTTACAGCTTTACATGAAGTACCTATTGGCGAAATTTGGACAGTAGAAGCTATTAATGAACGTAAGCAAATTATTGAAAAAGTAGGTTTAGAATGGAAAGTAGTTGAAAGCCTTCCTGTACACGAAGATATTAAAAAACGAACAGGAAATTTTCAATTATATATTGAAAATTACAAACAAAGTTTATACAATCTTGCACAATGTGGTATTGAAATAGTTACCTATAATTTTATGCCTATTTTAGATTGGGTTCGTACGCATCACGATTATAAAAATAATGATGGAACAAAATCATTATATTTCCACAAAGATGCATTTGTTTATTTTGATGTTTTTTTATTAAAAAGACCAAATGCGAAAGCTAACTATACGCCAGATCAAATTAATAAAGCAGTTAACTATGGAAAACAACTTAGCAGAGAAGAAAAAAGAAAACTATTTAAAAATGTATTATTAGGACTTCCTGGAAGCGATAAAAATTTTACGTCTAAGAAAGTTCTTCAGCTTTTAGACGAATACCAACATATTGATGATAAAGCGTTACGACAAAATTTAGTCTTATTTCTTCGTGAAGTAGCTCCATTTGCTGAAAAAGTTGGCTTAAAATTAGCCATTCATCCAGACGATCCTCCATATTCTATTTTAGGATTACCACGAATTGTAAGTACACTAGAAGATTTAGATTTCATATTTAATGAAGTTCCTTTGAAAGCTAATGGATTATGCTATTGCACAGGTTCTCTTGGAGCACATCCTTCAAATGATTTACTTGAAATATTAAACAAAACTGCTTCACGAGTTCACTTTTTACATTTAAGAAATGTTGTTAAAGATAAAAATGGAAATTTTAAAGAATCTGAACACCTTTATGGAGATAATCAAATGCCTAAAATTGTAGAAAAAATTATTACTATTATGCAAGAAAGGCAAATTAGTATTCCAATGCGGCCAGACCATGGTTTTTTACACGATGTAGAAAGTCGTAAAAAATTGTATCCGGGCTATTCACTAATAGGTCGTTTAAAAGGACTTTCGGAACTTAGAGGATTAGAACAAGGAATTATATATAAAATAAAGTAAATTTATAAACAATTAAATTCAAATTAAAACCCATGAAAATAAACAAATTCTTAACAATTTTAATTACAACTATTGCTATTAGTTGTGGAGGTGATGGAGATGGTCCAGATCCGGTTGGGCCAATTATTGGAGGACCTACAACAGGTGGAGGAACTACAGGGGGCACAACAGGAGAAACTGAATCTTTAGTATATACACCAACAAAAACCCTAAAAGGAACTGCTGATTTTCCAATAGGAACTGTAGTCTCAGCAAATAAACTTAGTTCCAGCAGTTATTCAACATTCCGAACAATTTTAAACGGTGAATTTAATAGTATTACTGCTGAAAATGATATGAAAATGGCAAGTATGTTTACAGGACCTGATACGTACAATTTTAACAATGGTGATGCCATAGTAACTTATGCTAAAGATAACAGAATGCGTGTGTTTGGCCATACATTAATTTGGCATAGCTCTATACCAAGCTGGTTAAACAGTTATTCTGGTACTGATGAAGAGTTTGAAGCTCAAATTGAAGGTTATATTAAAGCAACGGTTTCTCATTTTGCTGAATTCAAAAACTCAAATGGCGAACCCGTTGTTGCCGGTTGGGATGTAGTTAATGAAGCTTTTACTGATGATGCCAACAACGCAGTATTCAAAAAAAGAATGGGAGCTGATTATGTTGCTAAATGTTTTAAATGGGCAAGAGAAGCAAATGCTGATGTTAAATTATTTTATAACGATTATAATTTAGAAAGCCAAACATCAAAAGTTACAGAAGTTGTAAATATGGTTAACCGATTTAAAAGCGAAAGTGTTCCAATTGACGGAATCGGTTTACAAATGCATATCGATTATAAAGATCCTGATGTAAATACTATTTCAAACAATCTAAATACATTGGTTGATACTGATCTTTTAATTCATTTTTCTGAAATGGACATGACAGTTAATAGAGATAAAGTTTTATCAGAATTAACTTATGAAAGAGCTGTTGAACAACAAAACAGATTTGAAGAAGTTGTTGCATTATACAATACAATACCGAATAATCAAAAATTTGGTATTACACTTTGGGGAATGAGAGACAGTGACAGTTGGTTATTAAATTTCCATAATAACCAAAATGAATGGCCTTTATTATTTAACGCTGATTATGAATACAAAATAGCCCATAAAGGTTTTATTGAAGGATTGTAATAGTAAAAATAACTCAATTTTTAAAAAAACTCTCGCTAAATAGTGAGAGTTTTTTTATTGTCGATACTAAAAAATAGTTATAAATAAACTTAATTTATAGTTATATTTTTTTTACTAATTGAAAACTCAAGTTAACAATTAATAATTTAAACAAGCTTTCAACAAGAGTTCGATGAATTAAAATAGTTAACTGTTAGTATTTATATTATATTTATTTCTACCTTCACAGGAATGACAAATTCTTAATCAGCAAAAAAATCTAATTAATTTATCAGATACTTTTAAATTAAACTCATGTTGCTAATAAAAAACAATTAAATCTTTAATAATTTATCGTTAAAATCAAATACATAGATATTTCCAAATAAGTAAGATTCTTATTACAAAAAAACCGAGAGTATTTACTCTCGGTTTAAATTTAACTTAATTCAAAAAATTTAAAGTAAATTATCAATTTAAATATTATTCACATGCATCATATTCAACAACTGCTACATCATCTACAAAAAATGTTTCTGTAGTAGCTCCCATATCAAATAGTAACCTATATACTCCTGAAGGAACTGCCGCTGCATTTACTATAAATGTGAAATACGTCCAATCTTCAGAAATTTCTAAATCTGATGAATAAAAGAAATCAGATCCATTTCCGTCATATTGAGACATAGAAATTCTAAATACACCATTTGGTCCAGCAGCTTTAGCCCAGAAACTGATTTTATAATCTCTACCTTCTATCATGTCCATAGGATCAGAAGCAATTTGTGTATCCCAAGGGTTACCACCTGCTCCAGTGGCTGTTAAAGATGCACCTCCAGAATGAAATTCAGAAGTAGAAACATCGTGAGTACCATTTAATGATTCCCAACCTGTTAATCCATCTTCAAAACCACCGTTCACATTTAATCCTGTCGGAACTTCATATTCTTTCACACTTATTGCATCTACAAAGAAAGTTTGTACAGTAGCCCCCATATCAAATAGTAATCTATATACACCTGAAGGAACTGCTGCTGCTTCTACAACATGTGAAAAATAGGTCCAATCTTCTGGAATTTCCATATCTGCTGAATAAAAGAAATCAGATCCATTTCCATCATATTGAGACATTGAAATTCTAAATACACCATCTGGTCCAGCTGCTTTAGCCCAGAAACTAATTTCATAAGTTGTACCTTCAACCAAGTCTAAAGGATCTGATGCAATTTGTGTATCCCAAGGATTAGCACCTGCTCCTGTGGCGGTCATAGATGTTGAACCACAATAGAATTCTGAAGTAGAGACATCATGAGATCCATTAAGTGATTCCCATCCAGTCAAACCATCTTCAAAACTTCCATTTACAAGTAATTCTGGAGCTCCTATAGAACCACCTCCTCCAGCAATTAAGGTAATATTATCTACAAAGAAAGTGGTTGTAGTTGCCCCTAAATCTAAAACAAATCTTGTTTCAGGAGAAGTAGCGGTAAATGCCCATTGTACCTGTTGCCATTCAGTACCTATATCATAATTTCCTGAGTATTGTGCTCCAGCAGATTCATTAGTAGAAAAACGCATGTTTCCTCCTGCTGCTTCAGCTTTAATCCACATAAAAGCAGTATATTCAACACCAATAATAGTTTCTACAGGATCACTTACAAACTGAGTTCTCCAAGCGTCTCCCCCAGCACCTATTGCTTTTAAAGATCTACCTACATACACTTCATTTTCACTTGTTGTTGCAGTCATTCCTTCTCCTCCATTCCATTTACCCCAATTTGTAAAATTATCACCATCACCTAATTCAAGTTCTCCATTTAAAATCAAATTCTGTCCTATATAAAAAATTGATTCTGATTTTTCTATACCATGTATCGTTTCAAGTTCTATTTCAGCTAAACTATTCTCAGGTAAACCATCTGGAACAATAAGTTTTAATTCTGAAGCTGTTGAAGACGCTTCAACTTCAGCATCGGATCCGCCTATTTTTGCTGCAACTATATTCCCTAAATTAACACCTTTAATAGTAACAATTTCTCCAGATTGTGCTGCACTTGGGCTAATTTTTTCAAATACAGGTGTTGGTCTTAATAATACTTCAAAATCTACACTTACGCGATAGTTTTCAGCCATTGCTAAAGTAACAGTTGTTATACCTGCCTCCGCTTTTGAAGGAACAACAAAATAAATTGTATCACCATCTAATTGAAATTCTGCTTGTAGATTTCCTACAAATACAAATTGTACTTCATTAAATCCGGTTCCTACAAGTGTAACAGTTTCATTAGGATATTCTGCTCCCGGACTAATACTAGCAATAGAAACATTTCCTGTTCCTTTTCCATTACCAGAAAATTCATCATCATCACAACTAACTATCGTAATCAATGTGAAAACTGCAATGAAACTAAATAAGAGTTTTATATATTTTTTCATAATTAAAATTTTAATAATTAGTTAGTAACCTTCGTTTTGAGAAACTTTAGCCAAATCAACAAAAGATTGAGGAATAGGCCATCTTACATGCTTAGGTTGAATGTTTGGAGCTGCATTTGGATTGTACATTTTTACTCTATCAACTAACAACCCTAAACGTTTTAGCATTGCCCATCTGTGTCCTTCATGTCCTAATTCACGTGCATGTTCTTCTAAAATAGTTTCTTGATCTAAACTTGTCAAATGATGAGTAGAATCACCATAAGCTCTATCTCTTATTGTGTTTATTAACTGTAATGCACGTCCTTCATCTCCATTTCTCCAATGAGCTTCAGCACCAATAATAAAAGCTTCCGCATAACGATATACAATGATATTTCTATAACCTTCTGCTTCACCTACAGTTCTTCCATAAGTACCATCTTCCCAATGTTTAGTTGTAGTTGGTTCAATATATCTACGCTGTATAGCATCAACACCAAATTGTTCAATAACATCTTCATCGGTTACAATATCTCCTAATTGTTTTCCTTCAGGTAAATTAGCTTCATCATCAAAATACCAATGCAGTTTATGCCAAGCTTCTAATCTTCCATCTTCTTCATCAAAAAGTGACCAATAATAATCTGATGGAGAAAGCCTTGACCAAGCTCTACCTCCTTGTTCCATAGTTCTTTGCACTCCACCTATTCTGTCATAAAGTGGTACATACATTTGAGATGTACGTTGAGCTCTATTACTTATTGCAGGGTCGAAAACCCAAGATAAAATAATTTCATTATTGCTTTCTTCTCCGGTTTTTCCTCCATCAGTACCAAAGATATTATCTAAAGGTTGAAGTTCATAAGATCCATCATTTACTACTGCATCAGCGGCTTTAGCTGCTTCAGCCCAATTACCTAAATCCATATATGCTTTAGCTAATAATAAATTAGCCAATCCTTTTGATGGCGCACCTACACCTGTTGTATTTGATCTAGGTTGTAACAATGGTATTGCTGCCTTACAATCTGAAATAATTAAATCATAAATCACAGATTTATCTTCTAAAGGTGCATCTGTAGTTGGCTCTTCGCCTTCAGGAAGTAATTTAGATAATGGAATATTATCCCATCTTTGTACTAATTCTAAATTCAAATAAGCTCTCATTGCGTAGGCTTCACCTATAAATCTTTGAATATTAGCTGCTTCAGCATCATCGTTTGGTACAATTTCGTTACCAATTACTCTATTACAATTAGCTAGTGATGCATAATAAGCATTCCAAATTTCTTCTATTTCACCACTTGAAGCAGATAATCCTGAATTATATTCATTCATACCTAACATACCTCCTGCATTAACGTCTACCAAATTGGTACCACTTTTTACAAGATCAGTTCCACATTGCTTATACATTGAAATTTGCATATTTTCATGTACGGCTCTTGCTCTTTCATATACTTGAAACATTGTTGCTTCCAACCCTTCTATATTGTTTAAAACTAAACTAGCAGGAAGTCCATCTCGTTGCTCAAGATCAAGAATGTCATCTTCACAACTCGAAAGTAGAAAAACTACTGAGAGTGATAATATTATATATTTTGTTAAATTTTTCATTTTACTCTATTGTTTAATTTAATTATTAGAAAGACGCTTTTACTCCAAAAGACCATGTACGAGTAATTGGATATGAACCAATAGAAGACTCTGGTGAGAATGCATCGTCATAATCAGTAAAATACTTTAAGTTATTTCCTCTTATAAATAAAGACAAATCGCTTAAAGGAGTATTGTCAAGATATTTTTTAGGTAATGCATATCCTAAAGAAACGTTTCTTAATGCAACAAATGAAGCATCTTGCACTTTAATTGCATTGGTGTAATTTCCTGAAGACATTGCTCCTCCAGTACCAACTCTAGGAAATTCATTGGAAGGATTGTCCGGTGTCCAATAATTTATATTGATAGCATTGTTTCTACCTGAATAGCCTCCGTAAAAATTATTAACTCTTGTAACTCCCTCAACAACTTCTACTAAAACTGATAATTCAAATCCTTTATATGTAAAAGTGTTGGTAATACCACCATACCAATCCGGTGTTGGATTACCTAAGAAAGTTCTGTCATCAGAATCAATTACATTATCTCCATTAATATCAGCAATTTTAGGGTCTCCAGGTACTGCGCCATATACTGCAGCAGCTTCTTCTTCTCCAAATTGCCAAACTCCTTTATATTTATAATCGTATATTTCTTGGATATCTTGTCCTATAAACCATCCGTTAGCGACGTTATCGATAGGTTTACCATCTTCATTAACATCTGCTCTACTTAATTTTACAATTTTATTTTTATCAGTTGCCCAGTTCACACTTGCATTCCAAGTAAAATCACTTGTTTGGATAATATTACCTTTAAGGTTAATTTCTAACCCTTTATTCTCAGTTTCTCCAATGTTAGATGGATAGAATTCAAAACCGCTGTTTGCTGCCGGTATTATAGTTTCAAATAATAATAAATCAGTTGTGTTAGTTTTATAATAATCAACAGATCCACTTAATCTATTATTAAACAACCCAAAATCAACCCCAACATTAAACTGCTTACTAGCTTCCCATTTTAAATTAGGGTTTGCAGCTCTGGTTCCAACTCCATAACCATTAAATAAAATTTCTTCACCGGTTTCAGGGTCTACTCCTACTCCAATTTGAATATTTTGAGTGCTGGCTCTATAATAATACGCAGGAAAGTTATCATTACCTGTTTCACCATAACTAAGTCTTAATTTTAATAAATTCAGCTTATTGTTTGGTCCCCAGAAATTTTCGTTATGAGCATTCCATGCAAAAGATGCTGATGGAAAGTTACCCCATTGTTTATTTGAACCAAACTTAGAAGAACCATCTCTACGAATTGTAAATGTTGCATTATATCTATTATCAAAGCTATACCCTACTCTTCCAATGTAATAAACTTTTCCACTTTCGTTTGTTTGCCAATCTGTCCTGCTATCACTCGATACTGCATCACCTAATGCATTATAACTTAATAAATTTGTTGGAATATTTTCTGCCTCAGATTGTAATTGCTCGTATTCATATTTTTGAAAACCATACACTAAAGTAACATCTAAATCGTGTTTTCCTAATTCTTTAGTATAATTTACGATATTATCTACTAAATATGAAACATTAGTATTTTTTCTAATTTGTGCAAAACTAGGTTTTTGATCATCGTATAAAGTTGATTGAAATTCACCATAAAATTCATCTCTGTTTTCAGCATAGGTATTTAAAGTATACTTTAAACCTTTCATAATATTGATATCCACATAAGGATTAATATAAGATCTGGTAACGTTTCTATCAATTACAGATTCTTTATATCTATGTAATGGATTTATTTGAAATCTATCATTACGTATAAACTTAGTTAAATTACCATCAGCATCATAAACATCTCCAAGAGGTGTGTTATTGCTTATTGGAATAAATGGCGCAAATCCTCCATCAATATTGAATTCACTAATTACATTACTAGTTTCATCAGCAAAACTTTTGGTTAACTGAACTCTAGCTCCAATTTTTAACCAATCTTTTGCTGAATAATCTCCATTAAAACGTACAGAATATCTCTTATAATCCGATTCAACAACAATACCATCTTCAGTATACATATCTCCACTTAAATAAAAATGGAACTTCTCTGTACCTCCTGAAGCTGTTAAGCTCAAATTATTTGAAATACCTGTTCTTAATAATACATCTTGCCAATCTACATCTTTACCTGCTATATAATTTGCTACTTCATTGGCATCTAATAATGAATTTACTGTCGCTGTAGTATTACCTGCAGCAACTTCAGAATCAAAACGATATTTTAAATATTGCTCACCATTCATCATATTCAGTTCGTTAGCTATATTAATCATCCCTACTGATCCTTTTACAGTAATTTCAGATTTTCCCGTTTTACCACTTTTAGTTGTTATTAAAACAACTCCATTCGCACCACTTGCACCATAAATTGCAGCTGACGCAGCATCTTTTAATATATTTACCGACTCTATATCATCAGGGTTTAATTCGGCTAAATTTCCTCCTACAATAGGTACACCATCAACTACAATAGTAGCTTGGTTAGCTTCGTCAACATTACCTCCTTCGGTAGTACCACCAAATGAGTTTGTCCCACGTATTTTAAAAGAAACTCCTGATCCCGGCTGTCCACTGGTTTTAGTTATACGCAACCCTGAAACCTGACCTCTTAATGCTTCAACAACATTAGGTACTGGAGTTTTCTCAATAGCTTCTACATCTACAGTAGTAATAGCTCCTGTAACGTTACCTCGTTCCATTGTACCATAACCTACAACCACTACTTCTTCTAAAGTTGTTGTTGATAAGTCTAGTTGTACATTAATAGTAGTTTGGTTGTTTACGGCAACTTCTGCAGTATTGTAACCCATAAAACTAAATACCAGAACTCCGCTAGATGGCACATTACTTATTGTGTAATTACCATCAAAATTTGTTGTTGTACCGTTATTAGTACCTTTTAAAACCACATTTACCCCAGGTATAGGCCCATCAGCATCAGAAACACTTCCCGAAACTGTTATTTGAGCATTCATACCTACCGTAAACATTAGAAATAAAATAAAAAACTCTAAACGTTTGAAACGTTTTGATTTACTTTTTATAAATAAATAATGAGTCATAGTTAATTGATTTAAAAAATTAAATTTGAATAATGTTCCTCAATTAGTTAATCGCCAATAATTTTTAAACTACTTCTTTTTTAAATAGCTTAAATAATAGTTTTGATAAAAAACTAATTTCTACAAATTTAAAAAAAATAATAATATGCGCAATCGATTGCGTTAATTTTTTTAAAAAACGAAAACGATTGAAATAGGATTATTTTAAACTAGTCTTATTAAGAGTCTTTAGTATTCTATTTTTTTAGTTTAATACTAAATTAAGTAAATAGTGGCTAAATAATTAAGAACTCATTAAGCAACATAAACCTCTTCACAAATAAAAAATATTTTATCTATTGAACTTAATTTATAGTTTTATGAAGTATTTTTCTAAAATTAGCAACTATAATTTTTAAAAGGGTTATTTATAAAAGTTACATAATCTAAATTCTGACGCTCATGTATATAAAACATACCTATAGTAATTGCATCTTCTTTAGAGGTCTTTTCATCACAATTAACTATTGTAATGTAGTTTTCTCTTCCTCTTCTTAATTCTTTTAAAACAGCAAACGTATTATCATTACTTCCATAATTTACAAAACAAAAGTGGTAATTGTTATTTGTATTTAAAAAAATTTGAAAATCATTATTTAACAATTCATATTCAACATTAAAACATGGTATAACCAATCCTTTTTTATTCCTCTTTAAACTTTGTGACTGATAATTTTTATGTCCATATAGATTTAATTCTTCTATTTTAAGTTTTGGTTTTTGCACTAAAATTTTCATAATTTTTTGCTTAAGTTTTTAAATACACTACTAAAACTATCTTTTTTGGAGTTTTAACTTTATATATTTTGTTAAACAGTACCTTTTTATAGTTAAAATGCTCATTTAATTAGACAAATAAAGTTATCTATCTAAAAATTATTTTCTCTTCTGAAAAAATTTGAGGTTATCTCTTTTTTGTATATTCTACTTAAAATTCAATAATTTTAAAATGATATTATTTAAGTAACTTGCACCGTCAAATACATTTTTGTGGAAAAAAACAACGAAAATTCAGTTAATTTAAATAAATACATCAGTAGTACAGGAATTTGCTCTCGGAGAGAAGCTGAAAAACTGATTATTGAAGGTAAAGTTACAATTAACAACAAACCAACTCAATTGGGAAATAGGGTTTTTGAAGGTGATATTGTTAAAATTAATGGTGAACTTTTAAAAACAAAACCAAAAATACTTTACATTGCTTTTAATAAACCTATTGGAATTGTTTGTACTACCGATAGTAAGGAACGAAAAAATATTATTAGATATATAAATCATTCCGAAAGACTTTTCCCAATTGGTCGTTTAGACAAGCCATCTCAGGGTTTAATTTTTTTAACGAACGATGGAGATATTGTAAATAAAATTTTAAGAGCCGGCAATAAACACGAAAAAGAATATATAGTTACAGTTAATAAAACTATTACAAACGAATTCATTAAAAAAATGAGTAATGGAATTCCCATTTTAAACACCATTACAAAAAAGTGCAACGTAATCCAACTAAATGAATTTACTTTTAAAATAATATTGACCCAAGGTTTGAACAGGCAAATTAGAAGAATGTGTGATTATTTAGATTATGAAGTTACCAAACTAAAACGTGTTAGAATTATGAATGTTAGTTTAGGTAATTTAGAAATTGGCCAATGGAGAGAACTTACTGAAAAAGAAATGCTACAAATAAACAATATGATTATAACTTCTTCCAAAACTGAAGAAGCTTCTAAAGACATTCATAAAAAAGGTAATACTCCTAAAAGAAAAGTTTCATTTCAAAATAAAAGAAAATATAGAAAATAAGTTTTATCATTAACTTTCAGAATTTCATTTCATAAAAATATCTCCATTTCTTAATAAAAATGACTGTAAATTAAACTTATATGGGAATATTATAACTTATTCCTAAAATCATGAAACACTTTATTTGTTAAAACTCCACACCTTTACACTATAGAAATTTAATAACTTTTTAATAGAAAAATTATGAAAACAAAAACTATAGGATTAGTAGCAATTGTAATAGGTATAATTATGATGGTATTTACAAGTATTAATTTTAAAACTAAAGAAGAAGTAGTTGACTTGGGTGCTGTTAAAATTAATAAAGAAAAAAATCACCCTGTAAAATGGTCACCAATTATTGGTGCTGTATTAATAATTGGAGGAATTGTAGTAGTTGCTACAGCTAAAAAAAGCAGTTAGAGTTAGTAAAGATTAACTAAAAATAGGTTATCTAACCTTTTCTTAAATTAATATAAAATCAGCTTTTAAAAAGCTGATTTTTTTTAGCTATTTCAACATAAAAAGATATAAAATTTAAAAAAGAAAAAGAATTAATAAGCTTCTCATATATTTTTTTTCAAACAAAACGTATTCTGTATCTTTGCCGCCTATGCAATTTGAATTAAAAACAACCGATGCTCAAAGCAAGGCAAGAGCTGGAGTAATAACAACTGATCACGGCGCAATTGAAACTCCAATTTTTATGCCTGTTGGTACTGTTGGTACAGTAAAAGGTGTACATCAAACAGAGTTAAAAACCGAAATAAATCCTGATATTATTTTAGGGAATACGTATCATTTATATTTACGTCCACAAACTAATATTTTGGAACAAGCCGGAGGTTTACATAAATTTATGAATTGGGACCGTAATATTTTAACTGATAGTGGTGGTTACCAAGTTTATTCATTATCGGAAAGAAGAAAAATTAACGAAGAAGGTGTTAAATTTAAAAGTCATATAGACGGCTCTTACCATACTTTCACACCGGAAAGTGTAATGGAAATTCAACGTTCCATAGGTGCTGATATAATTATGGCTTTTGATGAATGTACTCCTTATCCTTGTGATTACAGCTATGCAAAACGCTCTATGCACATGACTCATCGTTGGTTAAAGCGTTGTGTTACACATTTAGAAAAAACTCCTTTTAAATATAACTATAGCCAAGCTTTATTTCCTATTGTACAAGGAAGCACTTATAAAGATTTAAGAATACAATCGGCAGAATTTATAGCTTCTGTTGGAGCTGATGGTAATGCCATTGGTGGACTTTCGGTAGGTGAACCTGCTGAAGAAATGTATGAAATGACTGAAATTGTTACAGATATTTTGCCTAAAGACAAACCTCGATATTTAATGGGAGTTGGTACACCTATTAATATTTTAGAAAACATTGCCTTAGGAGTTGATATGTTTGATTGTGTTATGCCAACTCGTAATGCTCGTAACGGAATGTTATTTACAGCACATGGTACTATAAATATAAAAAATAAAAAGTGGGAAAATGATTTCTCTCCTATTGACGAAATGGATATAACTTTTGTTGATACTATGTATTCAAAAGCATATTTACGTCATTTGTTTACATCGAGAGAATTATTAGGTAAACAAATAGCTTCAATTCACAATTTAGGTTTTTATTTGTGGTTGGTTCGTGAAGCCAGAAAGCATATATTAGCAGGAGATTTTACTGAATGGAAAAACAAAATGGTAAAACAAATGGACAAAAGGTTATAATCAACACTTTTTATTTTACATTAATCTATTAATTTGAGAATATTAGATAAATACATATTAAAAAAATATTTAAGCTCTTTTGCCTTAGTATTAACTTTATTAATACCCATTGCCATTGCAATTGATGTATCTGAAAAAGTTGATAGATTTTTACGCCATACAGATTTATCTTTAGGTGAAATTATTCAAGATTATTATTTAAATTTTATAGTAATTTATGGCAACACTTTTATGCCATTGGCTTTGTTTATTGCTGTTATTTTTTTTACATCAAAATTAGCAGGTGATACTGAAATTATTGCAATCCATTCAGCTAAAATTTCATTTACAAGATTTTTAAGACCTTACTTTATTGGTGCAACTCTTGTAACTTTATTTGCTTTAGCCATGAATCATTTTGTTGTGCCAAGAAGTAATAAAATTTTTGATGAATTTGACAGAACCTATTTAAAGAAGAAACAATTAAACACCAGTTATTTAACCAACATCAACCTTCAATTAGGTCCTAACGACTATATTTTCTTTAAAAGTTATAATACTGACAGAGATATTGGCTATAATTTTTCCTATGAAAAGTTTGAAGGAAACAAATTGAAATATAAACTTTTTGCCAATAATATTAGATGGATCGAGAAAGACAGTGTTTTTAAATTAATCAATTATAAAAAAAGAACCCTTTTAGAAGATAAAGATATTATTGAATCTGGCTCAAAATTAGATACAGCTTTTAGTTTTACACCTAAAGATTTAATAAATGTTGATTATTTGGCCAAAGAAATGAATTCTTTTAAATTAAAAGAATATATTGAACAAGCCAAACACAGAGGTATTAGCAATTTAAACGCTTATTTAGTAGAATATTATAAACGAACCAGTTTACCTATTTCATCTTATATATTAACATTTATAGCTGTAACACTATCTTCAAGAAAACGAAGAGGTGGAATGGGAGTTAATTTAGCTATTGGTATTACTTTAATGTTTATTTATGTATTTTTCTTAAAAGTTGCAGAAGTGTTGGGTGCAGGAGCCGAAACAAATGCTTTTATAATGGTTTGGCTGCCTAATTTAGTTTTTGGTGCTTTAGCCATTTATCTATACTTTAAAAATGCCAAAAACTAAACTAAAAAACTACCTACATCTCCATTTATTAGTTTTTATTTGGGGTTTTACAGCAATTTTAGGTGCTTTAATTAGTATTGATGCTATTCCTTTAGTTTGGTATAGAATGCTTTTTGCCGTTATAATTGTTTTTATTTACTTTTTAATAAAGAAAAAATCATTAAAAATTCCACCAAAAGCAATACTGAAATTTTTAATTTCAGGTATAATAATTGCTGTACATTGGATTTTCTTTTTTTTGTCGATTAAAGTTTCTAATGTATCTGTTGCACTTATTGGACTTAGCACAGGAGCCTTATTTACTTCATTTATTGAGCCTTTATTTTTTAAAAGAAGACTTATCTTTTTAGAAATATTTTTTGGTTTAATTGTTATATCGGGCTTATTTATCATCTTTAATGTAGAAAGTGGTTACACATTAGGTATTTTATATTCATTAATAGCCGCTTTTTTATCAGCTTTATTTTCGGTTTTAAATGGCTTATTCATAAGACAACATAACGCGGAACAAATTTCATTTTACCAGTTACTTTTTGGTGTTGGTTTTATTACTATATATGTACTGGCTACTACCGGTTTTACAAATAAAGATTTTACGCTAACCAGCTCAGATATCATCTATTTATTAATTTTAAGTAGTATTTGTACTGCTTATGCATTTATAGTTTCCGTAAAAATTATGAAGTATCTATCGCCTTACACAGTAATGCTAACCGTAAATTTGGAACCCGTTTATGGTATTATTTTAGCGGTTATTATTTTTGGTGAAAAAGAAAAAATGAGTCCACAATTTTATATAGGAGCATTAATTATACTCCTCACAGTTATTATTAATGGAATACTAAAAAATAAAAAAAGTTAATATCTTATCATTAAAAATTGATAAGTTACTATATTTGTAGTTAGATCCAAATTTAAAAAAACATGGAATATTTAGATTTTGAATTACCAATTAAAGAGTTAGAAGAACAACTTGATAAATGTATTTTAATTGGTAAAGAAAGTGAGGTTGATATGACTGAAAGTTGTAAAAACATTGAAAAGAAATTGCTGAAAACAAAAAATGATATTTACAAAAACCTAACAGCATGGCAACGTGTTCAACTTTCGCGTCATCCAAATAGACCGTATACATTAGATCATATAAATGCATTAGCTGGTGATACATTTATGGAGCTACACGGTGATAGAACAGTTAAAGACGATAAAGCCATGGTAGGTGGTTTAGGTAAAATTGGAGACCAATCTTTTATGTTCATCGGTCAACAAAAAGGGTACAATACCAAAACTCGTCAGTACAGAAATTTTGGTATGTCAAATCCTGAAGGTTATCGAAAAGCTTTACGTTTAATGAAAATGGCCGAAAAATTTAGAATTCCGATAGTAACTTTATTAGACACTCCCGGAGCTTATCCAGGATTGGAAGCTGAAGAACGCGGACAAGGTGAAGCTATTGCCCGAAATATTTTTGAAATGACACGCTTAAAAACTCCAATTATTACAGTAGTTATTGGTGAAGGAGCATCAGGTGGTGCAGTGGGTATTGGTGTTGGTGATAGAGTTTATATGATGGAAAATACTTGGTATACAGTTATTTCTCCTGAATCATGCTCTTCAATTTTATGGAGAAGTTGGGAATACAAAGAAGTTGCTGCAGAAGCACTGAAACTTACTGCTGAAGATATGAAAAAGCAAAAGTTGATAGATGGCATCATAAAAGAACCTTTAGGAGGTGCTCATTACGACCGAGAAACTGCCTTTTTAGAGGTTAAAAAAACAATACTTAAAGCTTTTAATGAATTAAAAGATTTATCTGAAGAAGAACTTGTTAAACAGCGTATGGAAAAATACGACAATATGGGTGTTTATAAAGGATAAAAAATTAAATATAACTATTAAACCTCTCAATTTAGAGAGGTTTTTTTATTAATTTTATTGTTATGTATATACTCTCTCCAAAACAAATATCATTAGCTGATAAAGCAACAATAGAAAATAACAATATTGCTTCCATTGATTTAATGGAACATGCCGCAACACTTTGCTTTCAATGGTTACACAATAGGTTACAAGGTCAAAAAATCAAAATACATATTTTTTGTGGTATTGGAAATAATGGCGGTGATGGTTTAGTAATGGCAAGACTTCTTTATCAACACGACTACAATGTACAGTGTAATGTTGTTAATTTTAGCGAAAAACGGACCGAAGAATTTTTAACAAACTACAACAGATTAAAGGAATTAGGAGAATGGCCTAATGTAATTACAAATAAAGAAGAATTTCCTGAAGTTGCTTACGGTGATATTGTGGTTGATGCTATTTTTGGAAATGGATTAACCAGAAAACCTGAAGGTTTTACTAAAGAATTAATTCAGTACTTAAATAATACTGAAGCATTTATTCTTTCCATAGATTTTCCGTCCGGTTTATTTGGTGATAAAACTGTTGTTGATACAGATTCTGTAATTAAATCGAATCATATTTTAACATTTCAATCACCTAAATTGGCTTTTTTACTTCCAGAAAATAAACAATATGTAAATACTTGGGAAGTAATTGATATAGGTTTAGACGCCAATTTCATCAATAGTTTAGAGCCTGAAAATCATTTAGTTACAAAAAATGAAATTTTAGACATTTATCAACCTCGAAATAAATGGAGCCACAAAGGCACTTATGGTCACTCATTAATTATTGGTGGTAGTTTTGGGAAAATTGGAGCAGTTACTTTAGCCACAAAAGGAGCTTTAAAAATTGGAAGCGGATTGGTTTCTACTTACTTACCAAAATGCGGATATGATATTTTACAAATTTCAGTACCTGAAGCAATGGTTGAAGTTGATGATGATACTGCTTTAGAATATTTTAATATTAAAACCAAAGCAACTGTAATTGGTGTTGGACCTGGAATGGGAATTGCCGAAAAAACGGCTTTAGGATTCGAAAATTTTATCAAAGAAAATAAACTTCCTTTGGTTATTGATGCCGATGCAATTAATTTATTGTCACAAAATTTAGATTTAATAAAATATTTGCCAAAAAACTCTATTCTTACTCCACACCCAAAAGAGTTGGAAAGATTATTAGGCACTTGGAAAAACGACTACGATAAAATTGAAAAAGCAACTAACTTCTCGAAAGAAAATGACGTTATTATTGTTATAAAAGGAGCAAATACGCTTATTATTGATGGAGATTATAAATATTTCAATTCAACAGGAAATCCGGCCTTAGCAACCGGTGGCAGCGGAGATGTTTTAACCGGAATTATTACCGGACTAATAGCGCAAGGTTACAAACCCAAAAATGCAGCTATTTTAGGTGTTTACTTACACGGTAAAACGGCTGATATTGCAATTCAGGAAACCGGATACGAAACTTTTACAGCTTCTTCCATTTTAGAGTATTTACCTGATGCTATTTTAGATTTATTCAGACAAGAAAACACAACTCAAACTGATACTCAAAATCAACCTTCACAATAAAAAAATAGAATAAAAAAAGCGTTGAGATTTTCAACGCTTTTTTTATATTCAACTATAGGATTAAACTCCTAATTCGTTTAAAAATTCTTTAAGTTTAGGATCTGAAGGTCTGTAAACATCAGCATCAACAATTTTTCCGTCAGGATCTAATAAAATAAATCTTGGTATAGCATTAATTCCATAAGCAACAATAAAATCCGATTCAAAATTATTATCTGCAAATAATTGAACTCCTTTTAATTCTTTTTCTTTAACCATTTGTTTCCAAGTTTCATAAGCATTATCCTTATCTACCGAAATACTTACGAACTCAATATTTTTTCCATTGAATTCACTTTCCAATTCTTTTAAATAAGGAATTTCAGCTTTACAAGGTGCGCACCATGTTGCCCAAACATCAATATAAACATATTTTCCTTTTAAATCGGATAATGACGTTTTACCTCCTTTAAAATTTTCATAATTTTCAAAAATAGGAGAAACTGTACCTTTAGCCAAACGCTTTAAAGTTTCGTGCATTTTATCGTAATTAGAATCTAAATAACCAAAAAACATTTTTTCATTTCTATCATACATCATTTCAACAATAGAATCTAAATCAACAGCTTTCTCTTTATAACTTGCTAACATAGATTTTGCTTCACTAATTTTGTTATCATATTCCTCTTTATCTAAAATAAAATATGCTTTTGGATCTCCATGATCACCTACAAAAAAAGATCGTTGATTATCCATAAAGTTATTCGTTTCGGCTCCTTCGCCTTCAAAAGAAATACCTTCAGAAATTTTATTTCCTTTAAAATTTAAAACCAAATCGTAACCATTCTTTAAAAATATGTTAGTTCCATCAGCTCCACTTCTTAAAGCATGTAAACCGTCTGTAACTTTTAACGTATCAGAAAAAGTTCCATCGTCATTTACAGCTATTTCTTTTGAAAAACCGTTACTTTGAATGGTTAATTTTTCAATATCAGACGTGTTAAGTTTTCCTTTTAATGTAACATAATCCTTACTTTCATTTTTACATGAAATCATTAAAATTACACAAAAAAATAATATTATTTTTTTCATTGTTATCTATAGATTAATTAATAATTTCCAAAGATAAAATTTATTATACAATAAAATAAAAATAGGTTTACTTTAACAAATTATTTGCATATATTGGTTTGATTATTGAATTTTGAAATTCAAATTTTATACATGAACAACCTACATTATATTGACCATAAATTATTGGATTTCGAAACTTTAAACGAAATCATTTCTACAGGTAAAAAATTAAAGCTTTCAATTGAAGCAATTGAAAAAATTGAAAATTGCAGAAAGTATCTTGATAAAAAGATTAAAAATAACACCTCTCCTATTTATGGTATCAACACAGGTTTTGGCTCTTTATGTAATGTAAAAATTAATAACGAAAATTTACAATTATTACAAGAAAATCTTGTTATGAGCCACGCTTGCGGTACGGGTAGTGAAGTACCTCAAGACATAGTAAAAACAATGTTATTGCTTAAAATTCAATCTTTAAGTTATGGACATTCAGGTGTACAACTTAAAACAGTTGAACGTTTGATCGATTTTTACAATAACAATATTATTCCGGTTGTTTATACACAAGGTTCGTTAGGTGCTTCGGGAGATTTAGCTCCACTAGCCCATTTATCTTTACCTTTAATTGGCAAAGGTGAAGTTTATTATAAAAATAAGAAAACCAGTGGTGAAGCCATTTTAAAAAAATTCAACTGGGAAAAAATTGAATTAAAATCTAAAGAAGGATTGGCTCTTTTAAATGGTACGCAGTTTATGAGTGCTTACGGAGTACATCTTATTTTAAAATCATTAAAACTGTCTTATATGGCAGATTTAATAGGAACCCTTTCTTTGGAAGCTTTTGACGGTAGAATTTCTCCTTTCAATGAATTAATTCACTTTATTAGACCTCATAATGGACAAATTAAAACTGCAAAACGCATTAAAGAATTTTTAGAGGGAAGCGAACTTATAAGCCAGTATAAAGAACACGTTCAAGACCCTTATTCATTTAGGTGTATGCCTCAGGTACATGGAGCCAGTAAAGATGCTTTAGAGTATTGCAAAAAAGTATTTTTAACAGAAATCAATTCAGTAACCGATAATCCAAATATTTTTATTGAAGCCGATGAAATTATTTCGGGAGGCAATTTTCACGGACAACCTTTAGCTTTAGCATTTGACTTTTTAAGCATTGCAATGTCCGAAATTGGTAGTATTTCTGAAAGAAGAACTTTTCAACTTGTATCCGGTCAACGAAACTTACCACCTTTTTTGGTTAAAAATCCAGGATTAAATAGCGGTTTTATGATTCCTCAATATACTGCTGCCAGTATTGTGAGTCAAAACAAACAATTTGCTACTCCGGCTTCTGTTGATTCAATAGTTTCAAGTAACGGACAAGAAGACCATGTAAGCATGGGCGCTAATGGTGCCACAAAAGCTAAACAAATAGTGGATAATATTGAGACCATTTTAGCTATCGAATTGCTAAATGCATCACAGGCTTTACATTTTAGATTACCTGTTAAAACCTCTCCTTTTTTAGAATCATTTTTAAAAATATTTAGAAGTGAGGTTCCTTTTGTTGAAAATGATACCGTTTTAAGTTTAGAAATAAAAAAGACTATTTCATTTTTACAAAATATAAATATTGATGTTGAAGAAATTTTTGGATAAAATTAATTGCTTAATAACTAAAAAGCGATGGGTATGCCCATCGCTTTTTTAATTCAAATAATTTTACAATGTGTTTTGTTTAATCTTATATCTAATATTTTATCAATTATTATTCTTAATTTTTCACAGCTAAAAAATCCAACTTTTATTTAAAGTATTATTGATTTTTTATACTACGAATATACAAAAAACTTCACTTTCTAACAAAATTATAATTATGTATTTAATATTATTTTAACACACAAACAACTAATATTTAAAAAATTGTTAAATTAAAAACCTATTTTTTAACACTTATTTAATATTTATAACAAACAAGTATTAATTACAAGTAAATATTATTTAAAATATTATTCCATTTATAAATCTAAAAAATTAAGTATTTTTATTTTTTACAATAAATATTATGTCCTATGAAAAATTTAATTTACTTCGTTTTATTACTAATTACATTAACAGCTTGTTTTCAACCTAACAAAAACATTTCAAAAACAATTGAAAATGAAAAGAGTTACTATAATGAAGAATTAGCTAAAAAATATGGTGCTGATGAATATGGAATGAAAAAATATGTGATTGCTTTTTTAAAAAGAGGTCCAAACAGAGATCAAGATTCAATAACGAAGGCTAATTTACAAAGAGCACACTTAAACAATATAGAAAAATTAGCTAAAGAAGGTAAACTTGTTTTAGCTGGTCCTTTTTTTGGTAATGACGATTTAAGAGGGATTTATGTTTTTGATGTGCAAACTATTGAAGATGCAAAAAAATTAACTGAAACAGATCCTGCAATACAAGCAGGTTCTTTAATAATGGAATTGAAAGAATGGTATGGATCAGCAGCTTTAATGATGGTAAATGATATTCATAAAAAATTAGCAAAAACTGAAATATAAAAAAGCCGAACTCAATGTTCGGTTTTTTTATTCTATTCAAAAATTAATAAATTCTATATTTTAAACCCAACATAACATTCCCTTTTGGCATTGGCACTAAATTGGTTTCAGTATATTCAGCATTAAAAATATTATTTGCTTTAAGTGAAACTTCGAATTCTTCTTTTAAATTAGCTACAATACTTGCATCAACAACATTATAACTCTCACCATCGGTTCTTTCAACATATTTATAAGAGATATATTGACTTAAAACCGAACTAAACTTAGTACTAAAACCAGAGGTAAATTGATGTTTAATACTATTTAATGAATAACGTGTGTATTCCACATTGTTATCTTTAATATCATCATCAATAAAAGTATATCCAAAATTTAATTTTTGATTGTATTTACCTAAATTAAAATTATATGTAAAGGAAGTTTCAACACCTTGAGTAATTACCTCACTAAAATTTCTTGTTTCCCATTTATCGTCAACATTATCTTTAGTCCAGTCAATTAAATCATCAGATTTTCTATTAAAAGCAGCCACATCAATTTGAAAATTAGTTGAAATATATTTAAATCCTAAT
Source organism: Lutibacter sp. B1 (assembly GCF_012524075.1). GTDB lineage: Bacteria > Bacteroidota > Bacteroidia > Flavobacteriales > Flavobacteriaceae > Lutibacter. Next base: position 85,620 of record NZ_JAAZUI010000006.1, read on the forward strand.
TCTTCAGATAATGCTGATTCCGGCTCTAATTCAGAGTTTCCTATTGTTGTTGGACCAACATAATATAGATCTGTAAAAGTTGGCACACGATAGGTATATCCTATATTTCCATATAACTTTATTTTATCGGAAAACTTATAGCCAATATCTAATCCCGGGAATGCTTTTGTGTCAAAATCAGAATAATAACCAATAGCTATACCGGGAGTTATATCTAACTTATTATTAAGTAATTCCAGGCGATGTTCTAAAAACCCTGTAATTGCAGTTCTATTGTGATTTCCTAAATTATTACTTACTAAAAATACTCTGGAAACATCTAAACCAACACCGGTTTTCCCAAGTTTAGAATTCAAAACAATATTAGTTTCTGCTCCTATTTTATTTGAAATATGTAAATTTCGGTAATATGAAGGTTCATCTCTTATAAGTAAATACGTATCTTGATTTCTTCTCCAATATAACCGTGGCTTTATTATGGCATTTGATAATAAATATTTTGAAGATATAGCAACCAAACTGGTTTGCATTTCTTCATATTGATTTTCATAACTAGGACTGGCATAAAAACCATTTGCACCAAATTTACGTTCAGTATATGTTGAAGTTAAATTGTAATTATTAAAATCTGCTTTTATTAAAGTTGAGAAAGTTGAAAAATCGGTATTAAATCTATACCCATCAGATTCCTGATAATTAACTGAAGCTAAAATACTATTTTCGTTAAGCTTTTGAGTAACTATAATTCCTCCTTTCTTATTTTCATAAGAGCCATAATTTAAATTTAAAGCTAAAGAATTTACTTCAACCTTTTTGGTAATTATATTTATTGCTCCAGTAAAAGCATTTTGACCATAAATACGAGCTGCAGGACCTTTAATAATTTCAATTCTTTCTATATTATCAAGTGATAGTATAGCATTCATTGTATGATGTCCTGTTTGAGCATCATCCATTTTAACTCCATCAATTAATAACAAAGTTTGGTCAAAATTACCTCCTCTAATATACAAATCAGACTGCATTCCATCAATTCCTCTTCTTCTTATATCAATTCCTGTAATATTTTGCAACAAATCTGTTGTATTAGTTGCTGCTGATTTAATAATATCATCAGATGTTATAACTGTAATTGTTTTTGAAATTTTTGAAAAAGGTAGTGTAATTCTATTCGATGTTACTAATACTTCTTTTAATTTTATGGTATCATTCTGTGCTTTTACTGATAAATTCAATGTTAATAACACAATAAGTAATTTAAGGCCTAATCTCATTTATTTAAAATCATTTTTAATAAGCCGCAAATCTAAAAAATAAGAATGTAATTTAGGTAGTGTTTGTATAAAAAAAAGCGTTGAACTTAAGTTCAACGCTTTTAATTTTATGCTTCTCCAGCTGGTCCAAAATTCATTGGAATTGGAGGTTGTTCATAGTCTTTTATTTCACCATGACTTTTCTCAAACCTACTTACATTGTCTGCCAAAGCCTTTACCAAGCGTTTTGCATGTTGCGGCGTTAAAATTATTCTTGATTTTACTTTAGCCTTTGGTTGCCCAGGCATAACACTTATAAAATCAATAATAAATTCAGAAACCGAATGGTTAATAATTGCCAAGTTAGAATAAGTTCCTTCAGCAGTTTTATCATCCAATTCAATATTTATTTGCCCTTCGTTTTTAGGTTTTTGATTACTCATAATTATAAATTTGAATCCATTTCTTCTTTAGAACCAACAATAATATTATCGTATATTCTCATTCCTGTACCTGCAGGTATACGTTTACCTACAATTACATTCTCTTTCAATCCTTCTAAATCATCAACTTTACCACTAACTGCAGCTTCATTTAATACTTTAGTAGTTTCCTGGAATGATGCAGCCGAAATAAACGACTTAGTTTGTAATGACGCTCTAGTGATACCTTGTAAAATTTGCTCAGCTGTTGCTGGTTTGGCATCTCTAGCTTCTACTAAAACTTTATCTTCTCTACGTAAAACTGAATTTTCATCACGTAATTGACGAGGAGAAATAATTTGTCCTTCCTTTAAATTTACAGAATCTCCGGCGCTTTCCACAACTTTCATTCCATAAATTTCATCATTTTCTTCAATAAAGTCATTTTTATGAACCAATTGATTTTCTAAGAATAATGTATCTCCAGAATCAATAATTCTAACTTTACGCATCATTTGACGTACTACAACTTCAAAATGCTTATCATTGATTTTTACACCTTGTAAACGGTAAACTTCTTGAATCTCGTTAACTAAATATTCTTGTACTCTTGCAGGTCCTTCAATATTTAATATATCATCTGGCGTAACAGCACCTTCAGATAAAGGCATACCGGCTTTTATAAAGTCGTTTTCCTGAACCAAAATTTGGTTAGAAAGTTTTATTAAATATTTTTTAACTTCACCTAACTTAGACTCAACTATAATTTCTCTATTACCACGCTTAATTTTTCCGAAAGACACAACACCGTCAATTTCAGATACAACCGCTGGGTTTGATGGGTTACGAGCTTCAAATAACTCTGTTACACGTGGTAAACCACCTGTAATATCTCCTGCTTTACCTGATTTACGAGGAATTTTAACAATTACTTTACCAGAAGTAATTTTATCTCCATCTTCAATAATTAAATGAGCTCCTACAGGTAAATTATAAGATCTAATTACATTGTCATTATCATCCTTCAATAATAATGTTGGAATTGTTTTCTTATTTTTAGATTCGATAATAACTTTTTCTTGGAATCCGGTTTGTTCATCAATTTCAACAAGATAATTAACACCTTTTTCAATATTATCAAACTCGATTGTGCCTGCAAATTCAGAAATAATTACACCATTAAAAGGATCCCATTGACAAATTAAATCGTTTCTCTTAAGTTTTTGTCCATCAGCAACAAAAATTGTAGAACCATAAGGAATATTGTTTGTACTTAAAGTAATTCCAGATTTTTCATCAATAATTTTAATTTCAGATGTTCTTGAAATTACAATATCAATATCATTACCATCATTATCCTTACCTTTTACAGTTCTTAAATCTTCAATCACAGCTTTACCTGCAAATTTAGAAATCAAACTGTTATCTTCAGAGATATTACCTGCAACACCACCCACGTGGAACGTTCTTAATGTTAACTGCGTACCCGGCTCTCCAATTGATTGAGCTGCAACAACTCCAACTGCCTCACCAATTTGCACCATTTTTTTACTTGATAAACTTTGTCCGTAACATTTTGCACAAATACCTTTTTTAGCTTCACAAGTCAATGCTGAACGAACTTCTACACTTTCAATCTGAGAATTTTCGATACGTGCAGCAATTTCTCCTGAAATTTCTTGTCCTGAATGTACTAAAACTTCATCTGTTAATGGATCAATTACATCATGTAAAGACACACGCCCTTCAATTCTTTCACTCAAAGTTTCTACAATCTCATCATTCTTTTTAAGTGGTTGTACATTTAAACCTCTTAAAGTACCACAATCATCCTCATTAATAATAACATCTTGAGAAACATCCACTAAACGTCTGGTTAAATATCCTGCATCGGCTGTTTTTAAAGCTGTATCTGCCAAACCTTTACGAGCACCGTGAGTAGAGATAAAGTATTCAAGAATTGATAGTCCTTCTTTAAAGTTCGATAAAATTGGGTTTTCAATAATTTCTCCACCGCCTGCTGTAGATTTTTTTGGTTTTGCCATCAATCCACGCATACCTGTCAACTGTCTAATTTGCTCTTTAGAACCCCTTGCTCCAGAATCTAACATCATAAATACTGAGTTAAATCCTTGTTGGTCTTCACGTAAGCGTTTCATTGAAAGTTCAGTTAAACGGTTGTTAGTAGAACCCCAAATATCAATTACCTGATTGTAACGTTCTTTGTTAGTTAACATACCCATATTATAGTTTGCTATAATAGAGTCAACCTGTTCGTTTGCATCAGCAATCATTTTATGTTTTTCCGGTGGAATAATTATATCACCTAAACTAAATGATAATCCGCCTTGGAATGCAAACTTATATCCCATATCTTTAATATCATCAAGGAATTTACCTGTTGTAGGTACATCAGTAACTTTTAATATTTTACCAATAATATCTCTTAATGATTTTTTATTTAATACCTCATTTATATAACCTGCTTTTTCAGGTACTACTTCATTAAATAAAACTCTACCAACTGTGGTTTCTATTATTTTAGCAACCAATTCACCATCTTCATTAAAATCTTTAGTTCTAACTTTTATACTGGCATTTAAGTCAACCGCTTTTTCATTAAAAGCAATTGTTACTTCTTCAGGTGAATAGAAAGTTAATCCCTCTCCATTTACTTTATGTTCCGGAGTAGATTTACGTTCCTTTGTCATATAGTACAATCCAAGTACCATATCTTGTGAAGGTACTGTAATTGGAGCACCGTTTGCAGGATTCAATATATTATGAGAAGCTAACATTAATAATTGAGCTTCTAAAATTGCCTCTGGTCCTAAAGGTAAATGCACTGCCATTTGGTCACCATCAAAATCGGCATTAAATGCAGTACACACCAATGGGTGTAATTGAATTGCTTTGCCTTCAATTAATTTAGGTTGAAATGCTTGAATACCTAAACGGTGTAATGTAGGAGCACGGTTTAATAGTACTGGATGTCCTTTTAATACATTTTCTAAAATATCCCATACAACCGGTTCTCTTTTATCTATAATTTTCTTTGCAGATTTTACTGTTTTAACAATACCTCTTTCAATTAATTTTCTAATTACAAAAGGTTTGTATAATTCAGCAGCCATATCTTTTGGCAATCCACACTCGTATAATTTTAATTCAGGCCCAACAACAATTACTGAACGTGCAGAATAATCAACACGTTTACCAAGTAAGTTTTGACGGAAACGTCCTTGTTTACCTTTTAATGAATCTGATAATGATTTTAAAGGACGGTTAGATTCTGTTTTTACTGCTGAAGATTTACGCGTGTTGTCAAATAATGAATCAACCGATTCTTGTAACATACGTTTTTCATTACGTAAAATTACTTCAGGAGCTTTAATTTCCATCAATCGTTTTAAACGATTGTTTCTAATAATTACTCTACGATATAAATCATTTAAATCTGAGGTAGCAAATCTACCACCGTCTAATGGAACTAATGGGCGTAATTCTGGTGGTGTTACCGGAATTACCTTCATAATCATCCATTCCGGACGATTTTCTCTATTTTTATTTGCATCTCTAAAAGATTCAACAACGTTTAACCTTTTTAATGCTTCTGTTTTACGTTGCTTAGATGTTTCTGTGTTTGCTTTATGACGAAGTTCATATGATAATTCATCTAAATCTAAACGATTAAATAAATCAATTAAACACTCAGCTCCCATTTTAGCAATAAATTTTTCTGGGTCAGAGTCATCTAAATATTGATTTTCAACCGGGAACGTTTCAAGAATATCCAAATATTCTTCTTCTGTTAAGAAATCCATTTTTTGTAATGGTTCTCCTTCTGCATTTTTAGCTCCTGCTGGTTGAATTACTACGTAACGCTCGTAGTAAATAATCATATCTAATTTTTTTGATGGTAAACCTAAAAGGTATCCCATTTTATTTGGTAATGATTTAAAATACCAAATATGAGCAACAGGTACAACTAAATTAATATGTCCTACTCTATCTCTACGTACTTTTTTCTCTGTTACTTCTACACCACAACGGTCGCAAACTATACCTTTATAACGAATTCTTTTGTATTTACCACAGGCACATTCATAATCTTTTATAGGTCCAAAAATTCGCTCACAAAACAATCCATCTCTTTCAGGTTTATGAGTTCGGTAATTTATAGTTTCCGGTTTTAAAACTTCTCCGTTTGATTTCTCAAGAATTGCTTCTGGAGATGCTAAACCTATTGAAATTTTATTAAATTTTTTTACAGTGTATTTATCGGTTTTTCTTGCCATAATAATATTGATGGATTCGAATTTAAAAATGTAAAAATATATTTATCGAAAGGAGATTTCTCTCCTTTCGATTTTTTTAATTGTTATTCCTCTAATCTAACGTCTAATCCAAGACCTCTAAGTTCATGCATTAATACGTTAAATGATTCTGGTAATCCTGGTTCAGGCATTTCATCACCTTTCACAATAGATTCGTATGTTTTTGCTCTTCCTAAAACATCATCAGATTTTACTGTTAATATTTCACGTAAGGTACTTGATGCACCATAAGCTTCAAGAGCCCAAACCTCCATCTCACCAAAACGTTGACCACCAAATTGTGCTTTACCACCTAATGGTTGTTGAGTAATTAATGAGTAAGGACCTATAGAACGAGCGTGCATTTTGTCGTCAATCATATGTCCTAATTTAATCATATAAATTACACCAACTGTTGCAGGCTGATCAAAACGTTGTCCGGTTCCACCATCATATAAATAAGTATGTCCAAATTCAGGTACACCTGCTTCATTAGTCAATTTAGTAATTTGATCAATAGTTGCACCATCAAAAATAGGTGTTGCAAACTTCTTGTCAAGTTTTTGACCGGCCCAACCTAATACGGTTTCATATATCTGACCAATATTCATACGAGAAGGTACACCTAGTGGATTCAATACAATATCTACAGGAGTTCCATCTTCTAAAAACGGCATATCTTCTTGACGAACTATACGAGCAACAATACCTTTGTTTCCGTGTCGTCCAGCCATTTTATCTCCAACTTTTAATTTACGTTTTTTAGCAATATAAATTTTAGCTAATTTTAAAATCCCTGCAGGTAATTCATCTCCAACCGAAATAGTAAATTTTTCACGTCTTAATGACCCTTGTAAATCGTTTACTTTAATTTTATAGTTATGAATTAACTCAGCAACAAGAACATTAAGATGATCATCAGTAGTCCAAACACCTTTAGTTAAATAACTAAAATCAGGTACAGCATTTAACATTTTTAATGTAAACTTTTTACCTTTTTGAAGAATTTCCTCTCCAAGATCGTTCATAACACCTTGCGATGTTTTTCCACTAATTAGTGTAAACAATTTCTCAATTAATTCGGAGCGTAATTCTTCAAATTTCGCAGTAAACTTACTTTCCAGATTAGCGATACTTACTTTATCTTTTGCTCTCTTAGACTTGTCTTTTACAGCGCGTTCGAATAATTTTTTATCAATAACAACTCCTCTTAATGAAGGTGAAGCTTTCAATGATGCATCTTTTACATCACCGGCTTTATCTCCAAAAATTGCTCTTAATAATTTTTCTTCTGGTGTTGGGTCAGATTCACCTTTAGGTGTAATTTTACCAATTAATATATCACCTGGTTTCACTTCAGCACCAATACGAATCATTCCATTTTCATCTAAATCTTTAGTAGCTTCTTCTGAAACATTTGGTATATCGTTTGTTAATTCTTCAGCACCCAGTTTAGTATCTCTAACTTCAAGAGAATATTCATCAATATGAATTGATGTAAATATATCTTCTCTTACCACTTTTTCAGAAATTACAATCGCATCCTCAAAATTATATCCTTTCCAAGGCATAAAAGCAACTTTCATATTTCTACCTAAAGCTAATTCTCCACTTTGAGTTGCATAGCCTTCACAAAGTACTTGACCTTCTTCAACTCTATCACCTTTTTTTACAATTGGTTTTAGGTTTATTGAAGTTCCTTGATTTGTTTTTCTAAATTTAATTAAGTCATATGTTTTACTATCTCCATCAAAACTCACCATTCTTTCTTCATCAGTTCTATCATACTTAATTATAATGGTGTTTGCATCAACATATTCAACAACTCCTGCTCCTTCTGCATTCATCAAAATACGTGAATCTTTTGCAACTCTACGTTCTAAACCTGTACCTACAATTGGAGACTCTGGTCGTAACAAAGGTACTGCCTGACGCATCATGTTTGATCCCATTAATGCACGGTTTGCATCATCATGCTCTAAGAAAGGTATTAATGATGCTGATATAGATGCTATTTGATTAGGAGCTACATCCATATAATTGACATTTGTAGGTTCAACTACAGGATAATCTGCTTCTTCACGAACAATAACTCTATCACTTGTAAAATTACCTTCATTATCCAAAGGAAGATTCGACTGAGCAAATTTCATTCCTTCTTCTTCTTCAGCACTTAAATATTTTGGTTCATCAGTAATATTAACTTTACCTTCTGTAACTTCTCGATATGGTGTTTCAATAAATCCTAAGTTATTAACTTTTGCAAAAACTGCTAATGAAGATATCAAACCAATGTTTGGACCCTCTGGAGTTTCAATAGGACATAAACGACCGTAGTGAGTGTAGTGAACGTCACGAACCTCAAAACCTGCTCTTTCTCTTGATAGACCCCCTGGTCCTAATGCAGATAATCTACGCTTATGGGTAATCTCTGCTAATGGATTTGTTTGATCCATAAATTGAGATAACTGATTGGTTCCAAAGAATGAGTTTATTACAGATGACAATGTTTTAGCATTAATCAAATCAATAGGTGTAAACACTTCATTATCACGAACATTCATACGTTCACGAATGGTACGAGCCATACGAGATAAACCAACACCAAATTGACTTGCTAATTGTTCACCTACTGTACGTACACGACGGTTAGATAAGTGGTCAATATCATCAACTTCAGCTTTTGAGTTAACTAACTTTATCAAGTTTTTGATAATAGTTATAATATCTTCTTTTGTTAAAACTTTTTCGTCAATACTAACATTTAAGTTTAATTTTTTATTCATTCTGTAACGTCCAACTTCACCTAAGTTATAACGTTGTTCAGAAAAGAATAATTTATCAATAATACCTTTTGCGGTTTCAAAATCTGGCGGTTCAGCATTACGCAACTGTCTGTAAATATGTTCAACAGCCTCTTTTTCAGAGTTTGTTGGATCTTTTTGCAGGGTATTATGAATTATGGCATAATCTGCCATTTGATTATCTTCTTTATGAAGTAAAATAGTTTTTGAACCAGATTCTACAATTTCTTCTATTTGATCTTTTTCTAAAATTGTATCACGGTCAAGTATAATCTCGTTTCTTTCTATAGATACTACTTCTCCAGTATCTTCATCAACAAAATCTTCAAACCATGTTTTTAATACACGTGCAGCTAATTTTCTTCCTAAATATTTTTTTAGCCCACTTTTTGAAACTTTAATCTCTTCTGCAAGATTAAATATTTCAAGAATATCTTTATCTCTTTCATAACCTATTGCTCTAAATAATGTGGTTACAGGTAATTTTTTCTTTCTATCAATATAAGCATACATTACTTGATTGATATCTGTAGCAAATTCAATCCAAGAACCTTTAAAAGGAATTACTCTGGCTGAATATAATTTTGTTCCATTTGCATGGAACGATTGCCCAAAGAACACACCCGGAGAACGGTGTAGTTGAGATACTACAACTCTCTCTGCACCATTAATTACAAAAGTACCGCTATGTGTCATATAAGGAATTGTACCTAGATAAACATCTTGTACTATTGTTTCAAAATCTTCATGTTCCGGATCGGTACAATAAAGTTTTAAACGAGCTTTTAAAGGAACACTATATGTTAATCCTCTTTCAATACATTCTTGAATTGTATATCTTGGTGGGTCAACAAAGTAATCTAAAAACTCAAGTACAAATTGATTTCTAGTATCAGTAATTGGGAAGTTGTCGAGGAAGGTTTTATATAATCCTTCGGTACTTCGTTCGTCAGCTTTGGTTTTTAATTGGAAAAAATCTTGAAACGATTTTACTTGAATATCTAAAAAATCAGGATATTCAGTTATTAATTTAGCTGATGCAAAGTTTATTCTTTCGGTGAATTTTTTTGTGGCCAATGGACAAAAACTTTAGGTTAAAAAAACTATTAAAATATAAGAACGAATATATACGCAAAATGGTTTAGGTCTAAGGATTGTACCCAGACCTAAACCTAAAATTGTTTTAGATATTAAAGCTTACTTAAGCTCAACCTCTGCTCCAGCTTCTTCTAATGAAGCTTTTAATCCTTCTGCTTCGTCTTTAGAAATTCCTTCTTTTATTGGTGCTGGTGCGCTATCTACAATACCTTTAGCTTCTTTTAATCCTAAACCAGTTAATTCTTTAACTAATTTAACAACTGCTAATTTAGATGCTCCTGCTGCTTTTAAAATCACATCAAATTCTGATTTTTCTTCTTCTGCTTCTGCTGCTGCAGCTGGACCTGCAACTGCTACTGCTGCTGCAGCTGGTTCAATACCATATTCTTCTTTTAAAATATTAGCTAACTCGTTTACTTCTTTAACTGTTAAGTTAACAAGTTGTTCTGCGAAATCTTTTAAATCTGCCATTTCTCTTTGTTTAAATTTTATTATTTAGTTTATTAGTGCACTTAATTATTTCTCTGATAATGTTTTAAGAATACCGCTTAATTTATTACCTCCAGACTGTAATGCTGAAACAACATTTTTAGCTGGTGATTGTAATAAAGTAATAACATCTCCAATAAGCTCTTCTTTAGATTTTATATTTACTAAAGCATCTAATTGGTCATCACCAATATAAATTGCCTCTTCAACATAAGCTCCTTTTAATAAAGGTTTCTTAGATTTTTTACGAAATTCTTTAATTAATTTTGCTGGAGCATTCCCTGTTTCTGAAAACATTAAAGAAGTATTTCCTTTTAATGTTGTTGGTAATTCTCCAAAATCTTTATCAGATTTTTTCATTGCTTTTTCAAGCAATGTATTTTTAACAACTGCTAGTTTGATATTTGCTTTAAAACACGCTCTACGTAAATTAGATGTTTCTAATGCATTTAATCCTGATATATCTGCTAAATAGATAATACTACCATCAGTTAACTGCGTTGTTAAAGCTTCTATTACTTGTGATTTTTCTTCTCTCGTCATAATTACTAAGTTTTAACTTTAATTAAACTGATTTTGTATCTACACCTATTCCAGGACTCATTGTACTAGATAAGTAAATACTTTTAATATATGTTCCTTTTGCAGCAGTTGGCTTTAATTTTATTAAAGTCTGTATTAATTCATTTGCATTTTCAGCAATTTTATTAACGTCAAATGATGCTTTTCCAATTGCAGCATGTACTATTCCTGTTTTATCAACTCTAAAGTCAATTTTACCAGCTTTTACATCTTGAACTGCTTTTGCTACATCCATAGTTACCGTACCTGTTTTTGGGTTTGGCATTAAACCTCTTGGCCCTAAAATACGACCTAAAGGACCTAATTTACCCATAACACTAGGCATTGTAATAATTACGTCAACATCTGTCCAACCTTCTTTAATTTTTTGAAGGTATTCATCTAATCCAACATAATCAGCTCCTGCTTCTTTAGCATCTGCTTCTTTATCTGGAGTTACTAATGCTAATACTTTAACATCTTTTCCTGTTCCGTGTGGTAATGTAACCACCCCTCTAACCATTTGATTAGCTTTACGAGGATCTACTCCCAACCTAACAGCTATATCAATAGATGCATCAAAATTTACATTAGTAATTTCTTTTACTAAAGCAGAAGCATCTTTTAAAGAATATGCTTGATTTTTATCAACCTTAGCATGTGCTTCCTTTTGCTTTTTAGTTAATTTTGCCATTTTTAAATAACTGTTTTATTGTTTTACTGGAGCTTCTCCACTCACTTTAATACCCATTGATCTTGCTGTACCTGCCATCATTAACATAGCAGATTCGATAGTAAATGCATTCAAATCTGGCATTTTATCTTCAGCAATTGCTCTCAATTGATCCCAAGTTACTGTAGCTACTTTCTTACGGTTTGGTTCAGATGAACCTTTTTTTACTTTAGCTGCTTCTAAAATTTGAACAGCGGCTGGAGGAGTTTTTACAACAAATTCGAAAGATTTATCTTTATAAACAGTAATTGCTACTGGTAAAACCTTTCCTTGTTTATCTTGAGTTCTTGCATTAAATTGCTTACAGAACTCCATAATATTAACTCCGGCAGCACCTAAAGCAGGTCCAACTGGTGGTGATGGGTTTGCAGCACCTCCACGTACTTGTAATTTTACTACCTTACTTACTTCTTTTGCCATTTTTTAATCTTAAATTAGATATTACACATAAATTGGAAGCAAACATGTAATATCATTTATTATATATGTAACAATTATGAAATCTTTTCTACTTGCATATAACTTAGTTCTAATGGTGTTTTTCTTCCAAAAATCTTAACCATAACTTCAAGTTTACGCTTTTCTTCATTTATCTTTTCTATAGTACCGTCAAAACCATTAAAAGGTCCATCAATTACTTTTACTGTTTCGCCAATTACATAAGGAATAGCAACATTATCATTCTGTACTGATAATTCATCAACCTTACCTAACATTCTGTTGATTTCTGACTTTCTCATTGGCACAGGATCTCCTCCCTTAACTTCACCTAAAAAACCAATAACCCCTGGAATTGCTTTAATTATATGAGGTAATTCGCCACTTAAATTGGCTTCAATCATAACATAACCCGGAAAATAAACACGTTCTTTATGTATTTTTTTTCCGTTACGTACTTGAATAACTTTTTCTGTAGGCACCAATACTCTATCAACATAATCAGTCATACCTAAACGAGCTATTTCATTTTCAATATAAGTTTTAACCTTATTTTCTTGACCTCCAATAGCCCTAACAACATACCATTTTTTTACAGAATCAGTCATATACTTTAATTAAAATAGTTTAAAATATTCACTTAAACCTGTTTGAAAAACTTTATCTACCAAAAAAACTGCTAATGCAAATAATACAGTAAATACAGCAACAACTACCGTAGATTTTTGTGCTTCTTCCCAAGAAATCCAAGATACTTTATTACGCAACTCTTCAAATGAGTCTTTTATATATTTAACTAAATTCATTTTTTCAAATTTTGCACGGGTGGAGAGACTCGAACTCCCGACACCTGGTTTTGGAGACCAGTGCTCTACCAACTGAGCTACACCCGTAAAGACAAGGTGCTCCTCTAAATAAGAAGCACCTATTTTATTATATTATTAGGTGTAAATTAGTCTAACAATTCAGTTACCTGACCAGCACCTACTGTTCTACCACCTTCACGAATTGCAAAACGCAAACCTGCATTTAATGCAATTGGCTGATGTAAATCAACAGTAATTGTTAAGTTATCACCTGGCATTACCATTTCAACTCCTTCAGGTAAGTTAATAGTACCTGTTACGTCAGTTGTACGTACATAGAACTGTGGACGGTAATTGTTATGGAATGGTGTATGACGACCACCCTCTTCTTTTTTAAGAATATAAACCTCAGCTTTAAATTTAGCATGTGGAGTAATAGAACCCGGCTTACAGATTACCATACCTCTTTTAATATCAGTTTTATCAATACCTCTTAATAAAAGACCTACGTTATCTCCTGCTTCACCTCTATCTAATATTTTACGGAACATTTCAACCCCAGTAATAGTAGAAGTTAATTTTTCAGCACCCATACCAATAATATCTACAGCATCACCTGTATTAGCAACACCAGTTTCAATACGTCCTGTAGCTACAGTACCACGACCAGTAATTGAGAATACGTCTTCTACCGGCATTAAGAATGGTTTGTCAACATCACGTTGTGGTAATTCAATCCAAGTATCCACAGCATCCATTAATTCCATTATTTTTTCCATCCATTTAGGTTCTTTATTTAAACCACCTAAAGCAGATCCTTGAATTACAGGTGTATTATCTCCATCATACTCATAGAATGATAATAAATCTCTAATTTCCATTTCTACCAATTCTAATAGCTCTTCATCATCAACCATATCCACTTTATTCATGAATACAACTAATCTAGGAATACCTACTTGACGACCTAATAAGATATGCTCTCTAGTTTGTGGCATTGGACCATCTGTTGCAGCAACAACAATAATAGCTCCGTCCATTTGAGCAGCACCAGTTACCATATTCTTAACATAATCCGCGTGACCTGGACAGTCAACATGAGCATAGTGACGATTAGCTGTTTGATATTCAACGTGAGCAGTATTAATTGTAATACCTCTTTCTTTCTCCTCTGGAGCATTATCTATTTGATCAAAGTCTTTTATTTCTGAAAGACCTTTCTCTGCTAATACAACTGTAATAGCTGCAGTTAAAGTTGTTTTACCGTGGTCTACGTGTCCAATAGTACCAATATTTAAGTGTGGTTTGGAACGATCAAAGATTTCTTTTGCCATGATTATTTAATTTTAATTTTTAAATCTTAGTTATATATAGTGTTAAATTCAATTCTATTTTGAGCCAATGACGGGAATTGAACCCGTGACCTCTTCCTTACCAAGGAAACGCTCTACCCCTGAGCTACACCGGCCAAAAAAAAGAGCGGGAGACCGGGCTCGAACCGGCGACAGTCAGCTTGGAAGGCTGAAGCTCTACCAACTGAGCTACTCCCGCAATATTTTTTTCAATTCCTCGTTAATTTACATTTCTATAAATTAAATTTGTGGTGAGAGGAGGATTCGAACCTCCGAAGCTTGCGCAGCAGATTTACAGTCTGCCCTCGTTGGCCACTTGAGTATCTCACCATTGTTTCAAAGATCTGAGCCGATAGAGGGACTCGAACCCACGACCTGCTGATTACAAATCAGCTGCTCTAGCCAGCTGAGCTACATCGGCAATTTGCTCCACAAAAGAAGCCCGCTATTTCTAACGGACTGCAAATGTATTAAAGTTTTTATTTTTATACAAAACTTTTTTAAGTATTTTTTATTTTTATTTTGCTCTTACTTTTTCTTTTGTTTTAGTTAGTTGTCTTTTTAATGAATCTACAGCCAACATTACACCTTCTTCAAATGTTTTACACTGCTTTTTTACTACCATTTCGTTACCCGGTACATTAATTTTTACATCAACCAATTTATTTTCCTTTTCGCTTGTTTGTTGAACCTTCAAAAACACTTCAGAATCAACTATTTTGTCATAATATTTTTCTAAACCATTTACTTTTTTCTCAATAAATTCAATAAGACCTTTGTCTGCATTAAAATTAACAGATTGCACAAATACTTTCATAATAAATTAGTTTTTTCGGCTCCTTGGGTGAGCTTGGTTATATACTTCTTTTAATTTACCCAAACTACTATGGGTATAAACTTGAGTTGACGCTAAACTAGAATGCCCAAGTAATTCTTTAACGGAGTTTAAATCTGCGCCTTCGTTCAATAAATGAGTCGCAAAAGAATGCCTAATAACATGGGGACTCTTTTTAACTTTTGACGACACTGTACTAAAATAATTATTTATTACTCTATAAACAAGTGTATCGTACATTTTTTTACCTTTTTTTGTAAGTAATAAATATGGTTGATTAGTTTGTATATCAACCCTGTTTCTAATATATATTTTTAAAGTTGATTGAACCGATTTTAATAACGGTATGTATCTTTCTTTATTTCGTTTTCCTAAAACTTTAATTGTTTCATTTCCAAAATCTACATCTATTAATTTAATATTGATTAATTCACTTCTACGCATTCCTGTTGAATATAGTAACTCAACAATTAATTTATTTCTTATGGTTTCAAAGTTACTTTCTTCTTCAATTATATTTAATACACTTAATATTTCTTTTTCAGAAAAAGGAACTTGAACCTGTTTTGCTACTTTTAAAGCTTTATGTTTAGCTAATGGACTTACATCAATCTGCTTTGTTTTTTGCAAAAACTTATAGAACGATTTTAATGAAGATACTTTTCTGTTTATTGAACGGTTTGAAATATTTAAATTAACCAAACTTACTATCCAACTTCTAACTTGAGAATAATTTACGCCTACAATACTTTGATTATTATATTCGTTATTACAAAATTCTTGAAATGAAATTAAATCATTTTTATAAGCAATTGCTGTATGCTTAGAATATTTTTTTTCTAGTACTAGGTAATCTAAAAAAGAATTTATAGGCATAAAAAAACCGTTAGTATACAAACTTACGAATTGTTATTTGTAATTACTAACGGCTAAATTGTTTTTGGCTAAAAATTAACCTTGCTCTTCTTCTGTTCTTAATTTTTGAACATACTGAGCTTTTATATTTTGTGCACGCTTTGAAACTGAAGGTTTTGTGAATTGTTTACGGTCACGTAAAGTCTTCATTGTTTTTGTACGATCGAATTTTCTTTTGTAACGTTTTAACGCTCTATCAATGTTTTCTCCGTCTTTAACTGGTATAATTAACATATTTTAGCACCTCCTTTCAAACTGTTCTATTTTTAAATTTGGACTGCAAAGATACAAATTTATTGATTATCAACAATAAATTATTAAAAAATTATTTTAGTATATCTCTCGCTATAACAAGCTTTTGTATTTCTGTAGTACCTTCTCCAATAGTACATAACTTAGAGTCTCTATAAAACTTCTCTACAGGAAAGTCTTTTGTATAACCATAACCTCCATGTATTTGAATTGCTTCACTTGCAATTTTAACACAAACTTCAGAAGCATACATTTTAGCCATTGCCCCAAGTTTGGTTATTCTTTCTCCTTTATTTTTTAAATACGCAGCTTTATGTAACAATAATTCAGATGCCTCAATTTCTGTTGCCATATCTGCTAATTTAAATGATATAGCTTGAAACTTACTTATTGGTTTTCCAAATTGTTCACGTTCTTTAGAATATTTTAAAGAAGCTTCATACGAGCCTTTTGCAATACCTAACGCTAAAGCTCCAATAGATATTCTTCCACCATCTAAAACTTTTAAAGCTTGTACAAAACCTTCTCCTTCTTCACCTAATAAATTATCTTTATGAATCCTACAGTTGTCAAAAATCATTTCTGCAGTTTCTGAAGCTCTCATCCCTAATTTATTTTCTTTTTTACCGGATGAAAATCCTTTAGTTCCTCTTTCAATTACAAAAGCTGACATTCCATGTGAATCTCCTTTTTCACCTGTACGTGTCATAACAACTGCTATATCGCCACTTTTACCATGCGTTGTGAAATTTTTAGCGCCATTAATAATGTAGTAGTCTCCATCTTTAACTGCTGTAGTGCTCATACCTCCGGCATCAGACCCTGTATTATGTTCTGTTAATCCCCAAGCTCCAATCCATTCTCCTGAAGCTAGTTTTGGTAACCATTTTTGCTTTTGCGCTTCATTACCAAACTCTAATATATGATTTGTGCACAATGAATTATGCGCTGCTACTGATAACCCTATTGATGAATCTATTTTTGAAATTTCATCAAGAATAACAATATAATCATGATAATCTAACTCTGAACCTCCATATTTATGTGGTACTAACACTCCCATAAATCCCATTTCACCTAATTTTCTAAATAATTCAACCGGGAAAGTTTGTTTTTCATCCCAATCCATCATATAAGGTTTAATATGCGTTTCACCAAACTTTTTAATACTTTCCGCAATTAGCTCTTGAGTTTCAGTAATGTCAAAATTCATACGTAATTTATTTAGCCTCCAAATATAAGGCTATTCTATTAAATTTTTCTAGTGGAAATCCATCAATTTTTTTCAATTCTTCAATTGTCTGAATTTCAATAACTTCATTTTTATAATTGAATATCCTCTTGGTAAGCTCATAATCTATATAAGGAATAGCTAAAACTTGTTTAAATGTAGCTTGGTTGATATTAATTTTCTGAATTATAGGAAGATTTTTTACTTCATAGACTTCTAAAATTCTATTTGCAACTTCTTTATCTAAATACCAAACCTCAAAAATTTGATTATTTTCAGAAAATCCTTGCAACTTGGTTCTGTAATTAACAATTCTATTGGCTAATTTCTCACCTACTCCTTTAATTTTTTCGAAATCTTGATTGGTAGCTGTATTAATATCTTGTTTTGCAATTACTTTTTTTGAATAAACTTGTTCTTTACTTTTTAGATTATCCTTCTTTAAATTTACCCAATCAGGAAATTTAAAATAAGGACTAATATTATTTATTAAACTATCACTTACTTGAGTAACATCTTGAAATTGTTTAATAGAATTAATAAATTTTCCTTCTTTACGAAACTTATGTAACCTATCAATTTCTTCAACACTCATCCCTAATTGATACCCTTTAAAATCTGTTATATAATTAGGATTAAAGGAATAAATTTTAAGTTTTGTATTTTCTAATTCCACCGAATTTAATGAATCTATTTCAGAATTAAAAGCCTCAAAATCACTATTAGTAAGAGTTGTTGTTTCTTTTGAAGAAAAATCACTTAAGAAAAAAAATAATTGGAGAGATACAATAATTATAACTAAAAATAAAATCCCACTTCTTTGGCTTTTATTGTACCTGAAATGGGATTTAAATACGTTCATGTCAATAAAAAATCTTAGCTTTTTTTAACTTTTATTGCTTTTAAATATTTGTTAAGTTCTTGTCTAATTTTTGGTGTTAACAACACTGCTCCTATCATATTTGGTACTACCATTGCAAAAATCATAGCATCAGAAAAATCAATTACAGCTCCTAAACTTATACTAGAACCTACAATTACAAAAAATAAGAATAATATTTTATAAACTAAATCGGTAAATTTTCCTTTTCCAAATAAAAATTTCCAGCCTTGCATTCCGTAATAAGACCAAGAAATCATAGTAGAAAAAGCAAATAAAATAACCGCAATTGTAAGTACTATTGAAAAATGAGGTATCACAGAGTCGAAAGCCGTAGCAGTTATTTCTACACCTTGTTTAATTTCTACACCATATTCAAAAAATCCCCCTTTAATATTTGTAATAACTAAAACTAAAGCAGTCATAGTACAAATTACAACTGTGTCAATAAAAGGTTCTAATAAAGCTACTATACCTTCACTAGCCGGATATTTTGTTTTAACCGCCGAGTGTGCAATTGCTGCAGAACCTACACCTGCTTCATTTGAGAAAGTTCCCCTCCTAAATCCTTGGACTAAAACACCTATAAAACCACCTCCAATACCCATTGGAGAAAATGCACCTTCAAGTATTAATTTAAAAGCATCAGGCACCAATTTAAAATCTAGTATTATAATTACTAATGCAGCACCTACATATATAATTGCCATAAATGGAACAATTTTTTCGGTTACAGATGCTATTCTTTTAATTCCTCCAATAATTACAACAGCTACAATAACTGCCATTATAATTCCAAAAAACAAACCGGCATTTTCATTTGTTATAGCAAACAGTTCTACAAATTGAGCAGCAGCTTGATTTGCTTGAAACATATTCCCGCCACCAAAAGAACCTCCTACAACCATAACTGCGAAAAATACTGCTAAAACCTTACCAAAACCACCCATACCTTTTTCTTTTAACCCTTTGGTTAAATAGTACATTGGTCCACCATAAACGGTTCCGTCAGAGTCTACATCACGATATTTAACACCCAACGTACATTCTGCAAATTTTGAGGCCATACCTAACAATCCGGCTAAAATCATCCAAAATGTTGCGCCAGGACCTCCAATAGATAATGCAACTGCTACACCTGCAATATTACCAAGACCAACTGTAGCAGATAAAGCTGCAGTTAATGCCTGAAAATGTGATACTTCACCATGGTGACCTTCAACTTTTATTGTTTCAGGTAAATCTCCATCAATCATAGTTAAATCATCTTCCGATGGATGTACATCCTGAGCGCCCTTCTTATCAATTGTATCATAATCTCCTTTAACTACTTTTATTGATGTTTTTAATAATCTGATTTGTGCAAAATTAAAAGTCAGTGTAAAATAAATTGCTCCCCCAATAAGTACAATTAAAACCCATGGTATTTGAACAGATTCTGTAAATGGTATTGCGTAAAATATTGCTTCAACAAACCAACCCGTATAACTTCTAAATGTTTCATCAATTATTTGAGAAGTACTTTGATTTTGTGCTAAAGTTATAAACGGTGTTGCTAATAATAATAGGAGGAGTTTACTCTTCATAATTTGGATGTTTTATAAAAATCGTCGCAATATGGTGAAAAAATGAGCATACAGCAAGTATTTAACATAAAACTTATTATTTAGTTATCTAAACAAATAATTTATTATGTTATAAAATTTTATGTAATTTTTCTATTTGGTTTGCTCTTCCCAAAATAATCAAATGCGATCCGGGAGTGAGTTTTGTAGTTGATTCAGGATTTATAATATACTCATTATCAATAGTTTTAAATCCTATAACGGTACAACCTGTTTTTTTACGTAAATCTAAATCCAATATAGTTTTATTCAAATATTCTGAAGGTAAATCATCAATAGAAATTTCTTTTAAATTTGTTGATTTTTTATCTGAAATGGTCAATCTTTCTGAAAACTCAACCAAATCCGGAGTTACAACCAATGATGCCATATGAGCTCCCCCTAATTTATCAGGCATTATAACATTAGTTGCTCCTGCAAACTTTAATTTTCCGTATGATGTTTCATTTGAAGCTCTACTTATAATAGTAAAATCTTTATTGTACTGCCTTGCAGTTAATACTACAAATAAATTATCAGCATCAGATGGTAAAGCGGTAATTAAACTTTTAGCCTTATCTAACGATAATTTAGTTAAATCATCATCGTTGGTAGCATCACCTTCTATATACAATATGTTATCCCTTTCTAAATCGGCTATTTCATCTTTTCTTTTTTCAATTACCACACAAGGCTGATTGAATTGTTTGAGTTTTGCTACTGCTTGTTTCCCATTTCTACCATAGCCACATACTATGGTATGATTTTCTAATTGATCAATTCTTTGTTGCACTTTTTTAATTTTTAATTTTTCAAAAAAATCACCGCTTGCTATATATTCGGTTAAAATACTTACAGTAAAACCATAAGTACTAATGCTTATAATAATTAGAAAAATAGTAAATAATTTTTCTACTTCACTTAATGGATGCACTTCACCAAAACCAACAGTTGTCATGGTAATAATTGTCATATATAAAGCATTGATAAATGTATCTCCTGAAAGATACATATAGCCAATAACTCCAATTGCAATTACAATTAGTAATAATACAACTGCTCTGTATAATCTCGGTCTTAAGTATAAATTCATTTATAGATCAAAAACAGATTTTCTTTTAGTATATACCATATCTTTTAAACGCAATAAAAAAGCAAGAGTTAAATATATTCCAAACGAAAAACCTAACGTTACAAAAGATATATAAATAAAAAATAATCGAACATCAGAAGCACTCATTCCTAATCTATCTGCAAATCTGGAAGAAACAGCAAAACCATGTTTTTCAAAAAAATGACGTAAAGAATCTATCAACTTCATAGAGTATTATTTTTAACGCAATATACTAATTTTCAAAATAAGATATTATTCTATATTAAATTTATAGCTACATTTTTTTAACTTTGCAACTTTCCTAAAAACCAATGGCAAAACAAGAAGAGTATATTGAAGTTCTTGGAGCACGAGTTCATAATTTAAAAAATATAGATGTTCGTATTCCAAGAGAAAAATTAGTTGTAATTACAGGTCTAAGCGGAAGCGGTAAATCCTCTTTGGCTTTTGACACTATTTATGCTGAAGGCCAACGAAGATATATTGAAACTTTCTCAGCGTATGCCAGACAATTTTTAGGCGGATTAGAAAGACCTGATGTGGATAAAATTGAAGGATTATCACCGGTTATTTCTATTGAACAAAAAACTACCAATAAAAGTCCAAGGTCTACTGTAGGAACAATTACTGAAATTTATGATTTTTTACGATTATTATATGCGCGTGCTGCCGATGCTTACTCATATAATACGAACGAAAAAATGGTGAATTATAGCGATGAGCAAATTAAAGAGCTTATTTTAAAAGAATTTGATGGTAAAAAAATAGTTGTTTTAGCTCCTGTAATTAAATCGAGAAAAGGGCATTACAGAGAGTTGTTCGAACAAATTTCAAAACAAGGTTTTTTGAGAGTTCGTGTTGATGGCAAGATTAGAGAAATAGAAAAAGGAATGCGACTTGACCGTTATAAAACTCATGATATTGAGATAGTTATAGACCGACTATTAATTAATCAATCTTCAGAAAAAAGGTTAGAAGAAACCATAACAACTACATTATATTCAGGCGATAATATTCTAATGATTTTAGAGCATAATTCAAACTCGCCCAGATATTTTAGTAGAGATTTAATGTGTCCAACAACAGGCATATCTTACCCAAGTCCCGAGCCCAATAGCTTTTCATTCAACTCACCTAAAGGAGCTTGCGAAACATGTAACGGTTTGGGTAAAATTAACAAGGTAAATATTAATAAAATAATTCCTGACACCTCCGTTTCTATCAAAAATGGAGGTATTACACCCATTGGAGAACAAAAAAATAGTTGGATTTTTAAACAATTGCAATTAATTGCAGAAAGATATAAATTTCAATTAAACGACCCTATTTCTAAAATTCCTACTGAAGCTTTAGATATTATTTTAAATGGTGGTAATGAAAAATTTGAAGTTGTTTCAAAAGCTATGGGCATAACCCGCAATTATGAGATTGATTTTGAAGGAATTGTGAATTTCATTGAAAATCAATATAAATCAAACGACTCTACTTCTATAAAACGTTGGGCTAAAGATTTTATGGATGAGATTGATTGTGAAACCTGTCACGGAAAAAGACTAAAAAAAGAAGCTTTATATTTCAAAATAAACAATAAAAATATATCAGAATTAGCTCAGTTTGATATATCAGAACTTGAAAATTGGTTTTCAAAACTTGAAGACAAATTATCAGAAAAACAGCTAAAAATAGCTTCAGAAATACTAAAAGAAATTAGAACAAGAATACAGTTTTTATCAGATGTTGGCTTAAATTATTTAACTCTCGATCGCACATCTAAGTCATTATCAGGTGGCGAAGCGCAACGTATTAGATTAGCCACACAAATTGGCTCGCAATTAGTTGGTGTTCTATATATTTTAGACGAACCGAGTATTGGTTTGCATCAAAGGGACAATCAAAAACTGATAAATTCTTTAATAAATTTAAGAGATGTTGGCAACTCGGTTATTGTTGTTGAACACGATAAGGATATGATTGAACATGCCGATTTTGTACTCGATATTGGTCCGGGAGCCGGTATACATGGAGGTGAAATTGTAAGTGAAGGAACCTACGAAGAGTTAAAAACACATAGCACTTTAACAGCCGATTATTTAAACGGAACCAAAAAGATTGAAATCCCTAAAAAGAGAAGGCAAGGAAACGGCAAAAAAATTGTTTTAAAAGGGGCTACAGGTAATAATTTAAAAAACCTTACCGTTGAATTTCCCTTAGGCAAACTGATTTGTGTTACAGGAGTATCTGGTAGTGGAAAATCAACTTTAATAAACGAAACACTCTATCCTATTTTAAATAAACATATTTATAACGGTGTAAAAAAACCAATGCCTTATAAATCCATTGAAGGATTAGAACATATTGACAAAGTTATTGCTATTGATCAATCACCTATCGGAAGAACTCCTCGTTCAAATCCAGCCACTTATACCGGTGTTTTTGGTGAGATAAGAAGCTTGTATTCAAAAACTAACGAAGCGTCAATTAGAGGTTATAAACCCGGCCGTTTTTCATTCAACGTAAAAGGCGGAAGGTGCAAAACATGTCAAGGCGGTGGAGTTCGTGTTATTGAAATGAATTTTTTACCCGATGTACAAGTTGAATGTGAAACCTGCCAAGGTAAAAGATTTAATAGAGAAACATTAGAAATTAGATATAAAGGAAAGTCAATTTCTGATGTTTTAAATATGACCATTGAAGAAGCTACCCAGTTTTTTGAACATATCCCAAAAATATATCGCAAACTAAAAACAATAAATAATGTTGGTCTAAGTTATATTACATTGGGGCAGCAATCTACAACTCTTTCTGGAGGTGAAGCTCAACGAATTAAGCTGGCATCTGAATTATCTAAACGTGATACAGGAAATACTTTTTATATTCTGGATGAACCAACAACAGGGTTGCATTTTGAAGATATTAGAGTATTAATGCAGGTAATAAATAAACTAACAAATAAAGGCAATACCGTTGTAATTATTGAACATAATTTAGATGTAATAAAATTAGCTGATTATGTTATAGATATTGGGATGGAAGGCGGTAAAAAAGGCGGTGAATTAATTTGTTTTGGCTCTCCGGAAGAAGTAAGTAAGCATAAAAAAAGCTATACTGCACAATTCTTGAAAAAAGAACTAAATTAGCCGACCAGTTTTTCAAAAAACTGATCTTTACTAAATTAATAAAAAAATTATCAAATATAAATGACACCCAACGAAGACAGAAAAATACGAGAAAAATTTAAACAAAAAACTTGGAATGAAATTAAAACAAACGACTCTTGGGCTATATTTAAAATTATGGCAGAGTTTGTTGAAGGTTTTGAACGTTTAAGTAAAATTGGACCTTGTGTAAGTATTTTTGGTTCAGCTCGAACAAAGCCAAACGATGAATATTATAAACTAGCAGAAAATATTGCCTACAAACTAACCAAACATGGATATGGTGTTGTTACCGGAGGCGGTCCCGGTATTATGGAAGCAGGTAATAAAGGAGCGAATAGAGGAAAAGGAACTTCTGTTGGTTTAAATATTGAATTACCATTTGAGCAACATGATAATCCGTATATTGATCCTGATAAAAGTTTAGATTTCGATTACTTTTTTGTTAGAAAAGTAATGTTTGTAAAATATTCTCAAGGTTTTGTAGTAATGCCCGGAGGTTTTGGAACCTTAGATGAATTATTTGAAGCCATAACATTAATCCAAACTAAAAAGATTGGAAAATTCCCAATAGTTTTGGTAGGAAGAAATTATTGGTCCGGATTATTTGATTGGATTACAAATACCTTGCTTAAAGAAGGTAGTATAAGTGAAAAAGATTTAGATTTAATATCATTAGTTGATACAGAAGATGAAGTTTTGGAAGTAATTGATATTTTCTACAAAAAATATAGTTTAAGCCCTAACTTCTAAAAAAATAACTGTTTGAAAAAGTATGTATTTTTATTATTGGTATGCTTATTATTTGTTTCGGCTGTAAACTACAGTCAAACCAACAATATTAAAATATCCGCAATTTTAAATACTGAAAATAATGAACTTAAAATTCAACAAGAAATTGATTTTTTTAATAATTCAAATAAAACACTTAATGAAGTCTATTTTCACAATTGGCCAAACTCTTTCAAAGATAAATACACACCACTAGCTAAACGTTTTGTTGAAAATTACTCCAAAACATTTCATTTTGCCAAAGAAGAAGAAAGAGGTAGCACATATATTTCTAGTATTTCTGCCAACTACGAAATTTCAACATGGGAAATAACCGATAAAAATCCTGATATTTTAAAAGTTAGCCTCAATCAACCTCTAAATCCAAAAGATTCGGTTAAAATAATAGCTACTTATTCGGTCAAAATCCCTAAAGATAAATTTACCAAGTATGGAGTAAATAATACCACTTATAATTTACGTTATTGGTATTTAATCCCGGCTGTAATAGATACCAAATGGCATTTAATGAATAATTTGGACATGGATGATTTGTATGTAGATTTCACAAATTATACTATCGATATAAGTATTCCAAATGATTTTATATTGGCAAGTGATTTAGATACACAAGTTCTTCCTTTCAAAAACTTTAATAAATATACACTCACAGGAAAAAATAAATTTGATATTGAATTACATATTTGTAAACAAAACGATTTTATAGAGTTCAATCCAATTCCGTTCAAAATTATCACAAATTTAGATTCGGATAAACTTGAAATTGATGTAAAAACTGATATACTTAACAGGGAATTGCTGTTTATAGAATCCTATTTAGGTGAATTTCCTTCAGAAAAATTATTAATCAATAAAATTGAATACGACAAAAATCCGGTTTATGGTTTTAACCAATTACCTTCATTTTTAGCCCCTTTTAATGATGCTTTTGAGTGGGACATTAAAATGTTTAAAATTCTTACAAAAAAATATATCGATAATTTATTCTTATACAACCAACGAGAAGATTCTTGGTTAACCAGCGGTTTACAAACCTACTTAATGATTAAATATGTTGAAACATATTATCCTGAAAAAAAGGCAATAGGAGAACTTTCTAAAATTTGGGGTGTAAGAAGTTTTAATTTAGCTAAAATTGATTTTAATGGTAAATATCCTTATGTTTATCAATTTGCCGCTAGAAAAAACTTAGATCAAGCTTTAACCACACCTTTGGATTCATTATCTAACTTTAACCGAAAAATTGTAAATAAATACAAGGCAGGTATCGGATTACGATTTTTAGAAAATTATTTAGAAAAAGATGTTTTAAAAAAGGCTATCGTAAATTTTTCAAAAAACAGTTCAGGAAAAAAAATATACAGCAATTACTTTTTCGATTATTTGGAAACATCAAAAGATTTAACATGGTTTAGAAAAGACTTTGTAAAAACCAATAAAAGAGTTGATTATACTATTAAAAAAGTAGTAAAAAAGAAAGATTCTGTTGATGTTACCATCCTCAATAAAAGGAATATGACTACTCCTATTCAACTCTACGGAATTAATAAAAAAGAAGAAATTATTTTTAAAAAATGGCTGACAAATATTGACTCTTCAAAAACAATAACGGTTCCAAAAAAAGGAGTTGACAGATTATCATTAAATTATGAGTTAGATTTACCCGAATACAATTTAAGAAACAATTGGAAAAATGTAGATAAATTTTTATTTAACAGACCATTACAATTTAAATTTTTTAAAGATATTGAAAACCCTTATTACAACCAGCTGTTTTATACTCCTGTATTTAGATATAATTATTATGATGGTGTTGTTTTGGGAGTTTCATTATCCAACCAACCTATTATAAAAAAGAATTATAATTATAAAATTTCTCCTTCATACAGTACAAAAAGTAGAAGTTTGTCCGGCTCATATTCTTTTGCTTACGAATATTTACCCGAAAATAAAAAAGTGAATTTAATTTCTGCCGGTATAGCAGGAAGTAATTATCACTATGATGAAGATTTAACTTACAGTATGATTACCCCTTTTGCTTTAATTGAATTCAAAAGAAAAAGTTTAAGAGATATAGAAAGCAAAGCAATTTCGGCTTCGTACACAATGGTTAACAAAGAAAAATCTCCTACACAAAAAGAACATCCTGAATCAAATAAATATAAAGTCTTTAATTTAAATTTTGGCTACACAAAACCCGATATTATTGAAGATATCCATTTTTCAACAGGATTACAAATTGCTGATAAGTTTAGTAAAGTTTCACTTACAGGCCGTTACAGAATACTTACCGACAAAAACAACAGACAATTTGATTTTAGGTTTTTTGCTGGCGCATTTATAAATAACAATACAAAAAGTAATTACTTTAGTTTTTCTTTAGACAGACCTACAGATTATTTATTTCAATATGATTATATAGGTAGATCAGAAACCACCGGTTTTTTTAGCCAACAAGTTATTATAAATGAAGGTGGTTTTAAATCAAAATTACCTGTAGCCTACGCAAACCAATGGATGTCTACAATAAACACCAATATTGGATTATGGCGTTGGTTAGAAATTTATAACGATGTTGGATTTGTAAAAAACAGAAATGAAAAAGTTTATTTTGCACATGACAATGGTATACGACTAAATTTTATACAAGATATTTTAGAAGTTTATTTTCCGCTTTATTCAAATAATGGTTGGGAAATTTCTGAACCAAGTTATGCTTCTAGAATCAGATTTGTGTTAGTTATCAAGCCAAAAAAGATCTACAATTTTGTAAAAAGAGGCTTTTATTAATCATTATTTTGATTGAATATTTTAAATAAAATAGTAGAATTTCATCTACCTTTTTATATACCGTATAAATTTATACCTTTGCATAGCTAAAAATTTCGAAAATATGCATGTAAAATCTTCATCTGCAAATCAAGATCAACTTTCATTCGCTCAATTTAAAAAAGAAGTTTTACACGACTTTAAAGTTGCTGTAATAAGTAGAGAATGTAGTTTATTGGGTCGTAGAGAAGTATTAACTGGTAAAGCAAAATTTGGAATTTTTGGTGATGGTAAAGAAGTACCTCAACTTGCCATGGCAAAGGCTTTTAAAAAGGGAGATTTTAGATCGGGTTATTACCGAGATCAAACTTTTATGATGGCAATTGGAGAGCTTACTCCT
This sequence comes from Lutibacter sp. B1, assembly GCF_012524075.1. Taxonomy (GTDB): domain Bacteria; phylum Bacteroidota; class Bacteroidia; order Flavobacteriales; family Flavobacteriaceae; genus Lutibacter. The sequence goes on from NZ_JAAZUI010000006.1 coordinate 113,839, forward strand.
CAACAATTTTTTGCAGGTTTATACGCTAATCCTGATATCAATGCAGATCCTATGTCGGCAGGCAGACAAATGGGCGGACATTTTGCCACTCACAGTTTGGACGAGAACGGAAAATTCAAAAACCTTACCGAACAATACAATTCGAGCAGCGATATTTCTCCAACAGCCGGGCAAATGCCTCGTATGCTTGGTTTAGCACAAGCTTCAAAATTATTTAGAGAAGTTCCCGAATTTAAAAATCAAAAATTTTCTAATAACGGAAATGAAATTTCATGGGGAACTATTGGAAATGCCAGCACATCAGAAGGTATATTTTTTGAAACATTTAATGCTGCAGGCGTATTACAAGTTCCTTTGGTAATTAGTGTTTGGGATGATGATTATGGCATATCCGTTCCGGCAAAATTTCAAACAACAAAAGAAAATATTTCTGAAATATTAAAAGGATTTCAACGTGATGAAAATGGAAATGGGTACGAAATTTTTGTTGTTAAAGGTTGGGATTATCCGCAATTAATTGATGTTTACAATAAAGCAGCTAAAATTGCTCGTGAAGAGCATGTTCCGGTTTTAATTCATGTTAAAGATTTAACGCAACCTCAAGGTCATTCAACTTCCGGTTCCCACGAACGTTACAAATCTAAAGAACGATTGACTTGGGAAAAACAACACGACTGTATTGCTAAAATGCGCGATTGGATTATTGAGTTTGAATTGACTGGTGAAAATAATAACTCATTACGGTTTGTTGATTCGGAAGAAGAGTTAATTAAAATTGAAAAAGAAGCCAAAAAGGAAGTACATCAGGCAAAAAGAGACGCTTGGAACGCATTTTTAAATCCAATTAAGGATCAAAAAAACAAACTAACTCTTTTACTTGAAAATATAGCATTAAAAAGCCATAACAAAGCTTTTATCATCAAACTGAAAAATGATTTAGCTTCTATTATAGATCCTTCCAGAAAAGATATTCTTGCTATTGCAAGAAGAGCTATTGTGTATACTAGAAATGAAAGTTCAAAAGAAAAAGTTCAACTTCAAAACTGGATTACCGGCTATTTAAATTCTGAACAATCTAAGTACAGTTCTTATCTAAACAGCCAAACCGACAAAAAAGTTAGTCATATAAAAGAAATTTTACCAACTTATAATGAAAATGCTGAATTGGTTGATGGACGAATTATTATTAGAGATAATTTTGACATTCTATTTTCAAAAAACAACAAACTGTTAATTTTTGGAGAAGATTCTGGTAATATTGGTGATGTTAATCAAGGCTTAGTTGGCCTTCAAGATAAATATGGAAAACTTAGAGTTTCCGATACCGGAATTAGAGAAGCAACCATTATAGGACAAGGTATAGGATTGGCATTAAGAGGATTACGCCCTATTGCCGAAATTCAGTATTTAGATTATTTATTGTATGGACTTCAAATTTTAAGTGATGATTTAGCAACACTTCATTATAGAACCGCAGGCAAACAAAAAGCTCCTTTAATTGTTAGAACACGTGGTCACCGTTTAGAAGGTATTTGGCATTCCGGTTCACCTATGGGAGCAATTATTCATTTACTAAGAGGTATTAATATTTTAGTTCCAAGAAATATGACAAAAGCTGCCGGTTTTTATAATACCCTATTAGAATGTGATGAACCGGCGTTGATTGTAGAAAATCTGAACGGATATAGATTAAAAGAAAAACTACCTAACAACTTAGGAGAATTTAAAACACCAATTGGCATTGTAGAAACTATTAAAGAAGGTAGTGATATTACCGTTTTATCATACGGTTCTACTTTAAAAATTGTTCAAGATGTTGTGAATCATTTAAATGAAGTAGATATTGATATTGAAATTATTGATGCACAATCTTTACTACCGTTTGACATTACTAAAGATGTTGTAAAAAGTATTGAAAAAACAAATCGCTTGATTATAATTGATGAAGATGTGCCCGGAGGAGCTTCAGCTTATCTATTAAACGAAATTCTCGAAAAGCAAAATGCATATATGTATTTAGACAGTAAACCTGTTACACTTACAGCTAAAGCCCATCGCCCTGCTTATGGAACTGATGGAGATTATTTCTCAAAACCAAATGCAGAGGATATTTTTGAAACAATTTATAGTATTATGCACGAAGTAAACCCTTCGAAATATAAAAAACTCTATTAAAAATTAAAATAACTTCATCAAAAAACATAAATAAACTCCTGTATTGGCGTCTTTTTATGTGCAACTCTCCTATTACACTAAAATATCTAAAATAAAATGACAATTATCATTAATTGACAATTATCATGCTTTTTATAAAAAAATAGGTTTAACTTTGAGAATAACAGAATTATAAGTTATTAAAAACCTATAAAATTATCAAAATGGCAAAAGTTAAAGGAGCTATCGTAGTAGATACTCAAGCATGTAAGGGTTGCGAAGTATGCATACCTGTATGTCCTGAAGATGTTATTGGCATGACCAAAGAAGTAAATCGAAAAGGATACCACTATGCCTATATGAAAAATCCTGAAGCTTGTACCGGTTGCACCAATTGCGCAATTGTTTGTCCAGACAGAGCAATATCTGTGTACAGAGTTAAAGTTTCAGTATAACTAAATTAAAATATTTGTAATGTCAGAATTAAAATTAATGAAAGGTAACGAAGCATTGGCTGAAGCAGCTATTAGAGCCGGCGCAGATGCTTATTTCGGTTATCCTATCACACCACAATCAGAAGTTATAGAATATTTAATGAGTGAACGCCCGGAACAAAGAACCGGAATGGTTGTTTTACAAGCTGAAAGCGAAATTGCAGCCATTAATATGGTTTATGGAGCTGCCAGTACAGCTAAAAGGGTAATGACCTCATCATCTAGTCCCGGAATTTCACTTAAACTGGAAGGAATATCGTATTTAGCAGGAGCAGAATTACCTGCCGTAATTGTAAATGTTGTTAGAGGTGGACCTGGTTTAGGTACCATACAACCATCACAAGCAGATTATTTTCAATCGGTAAAAGGTGGCGGACATGGAGATTATAAATTATATGTTCTTGCTCCGGCATCGGTACAAGAAATGGCAGATTTTGTTGAAGATGCATTTGAAATGGCTTTTAAATACCGAAATCCGGTATTAATTCTATCAGATGGATTAATTGGTCAAATGATGGAAAAAGTGGTTTTAAAAGATCAGAAAAAAAGATTAACAAACGAAGAGATAATTGAAAAATATGGCAGTTGGGCTGTAACAGGAAAAAAAGGAAGAGAGCGTAATATTATAACATCTTTAGACCTTCAATCTGAAAAAATGGAAGCACGTGTTCATAGATTAATGAAAAAATATGAACAAATGGAAAAAGAAGATCTTCGGTATGAAAAAATACTTTGCGATGATGCCGATTATTTAATTGTAGCCTATGGTTCAAGCGCCCGTATTTCTCAAAAAGCTGTTGAATTAGCTCGAGAAAAAGGCATAAAAGTTGGTCTTTTACGCCCTATAACTTTATTCCCTTATCCTAAAAAACCTTTATTCGAATTAGCAGATCAGGTTAAAGGAATTTTAAGTGTTGAACTGAATGCAGGTCAAATGGTAGAAGATGTAAAATTAGCTGTTGAACACAAAGTACCTGTAGAACATTTTGGTAGAACTGGTGGTATTATTCATACACCTGAAGAAATTTTAGAAGCTTTAGAACAAAAAATTATAAAAAATGGAAGTGTTAGATATCATAAAACCCGAGAATCAAGTATATTGTAAAACTCCATTAATGACGGATGCAACCTTGTCGTATTGCCCCGGTTGCGGCCATGGAACAGCTCATAACTTAACTATGGAAGTTATTGATGAATTAGGTATAGCAGAAGATACTATTGGTGTTGCTCCGGTTGGTTGTTCGGTATTGGCTTATGATTTTATGAATATCGACATGACACAAGCTGCACACGGAAGAGCTCCTGCTGTTGCTACAGCTATTGCAAGAACTTGGCCTGAAAAATATGTTTTTACCTACCAAGGCGACGGAGATTTAGCCGCTATTGGTACCGCAGAAACTATTCACGCTTGTAACAGAGGCGAAAACATTGTAATTATATTTATAAATAACGGTATTTATGGTATGACAGGCGGTCAAATGGCTCCAACTACTTTAGAAGGTATGCGTTCATCAACTTCACCTTACGGAAGAGAAATCAAAACTATGGGATCTCCTATTAAAATGACTGAACTTATCGCAAATCTTCCGGGAGTTTATTACGCAACAAGACAAGCTGTACATACACATAAACATGTGAGAAAAGCAAAAAAAGCAATTAAAACTGCTTTTGAAAATGTAAAAAATAAAAAAGGATTGTCTTTTATTGAAATTGTATCAAACTGTAATTCCGGTTGGAAAATGACACCTAATGATGCAAATATTTGGATGGAAGAAAATATGTTTCCTTATTTTCCTTTAGGTGATATTAAAGTGAACGGAAAACTAAAATAATAAATTATGACAGAAGAAATTATTATAGCAGGCTTTGGCGGACAGGGTGTTCTTTCAATGGGGAAAATTTTAGCATATTCTGGCATAATGCAAAATCAAGAAGTTAGCTGGATGCCCTCTTATGGTCCGGAAATGCGTGGAGGAACTGCAAATGTTACCGTAATTTTAAGTGATGACAGAATTAGTTCTCCTTATTTAAAAGTGTACGATACCGCTATTATTTTGAATCAACAATCAATGGATAAGTTTGAAGCATCGGTTAAGCCCGGCGGTTTATTAATTTACGATCCAAATGGTATTAGCAGTCACCCTAAAAGAACCGACATTAATATTTATCAAATTGAAGGAAATAGATTAGCTGCAGAAATGGGCAATAAAAAAATATTCAATATGATAGTTTTAGGAGCTTTCTTAAAAATAAAACCTATTGTTAAATTAGAAAATGTTATTGAAGGATTGAAAAAATCGTTACCGGAACGTTATCATCATTTAATACCTTTAAACAAAGAAGCTATTACAAAAGGAATGAATAACCCAATTCCTTTTGAAGTGGAAAAAGAAATTTTTCATAATTGATTTAAATCGTTCTTAATTTTAAAAGTTCGGTTATTTTTTAGTATTTTTTACTATTCAATAACCGAATTTTTATATGGCAACAGTTTTAGTAACAGGAGGTACAGGTTTAATAGGCAAAAATCTTTGCAAATTACTTCAAAATAAAGGTTACAAAGTTTTTATCCTCAGCAGAAATAAAAATAATACAAACAAAAATAGTTTTTATTGGAATATTGATAGTGAGTACATTGAGCCGGACGCTATAAAAAATGCTGATTATATTATTCACTTGGCAGGAACAAATATTTCTGAAAAAAGATGGACTAAAAAGCAAAAAGACTTACTTATAAACAGTCGCGTTAAAACAGCAAACCTGTTATTTAAAAACGTTCAAAAATTCAATCCTAATCTTAAAGGGTTTATTGCCGCATCGGGAATTGGTTACTATGGAACAATTACTTCTGATAAAATTTTTAATGAAAATGATAAAGCCGGAGCAGATTTTTTAAGCAAGGTATGTGTTTTATGGGAAAATTCATCACAACAATTCAACTCATTGAACATCAAAACCGTAATTTTTAGAACCGGTGTTGTTTTATCTGAAAAAGGAGGTGCATTAGCTAAAATAAGTAAACCTGTTAAAATGGGATTTGGAAGTCCAATTGGCAGTGGAAACCAATATATGCCATGGATTCACATTAATGATTTATGCGAAATGTATGTAAATGCTATTGAAAAAATAGAAATGAAAGGGATTTACAATGCTGTTGCTCCTGAGCATATAACTAACAAAAATCTTACAAAAACTATTGCTAAAAAACTTAATAAAAGAATTTGGCTTCCAAACACACCTTCATTTGTGTTAAAATTACTATTTGGTGAAATGGCAAGTATTTTATTAGAAGGAAGCAGAGCTTCTTCAGAAAAAATAACTGATACAGGTTTTAAATTTGAATTTAAAACCTTGAATGATGCTTTAAATAATTTATTAAATTAAAGATCCTGACTTGAAAAAGAATCTTTATTTTTTCTTTTAAAAGGCCTTATAATTAAGCGTGTTTCCCTATCAAAACGAATGTAATTATATACCCAATTTAGAAAAACGATGGCTTTATTTCTAAATCCGATAAGTGAAAATAAGTGAACAAACATCCATACAAACCAAGCAAAAAATCCTTGGAAACGGACTTTTTTTAAGTCAACTACTGCTTTATTTCTCCCAATAGTTGCCATAGAGCCTTTATCGGTATATTCAAAAGATTTTAAAGGTTCATTTTCAATAATGGCAATTATATTTTTAGCTAATTGTTTTCCTTGCTGTATTGCCGGTTGTGCCATCATTGGATGTCCTTTTGGATATTGTTCAGTATTCATACAAGCAATATCTCCAATAGCAAAAATATTTTTATACCCTTTTACTTTATTAAATTCATCAACTTTAAAGCGTTCTACACGCTCAATAACACATTCATTTTCTAATCCATTTATTTTTGCTCCCTTTACTCCTGCAGCCCAAATAACAGTTGCTGATTCAAATTTCAAATCTGTTGCGGTACTTACTATTTTACCATCGTAGTTGGTAACCTTAACATTTTTCCATACACTTACACCTGCTTTTATTAAAAAATCTTCTGCTTTTTTTGAGGCAATTTCACTCATACCTTTCAATAAACAATTACCTCCCTGCACTAAGTTAATTTGCATTTTTCGAATATCTAAGTCAGGATAATCTTTTGGTAAAATTTCATTTTTCATTTCAGCTAAAGCTCCTGCCAACTCTACTCCTGTTGGACCTCCACCAACAATCACAAAATTCATAAGTGCATTTCGTTCTTCATAATTAGAGGTAAGTAACGCATCTTCAAAATTTTCAATAATTAAACTTCTGAGATTTAGCGATTGTGGCACCGATTTCATCGCCATACTAAATTTCTCAATATTTGTATTACCAAAATAATTAGTTGTTGAACCTGTTGCAATAACTAAATAATCGTACTTTAAATTACCAATGGTAGTTTCAATAGTATCATTTTTACTATCAATATTGGTAACTTCTGCTAATCTAAAATAAAAGTTAGGTAAATCTGCAATCACTTTTCTAATAGGAAAAGCAATAGAATCAGGTTCTAAACCACCAGTTGCAACTTGATATAATAAAGGTTGAAATGTATGATAGTTATGTTTATCAATTAAAACTACTTGTAGTTCTAAATTTCGTAATCCTTTTACCAAAGTAATTCCGGCAAAACCTCCTCCAATTATAACAACTCTGGGGAAACTTGTAGTAGGTATATTCATATATTAATTTTCTTTTTCCAGTAATATGCGTTGCATAAAAACAACGTCTAACCATGTATTAAATTTATAACCAACTTCCTTTAACCTGCCAACTTCTTTAAAACCAAGTTTTTTATGAAATTCTATGCTTCCTTTATTTTTGGCATCAATACCGGCAATCATTGTATGAAATCCTTTTTTGGTTGCAATTTTTATCAGCTCTTCCAATACTAATTTCCCTACTCCTTTTCCTTGAAAACCTTTAGCAACATATACTGAATGTTCAACTGTATATTTATAACCAATTCTTGGTCTAAAATAATCAAATGTACCATAACCTATCACTTCACTTTCGTATTCAGCAATAATTACCGGCATATTTTTATCCATTTTCTGCTGAAACCATTCTACTTGCTCTTCCTTTGTTTTTATTTCATAATCATAAACTGCAGTTGTATGTAAAATAGCATCATTAATTATGTTTAAAATACTTGAAATATCTTCTAAAGTTGCACCTCTAATTTTCATTTGCTATTTGATAAACGGCTAATTTACAAATTTGAAAATACACTATTACAAAAATGTTTTACATAAAAAAAACCTCCATTTTGGAGGCTTTTTTTATTATTTCAACTAAAAGTTAGTCTTCTTTTACTTCTTCAAAGTCAACATCTTCTACATTATCTCCTTCGCTTTTTGGTTGTGCAGTTTCTGCTTCACCTGTTGGAGCTCCTTGTGCTTGTGCTTCTTGTTGTGCTTTGTACATTTCTTCACTTGCAACTTTCCATGCTTCATTTATCTTTTCCATTGCAGCATCAATTTGTGCAAGATCTTTTGATTCATGAGCCTTTTTAAGTTCTTCAAGTGCAGATTCTATTGGAGCTTTTTTATCAGCTGATAATTTATCTCCAAATTCTTTCAATTGCTTTTCTGTTTGGAAAATCATTGAATCTGCTGCGTTAATTTTTTCAGCAGTTTCTTTAGCTTTTTTATCTGCATCGGCATTTGCTTCAGCATCAGCTTTCATTTTCTTGATTTCATCTTCGGTTAAACCGGAAGAAGCTTCAATTCTGATGTCTTGAGATTTTCCTGTTGCTTTATCACTTGCTGTTACATGAATTATACCGTTTGCATCAATATCAAAAGTTACTTCAATTTGAGGTACACCTCTTGGTGCCGGTGGTATTCCGTCTAAATGGAAACGTCCAATTGTTTTATTATCAGCTGCCATTGCACGTTCACCTTGTAATACGTGTATTTCTACAGAAGGTTGATTATCGGCTGCTGTAGAGAATACTTGTGACTTTTTAGTTGGAATTGTAGTATTAGCTTCAATTAACTTAGTCATTACATTCCCCATAGTTTCAATACCTAATGAAAGTGGTGTAACATCTAACAACAATACATCTTTTACATGACCAGTTAATACACCTCCTTGAATAGCTGCACCTATTGCAACAACTTCATCCGGATTTACACCTTTTGATGGTGCTTTACCAAAGAATTTTTCAACAGCTTCTACTACAGCAGGAATACGAGTTGAACCTCCTACTAAAATAATTTCATCAATGTCAGAAGTTGTTAAACCTGCTGCATCTAGAGCAGTTTTACAAGGTTCAATAGTTCTTTTAATCAAATCATCAATCAATTGCTCAAATTTTGATTTTGATAAGTTACGAACCAAGTGTTTTGGACCACTTGCAGTTGCTGTGATATAAGGTAGGTTAATTTCAGTACTTGCAGAAGATGATAATTCAATTTTTGCTTTTTCAGCGGCTTCTTTTAAACGTTGTAATGCCATAGCATCTTTACGTAAGTCGATACCTTCTTCAGCATTAAATTCTTCAGCCAACCAATCAATAATTTTTTGATCAACATCATCACCACCTAAATGTGTATCACCATCAGTAGACAATACTTCAAATACACCATCACCTAATTCTAAGATTGAAACATCGTGAGTACCACCACCAAAGTCAAAAACAACTATTTTTTGATCGTGTCCTTTTTTATCTAAACCATATGCTAACGCTGCAGCAGTAGGCTCGTTGATAATACGACTTACTTTTAACCCGGCAATTTCTCCGGCTTCTTTAGTTGCCTGACGTTGAGAATCGTTAAAATATGCAGGTACTGTTACAACAGCTTCAGTTACTTCTGTTCCTAAATAATCTTCAGCAGTTTTTTTCATTTTTTGAAGTACCATTGCTGAGATTTCTTGAGGAGTATATAATCTTCCGTCAATATCAACACGTGGTGTATCGTTATCACCTTTAACTACTTTATAAGGTACTCTTTCTGCCTCCATTTTAGATTCAGAATACTTATTACCCATAAAACGCTTAATTGAATAAACTGTTTTTAAAGGGTTAGTAACTGCTTGCCGTTTTGCAGGATCACCAACTTTACGCTCGCCTCCTTCAATAAATGCTACAATAGAAGGAGTAGTTCTTTTTCCTTCAGCATTAGGAATTACAACTGGCTCATTTCCTTCCATCACAGAAACACAAGAGTTGGTTGTTCCTAAATCTATTCCTATAATTTTACTCATAATTATATATTTTATTTTTGTTCTTAATTTTTTTAAACTCTCATGTTCAAATAGTCAATGATTGTGCCATTAGAAAAAATATGTCAAGATGTCATAAATAACAGCACATATCTATTAATTTGTCATTTAAAATATGAATAATTTATTTTAAAAATGAAGTTTCTCTTTTCTCAAAAGCATATATTTATACACTAATTTTTATATAAAAATTTAATGGAGTGTATTTCGGTTTTTGATATGTTGAAAATTGGCATTGGACCTTCAAGTTCACATACTTTGGGACCTTGGCGTGCTGCCGAAAGATGGATAAATCATCTTAAAAAAGAAAATATTTTTGATAGAATTACCGCTGTAAAGGTGGATTTGTACGGTTCACTCTCGTTAACCGGAAAAGGACATGCTACAGATTTAGCCGTAATTTTAGGTTTAGCAGGCACTGATCCGGAAGATATCCCAACAAATGAAATCTCAACTTTAGTCAACTCAATTCAAAAAAGCCATAAAATTAAATTTGGAAATAATCATTTCATAAATTTTAACCCGGAAAATAACATCATTTTTAATAAAGAATTTTTACCATTCCATGCAAATGGTATAAAATTTACCGGATTTAACGATACTGCTGAAATTTCTTCAGATACTTACTACTCTATTGGTGGAGGTTTTGTTGTTAGAGAAGAACTTATTCATGCAAAAGAGAATATAGAAATTCATAAAACATTTCCATACCCTATCCAAAAGGCAAAAGAACTTGAAACCTATTGTACACAAACTAATTTAAAAATATCGGACATAGTACTTGAGAATGAAAAATCGTTAAGAACGGAAAATGAGATTGATTTTCAGCTTCAACGAATTTGGGACACCATGTTAGAGTGCATGTATATTGGCTGCCATACTGAAGGAACTTTACCCGGAGGTTTAAATGTTAGAAGAAGAGCTTTTGATATTCATCAAAAATTAAAAGGAGATCTACCTTATAACTCACCAAATGAATGGTTAAACACCATTAGAAAGACCGAAGTTAAATTTCGTCAAATACTAAAATGGGTAAGTTGTTTTGCTTTAGGTGTAAACGAAGTTAATGCTTCATTAGGCAGAGTTGTAACTGCTCCAACAAATGGAAGCGCAGGTGTTATACCTGCTGTTTTAATGTATTATATGGTTATTGAAAACCATGAAGCAACTTTTAAGCATATCAAACAATTTTTATTGGTTGCCGGTGAAATTGGCAGTATTTTTAAAAAAGGCGCTACTATTTCTGCTGCAATGGGTGGTTGCCAAGCTGAAATTGGAGTTTCATCTGCAATGGCAGCAGGTGCTTTAACGGAATTACTTGGAGGTACACCTGAACAAGTTTTAATGGCTAGCGAAATTGCTATGGAACATCATTTAGGTTTAACTTGTGATCCTATTGCGGGTTTAGTGCAAATACCTTGTATTGAAAGAAATGCTATGGGTGCCATAAAAGCTATTAATGCTGCCGAATTAGCTTTAGAATCTGATATTAAAAATGCTAAAGTTCCTTTAGATAAAGTAATATCAACCATGTGGGAAACTGCAAAGGATATGAACTCTAAATATAAAGAAACCTCCGAAGGCGGTTTAGCTGTTAGTGTAAATATCTCAGATTGTTAAAATAAATTTATTTTAACAAAAAATATTTCTTTATATTTGATACAAAAGAATTATACTAATAATAAAAAAATTCGTTACCTATGAGTAAATTTGATGAAAAAATAGCACTTTACAAAAGTGAAATGGAAAAGTTAGGATTAAGTTATAATGCTGAATTGCTAACAGCTGTAACAAAAGGTTTAGGTCCTTCAATTTACAAAGCTGACGCTGAAACCGTATCTGGTTCAGATGAAAAAGAGCTTGAAACAGTTAAAAAGAATTTTCTAATAAAAAAATTAGGTTTAGCTGATGGACCTAAATTAGATGCTGCTATTAGTTCAGTTATTGAAAAAATTGGAAAATCAAACAGAAATAAATATCGAGCAATTTTTTACTATTTATTAGTTAAAGAATTGGGACAAGAGTCTAAATATTAATTTATCATTCTTACTAAAAAATAAAACCCGCTTAAAGCGGGTTTTATTTTGATTCTACATTTAATTTAATCTTCAATATCTTCGTCTGGTATTTCTTCTAAATCAGCATCATTATCATACACCTCGTCAAAATTATCTTCATCAGCATCATAATCTTCCATAGTCTCTTCCAATTTTAAGCTTATTTTAACTAGGTACACAGTATCATCTGTTCTAACTTCAACAGCTCTAACTGTTTCGTCTTTTGCATTTTTAAATGTAATTATATCTCTATAACCGTAACCATTTGGGTATTTTTCTACTAATAAATTTAATATTTCGCTAGTTAGTTTACTATAGTCTACAATAACTCTTTTCATAATATAATTACATGTTTAATAAATAAGCAAAAATTAGAGGAGCAACAATTGTTGCATCAGATTCAATAATGTATTTTGGTGTATCAATATCTAGTTTACCCCAAGTTATTTTTTCATTTGGAACAGCACCTGAATAGGAGCCATAACTGGTTGTTGAATCTGAAATTTGGCAAAAATAACTCCAAAATGGTGTATCAGTTCTTTCCATATCCTGATATAACATTGGTACTACACATATTGGAAAGTCACCGGCTATACCACCTCCAATTTGGAAAAACCCAATTCCGTTCTCTGAATTTTCGGTATACCAATCAGCTAAAAAGGTCATATATTCAATACCCGATTTCATTGTACTTGCTTTTAACTCACCTTTTAATACATAAGAAGCAAAAATATTTCCCATAGTACTATCTTCCCAACCCGGAACTACCATTGGTAAATTAGCTTCGGCGGCGGCTATCATCCAACTATTTTTAGGATCAATCTCATAGTATTGTTCTAAAACACCCGATAGTAACATTCTGTACATAAACTCATGAGGAAATAACCTTTCACCATTATCTTCTGCATCTTTCCATATTTTGTAAATATGCTTTTGCAAACGACGAAACGCTTCCTCTTCAGGTATACAAGTATCTGTAACTCTATTTAATCCCTTTTCAAGTAGCTCCCACTCTTCTTTAGGTGTTAAATCTCTGTAATTTGGTACTCTTTTATAATGAGAATGAGCTACCAAATTCATTATATCTTCTTCTAAATTAGCACCTGTACATGAAATTATTTGCACTTTATCTTGTCTGATTATCTCGGCAAATATTTTTCCCAATTCTGCTGTACTCATTGCACCAGCAAGTGATACCAACATTTTTGAACCAGAAGCCAACTGATTCTCATATTCTTTAGCTGCATCAACTACTGTTGCAGAATTAAAGTGCAAATAATACTTTTCAATAAATTGGGAGATTGCTCCTTTTTTAGTCATAATCTTCGTCTTGAAATTTTGATGTTTTATTATTAGGCTCTATGTAACCGTCTTCATTTTCATAATCGTCATCTTCACTATTATCAAATTTATAGCTTAACATTTTATAGTATAATTTTGCTGCAAGCAAATCAGATGATTTATCATTTTTATTAGGGCAAAGTTCTGCAATATCAAAACCAACCACATTTTTTTCTTTAAATATTCTCTTTAAAAAATCCAACGTTTCGTACCAGAATAAACCTCCAGGCTCAGGTGTGCCGGTTGACGGTACTATTGACGGATCAAAAGCATCTAAATCTATGGTTATAAACACATTGCTTGTCATTAAATCTATTGCATTATCCATCCAATAATCATCTGTTGCTAAGTCATGAGCAAAGAATACTTTATCGTAGTCCATAATGGTTTTTTCAATACTATCCATACTTCTAATACCAACTTGAATTAGATTTGTAGTTTGACTTGCTTCATATACAGTACATGCATGATTAAATTTTGAACCGTTGTATTCTTTACGTAAATCGGCATGTGCATCAATATGTACAACTGTTAAGTTATTAAAACATTCATTAAATGCTCTAATTGAACCAATTGACATTGAATGTTCACCTCCAAAAAGCGTTACAAATTTATTTTTTTTTATATATGTTTTTGCAATGCTGTGAACTGCTTCTACCATTTTTTCAGGTGATGAATTCTCAGTAATAGCATCAGCCAAATAAATTCCGTTTTTATAAACTTCTGAATCAGTTTCTATGTCGTACATTTCCATATTTTCAGATGCTTCTAAAAAAGCATCCGGACCTTTATCTGCTCCTTTTTGCCAAGTACTTGTTCCGTCATAAGGAACTGGTATTAAAACCACTTTTGAAGTCTCCAGTTTTGTGTATTGATCAGGTATTCCTGCGTAAGTTCTTTTATTCATAACCTAATATTTTTAAAAAATCGCTTGCTATTTGTTTTTCTTTAAATAATTTATATTCTAATTTTCCTTCATTATTTTTTGAAATAATAATATGCTTTGGTTGCGGAATTAAACAGTGCTGCAATCCGCCATAACCACCAATTGTTTCTTGGTATGCTCCTGTATTAAAAAATCCAAGATACAATGGTTTATCTTCTTTATATGTTGGTAAATAAATGGCATTAATATGCTGTTCAGAATTATAATAATCATCACTATCACAAGTTAAACCTCCCAATAATACACGTTCGTATGTGTCATTCCATCTATTTAAAGGTAACAATATAAATCGTTTATTTATTGCCCAACTATCAGGTAATGTAGTAATAAATGACGAATTAATCATATTCCAATTCTCTCTGTCATTTTGTTTCTTTTGATATAAAACTTTATATAAACTACCTCCGCTTTCCCCAACAGTATAACTTCCAAATTCTGTAAAAATATTTGGTGTTTGTACTTCGGCTTCATCACATGCACTTTTAATTTGATATATGATTTCTTCAATCATATATTGATAATCATAATTAAAAGCCAATGAATTTTTTATTGGAAAACCTCCACCAATATTCAAACTGTCTAAAGTTGGACAAATACGTTTTAAATTTATATAAACTTTTAAACATTTATTTAATTCGTTCCAATAATATGCATTGTCTTTAATTCCGGTATTGATAAAGAAATGCAACATTTTTAAACTTACTTTTTTGTTGTCTTTTACTTCTCTTCTATAAAAATCGACAATATTTTTATAACCTATTCCTAATCGAGATGTATAAAATTCAAATTTAGGTTCTTCTTCAGAAGCAATTCGGATACCAATATTTATTTTTTTTCGTAATCCTTTAGTTAATAAATCAATTTCTTCATAATTATCAATTATAGGTATGCAATTTTTATGTCCTTCATTTATTAACCTTTGAATATTTTCAATGTATTCATCTCTTTTAAATCCATTACATAAAACATAGGTTTTATCGGTAATTTTACCTTCTTTTTTAAGACTTTCAACTATATCTATATCAAAAGCTGATGATGTTTCAATATGTATATCATTTTTTAAAGCTTCGTCCAATACATGTTTAAAGTGTGAACTTTTAGTACAATAACAATAGTGGTATTTTCCTTTATACTTATTTTTACGCAATGCTTTAGTAAACATTTCTTTAGCATTTTGTATGTTTTCACTAATCTTAGGTAAGTATGTGAATTTTAAAGGTGTTCCAAATTTTTCTACCAGCTCCATTGTATCTATATCATGGAAATGTAAATTTTTCTTTGAATCAACTTCAAATTCTTCTTGTGGAAAATCAAAAGTTTGATTTATTAAATCAATATATTTTGTGTTCATTTAGTATTAATATGAATAAATTTTAAAATTAAGTGTTCTATTTTATATGGGTCTAAATTTAAGTTAGATCAAACTCTTAATACTAAATAAATATTTTGATTACTTATAACTTTTAGGCTGTTATAAGCATTTAAAATGAAGGTGTTAAAAGAAGTTATTTTTTCTTTAAATTTTTCGGTGTACTTCCGAAGCACTTTATAACTTATAAACCTCTTAACAAATAAGTTATAATCGAAAAAACATATATTTTTCATCGTTAATAAAAAATAACGAGACAAACATATATAAAAAATCAATACAATTTAAAAAAAATTAAAATTTATCGTGTAAAAACTAATTCTTTATCTGTTGAAATGTTGCTATCAAAAGCGTAGCCGTCGTAATTAAAACCTTTTAAATCTTCAATATTCTCAATATTATTATCAATTATATAACGAACCATTAAACCTCTTGCTTTTTTAGCAAAAAAACTGATAATTTTTAGTTTTCCGTTTTTGTAATCTTTAAAAATTGGAGTTATTACAGGTACTTTTAATAATTTAGTATTTACCGCTTTAAAATACTCGTTACTGGCTAAATTCACAAAAACTTCATCACCTGTTAATTCTTCATTTAAAGCTTTCGTAATTTTATCTCCCCAAAATTCATAAAGGTTTTCTTTTTTACCAATGTTAAGTTTGGTTCCCATTTCTAAACGATAGGGCTGCATTAAATCCAGAGGTTTTAAAATACCATATTGACCGGAAAGTATTCTTAATTTATTTTGAAGTTGTTCAATTTTATCAGAAGGTAATGTATTTGCATCTAAACCTATATAAACATCTCCTTTAAATGCATAAACAGCCTGTTTTGCATTTTCTAAAGTGAAAGGCAAACTCCACTCCTGATTTCGTTGCCAATTCAACTCTCCTAATTTATCTGAAATACTCATAAGTTCCGATATTTTTTTTGGAGATTTTTTCTTTAGCACTGTATTTAATTTTTGGGCTTCGTTTAAAAAAATTCCTTCCGTAAATTGCTTCGTTGGAGCACTTGATTCAAAGTCTAAAGATTTTGCCGGAGATATAACTATTTTCATCTTTTATATTTTATTTGATTAACAAATAACGTTAATTCTATTCTTATTTTATGTATGTAAAATTACAATCTTTCACTTAAAAAAACTCTATATTTTAATACTATAAGATTATTTTAAAATAGATAAAATTTATTTTAACTCTAAAATATATTGACGCATTTTATCAAACAATAAAGCAACATGATATCCATCTGCTAAGGCATGATGAGCTTCTATTGAAAAAGGTATTTTTGTAACACCATTTTCATCAAAATATTTACCGAAAACAATTTTAGGAATTCCTGTATCTCGTTCATTTCCTTTACGTGCATGTTTAATTCCTGTAAATGAAATCCAAGGTACTGTAGAGCCATGAATAATTGACAAATCTTTATCATTCGATTCAAACTTTACTCCTTTTTTATGATTTTCAATTACAATTTTACCCACTTTATCAAATTCAAAAATTGAGGTTTGATGATTAAAGTAACAAAATGAAAAAGAGTTGTCTTCATTCAAAATTGTAGAACCTATATGTACCGTATCACATACATATACCTTTCCGTTTTTTATACGTAATTTAAACTCAGTAATTTCATTTATAGCCTTTGTAACAATATATAAACACGCTAATGAAAACGATAAATTATGTTGTTTGCAATAACTTAACAGCTTAGAAACTTCAATATTGGCTGTAATATTAAAAAAAGGATCTTCGTAATTTTTAAAATACTCGTATTGGAATTTTCTGTTCCAATTTTCAACATTAAATTCTTTCATTTAAACTATTTTTTAAGGCCCTAAAAATACAACCAAAAAAAATAAATAGCAGTTTAATAAACTATATAGTTTGCTTTTTAACTTAAAAAAAATGAAATTCGCCTATCAACCTATAAAAACAATTAAACCTAACTTTATCTAAACGTTTATTTTTAAAACATTTGGAAGGTGCCAATTGCTAAAACATGTTAAATTATGAAAAGATATTATAAATTAATTTTAAGTATATTATTGTTATTAATAATTGTTTCAATTGAGCCAATACTAGGTTGGATATCTAAATTTTCTGGAATTGATTTTTCATTTTTAATTGCGCAAAAATCTAATTTGATTTTAGCCAGTATTTCATGGTTAATTATAGTTTTAATACGGTGGATAAAATCAAATATTTTAAAAAGATATGATATTTCTAAGGAAGATAATCTTGAATCCAGAAAATTACATACACAAATTAATATCATAGAAAAGGTAGTTGTATTTATAATTATCCTTACTACCATTGGCTTAATATTACTTTCATTTGAGAATATAAGAAAAATTGGAATTGGAATATTTGCTTCTGCCGGATTAGCTGGAATTATAATTGGTCTTTCTGCTCAAAAAGTTGTGGGCGCTTTATTAGCCGGTATTCAAATTGCAGTTACGCAACCTTTTAGAATTGACGATGCTGTTTTAGTAGAAAATGAATGGGGCTGGATTGAAGAAATAAATTTAACGTATGTTGTGGTTAGACTTTGGGATAAAAGACGCTTAATATTACCTTCTACTTATTTTTTGGAGAAGCCATTTCAAAACTGGACACGAACTAATGCAGATATTATTGGTAGTATTTTTTTATATACTGACTACAGAATTTCATTTGAAGATTTAAGGAACGAATTGACCAGATTATTAAATAATACTGAATTGTGGGATAAAAAGGTAAATGTACTTCAGGTTACTGACTCTAAAGAATCTACTATCGAAATAAGAATACTTGTTAGCGCCAAAAATTCACCAACAGCATGGGATTTAAGAGTTTATATCCGTGAGAAAATGATTGAGTTTATCCAAAATAATTTTCCGGAAAGTTTACCAAAAACAAGAATTATTATTGATCATAATGAAAGTACGAAAGCATAAAACCTCAAATAATAAATTACATATTATCTGAAACTTAGATAATTTAGTTTGCTTTTTTAACTTCAAAACTTGAAATTAGCTTATTATTAATTGATAAACTCAATTAAAATTGACTTTGTCATACTTTAGCTACCATTTGAAAAAGAGATTTGAACATCTCAAAATTTGATTAAAAAGGCTACGAAATTTATTATTTAAACAAAAAAGCAAATTATGCACATTATCGACATTTCAATATTTATAATCTATATGCTTGGCATGCTTGGCGTTGGCATCTATTTTATGAAACGCAATAAATCGCAGGAAGACTATTATGTGGGAGGTAGAGAAATAACTTCCTTTCATATAGGCTTATCTGTTGTTGCCACAGATGTTGGTGGTGGATTTTCTATAGGATTAGGTGGTTTAGGCTTTTTAATCGGTCTATCAGGTAGTTGGATGCTGTTTACAGGCCTAATCGGAGCATGGATTAGTGCTATTTTTCTTATTCCTATTATATACCCTCTGGCAAAAAAACATAATTTTTTGAGTTTTCCTGAAGTTCTTAATCACTTCTACAATAGGAAAGTAGCCATTTTAGCCGGTATCATATCTTTGATTGGTTATATTGGATTTACCAGTTCTCAGGTATTGGCAGGAGCTAAATTAGCTGCAGCAACTTTTCCCTCAATAACTATTGTTGATGCCGTATTATTTATGGGAGTTGTAGTAATTGGCTACACTGTACTTGGTGGGCTTAAGGCTGTTATTTTTACAGATACAATTCAATGGATGATACTCATGGTTGGTTTAATACTAATTGGTATTCCTTTAGGCTTCATAAAAGTTGGAGGGTGGGAAGCTATTCAGGTTTATTTACCGGATAACTTTCAAAGTCTTACCAATATTAGTTTTGTTCAATTTATTAACTGGCTTATTACAATTGTTCCAATTTGGTTTGTTGGTATGACCCTGTATCAAAGAATTTATGCTTCAAAAGATAAAAAAACTGCAAAAAAAGCTTGGTTTATAGCCGGCTTGTTTGAATGGCCTGTAATGGCTTTTATGGGAATTACTTTAGGATTATTGGGCAGAGTTGCCTTTGAACAAGGAATGTTTACTGAATTTGGATATGCTCCCGGAAGTCCTATAGATGCGGAAATTGGCTTACCTTTACTCCTAACGCATATTTTCCCAATTGGCTTGATGGGACTGTTAATGTCATCTTATTTTTCGGCAATAATGTCAACAGCTGATAGTTGTTTGATGGCCGCATCAGGTAATTTTACAACAGATATATTAAGACTTTCAAAACAAAACACCAAAAGTATTCGGTATTCGCAATTAGCTACATTAGTCATTGGAATACTCGCAATTCTTCTGGCAACCAAAATGCAAAATGTACTTGATTTGATGTTATATTCTTATGCCTTTATGGTTTCCGGACTATTTGTTCCTGTTTTGGGTTTTATGTTTTTGGAAAAACCATCTGCAAAAGCAGCAATGTATTCAATGCTTTTTGGAGGAGGAACTACTTTGTTCCTTATTTTAACCGAAATAACATTACCTTTTGGTTTAGATGCTAATTTCTTTGGTATTACATTTTCAGCAATCGTTTTTATAATTATTCAATTGTTACATAAAAATAAAATTTAAGAAAATGCACTCCGGAATATTTTACTTGTATTCTGAATTATCGAATTAATTCAAAAATCCATTGTTCCAGTGGGTAACAGGAATAAATGCTAAAGGAAGAAAATTAAAAATTTGATAGATATAAAGCCTTTCTTTTAAATAACCAAATCCAGACGACATCTGTAAAAATAAGGAAAACCTTTTAAATGAAAACCTACGTTCTGATGAACAGTTTAAATATTAATGCTAAAACTATTTAGTTTGTTTCTTAACTTAAAAAATTTGAAATTAGCTTATCAAACGATAAACTTAATTAAAACTAGTTTTATTTAACTGTTGAGCACAATAAAACAAGGCATTTGTTTAAAATAAGTAACATTGATATGAAAAAAATATTTTACATAATAGGACTGACCTTTGGAATATTAAGTTGTGATACAAATGATGACTTAATTGATTATGATAAGATAGAATTAAAATCATACATCATTGATAATTATTATAATGATGCCAAGCAACTCTATTTTAATGAAATAATTCAAAATAGAAATCACAACAATTTTAACAACCCTATTCTTGACAATAGAGAGATTAATAAAATTCTAAAAATAATTCAAGCGGTATATGATTCTGATTCAACTGAACGAGATATTGTTTTTGATTTTTATCAGATTCATGGGTATTATTGCTATAGTTTTAACTCTATAAGTTTAAAAGTAGAGACAAACAAACCTGAGATTGAAAACTTATCCAAAGGAATTATTCCTACAGGCAAAGCTAAATTAGACAATCTTTTAACTTCTTACGATTTTGACTCGGTAAGAACATCATATAGTTACCCAGATTTTCCATGGTTAACAATTTACACAAAAGATGAGTATAACATGATACCAATTGAGAGAGAATTTGAAGCTATTGAATCTGTGCTGATTGCAGAATTTAGTAAAGGTTGTGTTGGAGATGGTAACAACATCAGTTTGACAAGAAGTAATTCATCTGCTACGATAACTTTTAGTATCGGAAGTGGAGATTGTCCAGCAGGTTGTATTTACCATAAATATTGGGAATTTAAAGTTTCTAATGGATATGCCAAATTTGTTAGAACATATGAAGATTAATAATTACTGCTCCCAACACTGTATAAAATTTATGCTTAAGTTAGTACAAAATTGAAAACAAAAAAATTATAACAAACTCGATAAACGTAACTGCTAAAACCCTACTCTTTTTGGTTTACTGTATAGGTTCTCCACTTTTCCAAGCAATCTAACATATCCTGCGGAATTTCAGAATCAAATTGTAAAAATTTGTGTGTTGTAGGATGCTCAAAACCTAATGTTTTAGCGTGTAATGCTTGTCGCGGTAAGATTTTAAAACAATTCTCTACAAATTGTTTGTATTTGGTAAAAGTTGTGCCTTTTAAAATAGCATCTCCACCATAACGTTCATCGTTAAAAAGAGTATGACCAATATGTTTAAAATGCGCTCTAATTTGGTGTGTTCTACCTGTTTCTAACTTACACTGTACCAAAGTAACATAATTAAAACGCTCCAAAACTTTAAAATGAGTAATTGCCGGTTTTCCAAATTCTCCGTTTGGAAAAACACTCATTTGAAGACGGTTTTTTAAACTTCGACCTATATGTCCTTCAATTGTACCTTCATCTTCTTCTATATTACCCCAAACCAACGCATAATACAAACGTTCGGTTGTTCTGTCAAAAAATTGTTTGGAAAGGTGCGCCATTGCAAATTCAGTTTTTGCAATAACCAATAATCCGCTTGTATCTTTATCAATTCTATGAACCAAACCGGGACGTTCGTTTGAATTTGTTGGTAAATTTTCGATATGATGAATTAAACCATTTACCAAAGTTCCGCTGTAATTTCCATGACCTGGATGTACTACCATTCCTGCCGGTTTATTCACAACAACTACCTGATCATCTTCAAATAAAATATCTAACGGAATATCTTCTGCAACCAATAAATTTTCGTGTGGCGGATGTGCCAATACAACACGCACCACATCTTTTGGTTTTACTTTGTAATTTGATTTGACAGGAATATCATTTACTAAAATATTACCAGCTTTTGCAGCTTGTTGAATTTTATTACGAGTAGCATTTTCAATAAAATTCATTAAAAATTTATCAACCCTCAAAGGTACCTGACCTTCATTGGCTACATACCTAAAATGCTCGTAAAATTCTTCTTGCTCTAGTTCTTCAGTACTCATTAATGCTATTCCTCAGAAGTTTGTGAAAATCTACCTGCTCCATTCCCATCACCTAATTTTAAAATAATCAATGAGTTTTTTGGCACTTTATCTCCCGCTTTTAAATCTTTGCCATTAAATTTTAAACCTCTAACAACATCTTCTGCGATATCTGAAACATACATAAAATCGTCACTAATTCTAAATCCTATTGCTTTTAATTGTGATATTGCCTGACGTTTTGTTTTTCCGTAAAAATCAGGAATTTCAACATCAGCATAACCGGAAGGATTTAGCGTTAAATAAATTTTTCTGTTTTCTTTTACAAAATCGCCTGCTTCCGGACTTTGTTCTATCACAGATTTTTTTGGAAAACTTGGATTATACGTGGTTGAGTCAATAACAACATAATTTAAGTCTAAATCATCTAACTTATTTTCAACCTCATCTATACTCAAACGTTCCAAATTTGGAACTTCAATTTTTTGACTGTGATTGGTTGAAATATTTAACCATTTCATTACAATAAAAGCAACTACTATTAAACCAATTACTGCAAAAAGTAATTGCTTTAAAAATGTTTTAGATTTAATAAATTGAACAAGACTCATATTTCTTTTTAATTTTTTGTGCAAAGATACTTTATATATATCAACTAACAAATTACTATATCGCAGTTTAGCTATTTAATTATTATGCTTTCAAACTTTTCAACTTTCAACTTTAAATTTCTATATAGATTTTATGTAAGTTTGTAATTAAACTTATAAACTTAAAATGAAAAAAAATATTGCCATAATTATGGGCGGCTACTCTTCGGAAGTTGAAATTTCGTTAAAAAGTGGCGCTGTTGTTTATCAACATATTTCAAAAGAAAAATACAATACTTATAAAGTTCATATTTTAAAAAATAAATGGGTAGTTGTAGATGATGAAAATAACGAATATGATATAAACAAACATGATTTCTCAGCAAATATAGATGGCAATACAATTAGTTTTGACTGTGTTTTTAATGCAATACATGGCAATCCGGGAGAAAACGGTACTATTTTAGCGTATTTTGAATTGATTGGACTAAAGCACACATCAGCTCCATTTTATCAAATGGCTTTAACTTTTAACAAGCGAGATTGTTTAAGTGTAGTTAAAGAATATGGTATAAAAACAGCCACTTCATTCTACTTAAATAAAGGCGATAGTATTGATATTGATAAAATTATTGCCAAAGTTGGTTTACCTTGTTTTGTAAAACCAAATAATGCAGGTTCCAGTTTTGGTATCTCTAAAGCAAAAACCAAAGAAGATATTTTACCTGCCATTGAAAAAGCTTTTAAAGAAGATTCAGAAATTTTAATTGAAGAATTTTTAGACGGAACTGAGGTAACAATTGGGGTAATAGAATTTAACAACAAGGTTAAAGTATTGCCTATGACAGAAATTGTGAGCGAAAATGATTTTTTTGATTATGATGCCAAATATTTAGGTAAATCACAAGAAATTACACCTGCCAGAATTTCTGATGAACTTCATAAAAAATTAGAAATAACAGCAAGTAAAGTTTATAAAGTATTAAATATGAGTGGTTTTTCACGTTCAGAATATATTATTGTGAATAACGAACCTTATTTTTTAGAAATGAATACTGTGCCCGGTTTAACCGCCGCCAGTATAGTACCGCAACAAGCTGCTGCTGCGGGTATTGGTTTACCAGAACTTTTTCATAACGCCATAGAAATGGCTTTAAATAAATAAAAAATGAAACGAGCAATTTTTCCGGGATCATTCGATCCTATAACTTTAGGACATTACGATATTATTAAAAGAGGCATTAAACTTTTTGATGAATTAATTATTGCCATTGGTATTAATACCGAAAAAAACTACATGTTCTCTTTAGAAAAACGCAAACAATTTATGGAAGAAGCTTTTAAAGATGAACCTAAAGTTAAAATTGTTACTTACAAAGGATTAACGGTAGATTTTTGTAAAGAAGTTGATGCTGAATTTATATTACGAGGCTTACGCAATCCTGCCGATTTTGAGTTTGAAAAAGCCATTGCGCACACCAACAGAAAACTTTCTAAAATTGAAACCGTGTTTTTGCTAACTTCATCAAAAACATCATTTATCAGTTCAAGTATTGTTAGAGATGTAATAAAAAATAAAGGGAATTACAGTTTATTGGTTCCTGAAAATGTTAAAATTGAATAACCTTTTTAAATGAATAAATTATTTTCTCTTTCACTTGTTTTTCTTGTATTTATTTCATGTTCTAAACATCAAAAAACTGAGCAAATCGACTTTACAACAAAGTTCGAAAAATCTAACGGAGCCGAAACAACTACCTATTTTGAAACTATAGAATATTATAAAAATTTAGCAAATACATTTCCTGAAATTTCTTTACTTGAAATGGGCGAAACCGATAGCGGTTATCCTCTTCATTTGGTTGTTTTTAACAGCGATCAAGAATTTGATTTCAATAAAATTAAAGACAGCAACAAAAATGTTATTTTAATAAATAACGCCATACATCCCGGCGAGCCTGATGGCGTTGACGCATCAATGTTATTGTTTAGAGATATTGTTCAAAATAAAAATTACATCAAAAAATTAGAAAATATTGTTTTAGCTGTAATTCCTATTTACAATATTGGCGGTGCTTTAAACAGAAACAGTACCACACGCGTAAACCAAAACGGACCTAAAGAATATGGTTTTAGAGGTAACGCCCGAAACTTTGATTTAAACAGAGATTTTGTGAAAGCCGACACTAAAAATGCAAAAGCTTTTGCTGAAATTTTTCATTTGGTAAATCCTGATGTTTTTATCGATAACCACGTTAGTAACGGAGCTGATTATCAATACGCTATCACACATTTATTTACACAATACAATAAACTGGGAAATGATTTAAGTGAGTTTTTAGAAACTACCATGAAACCTTATATTGAAACTTCTTTATTAAAAAAAGATATTATAATTACGCCTTATGTAAATGTTTGGGGAACAACACCTGAAGCCGGTTTTAGCCAATTTTTTGACTATCCGCGTTACTCAAGCGGTTATTCAACGTTGTTTAATTCTTTAGGAATTACAGTTGAAACACATATGCTAAAGCCGTACAAACAACGTGTTGAACAAACGTACAGTTTTATGGAAAGTGCTATTGACTTTACTATTGAAAAAGGTAGTGAAATTAAAAAATTAAGAAATAATGCAGTTGCAAAAATTTTAGAGAAAGGCACCTATCCTATTTCTTATGAATTAGATAAAAATACCTTTACTACACTTCAATTTAAAGGATATGAAGGAACATATATTGACAGCAAAGTAACTACCGGAAAACGTTTGTTTTACGACAGAACAAAACCTTACACAAAACCTATTAAATACTACAATCATTTTAAAATTACTCAAGAAATAAATATTCCGAAAGCTTATATTTTAAAACAAGGTTGGTGGACTGTTTTAGAGCGTTTAAACAGCAATAATATTGAATACAAAGTATTTGAAAGTGACACTACTTTTGTTGTAAATGAACAACATATAAAAAATTACGAAACAAGTACCACTCCTTTTGAAGGGCATTATATGCATTTTAATACTGAAGTAGAAATTACCAAAAAATCGGTTACATTTAATAAAGGTGATATTTACATTCCTGTAAATCAAAATGGAGCTCGTTACATTATGGAAACACTTGAAGCATCAGCAACCGATTCCTTTTTTAACTGGAATTTTTTTGATACCATTCTTCAACAAAAAGAGTATTATTCAGCCTATGTTTTTGAAGATATTGCTGAAGAATATCTACGCAACAACTTTATTCTGAAACTTAATTTTGATGAGAAAATGAAATCTGATTCGGAGTTTGCTAAAAATCCAAGAGAACAACTGGATTATGTATATAAAAATTCTCCTCATTATGAAAAAGCTTACCTGAAATTACCCATTTATAAAGTATTTTAATTTTTAAACCGTTCAGTATGTGGATTTAAACGCAAAAAACATACAGTTACAATATCAAGGTTACTTAAAAACTCCATTGTTATGGAAAGGTGATGCTGTATTTCAATTAAAACAATTAGAACTTAAAAAAATTGATACAACTACTTTTGAAGGCTCAATTTTAGAAAATATAAGATTAGGAAAACGTGTTGAACGTTTTGTTAGTAATGAATTAAAATGTTATTCAGACATCACTGTTTTAGCTGAAAATATTCAAATACAAAATGGCACAACAACTGTTGGTGAAATTGATTGTATTCTAAAACAAAACCACAAACCCATTCATTTAGAAATTATTTATAAGTTTTATTTATATGATGAACGTGTTGGCACAACAGAATTAGACCATTGGATTGGACCAAACAGAAGAGACAGCTTAGTTTCTAAACTTACAAAACTTAAAGAAAAACAGCTTCCTCTACTCTACAATTCTAAAACAAAACCATTATTAAAAAAACTAAATATTCAACTAGAAGATATACAACAACAAGTGTGTTTTAAAGCACAATTATTTATTCCTTTTAAAATAAAAAGCACCTCTTTTAAATTATTAAATAAAGAGTGTTTACAAGGGTTTTACATTGGTTTTAACGAACTAGAGATGTTTACTGCCAATAAGTTTTACATACCCACAAAAGCAAATTGGTTACAAGAAATTCAAACACATACTAATTGGCTAACTTACCATCAGTTTTTACTAAAAGTTGAAAGTATTCTCAAAAAACAATCAGCGCCACTTTGTTGGATGAAACAACCCAACGGAGAAGTACAAAAGTTTTTTGTGGTTTGGTGGAACTAAATTCGTTTTTTATCAACAAAATAAGCTATTGTGGCCAACAAAAAATAAGCAAACAACGCTGAAACTGTTAAAGCAACAATATTATTATCAGAAGGTAATACATACATATTCAAATAATTGATTGCAATCAAAAAAAGAACAAATACAATTGCTATGTATTTTCCCGATTTTGTAATTGATCTAGTTCTTCTTAAATAATATTGTAATCCTAAAACCAACAACGCAGCTTCAGTAAAAAAAGTTACCGCTTTGTTTTTCCATAATCCAAATCCGAACTTTGGTTTACCGTTTATTAAAGGAAGATCGGGTGTGTGAACTATCAAATCTGCAAACCAATGCGAAAGTACCGCTAACCCCATAACCAATGCAACATTTTTCTTTTGCATCTTTTTTTTAGAAAATACAAAAAGATACAGAACATAAAATAAAGCTGCCCAAAATAAAGAACCCAATAAACCATGCGTAAACGGATAAAAATCCATATTAAAATCATTTACAGCAGTAAAACCTTTTTCAAATTTTAAGTTTTCAATTCCTAATAAAACAAAAGGAAAAAACAATATATCTACAAATTGTGTGGCAATAAAAAGCATTGCCAACGAAGTGTTTTTTTGTTTCCCTTTTAAAGCAAATGCCGCTGCGTAATGACCTACAAACATAATTTTGAATTTATTTTAGTTGTATTTTTTAAATAGAAATGGAATTTCAGTATCCTTATCAGATATTTTAGCAATTAACACTTCACCATCTAAATAATATGTTATTTTTTTAGGAAATTCATTCATTTCATTTTCAGAAACAAATCCGTTTTCAGTTAAATCGGTAATTAAGAAAACAGTTGAATTCTCATTAACTCCGGTAACTTCAAAACTCCATTTTTCATCTATTTTAATAATTCTCATGTTCTCTTTAAAAATAGTATCACCATTTTTAACAGTACACCCTAAACCAATATACTCTTCAGACGATTTTTTGCTCCAATATTCAAATGTACTTTTATTTGCATCTTCATTTGTTCTAACCCAACTTCCAAGCATCCAATCAAATTTTTGAATTGTATTATCTTTACATGAAAAACACAGTAAAACGATTAAAATAATCAATATAATCCTCATAAACAGTTGATTTACTGTCAATAATACATAATTTTTTTTAAATTAATAACCAAAAACGAAGTTTAACAGCAATAATTTTAAAAATGTTTCTGTTTATTTAAAACCTTTTTACCAACAGTCCTAAACTTTTTATATCTTTAATTATAAATAAGCTTTTAATTAATTATGAAATTCAATAAAATAGCATTTACAGATATTGATGGTGTGCTTAGGGGCAAATATATTAGTACTACTAAACTCAAAAAAAGAAAGATTGGTTATTGTGATGTGGTATTTGGATGGGATATAAATGATAATGTTTATTTGCAAGATAGTGTAACAGGATGGCATTCCGGTTTTCCGGATGGTATGCTTACAATTGATACCAATTCTGAAAGATTAATACCTTGGGAAAATAGTTGTCCTATGTACCTTTCCGATTTTTCTGATGATGAAAATTTAAAGAAAGTTTGTCCGCGATCGTTATTAAAAGATATTGTTTCTGCATACCATAAATTAGGTATATATCCTAAAGTGGGTTTTGAGTACGAGTGGTTTAATTTTGAAAAAACATCAGAAACATTAGAAAATCCTCAAAAAAACACTATTACTCAAGGTATGTTTGGGTATTCATTATTGCGGTTACAGGAAAGCAAAGATTTTGTAAAACAATTATTGACTGATTTACCTTCTTTTAATATTGACATTGAAGGATTTCACACTGAAACCGGTCCTGGAGTTTACGAAATGGCTTTACAATATAAAGATGCTGTAAATGCAGCCGATGATGCCATTTTATTTAAACAGTCAGTTAAAGAAATAGGATTGCAACATCAAATTATTGCCTCGTTCATGGCAAAATGGAATACAGACCTACCAGGTTGTGGGGCTCATATTCATGTAAGTTTACACGATAAGGAAGGTAAAAATTTAATGAACTTAAATACTATTGAAAATACTCATACTATTTCTACTCAGTTTTTAGAAGGTATTATGTTGGGTATTGCTCCATTGCTTCCTTTGTATGCGCCAACAATTAATAGTTACAAAAGATTAACAGAAGGTTCATGGGCAGCAACATCCGTAAGTTGGGGTTATCAAAACAGAACAACTGCTGTACGTTTAATAACAGATTATCCTGAAAATCATCATATAGAAATGCGTGTTCCGGGTTCCGATACTAACCCTTATTTAGCCTTATACGCAATTTTGGCTTCGGGTTTATATGGAATTACGCAGCAACTAAAATTGCAACATAAAGAACAAAAAGGAAATGCCTATGAAAACGATGCACACATAAAATTACCGAAAAGCTTGGAAGAAGCCGTTAAATTAATGGAAACAGACTCATTTCCTTCAAAAGTATTAAACAAAACATTTTTAGAACATTACTTAATGACTCGAAAATGGGAAGTACAGCAATACCAAAAATCAGTAACAGATTGGGAATTAAAGCGTTATCTTGAAATAATATAAATATGCGATTTATAGATTATACAACAATTATCCAATTAGCTTGGAGTAAATTCAATCCGCACAAGCATATTTCTACTATTGAAGACATCAGTGCCAAAGTATCTACCAATCATGTGTTTAAAGTTACTTTTAAAAATGGTGGTTTTATTATTGCAAAACTTTCTTATTTTGGCAGACACGAGTATTTTGTTGAAGATCACAAAATAATCAATGTACTAGCTAACAATCTGTTATATCCTTTCGATCAATTTTTAGCACGCTCACTTACAAAAGACAAAGAAATTTATACATATCGCTACCAGCGTTCCGGTGTTGATGTATGGGTAATTTTTTACAACCCAATACGCATTGATAAAAAGGTTCCTAAAATTTTAAATGAAAATCAAATCCAAAAGTTTGGAGAACAAATGGCGTTTTTTCATTTGGCCTGCCAAGATATTTTAGATGAAGTTCCTAAATCTTCCAAAACAATGGCTTCCGATATTTTAGAATTTAAAGAAATATTAAATACGGAAGAAGGAAAAATTACGTATGGAAGTTATACTGATGTTATTATAAAACAATGCGATTTATTTTTAGAAAACAGCAAACAATTAGGGTATGATAATTTTGAAAAACTACCTGTTTTTATAGATTGGAACATTGGTAATTTTTCAATTGATGAAAATTTTAATTTTTATTCTCGTTGGGATTATGATTGGTTTAGAATGTGTCCACGCTCAATGGATTTCTATTTTTGGGCTCGTGTAGTTAGGGCCGAAGGTGATAAAACAGTGTTCAGCTACCTGATTGATCCATATATGGAAGATAGATTTTTTATTTTTCTGAAAGCCTATCATGCTGTTTTCCCGCTTACCGAAGCTGAAATTTTGTTTATCAAAGAAAGCTATCGCTTTTTTATTATTAACTACGTAGTAAAATTAGGTAATTATTTCTTTTTAAGTCATTTTGCTAAAAAACTTATTGCTGAAGCCTTTACCATTTATTTTCCAAATATTGATACTTTTAAACCTGATAAATTACTAAAATTAGTACATTAAATTTATGAGACAAATAGATTCCTTTATTGAAATTGCCAAAAATTATAAAGCTATTTTTTTTGATTCGTTCGGAGTTTTTAAAAATTACGATGGCGTAATACCCGGAGCAGAAAAAACGTTAAATAAATTAAGAAATGAAGGAATTGATTACATTATTTTAACTAATGACGCTTCTAAAAGTCCGGAAATGTTGGCTAAAGATTATTTGAAACTTGGGTACACAAACGTACCTGCCGATAAATTTGTTTCTTCGGGAATGTTAGCTAAAGATTTTATAAAGAATAAATTAACCAGTGGAAAAATTGCATATTTAGGCACCGAGCAATCTGCAAGTTATATTACTAATCATAAAATGAGTGCTATACCAGTTGAAGAATTAAACTTTAACAATGAAGCACTAAACAGTATTAAAGCCTTGGTTTTTTTAGATGATGAAGGATTTCATTGGAAACGTTCCATAAACAATACTGTTAACCTGTTACGTGTTAGAAACATACCCGTAATTGTAGCAAATACCGATTTAATTTATCCTGTAAACGAAAATGATATAGCTGTAGCTTCCGGAGCAATTGCCGATTTGGTAGAAAAAATTGTAGGCAAGCATTTTATACATTTTGGTAAGCCCGACGTACAAATATTTAACTATGCTTACGAACACATAAACCCAAAC
Organism: Lutibacter sp. B1; assembly: GCF_012524075.1. Classification (GTDB taxonomy): domain Bacteria; phylum Bacteroidota; class Bacteroidia; order Flavobacteriales; family Flavobacteriaceae; genus Lutibacter. The sequence continues at coordinate 145,299 of NZ_JAAZUI010000006.1, forward strand.
CGATTGTACGATAAAAAAGATATATTAATGGTTGGAGATACCTTAACTACCGATATTATTGGCGCTAATAAATTTGGTATTGATACAGCTTTAGTATTAACAGGAAATACCATACCTGATCAAGCAGAATTTATGATCAAAACTTTAGGTATAATACCCGATTATATCTGCGAATCAATTTCCAGTTAAAGAGAATTATTTACTTTCTATTTTGTTCTAAATATCCTAAAACATATACAGCTGGAGCGTTCCAGTTTAAACAAACTTCGTTTGAAGCATAACTTGGTTGCACATCCATGTATGATTTTGCAGGAAAATCTGACTCATAGGTAACTTCGGCACTATCTTGCCTATCTTTATTTGGTCCACCGGCAATAAAACCCGGAATTGGATTTTCTATACCATCGGAATGGCTTGGACGATGGTGAGGGAATAGCACTTTTTTAGAACCAAAACCTGTTAAAAAACAATATCCTGTAGCATTTTTACCAAAAATATAATCGGTAATTTGTTCTGCTCCTTCAATATACTTTTCTTCTCCGGTTAACCTGTGTGCTATACATAAAATCATAGCCTGATTTAAAACATCACTGTTTGAACCCCATTCAAACAAATTCAACCCAATTTTATAAGGATTTTTTGAAATTTTCTCCAAAATATCATCTGCCAATTTTAAATGGTCATTTGTTAATTCATTAGCAAAATCTTCCGCTAATACGTCTTTATTTTCTAACAATGAATGAAATCCCATATTTCTTACAAAAAACTTCCAACTGTTTGTAAGTTGATGAATATAAGGCTCTTTATTTTCTTGTAAATAGGTTAAATACTTTTCATTTTTTGAAGAGATATACAATTCTGCTGCCGCCCAATAAAAATCATCTGAAAATTCAGCATCACCATACTCTCCTGTTTTAACATCATCGGGATTCGCAAACGGAACATTGTTATTTTTCACAGCCCAATCCCAAGCTTTCTCTGAAACATCCAAAGCTTTTTGAGACCAAACCGAATCTATATTTTTATATAATCGTGAAGCTTGTGCTAAAACAGCTGCAAAATTTAAAGTTGCAGCAGTACCTTTTCCAATAATATATCTGTCTAAATTATAATCTTCCGGCGAAATAAAACCGCTAAAGTTTTTACCTGTAAGTTTATGGTAAACACCACCATCAGTATCTTGCATGGTTAACATCCAATCCAATTCATATTTTAACTCATCCCATAAATCACTAATACCGTTTCCACTTTCAGGAATATTTAAAGCGCTATCTTGCACAACTGTTGGAAATTGTTCCAACAAATTAAGCATTTGACCTGTAGAAAGTGCAGCATTTACAATATATTTTCCATAATCTCCTGCATCATACCAACCTCCAGGAGAGTTTAAAGTTCCTTCATTTTTTCCTGATGAAGGATGAAATAAACATGTATCGTCAAGGTGACCGACATTTCTTTTATAAATACCTCCGTATTGTTCTTCAATAGGCATTGAAGCTCTTTGAAAATAGAAACTTTTTATAGAAGCCTTGAACGCTTCATTATAAATCTCTTGTTTTATTTCAAACGGATACGATTTCTCTTTTTTATCTACTACTATAACATAAGTACCAACTTTGTTGAAACTACTAAAATCTCCTAAAAAAACATGTTCTCCCGATTGTTCCCAAATACCATTATCTTGAAATTTACCTTCAAAAACAACTTCTCCTTGTTCATCTAATACTTCAAAAGAAGTAGGAATTGAATCTACCACAACAAATTGTTTTATTGAATTTGGGTAAAATCCTATTTGATTGATTCGAATTGATTCACTAACAGGAATTTTCTTTTTTTCTGATGTACATGAAACAATTATTAACAATGAAAGAATGCTAAAAAGAATACCTTTTTTCATAATATTGGCTTTTAAAGTTGCTGTAATTCAAATTTAACTAACTATTTCAAACTGTTTTAATACTATTTTGTCATAAACACATCAGAAATAAAAACACAACACAAATCATTAATCTTTACCACTACAAAAATCTCTTAAAATTTAGTACTTTGCACCTCTTAAATTTTTTGTATAAATGAAAGTATGTATTGCCGAAAAACCAAGTGTTGCACGTGAAATTGCAGCTGTTTTAGGAGCAAATACCAAAAGAGACGGGTATTTTGAAGGAAACGGTTATGCAGTTACATACACATTTGGTCATTTATGTACTTTATTTGAACCTAACGATTACAAACCGCATTGGAAAAGTTGGGATTTAAACAATTTACCAATGCTTCCTGAAAAATTTAAAACCAAAGTTGTTTCTAATTCAGGAATAAAAAAGCAATTTAATATTGTTAAAAGTTTATTTGATAAAGCCGACGTTATTATAAATTGTGGTGATGCCGGACAAGAAGGAGAATTAATTCAGCGTTGGGTAATTGACCAAGCAAATTATAATGGAGAAGTTCAACGTTTATGGATTTCATCCTTAACTACCGAAGCTATTAAAGAAGGATTTGAAAACTTAAAACCTTCTAAAAATTACGATAATTTATACTATGCCGGATTTTCAAGAGCTATTGGCGATTGGTTGTTGGGAATGAATGCCACTAGATTATATACTGTAAAACACGGCGGTTACAAACAAGTACTTTCCATTGGTCGCGTTCAAACACCAACCTTAGCAATGGTTGTAAATCGGTTTAAAGAAATTGAAAATTTTAAACCACAACCTTATTGGGAGTTACAAACAATGTATAGAGACACCTTGTTCAATTGTGAAGAAGGAAGATTTTTAAAAAAAGAAGAAGGAGAAATATTTGCCAATAAAGTTAAAGAAAGTGATTTTGAAATTGTTTCAATCACTAAAAAGAAAGGAACTGAATACGCTCCAAAATTATTCGATTTAACTGGTTTGCAGGTATATTGCAATAATAAATTTGGTTTTTCTGCCGATGAAACGTTGAAGATTGTTCAAAAATTATACGAACAAAAAGTGGTAACTTACCCAAGAGTTGACACTACTTTTTTACCCAATGATATTTATCCAAAAGTACCGGGAATTTTAAAAAACTTAACAAATTATAGTGTTTTAATTCAACCTTTATTGGTTAAAAAAATTAAAAAATCTCCAAAAGTTTTTAATGATAAAAAAGTAACAGATCACCACGCAATTATACCAACCGGAGTTCAAATAAATTTGCAATACAATCAGCAACAGGTGTATGATATTATCACCAAACGTTTTATTGCTGTTTTTTATGATGATTGTTCTGTTTCAAATACCACAGTAATTGGAAAAGCGGATGATGTATCTTTTAAAACTACAGGAAAAGAAATTTTAAAAAAAGGGTGGCGGGTTGTTTTTGACACTTCGACTCCGCTCACCACAAGTACTTCGACTCAGCTCAGTGCAGGCTCAAATTCTAAAGAAAAAAAAGAAATAGGAATACTACCGACTTTTATAAAAGGTGAAAAAGGACCGCATGAACCTTCATTTATAGAAAAAGAAACAAAACCTCCTAAACATTTCTCTGAAGCTACGCTTTTAAGAGCAATGGAAACTGCCGGAAAGCAAGTTGATGATGAAGAAATGCGTGAGTTAATGAAAGAAAACGGGATTGGACGTCCATCAACTCGTGCTAACATTATTGAAACATTGTTTAAACGCAAATACTTAATTAGAAACAAAAAACAGATTTTACCAACACACACTGGTATCCAATTAATTGATACTATTCAAAATGAATTGTTAAAATCTGCCGAGTTAACAGGTTTATGGGAAAAACAACTGAAGGAAATTGAAAAAGGAACCTTTAATGCCGCAAATTTCATCCATAATATGAAAAAAATGGTAGAAAATTTGGTGTATGAAGTTAGATCTGAAACTAAAAGAGCTAATATTTCTTCCGCAATAAAATCTCCAAAAACTCTTTCTTCTTCAGAAAAAACAAAAAAAATAACAGGAATTACTTCAAAAAAATGCCCAAAATGTAAACAAGGAATCATATTAAAAGGTGATGCTGCTTATGGGTGTAGTAACTATAAAAATGGCTGTGATTTTAGGCTACCTTTCCGTTTTCTTGATAAAAAAATATCTGATAATCAATACACTAGACTACTTCAAAAAGGCTGTACCGTAAATTTAAAAGGTTTTAAAACAGAAACAGGTAAAGCTGAAGGTTTAATTCGTTTTGATGAAAATTTCAACTTAAAATTGGAAGAGAACACTTCGACTCCGCTCAGTGCAGGAACTTCGACTCCGCTCAGTGCAGGAACTTCGACTCCGCTCAGTAACCAAACAGAAATGACAAATAAAGTTCCTGATAAAATTTTATGTCCTAAATGTGGTAAAGGAACCATTTTAAAAGGAAAAACCGCTTATGGATGTAGCGAATATAAAAATGGTTGCGATTTTATTTTCAGCTTTAACGATATCAGAAAAAAAGCAGCAGGACAAACACTTACAAAAGAACTAGTTTACGCAATTTTAAATGGAACAGCATAGCAACCAACATCAACATTTTCTTATTTTTAAACCTTATGGCTATTTAAGTCAATTCGCTAATAATGATATAAGTAAACACAAGAAAAAATTGCTTGGTGAACTTTATCCTTTTCCTGAAAATATAATGGCAATTGGCAGGTTAGATGAAAAATCGGAAGGTTTATTATTACTAACTACTGATGGGAAAACAAGTGAATTTATTAGAAGCAGTAAAGTTGAAAAAGAATATTTTGCACAAGTAGACGGTGACATTACTCCAAAAGCCATTGAACAACTAAAAAATGGTGTAAAAATTGGATTTGGAGGAACAACATATATAACCAAACCTTGCAAAGCTTTTAAATTAAATCATATCCCTAAATTTCCCGAAAGAGGTAAAAAAATTAGAGATGAACGTCATGGCCCTACCAGTTGGGTTTCTATTACTTTACGTGAAGGAAAATTTAGACAAGTACGCAAAATGACTGCAGCAGCAGGTTTTCCAACTTTACGATTGATACGAGTCAGAATTGGCACAAACCACTTGAACAATATGAAAGTAGGTGAAGTCCTAAAAACAAACAATTTTATTGATTAAATTTACTTTCTAAGCCTATCCAATTATCGTTAATATTCTGTTAATTAGAAATATCATAAAATAACATTTAAAAAAAAATAACTAAATTGTTGGCTAATATAACTACTAACTAACAACTTATATTATGATTACACTTAACGTTAATGGAGAAAAACAAACAATTGATGTTGCTCCTGAAATGCCTTTACTTTGGGCAATACGTGATATTGTAGGGCTTACCGGAACCAAATATGGATGTGGAATTGGGCTTTGCGGTTCGTGTAAAGTTTTAATGGATGGTTCTCCTGTGCAATCGTGTATGATTCCTGTTTCAGCTGCAGAAGGGAAATCAATAATTACTATTGAAGGTGAATCTGAAAATTTACAACTACTGCAACAATCTTGGGTCGAATTAAATGTTGCTCAATGCGGTTTTTGTCAACCCGGACAATTAATTGCTGCTGCAGCTTTGCTTGATAAAAATGAAAATCCGACAGAAGAAGAAATTAACGAAGCTATGATTGGCAATATTTGTCGATGTGGAACTTACCAACGCATAAAAAAAGCGATATACCATACAGTTGAACTTAAAAACAAAAGCGTATCATGAGTACCATAAGAAATTTAAGCAGACGAACTTTTGTTAAAAGTATAGGTTTAGCATCAGGCGGATTAATTTTAGCGTGTAATACTTCTATTTTTTCTGATAAAGAAAAAGAAGAAATTAAAAATTTAACAGAATTCAATCCAAATTTATTTGTTCAATTAAATTCTGACGGAAGTTTAATTTTAGTTGCATCACGTTCCGAAATGGGGAATGGTGTTAGAACTTCATTACCGTCAGTTATTGCTGATGAAATGGAAGCCGATTGGAAAATGGTAAAAATTCAACAAGCTGTTGGCGATAAAAAATATGGAGATCAAAATACCGATGGCTCTCGAAGTATTCGCTATTTATACGAAACTATGCGGCAAATGGGTGCTACCGTAAAAGCAATGCTAATCACTGCCGCAGCACAAACTTGGAATGTACCTGAAAGCGAGTGTGTGGCTGAAAATCATTTTATTGTACATACAAGTGGCAAAAAGATTGGTTTTGGTGACTTGGTTGAAAAAGCTAAAACATTAGAAGTGCCAACTGAAGTAGCCTTAAAATCACCTAAAGATTTTAAATATATCGGTAAACATTTAAGAAGTGTTGATGCTGAAAATTATGTGAACGGAAGTGCCGTTTTTGGTTTAGATAAGCGCTTACCAAACATGAAGTTTGTAGCAATTGAACGTTGCCCTGTAACTTTTGGTACTGTAAAATCTTTTGACAAAACCGAAGCATTAAAAGTTGCCGGTGTTGAAGCTGTTATTGAAATTCCCAGAATAACAAAACCTTTTGGTGCACTTGGTGGAGTTGCTGTAATTGCATCAAATACTTGGGCGGCTTTTAAAGGTAAAGAGGCTCTAAAAATAGCATGGGATTTTGGTGATAATAAATCATACAACTCATCAGAATTTATGGATTCAATGACCAAAAATGTACATAAACAAGGTAAAGTTGCTAAAGATATTGGTAGTATTTCCAAAGCTTTTAAAAATGCCGATAAAATTATTGAAAGCACTTATCAATTACCTCATTTAGCCCATACTCCAATGGAAGTTCCCAACGCAGTTGCTTGGGTACAAGGCGAAACTTGTGAAGTTTGGGCTCCAACACAAGCACCACAAAGATCAAGAGAGGAAGTTGCTAGTTATTTAAATACCTCAACCGATAATGTCACTATAAACGTGACTTTATTGGGAGGTGGTTTTGGAAGAAAATCAAAACCCGATTACATTGTTGAAGCTGCCATAATTTCGAAAGAAGTAAATGCACCTGTACAAGTAGTTTGGACACGTGAGGATGATGTAAAACACGATTATTTTCATACTGTAAGTGCACAATACATGAAAGCTTCACTTGATAAAAACGGAAATGTAACCGGATGGCTACATCGATTTGCGCTTCCATCAATAACATCAACATTTCAACCGGGTGTTGATTATGCTGCCGGTTGGGAAATCTCAAGTGCTTCTAATGTGCCTTTTGACATTAAAAATATGAAAATTGAAGTTGGCCAAGCGCCTGCGCATGTTAGAATTGGATGGTTACGCTCTGTAATCAATATTCCTCACGGATATTCAATCAATGTTTTTGCTGATGAATTGGCTGCTGCTGCAAATAAAGATCCGTTGGAATTTCGATTGAATTTAATTGGTGAAGATAGAATTGAAGAAACCGAAGATCCTATAAAATACAATACAGCACGCCTTAAAAATGTACTTAAAATTGCTGCCAAAAATGCTGAATGGGGAAAAGAATTACCTGAAGGACACGCTTATGGTTTGGCTGTTCATTATAGTTTTTATTCATACGTAGCCTCTGTTGTAGAAGTTTCAGTAATTAATAATAAGGTAAAGGTTCATAATGTTTATACAGCTATTGATTGCGGAACGGTTGTAAATAAAGATACTGTAAAAGCTCAAATGGAAGGTTCTGCTGTATTTGGAATGTCATTAGCTTATTATGGAAAAATTACTGCTAAAGAAGGAGCTATAGAGCAAAGTAATTTTAACGATTTTAAAATGATTCGCATACATGAAGCTCCAAATGTACATGTAGAAATTGTTGAAAGTACCGAAAGACCAACCGGTGTTGGTGAACCCGGCGTTCCTGTTATTGCTCCGGCAATTATCAATGCCATTTATAAAGCAACCGGAAAAAGATATTATAATTTACCGCTTTCTGATTATGGTTTGGTTTAGTTGTTTTTTAGGGTAAAATATTTTAATTGACTTTAATTATTATAAATTTTGCGTCATCCAAAACCTGCCTGCCGACAGGCAAGCTTGTTTCAGTATCTCATAATAATAGTGAAGTGAGTCAATATAATGGGATGCTGAAATAAATTCAGCATAAAGTGTTTGACTAAGAGTAAAATAGAAAGTTTACGAATTCATAAAAATAATTTGATTAAATTTAATCCACAAAAAAATCCAAACTATTAAATCTTTATAAATGAATAATTGGATTGAATTACTTCTAAATTTCAAAAATAAAAACGAATCGGTTGCATTAGTAACTGTTACTAAAGTTTTGGGCTCTGCACCTTGTAAAGTAGCTTCTAAAATGATTGTTACCCAACAAAAAGAGATTTTTGGTACCATTGGCGGCGGAAAATTGGAATTTAAAGTAATTGATGAAGCTGTTATTGCAATTAATGAACATAAAATTAAAGAATTTTCTTACACTTTAGGTCCTGAATTTGAACAATGTTGTGGCGGGAAAGTGGAATTAATTATTGAACCTATGAACCAATTTCCTGAATTATACGTTTTTGGCGCCGGACATATTGGTGTTGAACTGTGTAACATTTTAAAAGACACTCCTTTTAATATTACATTGCTTGATACCCGAAAAAACTGGCAAACAACTTTTGATGTAGATAAAACAATTACTTACAGCGATATTGATTTCGATTTATACAAACAGTATATACACTGGGGACCAAATTGTTATATTGCAATTATGACGCACGACCATAAATTGGATTATGAAATTACCGCATTGGCACTTCATTCTAAAACTAAATATATTGGATTAATTGGAAGTAAAACCAAAAAGAATAAATTCAACAATATGCTTAAAAAAGAGTTAAATTTTAAACCCGGAATTTCTCCTGTGCACTGCCCTATTGGGTTAGATTTGGGTGGAAATACTCCTAAAGAAATAGCTATAAGTATTGCCTCAGAACTTTTGAAAGTATATTATGAAAAATAATACGGTTTTTGTGCTTTTAGCCGGTGGAAAATCGGAAAGAATGGGCATTGCCAAAGGTTTATTAAAATACAATGATTCTTTTTGGATTTTAGAACAACTGCATCGAATTTCAAAAACAACAATTTCTAAAGTTTATATAGGTTTAGGTTTTAATTTTGAAGATTATTTTAAAGCGATTCCTTGGCTGGAAAAAGCAGTTACTAACTTTGTCAATTATAAAAATTTACAAATCAAAGTTTGTGTAAATTCATCTCCGGAATTTGGAACTTTTTCTACACTACAAACTGTTTTAAAGCAATTAAATAAAGCTTCAAATATTCTATTAAATCATATAGATATCCCGATTTTAAATTCAATAGAACTCACCAAAATACTTGAAACTGAAAATACAGTTGTTATCCCTTCTTTCAATACTAAAAAAGGACATCCTGTAAAACTAAGTGCAGAATTTTGTCAATCTTTAAAAACTATTCCTGTTAAAAATGAAAATGCTCGGCTGGATTTTCAAATTAAAAAATTAAGTTCTGCCAATATTTCAATTATTGAAGTGAATGACAGCGTTATTCTATATAATTTAAATACTCAAAAAGAGTGGATTTCTTTTTTAGAAAATGCTAAATTTAATTAGACACCTACCTCCGCAGGTATGACACAATTGAAATTAAAACAATAACTTTTTAGCCTACTTACTTGTCATTCTTGTGAAAACAGGAATCTTTTATGCTATTTAACCAATAATTTCTTTTTAATACCTGATATACAATTCAAAAAATACTGTAGCTACAACATAATTATTTTTCAAAAAGACCTTTTGTAAATTCTTCCGGATTTGCAGCTAAATGATAACGAGGATCATCAATATCTTCAATAATAACCTCTTTAAATTTTGGATTTGATTTATTAAGCAAAATTTTACATTCTTCACTTAAATGTTTTAAATGAATTGTTTTTCCGACTGCTTCGTATTTTTCAACTAAATTAAATATTGCTTCCAATGCTGAATGATCACTAACACGAGATTCTACAAAATCAATTTCAACTTTATCTGGATCATTTTTCACATCAAACTTTTCATTAAAAGCACTTATTGAACCAAAAAATAAAGGTCCCCAAATTTCATAAATTTTTGTTCCATCATCTTTCATACGTTTACGTGCTCTAATACGTTTTGCGTTTTCCCAAGAAAACACCAACGCACTAACAATAACACCTGCAGTTACTGCAATAGCTAAATCAAAAATAACGGTTAGTGCTGATACTAATATCAATACAAATAAATCGGCTCTTGGAATTTTATTCATTATTCTGAAACTGCTCCAAGCAAATGTTCCTATAACTACCATAAACATAACACCAACCAATGCTCCAATTGGAATTTGTTCAATATATGATGAACCAAAAAGTATAAATAACAATAATAAAACTACTGCTACAATACCCGATAATCTTCCTCTGCCTCCACCATTTATGTTGATGATAGATTGCCCAATCATAGCGCAACCTCCCATTCCTCCAAATAAACCTGTTACAATATTGGCACTACCTTGCGCAATACATTCCCTGTTTCCATTACCACGAGTTTCAGTTAAATCATCAATTAAATTTAAAGTCATTAACGATTCTATCAAACCAATAGCAGCTAATATTAAAGCATACGGAAATATCAATTTAATAGTTTCTACTGTAAATGGAACTTTTGAAAATGTTTCTAATTGTAAGGTTGGTAAACCTCCTTGTAAACCACTACCGCCACCATCTCTAATGAATGAACCAACAGTTGCAACATCAAATTTTGCTAAAATTGCTATAGTACTTACTACTAAAATTGCAATTAAAGCTTCCGGTAATTTTGAAAGTGCTTTTATTTTTGGTAAGCCCCACATAATTAACATAGTTAAAGCCACCAAACCAATCATTAAATATAGCTGATTGCCTTGTAACCAAACTTTTTCACCGTTTACTGTTCTTTTAAACATTCCTAATTGAGAAAGAAAAATAACAATAGCCAAACCGTTTACAAAACCCATCATTACCGGGTGTGGAATTAAACGAACAAATTTTCCAAGTTTTAAAACTCCTGCCAAAACTTGTATAAAACCCATTAAAATAACAGTTGCAAACAAGTAATACAATCCTAAATTTTCTCCTGGATTACCCATTGCGTTACCTTGTGCTACTAGTGTAACCATAACTACTGCCAAAGCACCTGTTGCGCCCGAAATCATTCCCGGTCTTCCTCCAAAAATAGAAGTAATTAACCCAACCATAAATGCTGCATACAGTCCAACCAAAGGATCAACTCCTGCCACAAAAGCAAATGCAACAGCTTCAGGAACAAGTGCCAAAGCAACTGTTACTCCTGAAAAAATATCGTTTCTAACATTGGATACTCGCTTTCTAATAAATTCAGTCATTGGTAGTTATTTATAAAAAGCGGCAAAGATAAGATTTTTATTTATAATGAATTTTTGGTAATATTATTATTAAAACAACAACTTTATGTTTTCATAAGTATTGGCTAATGCTTCTTTAATTTCCTTTTTATCTTTAAAAACAACCTTTTTAATATCTTCTTCCAACTGTGGTATCAAATTACCATTGTAACTGGTTTCCATTAAAAACCAATAGGTTATTTTTAAAACAAGTTTCTTTTTGTATTTAAAGATATGATATGTTGTAGGCAGCTCTTCTTCAATTTTAAGGTTAGAGACTCCACATTCTTCTTCTACTTCTCTAACAGCGCAATCAGTTATTGACTCTCCTTTTTTTAATTTCCCTTTAGGTAAATCCCATCTATTAAATCTATAAATAAAAAGCACTTCATTATCAGAATTTATCACTTTACCTCCAGCAGCTTTATGAATTTTAAAATATGATTGAAATTTTTGCCAACATTTTTCTACATCAGCGCATAGCAAATAAATTCCTTCTAAACTATTATTAAAAAGGTCATCAACTATTTCTAAAATTTTAGCACTTTCAAAATTAACAACATCAAAATTTGTTAAAATATTCTTATTTTCTGTCAAAATTATTGGACAGTCATTCACAAAAACTTTATACATTTGCATTATGATTATGAACAAAGATACAGCAAAAAAAACTGCTGAACTACTATTACAAATTAAAGCCATAAAACTTCAACCGAACAATCCTTTTACATGGGCTTCTGGTTGGAAATCTCCTATTTATTGTGACAATAGAATTACGCTTTCATTTCCAAAAATAAGAAATTATTTGAGAGAAAACATAGCTGACATTATTGAAAAAGAATATGGCAAACCCGATATTATAGCCGGTGTAGCTACAGGTGCCATTGCTTTAGGTGTATTAGTGGCACAACATTTGAACTTACCCTTTATATATGTAAGACCAGAACCAAAAAGCCATGGCAGAAAAAATCAAATTGAAGGCTTGCTGGAAAAAAATAAAAATGTAGTAGTTATAGAAGATCTAATCAGCACAGGAAAAAGCAGCTTAAATGCTGTTAAAGCTTTAAAAGAAGAAGGTGCAGATGTAAAAGGGATGGTAGCAATTTTTTCTTATGGATTTAAAAACGCACAAGAAAACTTTGAAAATGCCAATATTAAATTAACTACATTAAGTGATTATGATCATTTGTTAGAACAATCACTTGATAGTAATTATATTTCTGAAAAAGAATTAACAATTCTACAAAACTGGAGAGAAAATCCGGATAAATGGAAACAATTATAACAATAATATGAATTTAGAAAGTAAAAAATCTGTAATTAATAAATCTCAAAAAGAATTTTTTGAATTTTTAACTGATCTCAATAATTTTGAACAGTTAATGCCTGAAAATACCGATAAATTTGAAGTTGATGGTGACTCTTTTTTGTTCAGCTTAAAAGGTATGCCTGAAATTAGATTGGTAGTAAAAGAAAAACAAGAGTTCAGTAAAATTGTATTTGGTGCGGCAAGCAGTAAATTAAACTTTACATTAACAACTAATATCAATGAAGTTACTGATAGTACTTGTGAAACTCAACTTTTATTTAATGGCGATTTTAACCCAATGATGGCAATGATGGTTAAAAGTCCTTTACAAAAGTTTATTAATACACTTTCAGAAAACGCTGAAAAGTTATAATACACTCACTTATTATTTATTCGCAAATTTAATTTCCTTCAAATTAAATTTGCGAGTTTTTTCATCTTCTAGTTCAACAACAAGTTTACCATCTTCAAAAATATCAACTATTTTTCCTAAAAAAAGAATTCCTTTATTGTTTTCAAACATTGCCGGCACATTATATTTATATAGATACGTTAAATACATCTCTTTTAGTTTATCAAACTCATTTTGTTCAATATAAACTACGAAATTCTTAATTTCATCAATAATTTTTTTTAATAAAATATCTAAATCAATAGTATTTCCAGTTAATTTTTTTAATGAAATAACTTCCCCTGCACTTTTAGGAAATTTTTTTTGATTTACATTTAATCCAATTCCTATTACTGATTGTTTGATTGAAGTACCACTAAGAATATTTTCAATTAAAATGCCAGCAATTTTGTCTTTTCCTGCCAAAATGTCGTTTGGCCATTTTATATATAACGAAGTTTTAACATAAAATTGTAAAACCTTTAAAATAGCCAAAGAAATAGCCATACTTAAATAAAATTGATGTTTAATTTTAAAGTCACTAAACTTAATCAACACACTAAATGTAAGGTTTTTACCCTTATCGGACACCCAAACAGTACCCATTTGACCTCTGCCGGCTGTTTGATGATTTGCTGTTACAATAGTATAGCTTTCAATATTATTTTTAGTTGCAAGTTTCTTTATGTAAGAATTGGTAGAATCAATGGCATCAAGTTTGATTATATTCATATATAAATTAGTAATTTTAACAAAGTTACTTAAAACATAATTTATTATAAAAAAATAATAACTTTGTAACAAATTAAAAAAAAATTAATGACAAAAAGAAATGTAAGCGCAGACGACTTGATAGCAGCAATTTTAAAAGCTATAGATGAGGTTAAAGGTGTAGATGTTCAAATTTTAGATTTGAGAGAAATTGAGAATACGGTCTGTGATTATTTTGTAATCAGTTCAGGTACTTCAAATACACACGTTAATGCCATTTCAGGTATTGTGCAAAAACAAGTAAGCAAATTAACGAAAGAAAAACCGTGGCATGTTGAAGGTGAAAATAATGGTGAATGGGTTTTATTAGACTATGTAAATGTTGTAGTGCATGTATTCCAAAAACATGTTAGAGAATTTTACGACATTGAAAGTTTATGGGGAGACGCCAAAATCACAACAATAGCAACGGCAAATTAAAAAATTTATCAATTTATCGAAAAAAATAAATGAGTCAAAATAATAAAACATCAAGTAATAAAAATATTAAGCCCCCAAAATTTAACTTTTATTGGGTATATGGAATCATTTTTGCTTTAATTATTGGATATCAATTCTTTAGCAGTGGTAGTTTATCAACTAAAAATTTGAGTCAAAATGAATTCAAAACAATTCTAAAGGATAATGATATTGAAAAAATTGTTATTGTTAATAGAGATATTGCCAATATATATATTAAAAATGAAGCTTTAGAAAAAGAAAAGCATAAAAAAAATAAGAGTTCCTTATACACAGGCAATACTCCAATGTATTTTTATGATTTTGGAGATTTACAAAACTTTGAAAAAGAGTTAAAAGCCGACAAAGAATCGTACAGTTTAGACTTTGATACCACCAATATAGAAAAAACAAACTTTTTAGAGCAAATATTTATTTACTTACCATTTATATTTTTAATTGGTTTGTGGATTTATTTTATGAAAAGAATGTCTGGTGGCGGTGCAGGAGGTGGCGGACAAATATTTAATATTGGAAAATCCAAAGCTAAATTATTTGATCAAGATCAAAAAGTTAAAACAAGTTTTAAAGATGTAGCAGGATTAGAAGGTGCAAAAGAAGAAGTTCAAGAAATTGTAGATTTCTTAAAAAGCCCGGATAAATACACAACCCTTGGAGGTAAAATTCCAAAAGGTGCTTTATTAGTCGGTCCTCCGGGTACAGGTAAAACATTATTAGCTAAAGCCGTTGCAGGTGAAGCTAATGTTCCTTTTTTCTCACTTTCAGGTTCAGATTTTGTTGAAATGTTTGTAGGTGTTGGTGCATCGCGTGTTAGAGATTTATTTAAACAAGCTCAACAAAAAGCGCCTTCAATTATTTTTATTGATGAAATTGATGCCGTTGGTAGATCTCGTGGAAAAAATAATATTACAGGTGGTAATGACGAACGAGAAAACACCTTGAACCAATTGTTAACCGAAATGGATGGTTTTGGTACTGATACTAATGTAATTGTACTTGCCGCAACTAACCGTGCCGATGTATTGGACAAAGCCTTATTACGTGCAGGACGTTTTGACCGTCAAATTTATGTGGACTTACCTGATTTAAAAGAACGCGCTGAAATTTTTAAAGTTCATATAAAACCTATAAAATTAGCTAAAGATGTTGATTTAGATTTTCTATCGCAACAAACTCCAGGTTTCTCAGGAGCCGATATTGCTAATTTATGTAATGAAGCTGCTTTAATTGCTGCAAGAAATGGTAAAAAAGCTGTACATCATCAAGACTTTTTAGATGCTGTAGATAGAATTGTAGGAGGACTTGAAAAGAAAAATAAAATTATTGCACCAAAAGAAAAGAAAACTATTGCTTTCCACGAAGCTGGTCATGCAACAGCTAGTTGGATGTTAGAACACGCTGCTCCACTTGTAAAAGTTACTATAGTACCGAGAGGACAATCGTTAGGGGCTGCTTGGTATTTACCGGAAGAACGTCAAATTGTGCATACTGACCAAATGTTAGATGAAATGTGTGCAACACTGGCTGGTAGAGCTGCAGAAAAATTAATTTTTAATAATATTTCTACCGGTGCTTTAAATGATCTTGAAAAAGTAACCAGACAGGCAAGAGCTATGGTTACTATTTATGGTCTAAATGATAAAATTGGAAATATAACTTATTACGATTCAACAGGGCAAGCTGACTATAATTTCACTAAACCTTACAGTGAAGAAACTGCCCTTATAATTGATAAAGAAATTTCAGAAATAATTGAGACTCAATACCAAAGAGCAATTCAAATTTTAAAGGAACATAAAGATAAACTAACTACTTTAGCCGAATTATTACTCGAAAAAGAAGTTATTTTCAAAAAAGACTTAGAAGTTATTTTTGGTAAAAGACCATTTAATAAAGAAGAAATTACAGCTGATGAAATTGTTGATGAAGATACTAATATTGATAATTCATTAGAAACACAAGAGTAAATTGATTTCTTTTTTATAATTTTGAATTCATTCAAAATAAAAAATGAGTTTTTTAAAAAAATTTTTTAATACACCTAAACCGAAAGAAACTAAAGAACCGTCTTTAGAGTCACAAAATTTACCTATTGACCAGATATTTGTTCAAAATTTCTTAAAAAATAATGGTAAATTTTTGTACTGTACATCTTTGGAAGAAATTACATTGAATTTATCGAATATAATTGAAGAAAATTCATGGGAAAATATAGTTTGTAATGATACAGATTTGCTTAAACTTATAAAAACTATTAATATTAAAACAACCAAAAACTATACTAATACATATCCTATTTTTGTTGGCTGTGAACATTTAATAGCCGAAAATGGTAGTATTTTATTCTCTTCAAACCAACTAAAAGAATTTAAAATTTCTGAATTAGCTGAAGATTTTATAGTTTATGCCACAACAAGTCAAATAGTAAATACTAAAGGAGAGAGTTTAACAGGAATTAAAACTCGCTATAAAGGAAATATCCCAAGCAATATTAGTGCAATAAAAAATTACAACAC
This sequence comes from Lutibacter sp. B1, assembly GCF_012524075.1. GTDB lineage: Bacteria > Bacteroidota > Bacteroidia > Flavobacteriales > Flavobacteriaceae > Lutibacter. The sequence goes on from NZ_JAAZUI010000006.1 coordinate 162,031, forward strand.
AAACATTAAAAATATAGACTTTATGAGTTATGGTAATACCAATACAAAAAACTTATATTTGTTATTGTTTGAAGATTTATAATCAATGAAAAAACTTTTAAGGCGTGCACTATCCGGATTCATTTTTGTAAGTGTTTTAATATTTTCAATTTTATATAGTAAAACAACATTTATTAGTCTGTTTTTTATTTTAATGATGTTATGTTTATTTGAATTTAAAAGAATTATACAGTTAAAAAGTATTTTTCCTTATTTAATTGGCACACTTATTTTTATTTTTGGAAATGTAATGACAGCTGAAAATGAGCACTCTAGAACAATATTTGAATATTTTGGAGTAGCTTTATTCTTAACTGTTTTTATAACATTTGCTTCTATATTGTTTGCTAAAAAAGAAGAAGTGGTAAGTCATCTTGGTAAAATATTTTTATCAATTATTTATATAGTAGTTCCATTTACATTAATTGTTCAAATTCCATTTTTAAATGTAACATTCAATTATGCTAATACTACTATTTTAGGAGTTTTCATTTTAATATGGACAAATGATACTTTTGCATTTTTAGTAGGGAAAAGTTTAGGAAAACACAAACTTCTAAAACGTATTTCTCCAAATAAAACTGTAGAAGGCTTTATAGGCGGTATGGTGTTTACGTTTATTGCAAGTTTAATTTTACCAAGTCAATTTAATACATTATCAAGTATACAATGGGTTGTAATTGCAGGAATAGTTAGTATCTTTGGAGTGTTGGGAGATTTAATAGAATCAATGTTTAAAAGACAAGCAGGCGTAAAAGACAGTAGTAATTTTATACCCGGTCATGGTGGGTTTTTAGATAGATTTGACAGTGTAATTTTTGCTGCTCCTTTTATATTTATATACTTACATTTAGTTAAATAATTATGTTTCATAAAGAAGGATATAAAATAATTTTAATTGCCACTTTTATAGTAGGTATTGGAATAATTTTAGTTGAGAATTTTGTTGCTGTAGAATGGTTAAATAAATTATTAGCTATACTTTTACTTGGTTTTTTTATTTTTATTATACAATTTTTTAGAAACCCAAAAAGGAATACGTTTTTAAACGATCATAGCATTATTGCCCCTGTTGATGGTAAAGTTGTTGTAATTGAAGAAGTATTTGAAAAAGAATATTTTAATGACAAACGCCTTCAAATTTCTATCTTTATGTCACCTCTTAATGTACATGTAACAAGATATCCTGTTGGTGGTACTGTAAATTACAGTAAATATCATCCGGGGAAATATTTAGTAGCTTGGCATCCAAAAGCATCAGAAGATAATGAGCGTACAACAGTTGTTGTTGAAAATAGCGTGATAGGAAAAGTTTTATACAGGCAAATTGCTGGTGCGCTTGCAAAACGTATTGTAAATTATGCCAAACCAAATATGCAGGTTGTTCAAGGTTCAGATTGTGGTTTTATTAAATTTGGATCTAGAGTTGATATACTATTACCTTTAAATGCGAAAATAAATGTTAATCTAAACGATAAAGTAAAAGGTGGTGAACAAATTATAGCCACTCTTTAAAATTTAATAATTTTGTTGTTATGGATGAACAATTAGATATAAAATTTCAAAAAGCTTATGAAATTTCATCTAAAACAGACAGAAAACTTCCTCCAGATGTTATGCTGAAAATTTATGCATATTACAAACAAGCAACCAGAGGAAATAACTATAGTGAACCCAGTGGAGATGAAGAACTTCGAAATGCGTTTAAATTAAATGCATGGATTCAACTTAGTCATTTAACTGAAGATGAAGCAAAACAAGAATATATAAACCTTGTAAATAAACATTTAAAATAACTACTAATATTATGAAAAAAATCTATTTCTTTAGTATTCTACTTTTAACAGTAGTTACATTTCATTCTTGCAAAAAGAATGAAAAAAAAGCGCCTGTTGAAACTGAAAAAAGTTATGTTGTTGAAACTAAAACAACATCTATTAATTGGACAGCATATAAAACAACCAGCAAGGTACCAGTTAAAGGAGTTTTTACAAAACTAACCATTGATAATCCTAAAAAAGCCTCAACTGCTTTAGAAGCTCTAAATGATTTAAAATTTAGTATTCCTGTAAATAGTTTATACACTAAAGATACAATTAGAGATCGTAAATTAAAAGAATTCTTTTTTGGCAGTATGGAAAACACATCGAATATTACTGGTACAATACATATGAACAATGAAACTTCAGGCACTGTTGATTTAACTTTGAACGGAATTTCACAAGTACTCCCTATTACCTATGTAATAAGTGATCAAATGGTTACTATTGAAGCCATTATGGACTTAGATAATTGGAAAGCACAAGCAGCTTTAGAAGCTTTAAATGCTGTGTGTAAAGATTTACATACCGGAGATGATGGAATTTCAAAAACATGGAGTGAAGTTAAAATTGATATAGCCACGTATTTAAAATATGAATAAAAAAAAGCCTGCTAAATAGCAGGCTTTTTTTAGCACTATCTCATAAACTGTGTAAATAAAAATATCGGGGGTTGCAACCCCCGATATTTTTTTGTTTAATTTTAAACTTTTACACAGTCATGAAGAAAGAAGATTTATTAAGTAATGATTTTCTGAAGCAGTTTACATCGGGCGAAGAGCTCAATGATTTTCTAAAACAGATTCAGAAACGTGGTATTGAAAAGATGCTTGAAGGCGAGC
>NZ_JAAZUI010000070.1 GCF_012524075.1 Lutibacter sp. B1
ATTAATTGTGATATTGCATTTTTTGTTAAAGACTTTGAAGTACTATCAAGTCTTAAGTGTAAGGTTTTTAATGTTTTGTCCAATTTTATATCTTTTTATAGTTTTTTTTCAGTAATGTATGCCAACGCAACACTGATAAAAAATTGTTTTAATATTTTTTATGAGTAGTTACCCGAAGTAATTGTAAAAAAGGGCTGTGGCTGCCGATAGAAAGCCAAATAAATAGAATATTAATTAAAAAATATAAAATTATGCCTAACCATATTTATCAAAAATTGAGAATTGACAACTGGAATGACGAAAATGTACTTACCAACCTTAAAAAACAAATATTTAATGAAAAAAGTGAATTAGATTTTAATAAAATTATACCACAACCTGAAAATATATTTTTAGGTGATTTAGGTGAAAAAGAAAAGCAAATGTGTATTAAAAAAGGGAGACCTAATTGGTACGATTGGAATATAGAAAATTGGAATACTAAATGGGGTTCTTATTCTTTTAAATTAAATGAAGATAATGAAAATACTTTATCATTCGATTTTCAAACTGCTTGGAATATACCAACTCCAATAATGAATAAAATATTTAAATTAGCGAAAGGTTGTAAAATTAAATATTTGGCAGTTGACGAAGGTGGTTATTTTGCCGTAAGCGTTACAGTTGATGAAGAAGGAACTGAAATGGAAAAAGACTTAAAAGAACATTGTAATGAGTTTTTATTCGCAATGAGTTAACCGTATTAGTGGCAGCCCTTTTTTAGAATTATTACGGGTTAACGTGTTTGGCTATGGTTTCGTTGCGTGAAAATCCGCTAGGATTTTCCGCCGTAAACCGAAGATAGCAAATTTGCGAGGACTTTCCGAGAGGAAAGTCAGAAGCAATGAACTATAGCCGTTGTTACCTGCTGGTTTTTATTATCAAATCATTTATCGTTTTAGAATCTTCAATTGGTTTGTTAAAAATCACTCCAGCTTTATTATACACACTATCTTTTGTCTTAATTGACATTCCAGAAATACAACCGTCAGATTGTAGATTTCCAATTTGTCCAGAGTCAAATTTTAAAAAATCCTCAACATTTAATAATTCAGTCATTTTTTTCCACTTTGCTAATTCCGTTTTATTTTTCAGAGTGTCAGATGAGCTTCGAGTTCCAGAAATCATAATTGTAGAATCCTGTTTAATTTTTAATAAGTGAAATCTACCTCCTTTATCTCCGCATCTACTCCAACTTGAAATTTCAATTGTCTCGTTTGAATTCAGAGTTCCTTTATACGATTTGCAACTACAAATAACATTTATAGTCAGTATCAAAATTAGTATATGTGCGTTTTGTTTTTTCAACTTGCAGGTAACGGTTCTGGCTATGGTTTGGTTGCGTGAAAATCCGCGAGGATTTTCCGCTTAAGAACCAAAGATAGCAAATTTGCGTGGAATTTCAGTTATGAAATTCCGCAGCAATGAACTATAGCCGATGTTACCCAACGTTTTTTGTTTTTTCCGGAGGTTTTGTCCTCAGTCCGTTTTTTTGACCAAGATTCCGTTTTCGGCAATTGCCATTGAGGCAAGCTCCAAAGATTCGGTCAGGTACTTTTTCTGGTTTGAGAGAGCGTATTTGTTTAAAAAATCGGTCGCCCATAAAATCAGTCCGACGTCTTTAGGCAGTTCCAGGTTTTTCCTTTTGTTTTCCCAGACGAGTTTTGAAGTCCGCTGAGAGAGTTCCTTTAGCCGCAAGGTCGTTATCATTCGGACGATTCGGCTTTTTGTCCGCTGTTTTTTTCGGATGATCTTTAGGGATTCCCGCAGGATTTTTTTGTTTTCCTTTTGGTACAGGACATTGCTATCTACATATTCAAAGGTTCTGTCCTTCCAATGTTCCGTCCAGATTGGAATTCCGATTTCAACCAATTGGGTTGCTTTCTGGAAAAGGTCTTTTTCTTTGGTTTTCATTTTAAGTAGGTTTCCGTTACCGCAATCTGGGGTCAAAATGTTGGGTAACGATTTCTATATGCGCCGTTTTAATGGCGTATATGGGTTGTTGTGTTTAGTATTTTGTACATCTGTAAATATACAATTTTTTAAATACGGAGTCTGTCAGCCGCCACCATAAAATGTCTCCAATTGTCAT
>NZ_JAAZUI010000071.1 GCF_012524075.1 Lutibacter sp. B1
AACAATGGCTATATTGCATTGTGGTGGATTTTCTTTTTCAGAAAATCCTCGTATATTTACTAAACTAATTGCTATGGCGGAAAAATCTTGCCAATTTTTCCACAACGACAACATAGCCTAAACCGTTAGCGGTAATTAAAAAATGAAAAAACGCTTCAAGTCGATTTTTTTGATTTTTACAACTTTTATTTTAGCTGTAATAATTTACGATCATAGATATAATTTAGAATTCAAATATCACGTTTTTGGGTATGACAAAAAATTGTTTGACGGAGATTTTTTACATCCAGCTTACGCATATTTGAAAAAAAATAAACTAATTGGAATTGAATATATTTCAAATCCAGAATGCGGAAAAACAAATCGTAAATATTTTTTTGACGATAAAGAAAATTTAAACAGAATAATTTATGAAATTGACTTTTTCAGCAAACATTGTGATGAAAAAAAAGACTCTTTATACATAATTAAAAGAGAGAATGATGATATTCTAATTCATGAAAAAAATGGAGGTGAAATTAATAATGTTGAGCTTGAGAAAATGATGAGTTCATTTAATTTAAAAAAATTTAAAACTAAGATTAAAACTTGGAAATAATAACTACCGCTAACAACGTGTATAATTAATTGCGGCTGAAATTCCTAACGGAATTTCATTCTTATTAATTATCTTTGGTTTATAGCGGAAAATGACTGCGTCCTTTTCCGCAACTAATCATACACACCAACGTTGTGCAAAATTAACAAGAACAGAAATTTACAGAATGAAAATATATATTGATTCAGGTTGTGATATTCATTATTCATCTTTTTACATTAAAGGACTTGAACAAATTTTTGGAAGTAAGAACTTATACTTTAAAAACAAACCTTTTTCTGACTTTAAATTCAACAATCATTTCTTTGCATTTATAATTAAAGATAATTTAATTAATCGAAGAATAATAATTGATTATGCAGATTCATCTCTGATAGATTCTAAAGCATTAACTTGGTCAGATTTCTATTGTAAAATCAATATAGATGAAAATATACAATATAATACCACCAAATTGGTAAGTATTGGACCTAGTTTTGGAATTAAAATATACTCGCCATCAAAAACTCTCTTTTTAGCAATTCTTAATTTTATAAAATCTCGGAAGAGAATAGATAATATAAAGCGATTTTTTTCTAACTACAAAGCTCAATTATATAGACCAAAAATAAATGATTATTACCCAAATTATGAACAAGATAATTATATTTTTTTTGCTGGTTCATTATGGAAGAAAGAAATTAAAACAAATAAATATAGAGCTAATTTCATTAAAGCTTGTTTAACAAAAAGAATCAATTTTGAGGGGGGATTCGCACCAAGAACAAAAAACGACATTAAAGGCTTTGAGGATTTAACAATGAAATCTCGAGAAACAATGGAATCTTTTATGAGAAAGACGAAAAAATCCATTATTGCATTTAATACGCCAGCAGTTCTGGATTGTCACGGTTGGAAATTGGCTGAATTTTTATGTTTTGGAAAAGCGATAATATCGACTGATTTATCAAGACAACTTCCTTCCGAATTAGTTGATAAAAAGCACATAATACTTACAAACGGAACTCAAGAAGATATTGAAGAGAAAATAGAAACTTTAATTACGGATAAAAAATTAAGAAGCATTCTTAAAGAAAATTCGCGAAAATATTTTGAGCAAGAATTATCACCAGACAAAGTGATTGAAAAAATTAGAACTTTGCACAACAACGTATATAAAAAATAGCTGTTTAATCGCTTAATCGAAACAAAATGACTAAATTAAAGGTCAGTTATAAGCCGAAAAGTTAGTGAATAAAATCCGCTACTTTTCATATACAAGACCGTTGGCTAATATTACGATGAAAAATTGTAGAAAGAAAATAATACCGATTTTAACAATATTTGGATTATTCTTTTTTGTTGGATTTTCCCAAAGCACAAAACTAGAGAAAACCGAAAAACCAACGATTCTGATTTTGATTCCCTATGATTTAAATGCAAATGGTGGATTTTCTCCAGAAATTCAAGAAATACTTGAAAAGAAATTTTCAAAAAGTTCAGAAATACAATTAATAAAATTTCCTC
>NZ_JAAZUI010000072.1 GCF_012524075.1 Lutibacter sp. B1
TTAACCCAAGTTGCAGCTGTCATGCCGAACTCCCTTTGTTTAGAGCATATTGGTAATTTTTAATTTCCAGTTTGTGTACTACGGATTTTTTTGTAAAAGGCTGTTTTTTTATTTTTAGGGAGGTGTATATTTCTTTCAATTTGTTCGAAGGTTCACTACATTTTTTGATTTCTATCATCTCGTCCGTTTTATTTTTGGCGGTGCTATATACCACTTTCTGAGTGTTTGCAATTCTTACTATTTCACGCCATTCACAATTAATTTTTTGGCTTTTTAGTTGATGTCGAACTGTATTGACCAACCAATAGGCTAAAATAGCAAGATGCAAATGAGCCATCGAAGCGTTATCGGTTTTGTGGTATATTGGACGTAAATCGATATCGGTTTTCAGGCATCGAAACGTACTTTCTATTTCTCTAATAGTGTTGTAAATTTTCCAAACTGTTTGTTCATCGCTTGCCCCAAGACTGGTTCTGATAAAATAAGTTCCCGCATTTTCTTGTGCTTCTTTATCTTGGATTTCTTTTTTTTGATAAATCAAATTGGTGGCATTTTCTCCAGAATTTCCAATTGCTGTAATTTGATAATACTTGCTCACGGACGGATACTTTTGAATAGCTCTCCCAATGCGTTGATTGACTTTATCGTATTTTTTTACTCCTTTTTTCTTGGTTAAACTGCTTTTTATTTTTTCGATTTCTTCTTCAAATCTTTCCTCAAATTGCTTCTTCATAGCATCTTCTTTGAGCTTTTTGCCAGGGCTTTTTACTCGCAAAACATAGTCGGTTTGCGCTGCTGAATGAACCCTTTGAAGACTAATCTCCTCTTTGTTTTGTGTTTTTATACGATGCAAAACTTCTCCATCCTTGATACGATAATCCTTGATTTTCGAGCGACTGACACACACAAAATCATAGCCTTTTGCTTGAATTAATTTTAGATTTTCATCCGTGGCAATGCCCGCATCCAAAACCACCAAAGCTTTGGCAGTAAGATTTGCCGTTTTCAATCGTAATTTATCAATCATATTGGGTAGCGAAGCGCTATCGGCGGTGTTGCCTTCCAAGATTTGAGTGTATTTTGGAAACCCTTCTGGGTTGACCACCATTGCCAAAACAATCAATTTGGCATCACTTCTCTTCTCCTTACTTCTACCAAATTTTGCGATTTCGCTTTTGTCTTTTCGACCTTCAAAATAGGTGTTTGTTAAATCAAAAAGTATTATTTTGTCTTGAATATCAAATAGTTCGTTGGTTTTTTTTGAAAAATGTTGCTCTAATTCATCTTTTATTTCATACAAATCCAAAGCGTTTTTATAGAGTTTGTCTTTGGTTATTTTTTCCAGTGGATAACCACTGAGTTCACAAACAGCTGAATTTTCTTGTATCCAACGAGTGGTTTTATATTCCGAAAAAGGATACACTGCTCGGCTAATAATTTGTGTATAAGTGAGTTGTATTTTCTCTTCATCCCATCCTAAAGTATCCAGAAAATTATTCAAATGCAATTTATTAAGCGTTTGATAGCCAATATATTCTGCACCAACTTCCCGAACTTGCGTGTGTTTGATGCTTTCTAAATCAACCCAAGTTTTGACGGTAGTAGCCTTGGGTTTTGCCTCGACATCAATAGTTTTATTGGCCAAAATTTGATTCCAAAAACGAGCAACATAAGGATCTAAAATAGCATCTTCTTCTAAAAACAAATCGCCATTTCCACTGGCTAATTGGGTTAGTTTTTTTTGAATGACATTCAACTGCTCGGGTTTTAGTTCTGGAACAAACCCTATATTGAGAATCGTTTTATGACAAATTCTGTCCTCAATGTTGCGATAACTTTCCACCAATCGATAGTAAGGACAAATAGATCCTAACTCTGGATGGTTGCGAAATGTTGCTTTGAAATACATATCGCAAAGTACCGAAACAGCTTCAAAACTGGCAACACCCCCCTGTGTACTACAAATCGAATTCCAAAACGCAACCCCTTATTTTATTGGAATATTCAAGATTAATAGCATGAAGTCCGCGTTTTTATGGATTTTCTTTGACTCAATTTAACAGTATTTTAACTTATTGGCTGCAACTTGGGTTAA
>NZ_JAAZUI010000073.1 GCF_012524075.1 Lutibacter sp. B1
TAGGATCTTGAATCCATTTATTGATTTCACGAGATATAGTTGAACGAGATCTGTTTAAAGTTTTAGCGATATAAGCTTTGGATTTATTCTCGTTTAAAAGTGTCTCAATTTTGATTCTTTCTTTAAGTGAAAGTCGTCTGTGTTTTAAACTCATATTTACAAATCTATAAATTTAGATTTGTTGCGTTAAGTTATTGAATAGACCATATTTTTATCAAAATTACCTACAACGGACTTGTATATGAGTAGTAGCGGATTTCTACGCACTGACTTTTCAGTTTTGCACTGACCTTTATTTTATGTTTATACTTTCGTTTTATCACTTAGACCGCTATTATTTATATACATTGTTGTACAACGTACTTTAATTTTTAAACAATTTTTATGATATCAAATACTTTATTAGTTTCAATTATTTTCTTTCTTTTGTTACAAAATATTAAAGCCCAAACTATTTTACCACGCTGGTGAACTCGAATTATAACAACCTGGTCTTCTTCCACGTACAGTATAACAATTTGGATTTTTTATCCAACCCACCTCACCATTCAATTTTTTTATTTTAACCCAATAGTCTGATTCCTCAATATTGTTAGTAACGACTCCTGTAATTCTATTGCAGGCATCATAACGTCCTGTTCTAATCTTTTTTGATCCGTCATAATTATAATAAAATGCGGCATATATTACCTTATTATTATATAAGACTCGGTAATAATCCTCTCCTTCGTAGTTTAACATATAAACTAAATCTCCTTTCACAAAAGGAGGTTCCTCACAATCATCAAAAAGATTAGGAAGTACATTATTAATTTTAATAGAAGCCATTTTGTAAAAAATGAATTTGGATTCGATTGCATAAAACTTCTCATCTGTTTTTAAATATGATATAACATTCGAGCTTTCAATATTATCATAAACTTCAATTTGTTCTTCCGCTATCCACTTTCCAATTTTTCCATCATCAGATAAGGTCTTGTTTATATAAACAAACCCCTTTTTTGGTTTGTAATTAGTAAGATCAATATTTTTATTTCCAGTAATAGAGAGTTCATTATTATAATAATCAAAAGAATATTTACCTAATCTTTCGAGTGCAGTCTGACCTAATAATAAGGGAGCTTTTGTAGTATTAAGAATTGAAGCTCTTACATTTTTTAATACAATATCACCAATTGTAATTTCTTTTAAATTTAAAACTAATCCTTCACTTATATTACCATCAGCAAATTGAAAAAATTCTTTTCCAATAATATCAGAAGATTTTATCAATCCCTTGCTATATAAAATTTCAGCTACTTCAAGAGATAAACTTACGTTTGATGCACCCGTATCAAAGATAAAATTGAATTTTTGACCGTTTATAAGGCAAGGAATTTGATAAACTCCACTTATCTTTTTTAATTTAATTACAGTTGGTGAATTTTCAACTTCTTTTTTAAGATTGTTAGAAAAACTATTAGGACTTTTATTTATTTCATTGATATTTAATGTTTTTAAGTATCCATTAAATACATATCCTTCATTTGGATAAGCTATGAAACTGGGGTAATTATCAAATTCTACTTTTATCCATTCACCCGTAATAATTTCATTATCATCAAAAAAACTTTGTTTGATACCAGTTTTTTCAATTAATTCAACTCTTTTTCCAAACGGAAGCAATCCTAATTTTTTTCCTATTAAATTGGGACTCTGCCTAATTGTAAGACCACTTTTGGCAGTTACTTCAAGTGTAGTTTGCGAAGTGACATTTATCGAAAAAAATAAGAATATTATAATTGTAAATTTTTTCATTTGTATGTTGTACAACGGGTTTGTATAACGAAAGTTGCGAATTTGAAAGCACAATTTTCGGTTGTTTAAATATAGTATTTTTTAGATTTAGAAACATTCTAATTTACAGAAAGAAGCAATTTTGGTTATACATTGTTGTGCCCAGTTATTAATTTGTACTTAGTTTTATTCTTTTCCCCGATTTTTTTAAATAAATTTAATTCTGCCCCTTTTTTTAAATCTCTACTTGCAGTTGCAGAA
>NZ_JAAZUI010000074.1 GCF_012524075.1 Lutibacter sp. B1
TGATAACTTAATCGAACTGTTTGATCTTTAAACTCTTTACTGTAAATACGTTTTTTCATGTTTCTAAGATATTTGTTTTGTAACAAACGGTCTTAAATTTTGTGTCCGAGTAAAGGTAACAACTCCAATTCTTTTTCGTAATAGTCCTTAAAACCATATTTAGCTTCCAAAACTTTAGGATTACCCATTTTGGGTTTTATTAGTTTTTTCTGCTTAATCAATACTTGCTTAATAAAACTATTATTCTCAATCCTAAGATTAGTTCTATCCTTCTCGTACAAATGGTTAAGACCAATTAAATATTTCCATTCAATGTTTTTCTTCATTATAGATGTTCGCGAATTAACCGCTGTCTAGTTAATTTATGTTATTATCAAAATCCCCAAATATTGGAACTGGTTCGTAATTCACTTTATCAGATTCTTCTAAATTATTATGAAGTAAATAGATATACTGGTTTAGCATATCAACTTTATAAGGCTGAATTGACAACGATATAATCTGGTAATCATTGGCTTTGGCAATGTCGTAAAGCATATCGAAATTACTTCCTAGTCCAGCTGCTTCATCGATTGGCATAAACCTAATTCCATCCCTTACTTTATCTTTAGCACCTCTATTTATTAATGACAGTCTAGCAATACACAACAGGGCAATTGCTGCATAAGTTTGGCTTGTGCTTCCAGGATTAGTTTTTCCGTGGAAGGATTGAATGGTAAAGTTTAATCCATAATATGATTTTGGATTGAGCAATTCTAAAACCTTAGGTTTTAAATTTTTAGAGCCACCACATCTATAAAAGGCTTCCTGCATTTTTTCTTCTAGAGATGTATATTTTTCTAATTCGTTAGAAACACCCTGTAAATCATTGAATAGATTATTCTCACTAGATACTCTAATGTCTTCACGGATTTTTTCAATAAAAACTTCCATCCAACCTCTAGGATAACTGTTTTCAAAAATGATTGACAATTTTGCCCTGTGACCGCCAGTAATCGTCTTGTCATCTGCATCTATAAAATCTCTTATTTTCCTTGAGTAATATATTTGCTCGCTTACTTCCGTATTTACCTTATCAACGATGCTTGTTAACTTTTGAAGTTTTCTAATGTTGAGCTTTTTATTCTTGATGTTGATATCGTCAAGCAGCTTTTTAATACGTGGGATGATTTCATCATCTTCTAAGTCCTTTTCGGAAAAAATCTCTGGTGGTAGAATTTCTGAGCATATTTGTTTAAAATCATCTGTTTCTAAATAGCGATTCGCCTTTTCCTTCAAAAATTCCTTTATAACTAAAACATATTTATGATTGTATTGCCTTTGACATTCTGCATTGAGTATATCTTTTTCTTCTAGTGCCTCTGAAGAAAGTTCACTGATTTCCGTACTAGTTTCTAAAATAATTTTTGGATGGTCGTCAATTATTTTATGCAAATCAGCCTTAAAAACATCTATAGCTCTATCTTCAAATTTCAAATTTTCAACAGCAATTTCATTTTTTAACTCTTTATGTAGGGTTGTAACAAAATCGTCATAAAAATTCTTTTGTTGATTTAGTGTTGTTTTTAAACCCTCAAAAGCATCTACATCTTTTGCTTCGTAGTTATACTTTGTTGCTAATTGCTGAACATCTTCATTAATTTCTGGAATTAAAATCGTTTTTATGCTTGCCTCTAAACCTTTAATTAGAGAAGAATTTTCAGATCGCTTTTCATCTATTTTCTTGTAGGCCTTGTTTGTCTTTTTGAGTCCATCGTCTATCTGTTCGTCTTCATCGAGAAATTTCAAATATTGCTTTATAGCGTCTGAGGTTTCCTCGTACAACTCGTGTTTATCAAATTTAGAATTAACGTCTTTTAATTCCCAAGACGAAAGGTATGTTGATGAATTTTCTAGCTCATGGACTTGCAACAAAAAGTCGGACAATTTTTTTAAGACCTAAGCTACATATTTAAATTGATAAAATTCTTGTTCTACTTCATAAGGGGTTTTATATCCCAAAGAAGAGTGTAGACGTTTTTTGTTAT
>NZ_JAAZUI010000075.1 GCF_012524075.1 Lutibacter sp. B1
TTGACTTCGGACAATACAATTCCTTTAATCAGAATTTCACTTTTTTCTTGTGAAAATCCGATTATTGAATTCAGAAATAATATTGTCAGTATGAGTTTTTTCATATGTTGCACAACGGTTTAGGCTATGTTGTCGTTGTGGAAAAATCGGCGAGATTTTTCCGCCATAGCAATTGTGTTAGTAAATATACGAGGATTTTCTGAAAAAGAAAATCCGCCACAATGCAATATAGCCATTGTTGGTTAAAGTAACTTAATCAAACAAAGTTGGATTTATCAATTTTAGTTCAAATTTAATCGATTCATTTCTCAAATCTGACGGTTTCAATTCTCTATTTTCATTCCGTGATATTTTTCAAATTCAGTTGAAAGAAGTTGCAATTTTTCAGTTTACGAAAATGATGAAAAGCAACTAAAACAATCAGAAAATCAATCTTATGAATGTTATTTATCAAGATTTTTACTAATTACAAAAAGAAAACGAATTATCTAAAAAATCAATCGTTGAGAATTTTTCAGTTTAGTAGAGAATTAGCTTAAAAAACTAAAAATAAGAGAAAAACTCCCACGAAACGAAAATCAAATCAATTTAACGGATTCAACTCATTAAATTTCTCAATTTAGTAGAATGATGAAATAGAAGAGAAGAGTTCTCAGAGAAATTCTCAGTTGAAGTAGAAATTTAGTTTTAGAAGAAAAATAGATCAAAAACTCATTCCGGAATAATGCTCAAAATCGAATTAATTTTCAGCTTTAGTAAATCATTATTTTTGAAAGAAAATTTCTCTGCCAAGTTCCAATCTCGTTATTTTAACCAACGGTTTAGGCTATGTTGTCGTTGTGGAAAAATCGTAAGATTTTTCCGCCATAGCAATTAGTTTAGTAAATATACGAGGATTTTCTGAAAAAGAAAATCCACCACAATGCAATATAGCCATTGTTGGTTAAAGTAACTTAATCAAACATAGCTGGATTTATCAATTTTAGTTCAAATTTAACCGATTCATTGCTCAAATCTGACCGATACAATTCTCATTCTTTTGTGTGTTTTTAAAATTCAATTTTTCGATTAATAAGAATTAAGAATACGAACTAAAAACAATCAGAAAATCTTTCTTTTAAAGTTTGACTTTTCAAGTTTAGTGCTAATTATAAAAAGAAGATGAATTATCTAAAAAATCAATCATTGATGAATTTTTCAGTTTAGTAGAAATGATAAAAAGCAACTTAAAACAATTTAAAAATCATTCAAACGAGTTCGTTCTTTTCAGTTTAGCAGAAAATTAGCTTAAAAAACAGAAAATAAGGGTAAAACTCGTACGTTTAGAAAATCTATTCAAATTTAACGGATTCAACTCATTAATTTTCTCAATTTAGTAGAATATGATAAAATAGGAGAGAAGAGTTCTCAGAGTAATTCTCAGTTGAAGCAGAAATTTAGTTTTAGAAGAAAAATAGATTAAAAACTCATTCTGGAATAATGCTCAAAATCGGACTAATTTTCAGCTTTAGTAAATCATTATTTTTGAAAGAAAATTTCTCTGCCGAGTTCCAATCTCGTTATTTTAACCAACGGTTTAGGCTATGTTGTCGTTGTGGAAAAATCAGTAAGATTTTTCCGCCATAGCAATTAGTTTAGTAAATATACGAGGATTTTCTGAAAAAGAAAATCTGCCACAATGCAATATAGCCATTGTTGGTTAAAGTAACTTAATCAAACATAGTTGGATTTATCAATTTTAGTTCAAATTTAATCGATTCATTTCTCAAATCTGATGGTTTCAGTTCTCTATTTTCATTACGTGATATTTTTCAAATTCAGTTGAAAGAAGTTACAATTTTTCAGTTTACGAAAATGATGAAAAGCAACTAAAATAATCAGAAAATCAATCTTATGAGTGTTATTTTTCAAGATTTGTACTAATTATAAAAAGAAAACTAATTATCTAAAAAAATCAATCGTTGAGAATT
>NZ_JAAZUI010000076.1 GCF_012524075.1 Lutibacter sp. B1
GAGGAAATTTTATTAATTGTATTTCTGAACTTTTTGAAAATTTCTTTTCAAGTATTTCTTGAATTTCTGGAGAAAATCCACCATTTGCATTTAAATCATAGGGAATCAAAATCAGAATCGTTGGTTTCTCGGTTTTCTCTAGTTTTGTGCTTTGGGAAAATCCAACAAAAAAGAATAATCCAAATATTGTTAAAATCGGTATTATTTTCTTTCTACAATTTTTCATCGTAATATTAGCCAACGGGTTTGTGTATGGCTTCGTTGTGGGAAAATCAGCGAGATTTTTCCGCCGAAGCAATTTGTTTATAAATATAAGGAATTTTTCGATTAAAAAATTCCGCCACAATGAGCTATACACGGTGTTGTACACAGTATGGTTATATTTTAAAATTTCCATCATTCCAAACTAAAGTGATACTCTTTTTTATGTATTTAGAATATCTATTTAGGATGTAAACTTCCGATTCATTTTTTAATTTAAAATCTACTGGATAAATATCCAAAACTATATTTTTCTCATTACTTGGAAGATTATAGCCAAATAATAAAATTCTATCAAAAATTTTGAGTAATTCAGTTTCTTTTAAATTGTCTTTTTTTAATTTTTCTATATCAACTACATCATTAAATCTCAATTTAGGAATTACTTTCTCAGTATCAATTTTAATCAAATTATTTTCTGAGAATCTATAAAAGTCTATTGAATCATAAGTGTTAGTTCCATAAGGAAAAGATTTAAGAGCAATAAGTTTTTCTCCATTTGTTATGTTCCAATAGCAAACCTCATAATGTGCTCCAGCATCAGACTCGTGTATTAATTCGTTGAAACTTAAAAAGCCATTTTCAGGTAAAAATTTATCAATTCTATATTCAATCAAAGTTGAATTTTCAATGTTATTTGGAATGTCGTTTTTATTAGTGAAAAGTTCAGTATTTATTTCTGAAATTACTTCAAATACATAATGATTTTCAATAAGTCTTTTTTTAACATTAAAATCAATGTTTTCAATTGGTATTTTTACAAAAATTTCTTCAATGAAAGATTGAGCAAAAATCTGAAATGTTGATTGAAATATAAAGACAACATAGAGTTGGAGTTTTATTTTTTTGTGTAAAATCATATTGTGTACAACGGTTTAGGCTATGTTGTCGTTACGGAAAAATCGGTAAGATTTTTTCGTTTTGGCAACTTGCCTTTGTAAATATACGAGGATTTTCTGAAAGAAAATCCGCCGTAATGCAATATAGCCATTGTTGCCTTTTAGTTGCTTTTATCCTAAATCAATCTAAAAAAAGTCTAATTATTCTGTTTAGATTTATTATATCGTTTAGCTATCCAAACAGCTAATAATACAATTGCTAGAGTCATTAATCCTCCAAGGATTAACATCGTTCTACCTGAAAATTCCATTGCTAAATAATTCATCTTTTTCTATTTTTAAATTAATATTCGATTTTTAGTTTAAAAGTATCTCTATATCTTTTTTTAATTTTCTCCGTTTTGAGAGTCAAATCGTACCTTTTTCATTGCACAAAATCATACCGATTCAATTTTTATCATTTTTTAAATCAATCCGAGATTCTCTTATTAGTTTTCTCTATATTTTTAGTTATTCTTTTTTTTTGGTGATAATCTTTTTCCAACAATTGTCATTCCTCCACCAATTCCAATTAAAATTCCAGAAATGAAAGAGCTTAAATCATTATCAATTGTATTTATCAAAAATATTCCTATAATTAATATCGTAATTCCTATTAGTCTATATTTATTCATCTTTTTCAGTTTATTTTTCGTCATCCGCAATTAAAGGCAACGGTGTAAGCTATGATTTCGGCGTGGAAAATGTCGGAGACTTTTCCGCTGTAGAAATCAAGCTGGTTAAAAATACAACAAACTTTTTATTAAGCGAAAAGCCACGCTGAATTATAGGTATTGTTG
>NZ_JAAZUI010000077.1 GCF_012524075.1 Lutibacter sp. B1
AAAAACTATTTAAAAATCTCATTCCGGAATAATGCTTAAAATCGGACTAATTTTCAGCTTTAGTAAATCATTATTTTTGAAAGAAAATTTCTCTGCCAAGTTCCAATCTCGTTATTTTAACCAACGGTTTAGGCTATGTTGTCGTTGTGGAAAAATCGGCAAGATTTTTCCGCCATAGCAGTTATGTTAGTAAATATACGAGGATTTTCTGAAAAAGAAAATCCGCCACAATGCAATATAGCCATTGTTGGTTAAAGTAACTTAATCAAACATAGTTGGATTTATCAATTTTAGTTCAAATTTAATCGATTCATTTCTCAAATCTGATGGTTTTAATTCTCTATTTTCATTCCGTGATATTTTTCAAATTCAGTTGAAAGAAGTTGCAATTTTTCAGTTTAGTAGAAATGATAAAAAACAACAAAAACAGTCTAAAAATCATTCAAACGAGTTCGTTCTTTTCAGTTTAGTAGAGAATTAGCTTAAAAAACTAAAAATAAGAGAAAAAATCCCACGAAACGAAACTCAAATCAATTTAACGGATTGAACTCATTAAATTTCTCAATTTAGCAGAATGATAAAATAGGAGAGAAGAGTTCTCAGAGAATTTTCAGTTGAAACAGAATTTTAGTTTTGGAAGAAAAATAAATTAAAAACTCATTCCGGAATAATGCTCAAAATCGAATTAATTTTCAGCTTTAGTAAATCATTATTTTTGAAAGAAAATTTCTCTGCCAAGTTCCAATCTCGTTATTTTAACCAACGGGTTTGTATAACGAAAGTTGTGAGTTTTAAATTGTAATTTTTAGATGTTTAAATTTAGTATTTTTTTGTTTTAAAAACATTTTATTTTACTGAATTAAGCAATTTTGGTTATACATTGTTGCACGACGTTTTATAGTTTGGTTTCATAAACCCAATCAACTTTAATATTAAAAAAATCATAAATCATTATTAAAGATTTCTCGAACCAAGTGGTATTATCATCTTTTAAAGTTTTTTTCAATCCTCTTTTTATTGATTTTTTATAGGTAGATTTAATTTTTTTAGAAATATCTAATTTCTCTTTATGAGATATTTTTAAATATTGAGTTCTTTTATTTTTTGTATTATTCTCTTTTAAAATAGCATTAATTAATCTTAAAGATATTTGATTAAAAAATTGAGTGGATAATTTATTTTCTTGAATTAGTTTATTGACATTTTCGGTTATTTCTAATTTAGAAGGTTTTGTATTTAAAAATGAATTTAAAAAGGCGTTATTATTTTTTACTAAATCAGATAATAAATTGCTTAAATCTTTCGAAATATTTTTAATTTCTTCATTTTCACTTTTAGTATATTTTAAAAGATTATTTATGGAATACAAAACTATCAAGTCATTATATTTTTTTATTGAGATGTTAAGATTATCAATATTTGAATTAGTTTTAATAGTGTTTTCGAATTCGATTGTTGCTTTATCCATTTTTATGAAAATGTCAGTACAATCATTCAATAACTCAGAATGTTCATTTGCAAATAATAGATTTCCAATTAGGAATGTTGTTAATAAAAATAATCTTTTCATAGGTTATTTTAGAAAATTTATTGTTTTGTCCTTGCATTCAATGTTGTAACGCAACAAAGCGTTTTAATTTTTAATAGTTACTAAGCTACGTTTTTTAATTCAGATTCCAATACTTCTTTAGGAGTTTTATACCCAATGATTTTTCTGGGTTTGTTGTTTAGTTTATGTTCGAGTTTTAAGAGCTGTTTTTCGTCAATGAGGTTAAAATCTGTTCCTTTAGGGAAGTCCCTT
>NZ_JAAZUI010000078.1 GCF_012524075.1 Lutibacter sp. B1
AATTCCGAATGGAACAAATGGGAATGAATCAAAAAGATTTAGCAGAAGTTGTTGGCTTTAAAAGTAGAGTAAGTGAAATACTAAATAAAAAAAGAAAACTGACTTTGAATATGATAAGAAAACTTAATACTAATCTACATATACCTACTGAAGTTTTAGTTCAAGATTATTAAAATAAAGCCAGTGGCTAACAATGGCTATATTGCATTGTGGCGGATTTTCTTTTTCAGAAAATCCTCGTATATTTACTAAAGTTATTGCTATGGCGGAAAAATCTTGCCGATTTTTCCACAACGACAACATAGCCTAAACCGTTGTGCGGCAGCTAAAAAAAAGACAATTGAAGTCAAATAAAAAACTCAGTTCGGACGAAAAGAAATTGGAACTTAAGAAGTACCGAGACCTTGTTTTGGCTACAATTGATTACTACCTCGACAATAAGCTGATCCAGCTAAGAACCGCTGACTTTGATTCTAATGAGCACTTTCAAGGACTTAAGACCCAAGCACTAGAACATTTTGATAAAAGTCGACTCTCTAGGTTGAAACAATGGTTTCGAGACCTTACAGAGATGCAAGTTGAAACACGAGATTTCAAATTCAATCAGTACCTAAAAGAAAAGACCGGTTATGACATTGATTTATTCCAGTCTTACAACCTGAGAGTGGACAAAATCATTGAAAAGGGAAAAATAACCACGGACAACCAGTTTTATGACATCAACATGATGGTTGATCAATTGAGCCAGATTGAACCGAAGGACTCCGAGAAAATTGGAACACTCAATAAATTACTTCTCGATTACGAACTGAGAAAAACAAAAAAAAGCCGACCGCACAACAATGGCTAACAAAACATGCCCTTCGGGACACGTTTGTTAGCCGAACCGTTGTAAAACATTTGAATGAGCAGAATTCCTATCGACATATCGAAATCTAAAAAGTCAGGAAAACTGATTACGAAACAGTGGATTTTGGAAAAATTATTTGAATATTTACTTCCTTTAATGATTGTTGGAATGTTTCCCTTTATAGCGATAATGGAATTCAATTCGAATTTAAGTAAAGATGAACCAATTGGACTTTCTCTTGCGTTTCTAATTTTTACGCTGATAATTGGAGGATTTATGATTTATTCAATTTTCAATGTGTATAAATTAAAGAGGATTACAGGAATATCGAGAGGAAAAAACTTAAATCTGATTAAAAAGATTGCGGAAAAAAATGAATGGAATATTTCAGCGAATAATCAACAAATATCAATAATCAATTTTTCTTGGCAGGATTCTGGAACTGATTGGGGAAAACAAATGACAATATTATATGACGAAAAAGATATTCTTGTCAATTGTATTTCGTTTGGGCTTTTTTCAAGTCCTTCACCATTTCATTGGTTTGCGAATAAAAGAAAAGTGAATAAACTAACAACGGAATTTGAAAGCGGAATAAAAAACGTTTTACAACAACGTGTATAGTTCATTGCTGCTGAATTTTTCCTTCGGAAAAATTTGCTCAACAGTTGATGCCAGTCTTTTTTTACTAAATTAGTAACAAAACAAACGCAACGAAACCATACACAAACACGTTGCCTAAAATAACGAGATTGGAACTTGGCAGAGAAATTTACCTTCAAAAATAATGATTTACTAAAGCTGAAAATTAATCTGATTTTGAGCATTATTCCGGAATGAATTTTTTAAGTAGTTTTCT
>NZ_JAAZUI010000079.1 GCF_012524075.1 Lutibacter sp. B1
TTCCTTGTTTTGTAGTCGACTTGCTAAGACTTTCGTCTTTAATAATGGTGAATTGATAGATTTGTCAGTGTCTACTAATTCATTTATTATGTCGTTTATTAGTTTCATATTCTAATTGTGCCTAACGAGTTTTTATATGATTTGTGCGACTGGAAAATCGGAGATTTTTCGGTTGTAGCAAATCGTTAGTTGAATGTTTGTCGTTTTAACTAGTTCAAATTTAAGCATAAATTATATGAGGTGTTAGCAAAAGTTTTTGTCAATCAATTATATTTCTGAAAATAATTTCTCGAATGTGAGTGGTTTAAACCGTGTCTTTCCTCGTCTGTCGTTGTTATAATAATCCAAGAATCCATTAAATCTAAATCGTTGTAAGGTATTTCAAATGTTAAATTTGAAATGTCAATAGAATCTTTCAATGAATTAATCTTTTTGTCAATATTTATCGATTTACTGTGATTGTATCTTGTCCAACTGCCTTTTTCCTTGTCAATATATTTTCCTAAACTCAGATAAATTTCTCCGACAGTATAAGTCGGATTATCAAATTCTGGATTAATTTTTATACTACCTTTTTTAATTTTTATTTTCAGTTTTTTTTCATAAACATCGATACTTCCATTTCCTTTAATAAAAGTTGCCAAGCAACAATTGTCAAAATAAAAGGAGACGTTTTTTGAAATCAATTTTCCACCATCTATTCTAGTTGTAGAACAGTTTGTTAGAATTAATATAAAAATCAGGTTTATGAATACAAATTTGAATCGTAATAATTTTTTCATTTTAATTTTTGCTAACGGGTTAGGCTATGTTGTCGTTGTGGAAAAATCGGCAAGATTTTTCCGCCATAGCCATAGTGATAGTAAATATACGAGGATTTTCTGAAAAAGAAAATCCGCCACAATGCAATATAGCCAGTGTTGGTTAAAGTAACTTAATCAAACATAGTTGGATTTATCAATTTTAGTTCAAATTTAACCGATTCATTTCTCAAATCTGATGGTTTCAATTCTCTATTTTGATTCCGTGATATTTTTCAAATTCAGTTGAAAGAAGTTGCAATTTTTCAGTTTACGAAAATGATGAAAAGCAACTAAAACAATCAGAAAATCAATCTTTTGAGTTTTATTTATCAAGTTTAGTATTAATTATAAAAAGAAGATGAATTATTTAAAAAATCAATCGTTGAGAATTTTTCAGTTTAGTAGAAAATTAGCTTAAAAAACTAAGAATAAGAGAAAACTCGTACGTTTAGAAAATCTATTCAAATTTAACGGATTCAACTCATAAATTTTCTCAATTTAGTAGAATGATAAAATAGGAGAGAAGAGTTCTCAGAGCAATTCTCAGTTGAAGCAGAATTTTAGTTTTGGAAGAAAACTACTTAAAAAATTCATTCCGGAATAATGCTCAAAATCGGACTAATTTTCAGCTTTAATAAATCATTATTTTTGAAGAAAAATTTCTCAGCCGAGTTCTTGCATTCAATGTTGTAACGCAACAAAGCGTTTTAATTTTTAATAGTTACTAAGCTACGTTTTTTAATTCAGATTCCAATACTTCTTTAGGAGTTTTATACCCAATGATTTTTCTGGGTTTGTTGTTTAGTTTATGTTCGAGTTTTAAGAGCTGTTTTTCGTCAATGAGGTTAAAATCTGTTCCTTTAGGGAAGTCCCTT
>NZ_JAAZUI010000007.1 GCF_012524075.1 Lutibacter sp. B1
CTTCAGAAAATCATTACTTAATAAATCTTCTTTCTTCATGACTGTATAAAAGTTTAAAATTAAACAAAAAAATATCGGGGGTTGCAACCCCCGATATTTTTATTTACACAGTTTATGAGATAGTGCTATTTTATAGCTTAGCTATAAGGTTTTAATTAATATTTAATTATTTTTTTCTTTTGTTAATTAAGAACATAAGCACCAGCTTCTAAGATAACTTTCATTTCCCAAACTTCATTGGCTCCAGAGTATACGTTGTAAGAAACAACAAACTTTTGCCCTTCTTCCATATTAGGGAAGTTATTTAATAAAATAGTATTTATTTTTTCTAATCTAACATCAACAGATTCTTCAGCTTTTCCTGATCTAACATCAAAATTACCATAATAACCATTGCCAACTAACTCATAATCCGCTTGAGTTAATGTATATTTAATAGTGTTATCAGGAACCCAAGTAGAACCATCATGACCAAACTTAACAGTTTCATTGATTATATTATCGTATAAAGACCAGTTTTCACCGTCAAATATGTAATAGCTTACATAGCTATAAGTAGCACTATCGTCAGTTTTACCATCTCCATCTAAATCATCAACATCAGTAGTGTATAGCTTATACATGATTGCTTCAATATCACCAGCTTTTTTTGTATCGTATTTAAATTTTTCTTTTAAGAAAATAGGAATTTTACTTTCTGCTTCATCTTGATTGGAGAAATTTGGGTAACTTTCTCCCATAGTATTATATTCATCAGCAGTAAAACCTTGGATAAATTCCCAAGCTCCATTTAAATAAAGAAAACCATTGTTTAGTGTGCTTACTCCTCCTGAATAATATTCATATGTTAAAGAGACTAATACTCTATCTGCTGGGTCTGGGTATTTCCAATCTAAAAACGTAACAATTTCGTCCATACTTGAAAAATTGCCATAGGTAAAACCTAAAGTATCATAATCTTCAGATGAAACAGTATAAACTATTAAGCTTTTCTCTGTTTTTTTAGGAGCATAAATTTTAAAAGTAACAGTTGCTAAAGAACCTTCTCCCCATGCAGGATATTTATCTTCAAGTAAACCCGGAATCATAGATTTTGCATCATCAACTGAGTTAAAATTACCATAGCTTAAATCTAATTCTTCATAATCATCATCAGATAAAGTAAACTCAATTTCACCACTTATTACCTCATTTTGAGCATCAATATCATCATAGATATCATCCATTGGATCACAAGATGTAAATGTTACACCTAGCACCATTAGTATATAAATTATTTTTTTCATTTTTAATTTAATTTTTTTGATTAAAATCTAATTTTAGCACTGATATTAAATGTTCTACCATATCCAAACCACACTAATGGATCAGCACCATCTATAGCGTCAGATATATATTCAGTATCAAATACATTATTCATTCTTGCTGTTAATGTTGTATCAAATCCACCTAGGTCAAAACCATATCTTATACTTGCATCAAATAAACCATAATCTGGAGCTTTCCAAGATTGAGGACCTTTGGAAGTTCTGTCATTAGGATCATAATCTGCATAATAGTCATCAAAATAGTTGTAATCAATAGTAAAATATGTTTTAGGCATTACTTCATACTCCACTCCTAAAGCAAGTGTAGTTTGTGCAGCATCACCAACTTTTAAACCTTCAATATATAAATCAATAGGATCTCCAACAGGGTTGTTAGATTCATCATAAATTTGCGCTCCTTTTACATCACTGTCCCACGTCCAATCTCCTAATGATAGCATACCATTAAATGTAAGTTTTGTAGTAGGTTTGTAAACTAATTCAAGTTCAACACCTTGGTGAAGTGCATTTACTCCAAGTAAGTTTACAAAATAATTTACCCCATCTTCTGTAAAGTTATCTGTAAATGTTCTATCATCCCATTGTGTTCTATATATGTTTAAATCAGCTTTTAGCTTCTCACTTTTATATCCATACCCTAATTCAACACTGAATATTTTTTGATTTTCAGCATCTTTATTAATATGTTCGTTGTCATAGTTTTGAAATACAGCATCAAAGCCTGCAGCTTTTTCAAAATACCCAATATTAGCAAAAACATTATGGTGCTCATCAATGTTAAAGTTAGCGCCACCTTTTACACTAAAACCGGTAAAGTCATAACTGTCAGTTTCGCGTAAAGGATCTCCTTTTAAATATTGGAAATAATCGATTCTTTTATAAGAAGTATTTGATACTGCTCCAGAAACAAAAGCTGTTAAATTATCAGTTGCATATTCTAATTGAGCAAAAGCACCTTGCCAATCTACTTCCCCATCATTATAATAATCACGTTTGTCTCCAACTTTTGCAGCTCTGTTAGGGTTGTTTACATCTGAATTTTCTAAAACATAAGAAGCTCCTAATAAATCAGTAATTTCAGAGAAGTGTTTTCCGGTATAAGTTCTTAGATCAATACCTGCAACAAGATCTAAATTATCATTTAGTTCTGTTTTAAATGTAGATAATAAACCGTACCACTCATGATCGTTTCTTGAAGCTCTTAAATATGATTCTGCTCCTAAACCTTGTTGACCTCTTTCTCTGTTAATTTCAACAATATTATCTAGATCTATCGGCTGGTCATAATCTCCATATCTAACTTTAAATAAATCGTAGTTACCGGCAGTTCCACCACCACCTCCTGTACCCCAAGAAGCATATAAAGCTGTTGATAAATCTGATTTATCACTTATAGTCCAATAGTGGTTTAAAGATGTTTGAGATTTATGATAGAAATTGTCTTCAACAGAAACAACATTTCCATTTTTAATACCCCAATCCGGGTTATATTTAATTTCACTTTCTGCATTTCTATATTTAGAAATAGTACTTCTATTTTGTCTTTGTCCGTGTCTTTGAGGTGCACCAAAAGAAGTAATTGATAATTTGTGATTGTCTCCTAATTGTTTAGAAATGTTCACAAAATAGTTGTAACCTTCAAACTCGGTTCCATCAACATAACCATCTCCTTTTACTTTAGCACCGGAAGCAGATACAGCAAAACCATTATCCATTAACCCAGTAGAAATTGTTACACCGTATTTTTGGTAATTATCGTTACCTACAGCTGTAAATACACTACCACCTCTTTCTACATCAGTAGTTTTAGATAAAATATTTACAGTACCTCCAATTGATGGAACGGCTACTTTTGAAGCACCTAAACCTCTTTGTACCTGCATAGCACTTGTTACATCAGCCAAACCAGCCCAGTTACTCCAATAAACTCTACCGTTTTCCATATCATTAACAGGAACCCCGTTAATCATAACCGCAACGTTCTCAGAATTAAAACCTCTAAGCGTTAATCTGCCATCACCAAAACCACCACCGGATTTAGTAGCATAAACACCAGGTGTAGATTTTAAGATTTCAGGAAATTCTTGTGTTCCTAATTTATTCTCAATAACATCAGCTTTAATTGTAGAAACTGCAACCGGTGTTTTTCTTTCAATTGCAAAAGATGTTTGTGTGATAACAATTTCATCTAATGATTCAGCTGAAGGGCTTAATGAAATAGTTCCAAAGTTTTTAGCTCCGCTAAAAGTTAATGATTTAGACTCATAACCAATAAATGAAACTAAAATAGTACCGCTTTGTACTGAAGATTCAAATGAAAAGTTTCCATCAAAATCAGAAGAAGCTCCTGAGCTAGTTCCTTTAACTACTACAGAAGCCCCTGGTAATGGTTGATTTGTTTCGTCAACAATTTTACCAGAAAGTTTGGTTTGTGCAAAAATGATAGATGTTGAAATTAACATAACTACCACTAGCCAATTTTTAAATTTTCTCATTGTTTAATTTTAATTTGAATTAAATGTTTGTGCAAAAATGGTGAATTTTACTATATTGATCTTTAATTAATTGTTAACTTTTAACAAATAATTAGGATTTTAAAAATAGCAAAAAAGACCTTTTAAACTGATAATTATACTTTTAATATATCAGTTTTTATTAACAGATGTTAATAAGATAATATAGTTGCTTTTATATTTAAGAAGAAATTATTTTTTTGTGTATATTTTATGAGCTAATTCTTTACCTAACTCAACACCAAACTGGTCAAAACTGAATATATTCCAAATAATACCTTGTACAAAAATTTTGTGTTCGTAATATGCTATTAAGCTGCCTAAAGTTTTAGGTGTTAATTTTTCAATTAAAACAGTTGTACTTGGTTTATTGCCTTCAAAAACTTTAAAAGGTAATAAAGTTTCAATTTCCTCCATTTTACCTTGAGTTTTTAAATCTAAATGAGCTTCTTCTTTGGTTTTCCCTTCAGCAAGTGCTTGTGTTTGGGCAAAAAAGTTAGCCATTAATTTTTCGTGGTGCTCTTTATTTCCATAGAGAGATTCTTTAAACCCAATAAAATCGGCAGGAATTAATTTTGTTCCTTGGTGTAATAACTGCATAAAAGCATGTTGTGAATTGGTTCCGGGACTTCCCCAAATTACATTACCTGTTTGATAAGTAACTCTATTTCCATTTCTGTCAACACTTTTCCCGTTACTTTCCATAATAGCTTGTTGTAGGTACGGAGCTAGTTTATTTAGGTATTGTGTGTAAGGAAGTATTACTTCGGTTTCGGCATTAAAAAAGTTGGTATACCAAATACCAATTAAACTAGCAATAACAGGGGCATTATTTTCAAAAGGTGTATTTTTAAAGTGTTCATCCATTTCAAAAGCGCCAATCAATAAGTCGTGAAAATTCTTAAAACCTACAGCCAAACTAATTGAAAGACCTACAGTACTCCATAAAGAAAAACGTCCTCCAACCCAATCCCACATTGGGAAAATATTATCACTATCAATTCCAAAGCCACCAACAGCTTTTAAATTTGTTGAAACAGCAACAAAATGTTTAGCAACATCATTTTCTGATGCTGATTCTAAAAACCATTTTTTTATGGTTGTAGCATTAGTAAGGGTTTCTTGAGTTGTAAATGTTTTTGATACTATTACAAATAAAGTGGTTTCAGGATTTAAATTTTTAATGATTTCTTGTACATGGTCGCCATCAATATTTGAAACAAAATGTGTGTTTAAATGATTTTTGTAATATTTTAAAGATTCCACAACCATATCCGGTCCTAAATCAGATCCTCCTATACCAATATTAACAATATCCGTAATAGATTTACCAGTATATCCTTTCCATTCGCCTGACGTAATTTTTTTTGTAAAAGACTCCATTTTTTTTAGAGTCTCTTTTACTTCTGGTATAACATTAACACCATCAACAAAAATTTCAGTAGTAGATTGATTTCTTAAAGCTGTGTGTAAAACTGCTCTTTTTTCTGTTTGATTAATTTTTTCTCCTGAAAAATAAGCGTTAATCGCGTTTTTTAAATCAACTTCATTTGCTAATTCTATTAAATATTTTAATGTTTCTTCTGTAATTCTATTTTTTGAATAGTCAAATTCAAAATCTTTGAAATTAATAGTGAATTTATTTTTACGTTCACTATCATTATTAAATAAATTTTTTAAGTGAGCATCTTTAATATCATTATAATGCGAAGCAAGTTCTTTCCAAGATTTTGTAGTTGTCGGATTTATATTTTTTAATGCCATTTTCTATGAGTTTAATTCTTCTACAGGAATAATAATTTCTTTCTTTCTTTTTTGATATTTTATGGAGTCTAATTTAATTTTTAAAGGCTCAATAAATTTCAAATAAGTTGGTTTTATTTCTTTTTTCATTGGTTCTGCTGTGGGCAAATTTTCTCTTAAGGGATCTACTTGTTTGCCGTTTTTCCAAAAGCGATAACAAACATGTGGACCAGAAGTGTTTCCGGTCATACCAATATAGCCAATAACATCTCCTTGTTTTACAACATCACCAACTTTTACCTTTCTTTTACTCATGTGTAAATATTGTGTGCTATAAGTTCCATTATGTCTAACTTTAACATAGTTTCCATTGCCTCCTTTGTATCTAGATTCTACAACTGTACCATTTGCAGTACTCATAATTTCTGTTCCTACAGGTGCTGCAAAATCGGTACCTTTATGTGGTCTTATTCTGTTGCCGTAAAAGGCGATTCTTCTTCTTAAATTATAACGAGATGAGATTCTGCTGAATTTGACCGGAGCTTTTAAAAACTGTCTTCTTAAATTATCTCCTTTATCATCAAAATAGTCGGGAATATTTAAAGTGGAATCGGCAAGGTATTTAAAAGCGTAAAAAGGTTTTCCACCATGTTCAAAATAAGCTGCTTTTATTTCTCCAATACCTACAGGAATAGTATCGTTAATATACAGTTGCTCATAAATTAGTTTGAATTTATCATTTTTTTGAAGTCTGAAGAAGTCAATAGTCCAAGCATAAATATCGGACATTTCATATGCTAAATATAAACTTAAACCTTGTTCGTCCATAGCTTCAGAAAGATTATTGGTTATAACCCCGGAAGCTGTTTTTATAACTGTTTTTACAGGTATTCTACCGTTGTATGCTGAAATAATTGAATCTTTAAAATCAATTACTGTATAATTTACTTTTGATGATTTGTAAATAAAAACTTGAGCTTTTTCGGTCGAATCTTTTTTTGCTAAAATAGTATATGGTACCCCGCTTTTAATTTTTCTAACATTAAAAGTATCTCTTATTTTGTTTACAATTTCTAATACTGTAGGATAATCAATATGATTTCTGTCTAAAATTTCACTAAAGTTTTCTCCAGGCTTAATTGTATCATGAATTACCTTGAAGTTGTTAAGGTTATAACCATACTCATATTTTATTTCCGGCTCAATGGTTGAAGCAATATTAGTATCGGTCTTATCATTTTTACAAGAGAAAATTAAAATAAGGGTTAGTAATGTAATTATATTTTTCAAAAGGTTTTTATTTACGAATTAATAAGGGTTTTCATCAAAACGCAAAAATACAATTTAATTGTTAAAAGCCATGTTAAATTAATTATCAAAAATGATATTAAATGGGTGCGATAAACCCTTAAAGGCATCAATATCTGCTCTAAGTGAACCAACTGCAAGTGAAGCTTTTATTTTAAGGGGTATTTTATTTTTATCATCACTAATCCAAACAGTAACACTTTCTTCTTCTTTAAAAACTCTGCCGGCTTGTACCATTGGTCTTAATTTTAAAGCGTTCACCTTTCCAAATTTTGTATTAATGACCTCCTTGCCCAAAAAACGAAGTCTAAAATTATAAACTTCTTGATCAAAAAACATGTTTAGTTTAATTTCATCACCTTCTTTTAAACTATTTAAGTTTCGATTTCTTAAAAAATATAATGATGAGAGCATGTCTTGTATATCACTATGGATTGGGTATTTTTCTATAGTATTGTGTTTATTGTTTTTTACGGTTGCTTCATTTTTATCATAATCAAACCAAATCTCTTTATCTTTAGTATGGCCTCCTTCGTCAATTTTTCTTATAAAACGATAAGGTTTTAAAGATTCTTTATATATAAAAGACTGGTAATCATCTTTAACGTTAAAAAATAAACTTACAACACCGGTAGATTTACCTTTGCCAATAATATGAAATGCTTCTTTACCTTTGTTGGTAGTTTCTCTTACTTCAAAAGTAGCGAAGCCTGCATTTAGAAAGTTGCTGTAACTCATTCTAAATCTAATCCATTCGCCTTTTTTAAAAGCAAAGTCTTTATTTGAAGTAGCAGGAATATTACTTGCTGTTTGAGCGTGTAAACTCATTGATGCAATAAGTAAAAATACGAGTGTAATTTTTTTCATTTATAAATTGAATAAATTGTTATAGCTCACAAAAAATACAATTATTATTCCAAATAATAAAAAAAGCTTAATTTTTTTAAGTTAAGCTTTTTTTAATTTTTTTTAAAAGGTAATTCCGTTTACTTCAATTACGCGCTTTATTTGAGGCGCGTATTTTTTTATGGTGGCTTCAACACCATTTTTCAGGGTCATTTGATTTACTGCACAACCTAAACAAGCACCTTCTAATTGTATGCTAACAATATTGTCGGTTATTTCAACTAATGAAATATTTCCACCATCAGCTTCTAAATAAGGTCTTATTTCTTGTAAAGCAGCTTCTACATTAATTTTTAGTTCTTCATCATTCATAGTACTATTATTTAGTGCTACATCCACTCATAGTTGTAATTCTTACAACTTCTGTTGGAGGTAAATCGTTGTTTCGTTTTACTAATTGAGACAGTGTGTTTTTAGTAATTTCAGCAAAAGCATTTTCTAAAGGAGTGTTATCTTGCAAAGCAACAGGATGACCAACATCGCCGGCCTCTCTTATACTTTGTACTAAAGGCACTTCTCCTAAAAAGGCAGTATTTAGATCTGCAGCTAAATTTTTTGCACCATCTTTACCAAAGATATAATATTTATTGTCAGGAAGTTCAGCAGGAGTAAAATAACTCATGTTTTCTACAATACCTAATACAGGAACGTTTATATTTTCTTGTTGGAACATAGCAACTCCTTTTTTAGCATCGGCTAAAGCAATGTTTTGAGGCGTACTTACAATTACAGCTCCTGTAACTGGAATTGATTGCACTATTGATAAATGAATATCTCCGGTTCCGGGAGGTAAATCAATTAATAAAAAATCCAGTTCACCCCAATGTGCATCAAAAATCATTTGGTTTAGTGCTTTGGAAGCCATAGCTCCTCTCCAAATTACAGCTTGGTTTGCATCTGTAAAAAAGCCAAGAGATAATATTTTTACACCATAACTTTCAATAGGTTGCATTTTTGAACGGCCATCAACATTTATTGATAAAGGTCTTGCGTTGGCAACATCAAACATTAAATGTGTTGAAGGACCATAAACGTCGGCATCTAAAATACCCACTTTAAATCCCATTTTTTGTAATGAAATAGCCATATTTGAAGTAATAGTAGATTTCCCAACACCACCTTTTCCGGAAGCCACAGCAATAATATTTTGAATTCCCGGAACTTTTGGTTTTTCGGGTTTAAAAGGTTCGTTTTTGGCTTCTGAAGTTACATTCACTTTTACATCGGCTTTTTGATCTACATGCAGGTGAATGGCTTTCATAATTTCAACCTCTACCTTCTTTTTTGCTTGTAAAGACGGGTTGTTTATAGTTACATCAACAATTATTTCTTTATCAAAAGTTACTATATTTTTTATAGCGTTACTTTCAACTAAACTTTTTCCTTCGCCAGGTGCAGTAATAGTTTCAAGAGCCTTGGTTATATCTTTTTTTGTATATGACATGTTGTTTATATAAAATCATTCTAAACAACAAATATACAGAGTTATACTGAATATAAAAAGGGAAGATTTAAAAAGAAATGTTGGACTTGTTACAAATTAAAAAGAAGCTTGTTATGTTTGTAATTCTTTAAAAGGATCCCAGAAAAAGACATCAAAATTTTGTATTTGGTTGTCTTTTACTTGAATTCCTTCATTTTCTAAAAGCTGTTGCATAAGATTGGTTCCTTCAAAATGATGTTTTCCGGTAAGTAACCCTTTTCTGTTAACTACCCTGTGTGCAGGAATGTCGTCTCTTCCATGAGAAGCATTCATTGCCCAACCAACCATTCGAGCAGATTTTGCTGCTCCCAAATATTTAGCAATAGCTCCGTAGCTGGTAACTCTTCCGTAAGGTATCAGTTTTGCTACATCATATACTTTTTCAAAAAAGTTAGCTGACTTTTTCATTCGTTAAAAATAATAAATTAATAACGAATTCTAAATTTAATATAAGTGATAGGTTTTCCTTTTTCCAAATATTGGCTTTCGTAAAATGTTTGTGTAGATGTTACTTCTTTTGGGGCGTGATAATTTTTGTAAATATCGTGATGAGCATATAAAATTTCGTGCCCTTCACCGTGTAGTAAACCTAGTGTATAGCCATGCATAAATTCACTATCGGTTTTGAGATTTACTATTCCTTCAGGATTTAAAATATGGTGGTATTTTTTTAAAAACTCGGTATTTGTTAGTCTGTGTTTTGTACGTGTATATTTTATTTGAGGATCAGGAAAAGTTATCCATATTTCTGAAACTTCATTTTCACCAAAAAGCAAATCTACTAATTCAATTTGTGTTCTTAAAAAAGCTACATTGTTTAAATTTTCTTCTAAAGCAGTTTTAGCTCCTCTCCAAAATCGGGCACCTTTAATATCGATACCTATATAATTAATGTTTGGGTTTTTTCTTGCTAAATCTATGGAGTATTCCCCTTTTCCACAACCTAATTCTAAAACTATAGGGTTACTATTATTAAAATATGTGTTCCAAACACCTTTTAATGGGAAGCCATCAAGTACTTCTTGTCTTGTTGGTTGAATTACATTAGTGAAAGTTTCGTTTTCACGAAATCTTTTAAGTTTGTTTTTACTCCCCACGGGTTTTATTTAAAAAGAAAAGAATTATGTAGGTTTATTATCTATTAAACTATTGATTTCCTGCTTTTTTGTATTTGTTTAGCTCTCTTAGCCAATAGATAAAGAATCCAAATGAAATGATTATGAATAACCAATTAACTGTATTTTGAAGCCACCAGTTATCCATAGATCTAATTGCATTGTGTGGAGCAAATAAAATATTAGTACAAAAATCACCAATAGCTTTAAAAATATTGTTTGCAATCATAACTTAATTATATTTACAGGCAAAAGTATAAAATATAGTAATGATAGCAAATTTTTTTAAAAAAACTAAGCCTGAAAACGTTTTTAACATAGTATTGCTGTTGTTTGTTTACTATTTAATTTCTCTATTTTTATCAAATACAGAAGGATTTACGGTACTAATTTGGGTAAAAAAAATTAGTTTCTTTTTGTGGCTTATCTTCTTTTTATTAAGTGTAAATTTTATAGTTAAAAAAAATAATTTGACACAAGATAATTTATATGCATTACTTATAATAGTATTGTTATTGGGTACATTTTCTGAAGCAATGTTTTTTAATAGAATTATTTTTACAAACATTGCATTACTATTGGGTTTTAGGAAAATTTATAGTTTAAGAACGCATTCTAATACAAAAAAGAAATTATTTGATGCAGGATTTTGGGTAGGAATAGCTGCTTTGATTTATTCTTGGAGTTTGTTTTACCTGATTTTAATTTATATAGGGATTATAGCTTATAGAAAGTTAAATATAAAAAACCTATTTATACCGTTAATAGGTTTTATAATGCCGGTAATTATATATTTCACTTATCATTTTTATTTTGATAGTTTATCGGTTTTTTACGACAGATTTATTTTTGATTACAGCTTAGATTTTGTTTCGTATAATAAGTTTAAAATACTAGTTCCTGCAACTTTTTTATTAGCAACTATAACATGGTCTATATTTAGTGTTACTCCCAAAATAGTTATGGTAAGTAATAAACTAAAATTCTCTTGGATTGTTTTACTACATCACGTATCAATATCTTTGTTAGTAGTTATTTTGTCGCCAATTAAAAATGGATCGGAAATGTTATTTTTAATATTTCCGGCAGCAATTATAATTGCTAACTTTATTCAAAAAAGTGGATCAGTAATATTTAAAAACGTTGTTTTGTATGTGTTTTTTGCAATATCTGTTGTAGTGTACTTTTTATAGTTTTGACCCGTAAGCCAAATCTCCTGCATCACCTAATCCCGGGACAATGTATCCTTTGTTATTTAAATGATTGTCAACAGTGGCAATCCATAATTTGGTATTTTCGGGGAAATATTTTTGAATAAATTCTACACCTTCTGTAGAACCAATAATACAAGCTAAATGTATTTCTTTTGGAGTTCCATTCTTTTTTAAACCTTCATAAACATTGATAATTGATTGTCCGGTTGCTAACATTGGATCTGCTAAAATCAATATTTTATTATCTAAATCAGGAGAGGCAAAATATTCAACTTTTATATCAAATTCAGTTTCATTAATATGTTTTCTATAGGCAGAAATGAATGCGTTTTCAGCATCATCAAAATAATTTAAAAGACCGTTGTGTAAAGGTAATCCGGCTCTTAAAATAGAACATAAAACGATATCTTTTTTGGGTAATCCAATAATTTTGGTTCCTAAAGGAGTGGAAACACTGTTTTTTTTGTATTCTAAAGTTTGACTTATCTCATATGCTAAAATTTCACCAATTCTTTCAATGTTTCTTCTAAACCGCATGCTATCTGTTTGAATTTTAACATCTCTTATTTCTGATATGAATTTATTTAAAATTGAATTTTTGGAATCTAAAATATTGATAGTCATAATAAATTATTTTCAGCAAAAATAACACAATATTATTATAAAATTAGCAAGTAATTATTGTTAATTTTTGTATATTAGGCTTGATTTAAAAAACAATTAATTAATTTAAAAAAAGAAAAAGACATGGGATTATTTTCGTTTATTAAAAACGCAGGTGCAAAAATTTTTGGAAAAGGTAAAACGACTGCTGAAGAAGCTGCAGAAGCATCTGCTGAAAAAGCCGGTAAACTTGTAAATGCAGTAGAAACTTTAGGTTTTGAGGTGTTGGATTTAAATATAGAAGTTAATGGTGACACCGCAACTGTTTGGGGTGAAGCAGCTTCACAAGAAGTTCGTGAAAAAGTTGTATTGGTTATTGGTAATACTGAAGGTATTGCTTCTGTAGATGATAGAATGACTGTTGCTGTTGAAGAGCCTGAAGCTCAGTTTCATACTGTAGAAAAAGGTGATTATTTGAGTAAAATAGCAAAAAAATATTATGGTGATGCTATGAAATATACTATTATTTTTGAAGCAAATAAACCAATGTTAACTGACCCTGATAAAATTTATCCTGGTCAAGTTCTTAGAATTCCTGTATTGGAAGACTAAGGATTCAAAAATCATAAAAAAGGCTTGCAATTTGCAAGCCTTTTTTAATTCAATTTTGTTAAAATTGTTTCAACTATTGTTTCGGGTAAAATACTTCTCATGGCATTTTGATAACCTTCACAAACTTTATTGCCGTAAATAGAACAAGGAATATTAGGATATTTTTCCAAATCGGGTAAAATAGCGTTTTTAAAAGGCTGATTAAAAGGTGCAAATCCGGTAAATGGATGTGTAATTCCCCAAATTGTAATTGTTTCAATACCATACATTGCTGCAAAATGCGCATTGCCGGAATCCATACTAATCATACAATCTAAATTAGAAATTAATGTAAGCTCTTGTTCTAATTTTATTTTCCCTGCTACATTTATGGTATTTGCATACTTGTTTGCTAAATTATTTAAAATTTCAATTTCTTTTTTTCCACCGCCAAATAATAGAATTTTAATGTTTTCTTTTTTAGAAATTTTTAAAATCACTTGCTCCATTAAATCCATTGGATACATTTTAGAACTATATTGTGCAAACGGAGCAATACCTACCCATTTTTCGTTTTTGATATCGGTAATTGCTACAATTTCATCTGATAAAGTTTGTTTTGGAACAAATTCCGGATTAGAAAGATCTAGCTTAAATCCTAATTCTCTAAACACATCAGCGTAGCGTTCGTGTGTAGTTTTCAGTTGTTTGAAAATTTTACCTTCAGTGCGCGTTAATGCTTTTTTTTCTTTTCTTCCTTTATCAATAAAAGCTACTTTAGTAAACTTTAATCGAAATAAAGTGCGAAGTATTTTTGAACGTAATACATTGTGTAAATCGACTACCTCTGTAATATTTAGTTGTTTTAATTCTTTAAAAAGTTTTAAAATTCCTAAAAAACCTTTGTTTTTTCCTTTTACATCGGCAGCATAAAAATTTACATTTTCAATATTGGTAAATAAAGGTTTTAAAAAAGGTTTTGATAAGACAGTAATTTTAATTTCAGGATGTTGTTTGGTAAATGCTCTTAAAACGGGTACAGTCATTGCAACGTCACCCATAGCAGAAAGCCTGATTACTAATAAATGCTTGTTTTGCTTCAAAATAAAACGTATTGAATAATTCTTTAGGCAAAAGTACACAATAGTTTTTGTACAAAAAACAATAGCAGTTTGGTGTATTTTATATTAAAAACACGCACTATTTAGAAATTACGTAAATTTGCGTAAATTTTGAAATTAGATGATACAATCAATGACCGGATACGGTAAAACCGTACTACAACTTCCTACTAAAAAAATAACGATAGAATTAAAATCGTTAAACAGCAAAAATTTAGATTTAAATATTCGAATTCCGTCTTATTACAGAGAAAAGGAATTGGATATTAGAAAACAATTAGCAAATGAATTGGTGAGAGGGAAAATAGATTTTTCAATTTATATTGAAGATAACGGTTGCGAAGTTTCATCTAAAGTAAATGAAAATGTGGTAAAAGAATATATGAGCCAATTAAAAAACATTGTTGATACTGATGAAATGGAGTTGTTAAAAATGGCTATTCGTTTACCGGATTCATTAAAAACTGAAAGAGAAGAATTAGATGAAGAAGAGTGGAAAGAAATTCAGCTTGGAATTGAAGAAACTGTAGAAAAAATAAATGTTTATAGGTTTGACGAAGGGAAATCGTTACATACCGATTTTGTTTTGCGCATTGCCAATATTGAAGAGCTTTTAGAAAAAGTGATTGAAATAGATCCAAAACGTATTGAGCAAGTAAAAGATAAATTAAAAAAATCTATTGCAGAGTTGGAAGCTAAGATTGATGAAAACAGATTTGAGCAAGAATTAATCTATTATATTGAAAAGTTAGATATTACCGAAGAAAAAGTACGTTTAAAAAATCATTTGGAGTATTTTATAAAAGAATTAGATGAAGAAATTTCAAATGGAAAAAAATTAGGGTTTATTACTCAGGAAATAGGACGAGAAATAAATACCATTGGTTCAAAATCTAATTATGCAGATATGCAAAAGTTGGTAGTTCAAATGAAAGATGAGCTCGAAAAAATAAAAGAACAAAATTTAAACGTATTATAAAATTAGTTAACTGTGAAAAAAGAGGGAAAACTTATTGTTTTTTCGGCACCTTCAGGTTCGGGTAAAACTACAATTGTACATCATTTGCTCAATCAGCCCAAATTAAATTTAGATTTTTCAATCTCGGCAACATCGCGTAATAAAAGAGGAACTGAAGAACACGGAAAAGATTATTATTTTATTTCAGCTGAAAAATTTAAAAAACATATTGAAAAAGATGACTTTATTGAGTGGGAAGAAGTTTATACTGATAACTATTACGGAACTTTAAAAGAGGAAGTAAATCGTATTTGGAAGAATGGTAAACATGTAATTTTTGATATAGATGTAGTTGGCGGGTTAAATATAAAGAAGAAATTTCCAGAACAAACTTTAGCAATTTTTGTGCAACCTCCTTCAATAGAAGAAATGGAACGAAGACTCAGAAACAGAAAAACTGATAGTGAAGAAAAAATAAAAGAGCGGGTTGAAAAAGCTGAAAAAGAATTAAAATATTCCGAAGAATTTGATATTATTTTAATGAATGATAATTTGGAACAAACAAAACAAGAAGCATACAAATTGGTTGAAAACTTTTTAAGTAAATGAAAGTAGGACTTTTTTTTGGAACTTTTAATCCGATTCATATCGGACATATGATTATTGCTAATTATATGGTTGAATTTTCAGATTTGGACGAGGTTTGGTTTGTGATAACACCTATGAGTCCGTTCAAACAAAAAAAATCTATGTTAAGTAATCATCACAGGTTGGCAATTGCAAATATAGCTGTTGAAGATTATCCAAAATTAAAAACTTCAAACATTGAATTTAATTTACCGCAACCAAATTACACCATAAATACACTTATTCATATTGAAGAAAAGTTCCCAAATAATCAATTTTGTTTAATAATGGGAGAAGATAATTTAAAGGGATTTCAGAAATGGAAAAATTACGAAACTATTCTTGCAAATTATGAGTTGTATGTTTATCCAAGAATTTCTGACGGAATAACTGAAAATCAGTTTAAAAATCATCCAAAAATTCATTATACAAAAGCTCCTGTTATTCAAATTTCATCTACATTTATTAGAAAGGCTATCAAACAAAAAAAAGATATAAGTACTATGTTGCCAACAAATGTTTGGAGCTATATTGATGAGATGAACTTTTATAAATCTTAAATTTTAGCGAAGTTTTAACAGTAATAGCCCAACTGTTCAAAATTAATTACACAAAATTTCGTTGTATATTTGCTTTACATAAAACGATGACAAAAAAAACTAAAAATAAAAGGAAGTTCAAACAAAAATTAACCAATAAATATCGATTGGTAGTTTTAAATGAAGATACTTTTGAAGAAAAATTAACATTTAAACTTAATCGTTTAAATGTTTTTATTTTTGGGAGTTTATTTTCAATGTTACTAATAGTTGGTACTATATTTTTAATTGCATTTACACCACTTAAAGAATATATTCCAGGTTATTCATCTACCAAATTAAAAAAAGAGGCCACACAATTAGTTTATAAAGTAGACTCTTTAGAGCAAGTTTTAGAAGTTAATAATGTGTATA
The DNA here is from genome assembly GCF_012524075.1 of Lutibacter sp. B1. GTDB lineage: Bacteria > Bacteroidota > Bacteroidia > Flavobacteriales > Flavobacteriaceae > Lutibacter. Next base: position 16,464 of record NZ_JAAZUI010000007.1, read on the forward strand.
TTCAAAAAGTAAAAGAATTATTAACCGGTAAAGTTTCTGAAGTTTTGTTTGATAAAGACTCAGTTTTACAAACCATTCAATTTGATAAGGACAGTGTAAATTTAGATCCGTCGGATATTGATTTGGAATTTAGGCAAGAAGTTGAAAGTGCAGACAGATACAGTATTTTTAATGAAGCTACCAAAAAAGCCGAAATTGTATTTTTTGCACCTGTTGTTGGTACCTTAACCGATGGTTATAACCCTAAAACAAAACATTTTGCTGTTGATATTGCTGTAGAAATGGGTACGCCCGTAAAATCTGTAGCTGACGGAACAGTAATTTTTGCACAATGGACTGCCGATACCGGGCATGTTATAATTGTAGAACATTCAGGTGGATTTATTTCAATATACAAGCATAACACGGCATTACATAAAGAGCAGGGGGATTTAGTAAAATCCGGCGAGGTAATTGCATCTGCGGGAAACACGGGAGAATTAAGTACAGGACCACATTTGCATTTTGAATTATGGAATGAAGGATATCCTGTAAATCCGGTTAATTATATAGATTTTGAGTAGTAATGAATATTAAATCAATTTTAGCAAAACCTTTTGCAAAGTTTGTAGTTTCAAAAATTTACAAAAAAAGTACCAATGCTGTAGAAGTTCAGCATAAAGTATTTAAAAAACTGATTTCACAAGCTCAAAATACTGCTTTTGGAAAAGATCATAATTTCAGTAAAATTAATAATTACAATGATTTTAAAAGTCAGGTACCAATTAGAGATTATGAAACTCTAAAACCTTATGTTGAAAAAGTTGTTGCAGGAGAATCGGATATTTTATGGAAAGGAAAGCCGTTGTATTTAGCAAAAACATCAGGCACTACTTCAGGTGTAAAATATATTCCTTTAACTAGAGAATCTATGCCAACACATATAGAAGCGGCACGAAATGCTTTATTAGCCTATATAGATGAAACTCAGAAATCTGAATTTTTGGGAGGAAAAATGATTTTTTTACAAGGAAGTCCGGAGTTGAGTGAAAAAAATGGTATTAAAATAGGGCGTCTTTCGGGTATATCAGCTCATTTTGTACCACAGTATTTACTTAAAAATAGGTTGCCTAGTTGGGAAACCAACTGTATTGAAGATTGGGAAACTAAAATTGAAGCAATTGTTGATGAAACAGTTAATGAAGATATGACTTTAATTAGCGGAATTCCATCGTGGGTACAAATGTATTTTGAACGTTTGGTAGAACGTACCGGTAAAAAAGTGGGTGATATTTTCCCAAATTTTAATCTGTTTGTATATGGTGGAGTAAATTTTGAACCTTATAGAAATAAATTTGAAGATTTAATAGGAAGAAAAGTAGATTCTATTGAAATGTACCCGGCTTCAGAAGGATTTATTGCGTACCAAGATTCTCAAACTGAAAAAGGAATGCTTCTTTTAATTGATAACGGAATGTTTTATGAATTTATCCCTGCTGATGAATTTTATAATGAAAATCCTACTCGAATTTCTTTAGCCGATGTAAAAACAGGTGTTAATTATGTAATTATTTTAACTACAAATGCGGGTCTTTGGGCGTATAATATTGGAGATACAGTTGAATTTTTGTCGTTAAACCCACCAAGAATTATTGTAACAGGTCGTATAAAGCATTTTATTTCTGCGTTTGGCGAACATGTTATTGGCAAAGAAGTAGAATCAGCAATAAATGAAAATACAATTGATACAAATATTAGGGTTAGTGAGTTTACAGTAGCGCCTCAAATTACTCCAAAAGAAGGACTTCCATATCATGAGTGGTTTGTTGAATTTGAAAACAAGCCGGATGATTTAAAAGATTTTGCTTTAAAAGTTGATGAATCTTTACAGCAACAGAACAGTTATTATTTTGATTTAATTACCGGTAAAATATTGCAACCTTTAAAAATTAGAGTGGTTGAAAAAGGTGGTTTTAATAAATATATGAAATCTGTAGGTAAATTAGGCGGACAAAATAAAGTACCAAGATTATCTAATGATAGAAAAATTGCTGATGATCTTTTAAAATTTACTGAAAGTTAAAAAAATGAAAGTTGTATCTGTAAATATTGGTGAAAGAAAATCAATAAACTGGAAAGGGAAAATTGTTGAAACAGGCATTTTTAAAAATCCTGTAAATCAACCAATTTTTTTAGGCATGGAAGATGTTGAAAAAGATATTGTAGTTGACAGGAGATATCATGGCGGAATTGAAAAAGCCGTATATGCTTATTCAGAAAATCATTATAGTTATTGGAAAAAATTATATCCTCAATTAAATTGGCAATATGGTATGTTTGGTGAAAATCTTACCATTTCTAATTTAGATGAAACCGAAATATATGTAGGTAGTATTTATAAATTAGGTGAAGCAACAATAGAAGTTACAAAACCAAGAGAGCCTTGTTATAAATTAGGAATAAAATTCGGAACTCAAAAGGTTGTTAAACAATTTTGGAACTCAACAAAAAGTGGTGTTTATTTTAAAGTTTTAAAAACCGGAAATGTAGAAGTGGGAGACGAGTTAAAGTTGGTTTGTGTTACCGAAAAGCCTCTTTCAATTGCTGATGTTTATGAGACTAAGAAGGATAAATTGTAGTTTTTTGTCATTCCTGCGAAGGCAGGAATCTAAGTGTTGATTTAGTTTAAGATTCCTGCCTTCGCAGGAATGACACTTAAAGAGAATACTTAAAAAAATAGAATAAAAAAGGGTTCGCAGACACTATCCAAAATTTTGTGTAAATAGCTAAGACGGGTTTAACTCAAAAATTAGAGTTTGACCCTTTTTTCAAATATAGTTAAAAATTGATTTAGAATCAATCCCCAATTATGTATTGGCTGCGTCCATTTTTTAGAACTCTGCATTAGTGATAAATAAACTGACTTTTTTAGTGCATCATCTGTAGGGAATGCCATTTTGTTTTTGGTGTATTTTCTGATTTTTCCATTAAGGTTTTCAATAAGGTTTGTGGTATAAATAATTTTTCTGATTTCTAAAGGAAAGTCAAAAAAGACAGTAAGTTCCTCCCAATTGTTTTGCCAAGACTGTATGGCATAAGGATACTTATCGTTCCATTTTTCAGCAAAACGCTTCAGTTCCTGAGCTGCCATGTCTTTAGTAGTGGCATTATAGATGTTTTTCATATCAGCAGTAAAGACTTTTTTGTCTTTCCACACCACATATCTTGCAGAGTTTCTGATTTGATGTACCACGCATATTTGTGTATCAGCCATTGGGAAAACATTCTTTATAGACTGTGTAAAACCATTAAGATTGTCAGTAACTGTAATCAAAATATCATCTACACCTCTGGCTTTTAAATCCGTTAATACACCTTGCCAAAAAGAAGCCGATTCATTCTGCCCCAGCCACATGCCTAAAAGTTCTTTATAGCCTTCTCTATTAAGCCCTACTGCAAGATATATGGTTTTATTTATCACTTTTCCGGCTTGTCTGACTTTAAAGACAATACCATCCATCCACACTACACAATAAACCGGTTCTAAAGGTCTGTTTTGCCAATCTAATACGCGCTGGTTGACTTTATCAGTGATAATAGATATGGCTGATGTAGAGAGTTTATAACCATATATCTGATGGAGTTCCTGTTCAATATCAGATACGCTCATGCCTTTTGCATATAGGGATATAATCATATTTTCTACAGGTGTAGCTGTACTTTGATGTTTAGGTACTACAATGGGATCAAAGCTGCCATCTCTGTCTCTTGGTACGTTAATTTCTGATTTGCCAAAGGTAGTTTTAATCTGTTTTGTTGTTGTGCCATTACGAGCATTAAGATTATCACTTTTTTGGTGTTTTGGATAACCCAAATGAGCTTCCAATTCCCCATGAAGCAATGCTTCCAATGCTGTTGCATGAAGTTCGTGTAAGAGTTTACCTAACTCTTCCTGAGTCTTTATACCGTCTAAAAGACCACTTTCTAAAAATTGTTTTTGCAATTGTTTGTCCATAATAAAAACTGTGTTTATAAAATTATTAAAAAATTTAAGGCGGGTTTTAAAACCCGCCTTAAATTCTATTTACACAGTTTTTTGGATACTACCGGTTCGCAATTGCGAACCCCTCTTTTTTAAATAAAGTTTGGTTTATTTTTTAGATAGTAAATCTCTAATTTCAACTAATAAATCTTCTTGTGAAGGACCTTTTGGAGCTTCTGGAGCCGGTTCTTCTTTCTTTTTCATTTTGTTTACAGCTTTCACAATCATAAACATTACAAACGCAACAATAATAAAATCAATAACATTAGTTAAAAAATCTCCGTAAAGAACAGCTACTTCACCGGTAATTTTACCAGCCTCATCAGCAACACCTTCATTTATAACATATTTTAGGTCTTTAAAGTCAGCATTAAAGATTAATCCTATTAATGGAGAAACAATTCCTCCTGTAAATGAAGTTACTACTTCTTTAAAAGCGGCACCCATTACAAAACCAACCGCAATGTCAATAAGGTTACCCTTCATTGCAAAGTCTTTAAATTCTTTTAGCATTCCCATTTTTTTATTGTTTTAGTTAATTAATAGGTGCTAAAGTAATGAAAAAAAAATAATTTTTTTAACATTTTTTTAAGACTCTTTTCACTCGTTGTGAAATTGCTGTAAGTAATTCGTAAGATATAGTGTTGATAGATTTTGCTAAACTTTCAATATGTTCTTGATTTTTGTAAATAATAACTTCATCACCTTCATTACAATTGATATCAGTTACATTCACCATAATCATATCCATACATACATTTCCAATAATTGGTGCTTTTTGGTTATGAATATAAATATAACCAACACCTTTACCTAATTGTCTTGAAATACCATCGGCATGCCCAACAGGAATTGTAGCTGTTTTAATAATTGATGAAGCTTTAAAAGCTCTGTTATAACCAACGCTTTCGCCTTTTTCAATAGTATGTATTTGTGAAATAACAGATTTTAAAGTTATAGCATTTTTAAGTTTATTGGTTTCTTTTTCATCATTCCCAAAACCGTACAATCCAATACCTAATCTAACCATATCAAATTGAGCTTCTTGGGCGTAATTAATAATTCCGGAAGTATTAAGCATGTGTTTAAAAGGCGTGTAATTTAGTTGAGAAATAAATTCTTCAGCTATTAATTTAAATGAATTTATTTGGTGTAAAGTAAATTCTTTTTCGTTTAAGTCTTCACTTGCTGCAATATGTGAAAAAATTGATCTCACTTCAACTTCATTTTGATCTTTTAGTAAAGAAGAAAGTTGATTTATATCTTTATAAGTAAACCCAAGCCTGTTTAATCCGGTATTAAATTTTATATGAGCAGGATAATTTTGTAATGAGTTTTTTTTAGCAATCTCAATAAATGCGGTTAATAAATTAACAGAGTAAATATTAGGTTCTAAATTGTATTTTATAATCTTTTCAAGATTTACTTTTTGAGGATGTAATACCAATATTGGAGTTTTAATTCCTACATTTCGTAAAGCAATTCCTTCATCTAAATAAGCTACCGCAAAATAATCAACTTTCGATTCTAAGAATTTTGCTATTTCAGTAGCGTCGCTTCCGTAGCCAAACGCCTTAACAACGGCTAATAATTTTGTGTTTTGGTGAAGTTTAGATTTAAAATAGTTAAAATTATATTCAATGGAATTTAAATCTATTTCTAGTACAGTAACATGATTATTTTCCATTCTTATTTTGTTCAGCTTTTTTGATTTCTTCTTCCTTTATAGCCTTATAATATGCTGCGCGACTTAAAGGTTCGTATTCTTGTGTTTCACCTAGTAAAACCAGTTCGTTACCGGCAGCTTTTCTGTGACTGTAATGCGCTAAATTTCCTGTTTTTGTACAAACAGCATGCACTTTAGTTACGTATTCAGCAGTAGCCATAAGAGCCGGCATTGGCCCAAAAGGATTTCCTTTAAAATCCATATCCAAACCGGCAACAATTACCCTAACACCTCTGTTAGCCAAGTCATTACAAACAGCAACAATTTCATCATCAAAAAACTGAGCTTCATCAATACCAACTACATCAACATCATTTGCTAAAATTCTAATATTTGCAGATGAAGGTACCGGAGTTGATCTTATTTCGTTAGCATCGTGTGAAACTACTTTTTCTTCGTCATATCTAACATCAATAGCCGGTTTAAAAATTTCTACTTTTTGTTTTGCAAATTTAGCTCGTTTGAGTCTGCGAATAAGCTCTTCCGTTTTACCGGAAAACATGGATCCGCAAATAACTTCAATCCAGCCAAATTGTTCGGTATGATTTACTGTATTTTCAAGAAACATTTTGTAATTTCACGCTTGAAAGGTTATTGTAATTTTTTTGTTATTAAAAATAATGCAATAAAAATATAGTTATATTTTTAACATTGATTTGTAATGGATTTTTTACAGATAAAATCTGTTTTAAAATCAAAAACAAATTTATTAAAAATAACACACTAAAAATCATTTAATACATCAACTTATGCACAAAAAAATTGAAGCCGAATTGGTGAGCCTGGCACACAGTATTTTAGAAATGAAAAATTCTGATGATATTAATGAATTGCAAAAAAAAGCACGTAAAATTTATGAAAAATTGTCGGTGTTAAAATTTGTTGATAAGCATATGAATGCAACTTCTGTTATTTCAGAAGAAAAAGAAGAACTTCATAAAGTTGATAATTCAGAAATTAATTATGTTGAAGAAGAACATATTGAAGTAAAGGAGATTGTTGAAAAAAGTGAAAAAAAGGAAATTATTTCAGAAGAAAAAATAGAAGAAATTTTTGAGCAAAAAAGCAGTATGGTTAAAGATGATATAGAAGAAATACCGTCACTTAAAATTTCATTGGAAGATGAGTTTAAAGATGCAATTTCTGCCGATGTTGCAACACAACTTTTTGAAAATACAACCAAACAAAATCCTGTAATAGATACTAAAATAGAAAACAAAAAAAGATCGTTAAACGATATTTTAAAAAATAATTTACAGGTTGGCTTAAATGATAGAATTGCTTTTGTGAAACACTTATTTGATGGAAGTCAAGAGGATTTTAACCGTGTTTTATCTCAATTAAATTCTTTTAAAACAGAAAAAGAAGCCAAAAATTTTCTTACAAAGTTTGTAAAACCTGATTATGATTGGAGCGAAAAAGAAGAATACGAAAAGCGTTTGATTGCTTTAATTGAACGTAAATTTTTATAAATAAAACCTAATATAAAACAACAAAAAATGAATTCAAAACAATACAATCAACTTTTTGATGAGGTTATAAAGCAATACCATGTTGTAGACAATGTTGATCAACCTTTTAAAAATCCTTACGAAAAAACAACATTTGAACATTTATTATACAGAAAAAGTTGGATAGATACCGTGCAATGGCATTATGAAGATATTATAAGATTACCGGATATTAATCCTACAGAAGCACTTGTTTTAAAACGAAAGATTGATGCTTCTAACCAAGATCGAACCGATATGGTTGAGTATATCGACAGTTATTTTTTAAATAAATATAAAAATGTGACTGTAAAAAAAGGCGCCAAAATTAATTCGGAAACTCCTGCTTGGGCTATTGATCGACTTTCAATTTTAGCTCTAAAAATTTATCACATGAGAGAAGAAGCTACCAGAGAGTCGGCTTCAACAGAACATAGAGCTAAATGTCAACAGAAATTAGACGTACTGTTAGAACAACGCATTGACCTATCTACTGCAATAGACGATTTGTTAAATGATATTGCAACAGGTGAAAAGTATATGAAAGTGTACAAACAAATGAAAATGTATAATGATGAGGACACCAACCCAATGTTATACGCAAAAAAATAATTACTATTTAGGTGCAATTTTAAAAAGAACGATATGAATTACATTGAAGTTGAATCTCAAGAAGATTTAATACAAGTAATTAAGGATACAGAAATAATTACATACAAAGCATTTCAAAACTTAGATTTTTCTAATTTAGATGGTTTAGTTAAAAAAAGAACGTTTAAAAAATGTTTGTTTTTAGGTTGTAAATTACCCAAAAAGGTAAAAGCAAAAATTAAAAACAGTTTAATATTTCCTTCAATTGATGTTCCTTTTAATTCATTCATAAATTGTTTATACACAAAAGAAACGCTTTTTAATAATTACGAGTTAGGAAATCCGGCCAGTTATGAAAATACGTTAGATAAAATAGTATACAATCATTACATTAAAAACGGAAAAGAAGCTACCGATATAAAAGAAACTTTAGCAAGGCGACTTCACGATCATTCAATTACCGATGCTTTGTATGATTTTTTAAATGATTATGATGAAAAGAAAATTGTAGCTATTATGGGTGGCCATAATCTTTCTAGAAATGAAGATGGTTTTTATGAAATTGCCAAAATAAGTAAAACATTAACTGAGCAAGGTTATTTAATGATTTCAGGTGGAGGTCCCGGAGCCATGGAAGCTACACATTTGGGTGCCTGGTTTGCCGATAAAGAAGAAACTGATTTGAAAAAGGCAGTTGAGATTCTTGCAGAAGCACCTGTTTATACCAGTGAATATTGGGTTGATAAAGCTTTTGAAGTGCTGTCAAAATATCCTGCTTCTAACTATAAAAGTTTGGGAATACCTACTTGGTTATACGGGCATGAACCTCCAACACCTTTTGCTACGCACATTGCAAAATATTTCGCAAACAGTGTTAGAGAAGATGGTCTTTTAGCTATTGCAAAAGGTGGTGTAATTTATACTCCGGGCAGTGCAGGAACCATTCAAGAAATTTTTCAGGATGCTACTCAAAATCATTATTTAAGTTTTGGTTTTGCCAGTCCAATGGTGTTTTTTAACAGTAATTACTGGAATAAAGAAAGGCCGGTATATCCGCTTCTAAAAAGTTTGGCTGATGAAGGTAAATATCAAAACATGATTTTATCATTATGTGATACAAGTGAAGAAGTAGTTGATGAGATAAAAAAATTTACAGAGTAAAATTTGTAAAACAGTTACAAAAAAGGTCTTTAATCGTCTTTAGTTAAAGATATTTATTATGAGAAAATATATTATTATTCTAGGAATTGGTATATTACTAACTTCTTGCGCAACCCATTCAAATTTTTATTCATTTTATAAAGAAAATAAAAAAGAAGCCGATTTTTCTTTTGGTGCTTCTGCTTTTATAGCGAATGCATTTATCCCAAAAGAAGACTTGGGAGCATATAAAAAATTATTACGAAAATTTAGGTATTACCGTTTGATGGTTTTTGCTGAAAATGATAAAATTGATGCTGAATTTGATGATTTTGTTAAGGAAAATAAGTACTCATCACTTATAACAGTTTCAGAAAATGGAGATAAAGTGAATTTATATCTTCTAAAAGAAGGAGATTTAATTAAAGAAATACTTATGAAAGTGAAAAGTGAAGGCGATTATGTTTTGATTGATGGAAAAACTAAGCTTTTGGAAAGTGAATTGTATGAAATTCTCGAAAATTCAGAAATAGAAGTTGTAGGGATATAAAAATTTAAAATAAAAAAGCCGTTTGCATTAGCAAACGGCTTTTTTTATGATAATAAAAATAAGTTATTCTTTGCTTTTACTTTTAGCGAAAGTGTAAGTTAAACCAAAATTAATTCCAAATGATGAGTAAGGAACTCTTTCAGCTAGTTTTTTAGCTGGGTAAGGAGCATCACCGTTACTAGCAATAGTAGCATTATCTAAAGTATCAACATATTTAGTTTTTTTCACATACCCATCAGGTAAATTATCCATTGTATAAAGTCCTGCAACAGCAACTGTGCCATCAGGTAACATTACGTCAGTATTAAATTCACTTAATTCAGAGTCATCTCTTTTTACACTAATTCCCATATATTCTGCCTCAATAAATAAGCCAAAATTATCATTAAAATCGTATTTATAACCTAAAGCACCTACAAAACCTAGTGGTAATTTACCATGAAAATCAGCTTTGTAATTTGTTTGTGTATAAGATCCTTCAGGTAAACTTAAGGCTTGAGATATTGTAATACCATTAGCTTCATCATACATATAATTTTTGTCAGATACTACAGCTTCAGTTTTACCGCCTACTTTAATTAAAGCACCAAATCTACCATAAATTTTATTGGTAAATTTATAAACTAATGAAGGAGAGAAACCAAAAGCACGTGCTCTTGCTTTAGCGTCAGTAATTCTGTAGTTAGGGATGTTAACTTTTGTAACAGTTTGGTCATCTCCATGTAAATATGCAATACCTAAATCAACACCAAAAGTTTCATTAAAGTAGTAACCACCTCTAACTTGGAAGTTTATTCCTTCTCCGTAACTTCCATAAGCGTTTTTAGTTTTTGTTGCAGTTATTTCTTCACCAAATTTAGTTTTAGCACTTCCTGTAGCATATCCTGTACTACCTGACACATAAAATTGTGCACTAGCACTTGTTGCTACTAACATAGCAAATAGTAATAAAAAATAGTTTTTCATAATTATTAAAGGGTTTTTTAATTTTCGTGACAATATATTAACTTTATTTTAAACTTTTATTAAAATTTAATTCACAATTTAATAACTTAATGTAAATCAGATATTTATTAAAAAGAAATTATTTTTTTTTGAGTATTTCCAACATAAATTCCTTTTTCATTAATAATTACCGGGCGCTTCAAAAATGTATATTCATCTAACAGTAGTTGACGATAATCTTTTTCTGTCAACTTCTGACTTTTTAAGTCCATTTGCTTGTATTTTTTGGCTCTTTTACTAAATAAAACCTCATAGTTTTTGGTAAAAGCATACAACTCATCTAACTGCTTAACGGTTATAGGTTCTGATTTTATTTCTTGTAAAACATAACCGGTTGTATCCATTTCTTTTAAAATCCTTCTGCAAGTATCACAAGTTTTTAGGTAATATATTTTTTTCATGATTTTTAAATTATAATAAAGATTAATTAATGTGTTTTTAAGTTAAATTTGAATATTTTTAACAAAAATACAAGTATAATGCAAAAACATTTCGACACATTAAAACAATCCAGAAAATTAATTTTAACCATAGTTGAAAACCTTTCAATAGAGCAATTAAATAAAATACCACAAAATTTTAAAAATAATATAGTGTGGAATATAGCACATTTAGTTGTAACACAACAGTTACTTTGTTACAAACTATCCGGGTTAAATTGTTTAATTTCTGACACTTTGATTGCTGGTTTCCAAAAAGGGACAGCTCCTACATATACTGTAGAGAAAGATGAGTTTGAAATCATTAAACAATTGTTTCTTGAATTACCTGAAAAACTTGAACAAGACTACAATAACGCGGTTTTTAAAAATTATAACGAATATACTACCAGCGTTAATGTTACCTTACAAAATATTGATGATGCCATTATTTTTAATACCTACCATGAAGGAATTCATTTAGGCGTTATTCTTCAGCTTTTAAAATTTATTTAATATGAGCTTATATGTAGTCGCTTCAATTTTAATTGTTATATCAGCTTTATTTGGGTATATAAATGTTCGTTTTTTAAAATTACCAACTACTATTGGATTAATGGTGATAACACTGGTTTTTACATTAATTGTATTAGCAGTAAGTTCATTTGATAACACATTATTAGAACATGAAAAATTATTAATTGCTCAAATAGATTTTAAAACTGTTCTGCTCGATGTAATGTTGAGTTTTTTACTGTTTGCTGGTGCTTTACATACCAATTTTCAGCAGTTAAAAATACAGCGAAAACCTATTTTAACATTCGCAACCTTTGGTACGTTAACCTCAACTTTTTTAGTAGGAGTTTTTGTGTATTACGTGTTAAAATTAGTGGATTTAGATGTAGATTTTATTTATTGTTTACTATTTGGGGCTTTAATTTCTCCAACCGATCCAATTGCTGTTTTAGGAATTTTAAAACAAGCAAAAGCGCCTAAAAAATTGGAAACCAAAATTGTAGGAGAGTCATTGTTTAATGACGGAGTAGGAGTAGTCGTATTTTTAACCATTTATCAAATTGCTAAAGGAGGTAGTGATATTACTTTTGGACATGTTGCCGAAATGTTTTTGGTTGAAGTAGGTGGAGGTATTTTACTAGGTATTTTATTAGGATGGATTACTTATAGATTGTTAAAATCTATTGATGATTATGATGTAGAGGTTATTATTACAATTGCAACAGTTATGGGAGGAACAGTTTTGGCACAGCATTTTCATTTATCGGCTCCATTAGCTATGGTAACTGCAGGTTTAATTGTTGGTAATGATACCGTTAGAGAAAGTACTATGAGCGAAGTAACCGAGCAATATGTTGATAAATTTTGGGAATTGGTAGACATCCTTTTAAATACCGTATTATTTGTAATGATAGGTATGGAAATGTTAGTTTTAACATTTGATAATCAGTATATTTTAGCCGGTTTATTATGTATTCCTGTATTGTTATTAGCTCGTTATTTATCGTTAATGCTACCTATTAAGTTCTTTGCCAAAAAACTGGATTTTGTACCAAATACCAATTTAATTATGACTTGGGGAGGTTTGCGAGGAGGAATTTCGATTGCATTAGCATTAAGTTTAACACAAAATATGGAGCGTGATTTATTTTTGGTAATTACCTATATAGTGGTAGTGTTCTCAATTATAGTACAAGGATTAACAGTTGGTAATTTAATTAAAAAACTTAGTAAAGAATAAGTACATTTGCGACTTAAATTATTTTGAAAATAAAATTACAATTAATGAAATTTAATACTAAAACTATACACGGAAACCAAAAGCACGATCCTTCAACCGGAGCGGTAATGCCTCCAATTTATCAAACTTCAACGTATGCGCAAGCATCACCGGGAAATCATAAAGGGTATGAGTATTCAAGAACTGCAAACCCAACAAGAACTGCTCTTGAAAATGCTTTTGCAAGTATTGAAAATGGAAAATTTGGTTTAGCTTTTGGATCAGGTTTAGCAGCTATAGATTGTGTAATGAAATTATTAAGTCCGGGCGATGAAGTGATTTCTACAAATGATTTATATGGTGGTTCGTACAGAATTTTCACTAAAATATTTGAAAATTATGGCATTAAATTTCATTTTATTGGAATGGAAAATGCCGGTAATATCGAAAATTATATTTCAGAAAAAACAAAATTAATTTGGGTTGAAACTCCTACAAATCCAATGATGAATATTATTGATATTGAAGCTGCTTCTCAAGTAGCAAAAAAGCATAATGTTTTATTGGTTGTTGATAATACTTTTGCAACACCTTATTTACAAAATCCGTTAGATTTAGGTGCTGATATTGTAATGCATTCTGCAACAAAATATTTAGGTGGCCATTCTGATGTGGTAATGGGTGCCTTAATTGTTAATGATAAAGAATTGGCTAATAAACTGTATTTTATACAAAATTCATGTGGTGCAGTTTGTGGACCAATGGATAGTTTTTTGGTGTTGAGAGGAATAAAAACGTTGCATGTACGTATGCAACGCCATTGTGAAAATGGTAAAGTTGTTGCCGAATTTTTACAAAATCATCCTAAAATAGAGAAGGTATATTGGCCCGGATTCGAAAGTCATCCAAACCATGAAGTTGCAAAAAAACAGATGAAAGATTTTGGAGGAATGGTTTCTTTTGTTGTTAAAGGAAATAAAATGAACGATGCTTTTAAAATAGTTGAAAACTTAGAAATATTTACGTTGGCTGAGTCTTTAGGTGGAGTAGAATCTCTTTGTGGGCATCCCGCAAGTATGACACATGCTTCCATTCCAAAAGAAGAACGTGAAAAAACAGGTGTGGTAGATTCGTTAATCAGGTTAAGTGTTGGTATTGAAGATAAAGATGATTTAATTGCCGATTTAGAGCAGGCGTTAAGTTTAATTTAGGTAATAAACATAGCCAACGTGTACCCACAAAAGCCAATCGTTGTATTTGTTGGCAGGATCGGGTCTAGAGTTAAGTCCATCAACATAATTTGAAAAGAAATATTGCCAACGCGATTCAATTAATATATCGGAATATTCACCTAGTTTATATCTGGTTCCAATACCCAATGTTGCCGATAGTGTAATACCGGAGTCGTCTCGGGCAGCTTTAGGATCTATATTTGGATCCCATTTTGGGTAAAGAATATCGGGATCTCTCCAATCACCCAAATCGGATGAAATGGTTGGATCGTAAAAATCGACAAAAACACCGGCACTTAAATACGGAGACCATTTAAGGTCTGGTATTCTTCTTGAGCCAAAATCTACAATATCAACCCAATGAAATTCTAATTGGGCGCCTACATTAATTAACTTTGTTTCTCCATGGTGAGCACGTAATTGATCAGCGCCATAAGAGGTTTCACTTTTATCAACATATTTGCCAAAATGATCTAATTTAGCTGACATGTACGACAGTTCGGCTCTAATTCTAAAATGCTCATTAAAATAGCGAGTTCTTTGGTTCCATTTATAACGGTAATTTGTAAAATTCATATAATAAACCAAACCAATTCCCATACCAACATTACCACCAACATTACTCATAAAATTATTTCGCTGTCCATAATCTGTAGTAAATGATGCAGAACCGGCAATAATTCCTATTTCATGGCTTTTACCAGAATGCTGGGCTTTTAGGTTTACCAAAAAAAAGTAAATTGAGAATGAAATTAGTATTTTAAATAGATAGTTCAAATAATTAGTTTTAAACAAGTTAAATGTAACAAAATCTTTATAAAATTTATAGTATTAACTAAAATAGGCTTAGTTTATTATAAAAGTTTCATTTAAATCCCAGTTTGCTCTTAGTTCAAGTTCTTTATTAAAATACATAATTGTTTCCGGTTGTCTTCTGTTTAAAAAACTTCCGGTATCCCATTTTCCGCTATTGTTTTCATCTAAAATAACCCGTATTAAATAATTTCCGGGGAGCAAGTTTTTAAATGCAACAATTTGAGGATTTTTTATAATTGATCTTCTAATTAATGTGTTTTTTGTATCAAGCAATTGAACAATAAACGATGTTTGTTTATCACTAACTAAATTCAGATATATATTTCCATAGTCTTCAAGAGATTTTGTTGTTAGTTTAAAGAACAAAGAATCGTTAGAAATTTCATAAATATCTGTTATGGTATTGGGCAATATTTCAAAGTTGTATGATGAATTTTGTTTTTTGTCAAAATTGATGTACAACTTGTTTTTAGATTTTGAAAGTATGGTATTAAAATCAACTAAAAGAGAATCTTTATCAAAAATTTTAATTAATGATGTATCAACTTTTATAATAGGAGTGTTAGTTGAAATTGAGAAAGTATCTAACAAATGCAATACACTTGAGGTGCTTTTTTGAACTTTTAACGAATCAATTTTTGAGTTGCGCAACCGTACGCTTAAATTTTGAAAATAGTCTTCTTTAGAAACAGAGAAGTTTAAAGAATCTACTTCAAAAGGGCTATACCAAAAATTTAACGTGTCTTTATCTTTTTCATAATTAACAACATAGTTGAAATTTTCTGGTGTTTGAGTTAGCAATTCAAGTTCCAAATTATCTGCATTTCCTTCAAAACCAAATATAATGTGTCCTTTACTTGCTTCTTTAGGTGGATAAACTTTTAACTCTGGGATTTCTTTAAAAATAGGAAATTCGTAGCTTAAAGTTGTTGGTAGAGAAATGGTGTCTTCAATAAATCCGATTTTATCAATTTTTGGTTCGTAAATTTTATTGCTATTAGCATCTTTTAAAGCAATAAGTAAATATTTACCGCCTTTTAAATTGGTTAAATCAAATAAAGTGCTGTCTAAAGTGTTTGCTAAGTATCGGGGTTTTTCTTTATAAATAATTGAATCTGTATAACGTTCATTATATTCATAAAGCATCACGTCTATATTTTTTATTGATTCTTTAATTGTAGGATCGTAAATTGAACCGGTAAGGGTTAAAGAATCTATATAGGTGCCGGTAGAAAAAACGTATTTAAAATTTCCCAATTCATTTTCTTCATTATTATCAACAATACTGTTTCCAAAATTAAAAGTATATGTTGTGTTTGCCTCTAAAGTGTCTAATATTTTTATTGTAATAAACTTACTTGCAGTACCAAGAGGCGTAATTATAGGGTCAGTTTTTTGAGGAGGAGAAATAACTAATTTCTTTTTTAGGTCTTTTAATTTGATATATTCATCAAAATAAATTTTAATTTTTTCTTCTTTAAAATTTACAGTTTCAATATTCGGTATAGCTTTAACTAATATAGGAGGAATTGAATCTTTTGGTCCTCCTGTAGGAGAACCTCTTCTTGCGCAACTAAAAAAAATGCTGAATAGTATTAAAAATAAAAATGTAGATACAGTAAACCTCATAAACTATTATTTTATACTACAAAATAACAATTAATTTATGGAAAATACATATTAAAATTTGTACTTATAAAGTTTACTTAGTGTAAGCCATGCAAGCAATACTAATTTTTAAGTTTTTAATGTTGCTTAAAGCTTTATAACAGGCTTCGAGTGTAGCTCCTGTTGTAATTACGTCATCAATTAATAAAATATGTTTGTTTTCTAAAGTTGAATTATTTTCTACCGAAAAAAGTTCCTCAACATTTTTCCACCTTTCAAAACGCAATTTTTTAGTTTGGGTTTTTGTTGATGAAATTCTGACTAAAATATTTTCAAAATAAGGAATATTTAATTTTTCTGATAAACTTTTTCCAAAAGAGGTTACTTGGTTATAACCTCTTTTTTTAAGTTTTTTTGAATGTAGAGGTACCGGAATAATACAATCAATAGTATTAAATCTATTGCTTTCGTTCATTTCATCACCTAACCAATCTCCTATAAAAACACCAATTTCCTGATGTTTTTTATATTTAAGTTGATGAATTAATTGCTGAATTTTTCCTTTTTTCAAATAATAAAACAAAGCGGTAGCATTTTCAACAGGTATTCTTCCATAAAATGTTTTTTCAACTAAATTATCTTTTTCAAAGCTAAAATTGGTTAATGGTAAGTCGTGCCTGCAAGTTATACAAATATCACTTTCATTTTCAGTCAAATATTCGTTACAACATAAGCATACATCAGGATAAAAAAGATTAAAAATATCTCCAATAAATTTCATAGTAGTATAAACAGCAATTTTTGATTTTAAAAATAATTTAAAATAAAGCAAATTCAAAATTTATAAAATAAATATGTTTTATTAAAAAATAATTTATAAATTTATAATACTCCATAAAATCACCCTTATTTTATTCAGCCTCAAAATTATTTAATATGTTTTTTATAATTTAATTTAATCTTTTACGTTACGTTAAAACAATTAAACTCTTTAAAAATGGAAGAAACTAAAAACTCAAATTACAAGATTATACTTATAATTTTAAGTATATTATTACTTGGTGTATTGGCTTATACATATTATAATAATAAAGAATATAAAACGTTAACCAATGCTATTGAACAGGAAAAAGAAGAAATAGAGCAAAATTTAGATAGTATGATTGTTAAATATGAAAATGCTATTGCTCAAAAAACTTCAATGTCTAATGATTTGGCATTGGAAAGAGATAAAATTATTGCTTTAAGAGACTCTTTAAAAGATATAAAAGCCACAAATTACAGTTTAATACGTAGATATAGAAATCAAATAGCAAGTTTAGAAGAAACTAATAAAAAATTATTTACATTAAATGAAGCGTTGAAGGACGAAAATGAAATACTAGCTATTCATTTGGATAGTGCAAATGTTAAAATTTCTAAGCAAATAGCTAAAAACGATACGTTAGCGTTGCAAAATTTAACGTTAGCTGAAAAAGTAGCTATTGGCTCTACTTTAAGATTAAATAAAGCAAAAGTTATTGCCATGAGAGAGCGAAGTAATGGTAAATTGGTGGAGACATCTAAATCAAGAAATACAGATGCTTTTAGAATTAACTTTACAATTGCCAAAAATGAAATTGCAGATCAAGGCGATCGTCAGGTTTATATTCAAATACTAGATACTAAAGGCAATACTGTTGCAAGTAAAGGTGAACTTGTATTGTTTGATGAAACTTCAATAAGTTACAGCGATCAAACAATTGTAAATTATATAAATGAGCCGGTTGATATTATTTCTTTAGTAGAAGTTGATAGAGATTTAATTGAAGCCGGAGTATATGCAGTTAATATTTATATAGAAAATAAACTGGCAGGTACAACTAAAATTATATTAAAATAATTTTAACACTCCAAGTTTAGACACAATTTGATGTTTTAGAGGTGGAAATAGTTTATGCTATTTCCACCTTTTTTATTTTATAAAACCAAATCTTTACTATTTTTGCAGAATGGCAAATCAAGAAGATCAATTTAAAAAAGTAGTTTCACACGCAAAGGAGTACGGTTATGTTTTCCAATCAAGTGAAATTTACGACGGTTTAAGTGCAGTATACGATTACGCACAAAACGGTGTAGAATTAAAGAAAAATATTAGAGAATATTGGTGGAAAGCCATGGTACAAATGCATGAGAATATTGTAGGTATTGACGCTGCAATATTTATGCATCCTACTACATGGAAAGCTTCAGGGCATGTTGATGCTTTTAACGATCCATTAATTGATAATAAAGATTCAAAAAAACGATATAGAGCTGATGTTTTAATTGAAGACTATGTTGCTAAACTCGATGCTAAAATTGAAAAAGAAGTTGTTAAAGCAGAAAAACGCTTTGGTGAAACTTTTAACAAAGAACAATTTTTAGCTACAAACCCAAGAGTTTTAGGTTATAAAGAACAAGGAGAAGCAATTTTAAAACGCATGGGAAAATCTTTAGAAAATGAAGATTTAGCCGATGTTAAAGCTTTAATTGAAGAATTAGAAATTGCATGTCCCTTGTCAGGCTCAAAAAATTGGACTGAGGTTAAACAATTTAACTTAATGTTTGGCACAAAATTAGGAGCTTCTGCAGATACAGCAATGGATTTATATTTACGCCCTGAAACTGCTCAAGGTATTTTTGTAAACTTTTTAAATGTGCAAAAATCAGGTAGAATGAAAATTCCTTTTGGAATTGCACAAACCGGAAAAGCATTTAGAAATGAAATAGTTGCACGTCAGTTTATTTTCCGTATGCGTGAATTTGAACAAATGGAAATGCAATTTTTTGTACGTCCCGGAACTCAAAAAGAATGGTACGAACAGTGGAAAGAAACGCGTTTAAAGTGGCACTTGTCATTAGGAATGGGTGAAGAAAACTATCGTTTTCACGATCATGAAAAATTAGCACATTATGCTGATGCAGCTGCGGATATCGAGTTTAAGTTTCCTTTCGGATTTAAAGAATTAGAAGGAATTCACTCTCGTACAGACTTTGATTTGTCGAGCCACGAAAAATATTCGGGAAAAAAATTACAATATTTCGATCCGGAATTGAATGAGCGTTATGTGCCATACGTAGTTGAAACTTCAATTGGTTTAGACAGAATGTTTTTGGCTGTTTTTTCACACTCTTTACAAGATGAAGAATTAGAAAACGGTACAACAAGAACTGTTTTAAAATTACCGGCTGTTTTAGCACCTACAAAAGCGGCAATTTTACCTTTAGTAAAAAAAGACGGTTTACCGGAAATTGCACGTAAAATAGTTGAAGATTTAAAATGGGATTTTAATGTTGCTTATGATGAAAAAGATGCTGTTGGACGTAGATACAGAAGACAAGATGCTGCCGGTACTCCATTTTGTATTACTGTTGATCATGACACATTGAATGATAATACTGTTACCATTCGTTATAGAGATACTATGGATCAAAAACGAGTAAAAATTGAAGAACTTCGTTCTATTATAAAAGAAGAAGTTGACATTAAAAACTGGTTGATGAAAATGTAGTATTAAAAATATTTAAATAAAAAAATCCAAGCATATGCTTGGATTTTTTTTACGCTTTATAATCTAAAACAATAATTGTTGTGTTGAAGTATTTTCGTGTTCCAGAAGCCATTTTTTACGCCAAATACCACCGGCATATCCTGTTAAATCTCCATTACTTCCAATAATTCTATGGCAAGGAATTATAATCCAAATAGGATTTTTTCCATTTGCTGATGCTACAGCTCTAATAGCTTTTACATCTCCTAATTTTTTAGTTTGTTCTAAATATGTTCGGGTTTTACCGTACTCAACATTTAATAATTCATCCCAAACACGTTTTTGAAAGTCTGTTCCCTGTGGATTTAGTTTTAGGTTGAATTGTTTGCGTATTCCTTTAAAATAATCATCTAATTGCTGTACGCATTCTTGCAAATATTCAGGAATTATTATTGAGGTTTCTATAACATCATCAATAACTGTAACTGATGAAATTCCGTTTATATCACCTGTAATTTTTGCTGTACCAATAGGTGTTTTATAATATGCTGTTTGATTAGATTCCAAATATTGCTTTTGAATTGTTAGTGGTTATTTCAGCAATTTCTTGCGGACTTAAGTTATAAATATCTACCAACTTATCCAATACTTTTGTAATATAACTGCTTTCGTTTCTTTTCCCTCTAAATGGAGTGGGAGCAAGGTAAGGAGCATCGGTTTCCAGTACTATATTTTTTATGGGAATTTCGTGTAAAAACTGATCAATTTTACCATTTTTAAAAGTTACTACACCTCCAATACCTAATTTCATATTAAAAGATAGCGCTTTTTTAGCCTGTTCTAAAGTTCCTGTAAAACAGTGAAAAATACCAAAAAGTTTATCGTCTTTTTCTTCTTCTAAAATTTCAAAAATTTCATCAAAAGCATCTCTGCAATGTATAACAATAGGCAAGTTTTTTTCTTTGGCCCATTGTATTTGAGTTTTAAAAGCAATTTGTTGTTGTTTTAAAAATGAGGTATCCCAATACAAATCAATACCAATTTCACCAACAGCATAAAAATTTCGTTTATCTATCCAATGTTTCACAAAGGCTAACTCTTCTTCAAAATTTTCTTTAACATGTGTAGGGTGTAATCCCATCATTAAAAAAGTATTTTCAGGGAATGTTTTTTCCAAATCTAACATAGCATTTAGATAAGTAGAATCAATTGCCGGAATAAAAAATCGAGAAACACCTGCATCAATTGCACGTTGTATCATTTCATTTCTGTCTTCATTAAATTGTTCGCTGTATAAATGTGTGTGAGTATCCGTTATAATCATAAAGCAAAAATAGCTAAAAAAGCATTAGATTTGAGGCAAAATTAAATCGAATGAAATTAGACAACATTCTTTTAAGAGAAGGATATGCTAAAATAAAACTCAAAAAGATAAATACAAATCATTTTGAGGTTAAAGCCAAAGTAAATGGAATAAAGGGAAGGTTTATTTTAGATACAGGAGCTTCAAATTCTTGTTTAGATATTGCATTAGCCGATAAATTTAAACTTAATGTTTCAGATTCTGATACAAAAGCAGCGGGAGCAGGAGCTATTGGTATGGAAACTAAAGTTTCGGTTAATAATGAAATTGGTTTAAAAAAATGGATTTATAAAAATTTTTCTATTGTTTTGCTCGATTTAACTCATGTAAATACAGCTTTAACCGAACACAAAAGTGAAGCTGTAGACGGTATTATTGGTGCCGATATTTTAGAAAAAGGGAATGCCATTATTGATTATAAAAACAAATTGTTGTTTTTAAAAAAACTGGTTTATAAATTTTAGTTTGAATTTAAAACCCAAGTTATAATGGCTCCTGTATAAAACATATTGTGTTTTAAACTTTTTGAAACCGATAAGTCAATTGCAAAATTATCTATTAAATTTACTCCAAAGCCTGTACCTAAACAGTTTGATTCGGTTGTGTCAAAAGTAAAATCACTTGTATTTTCTATAAAATAATGAAACTTATCATTTGGCTCATAACTAATATTTACAATATAGAACCCTGTAGTGTCTTTATCTAAGTTAGTAGTTGAACCTATATTATAGTTAAGACTTATTTTTTCTGTAATTAGGTTAGATAGATTTAGTGATATAATATTTCCCAATTTATTAAAGCTAAAAGTATCGGTTGAAGAAATAATTCTTCCCATTAAGGCAGCTTCCGGAAGTAAGTTATTTTGTTTCCATAAATTAACAGACAGGCCTATTTCAACTTCTTCAAATTTAAAAACATTAGATGTTAACTTATTATTTTCATAACACCTTTCTTTAGTAAAAGGAGTATGTAGTTGTAATTCTACATTATCAGATAAACCATATCTAATAAGTATATTGGGAATACTCCATGATGTATTTTTTTCTGAATTTATTTTTTCGACGGAGTAAAGTGTTTCAAATTCCAATTGAATATTATTTTTTTCTATTCCTGAGGAAGGCTCAACCGTTTGTGCATTTAATTTAAGAGATAATAGACTTATAATTAATAGTGAAATTAAAACTCTACGTTGCATTTTTATTTAAACTTAATTTAATATAACGCAAAGTTATTTTTAATAAGTCTAAATAAATAAGTTTTTTAATTGGTTTTTATAGGCTAATTAAATTTCCAAATTTTAATCCAAAATAAATGGTTCTTGGGTTCATAGGACCATAAACATAAGCTGGATCTCTATCAATATCACTGTCAAAATCATCTTGATAGGAATTGAATATATTTTTAACTCCGGAATATAATTGAAGTGTACTGTTTTTAATTTTAATGTTATGTCTGATTTTTAAGCCCAAATCAAAAAATGTGTCTGATTTTCTAAGTTCTCCTTCATCAGGATTTGTTATGGTTGGTCCAAAATAAGGAACTAACATTTCTCCGGTATAATTTCCGGTTGTCGAAAAACACCATTTAGTTGTTGGTTCCCAATCAAGTGCTATATAACCATAATTGTCAGGTGTTCTAAAAAAGGTTTTTTCATTAAATTCTTGTACTTCTTCATATTCACTTTTTTGATAAGTGTACCCTGCTTTTAATGAAAACTTATTATTAGGAACTATATTTAATTCAAAATTTAGTCCTTGTACTTTTGCCCCTTTTTTAGCGTTAATTCTAGTATAAATAACTGTTCCATTTTCATCAGGTTCAGAAAACTCATTAGAAAAAGGATCATTTAATTTGGTATAAAACCCTTCTACTAAAAAGCCAAAATTAGTATTTCCAATAATGCCACTATAATCTAAAGAAGCCATATAACTGCTACTCGTTTCTTGTTTTAAGTCAGGATCATTTACATGAATTACTTGTCGTGAGCCAGAAGTTTCAATATGTAAATCTTCATCAAAAATTTGTGGAGCTCTATATCCTTTCGAATAACTTAAGCGTGCTTGTAAATTCTTTTGAATATCATATAAAAATGAAATTCTAGGACTTAAAACATCACCGGTTTTATCGGCATTATTTTTTTGTTTGTCTTTTACTTTATACCAGTCTAAACGAGCTCCTAAGGATATAGTTAACTTGTTTTTTTTGATTTCATATTGTGAAAATACACCAGTTGTATAAATACTTTGGTTAGCAACTATAGTGTTTTCAGTATGTGGTATTTCTACAATTTCATTATCAATAATTAGTGCATTTTCGTAATCTAAATATCCTAATTTTTTATCTTTTAAAGTAGATCCTGTGTTTTCAACTCCTAAAATTAAATTAGAATTTTTAAAAAAAGCATTGTATTGAATACCTGTATTATAAGTAAAATCTTTAGTATTTCCATAATCACTAAGTGACTGATTTGCTCCGTAATAGGAATCTCTGTCAATTTTTTGTGCTGAGGCAAATACTGAGAATAAATCTTTTTCTCTGTAATATTGCTCAAAAGTTAAAGCTCCTGTAGTTAAATTATGCTTTACTGCTTCAGAGATATCTGCTTCGTGATTCGGATAACTAAATTTATTACCACCTCTTCTGTCTTCATTTATATGAAAGAAATCCATTGCTAATTTCGCTTTTGTACCAATTTTTTGAAATAATCTGCTTCCTATTGTTGTATTTTTTAATGAAGCAATTTCAGAAAAACTATCATTGTTGGCATCAAAAGGGTCTCTATCTCTGTGAAATCCATAAACGGCTAATCCTGTATTTCCTGAATTTGAAACTACGGACGTATTAAAATTTACAGAATAATCTTCAGAAGTGTTTTTTGAATCATCAACACCTACACCAATAATACTGCTGTTAAAACCAATTTCATATGAATTTTGTGTAGGATCTTTTAAAATTAAATTGATAGTTCCCGCTATGGCATTACTGCCGTATAGTGCCGAGCCTCCACCTCTAATTATTTCAACCTTATCAATCATATTTGATGGAATAAGCTCTAAGCCGTAAACACCAGCTAAACCACTAAAAATTGGGCGACTGTTAATTAATATTTGAGAATACGGACCTTCTAAACCATTCATTCGTATTTGACTGAAACCACAGTTTTGACAGTCGTTTTCCATACGTAAACCAGGACAAAAATTTAATACTTCACCTAAAGTAACAGACTGTGTTGTTTCAAATATGTCGGTATTTATTATATTTACAATGGTGGAAGCTTTTTTTCGCTTAATTTTACTTCTGTTCCCTGTAATTACTATTTCATTTAAACCTAAAATATCAGGTTCTAATTCAAATTTAAGGGTTAACGTTTCGTTCTCTTTTATAGTTATTGTTGTTTCATAGGGTTTAAACCCGTTAGACTGAGCTGTTATGGTGTATGTGCCAGGTTTTAGGTTTGACAGAGTGTAATTCCCATCATAATTTGTTGTTGTGCCAAGTGTAGTGCCATTTACAAGGATAGTAGCGTAGGGTAAACTTTTACTTTCACTTACAACATTTCCTGTAATTGTAGCACTTTTTGGTTTTTCTTGGGTATAAATGGTTATAGATATTAATAGAAATCCTATTAATAAAATTATTTTTTTCATTTTATTATTTTAAATATTTTATAAAATTATTTTAAACTATTATGATAAAATATTTAGAAAAGGTGGAGCTTTATTTCGAATTTTTAAATGAAAAAACTTATAAATTAAGCTGTTATTATATTTTACAAATATTTGTGTTTTAATACTAAAAGTAAGTAAAGTAAAAGTGAAGAATAATAAAAAAAGTAACTGAGAATGTGTTAGAAATAAAAGTTCTAATTTAGTGTGTTTATGTGATTTAAAAGGAAGTGTATCACCTGTTTTATTATAAGGATGTGCATGAGTTACTATAGTTCCATCATCTAATTTATGTGAATGTAAATTAACACTTAAGTTAAAAATGTTTATAAACAATGCCAAAATCCATAAAATACTTATGATTTTAGTAGAGGTATTGTTAATGATTTTTAACATAAAAGTTGTAGAATTAATATGTTGTTAAAAGTATTTAGAATTAGTCTAAATAAAAATGACAAATATCATTTTACATAAAAAAAGCCGAGTTTTAAACTCGGCTTTACGTTTTTTTATAATTATTTTATAGCTCTAAAGCCTTTTTAGGATTGTTATCCATTAAAATTTCAACAGGATTTTCCAAAGCTTCTTTTACAGCGACCAAAAATCCTACAGATTCTTTTCCATCAATAATTCTATGGTCATAAGATAGTGCAACATACATCATAGGTCTTATAGCTACTTCACTATTTACAGCTACAGGACGTTCAATAATATTATGCATACCTAAAATACCGCTTTGAGGTGGGTTTATAATTGGGGTGGAGAGCATTGAACCAAAAACACCTCCATTAGTAATGGTAAAAGTACCTCCGGTCATTTCATCAACGGTAATTTGACCATCACGAGCCCTAATTGCTAATCTTTTTACTTCATTTTCAATACCTCTAAATGATAAATTTTCAGCATTTCTGATTACAGGAACCATCAATCCTTTTGGTCCGGAAACCGCAATAGATATATCTTGGAAATTGTGGGTAATTTTATAATCACCATCAATCATTGAGTTTACATCTGGGTACATTTTTAAGGCTCTCACTACAGCTAATGTAAAAAAACTCATAAAGCCTAAACTCACACCATGTTTTTCTTTAAAATCTTCTTTAAATTCTGAGCGAAGATCAAAAATAGGTTTCATATCTACTTCATTAAAAGTAGTAAGCATAGCGGTTTCATTTTTAACAGAAACTAAACGTTCAGCTACTTTTCTGCGAAGCATTGACAATTTTTTACGTTCGCTACTACGAGATCCACCTGCAGGTGTTCCCATGCTTGGTACAGCTTTTACAGCATCATCTTTTGTAATTCTACCATCTTTACCGGTTCCTTTTATTTCAGACGGGTCAATATTTTTTTCGGCTAAAATCTTTTTTGCAGCAGGCGAAGCAGTTCCACTTGCATAGGTTTCTTTCTTTTCTTCAGGTTTGCTTTCGTCTTTTGGAGCTTCAGAAACAACTTTAGGCTCTTCTTTTTTAGTTGAGTTACCTTCAGGTTTTTCCCCATCTAAATCAATTAAACAAACAACTGCTCCAACAGCAACAGCATCCCCTTCTTCAGCTTTTAAAGTTATAATACCACTTTCTTCAGCTGGTAGTTCTAAGGTAGCTTTATCAGAATCAACTTCGGCAATTGGCTGATCTTTTTCAACATAATCACCATCTTGTACAAGCCAAGTTGCAATTTCTACTTCTGTTATAGATTCTCCCGGTGAGGGAACTTTCATTTCTAAAATCATCTTTTTACTTTTTTTTTACACTTATCAATTTGAGTGAGAGCAAACAAACTTTGGTAATCATTTTAAGAGATTCCTCGTTTCGTTATCACTTCATTCAGAATGATATTTTTATTTTATTAGTTAGTTTCGTTAGTTTCAAATACTTTATCAATTACACGTTGGTGTCTTCGTTTAAATCGAGCAGCGGAACCTGCTGCCGGCACTGAATAAAATGGTTGTGAAGCTACCTCAAGATTTACTATTCTAAATCTTTGTAGCATATAACTCCATGCTCCCATATTTTCAGGTTCTTCTTGAGCCCAAACATAATTTTTAACATTTGGGTATTTGTTAATTATTTGTTGTAATTTATCTAAATGTAAAGGAAATAATTGTTCAATTCTAACCAAAGCAACATCATCTCTTTCTAAATTAGTGCGTTCTGCTACTAAATCGTAATAAAATTTACCTGTACAAAATACTAATTTAGTTACATTTTTTGGATTTATAGAGTCGTCAATTACTTCTTGAAAACTTCCATTTGATAAATCATTTAATGATGAAACAGCTAATGGATGACGTAATAAACTTTTAGGTGTAAATACGATTAAAGGTTTTCTGTAATCTCGTTTCATTTGTCTGCGTAATAAATGAAAGAAATTAGCAGGTGTAGTACAATCTGCTACAATCATATTATCAGTTGCGCACAATTGTAAATAACGTTCCATTCTTGCAGATGAATGTTCAGACCCTTGACCTTCGTATCCGTGAGGTAATAAAACAACTATTCCGTTTTGTAATTTCCATTTATCTTCTGCTGCCGATAAATATTGGTCGAAAATTATTTGAGCTCCATTACTAAAATCGCCAAACTGAGCTTCCCATATTGTTAAGGTATTTGGATTTGCCATAGCGTAGCCATAATCAAAACCAAGAACACCATATTCTGACAATAAGGAATTGTAGATATACATTTTTCCTTGATTATCACTCAATGTATTTAATAAATTAATGCGTTCTTCAGAAATTTCATCACGTAAAATAGCATGTCTGTGGCTAAATGTTCCTCTTTCAACATCTTGACCGGAAATACGAACATCAAACCCTTCTTTTAACAAACTACCATAAGCCAAAGTTTCAGCCATACCCCAATCAATTTTATCCGTTTCAAAAACCATGTTGTTTCTGTCTCGCAAAATACGTTCGGCCTTACGTAAAAATTTAGTTCCTTCAGGAACAGTAGAAACTATAGTAGCAATATTTTCTAATTCTTGTTTTGGATATGTTGTATCTTCTGAAAAAAGCATAGCTTCAACACCTTTGCGTACAAAGCCTTTCCAGGTATCTTGCATAAACTCTCTTACTTTTGAAGTTTCAACTTCTTTAGAGTTTTCATACTCTTCTTCTAATAGATTTTTGAATTCTGTGATTAAATTGTTTAAATGGTCAGTATCAATTACACCTTCATTTATTAATTGTTTAGCATAAATATCTCTAGGGTTAGAATGTTTAGCTATGGCTTTGTATAGTTTTGGTTGTGTAAAACGAGGTTCGTCACCTTCATTATGTCCATATTTTCTGTAACCCAATAAATCGATAAAAATATCACGTTTAAATTTCATTCTGAAATCTAATGCTATTTCAACTGCGTGTACTACAGCTTCAACATCATCAGCATTTACGTGTAATACAGGAGATAGTGTTACTTTAGCAACATCGGTACAATAAGTACTTGAACGGCCATCCAAATAATTGGTGGTAAAACCTATTTGGTTGTTTACAACAATATGAATTGTGCCTCCGGTAGTATATCCATTTAATTTACTCATTTGAGTAACTTCATATACAACACCTTGCCCTGCAATAGCAGCATCTCCATGAACAATTATTGGTAGTAATTTTGAGTTATCTCCGTTGTAAATTCTATCAATTTTAGCTCGTGCAATACCTTCAACTACAGGTCCAACAGTTTCTAAATGAGAAGGGTTTGGAACCAAATTCATTTTAAGTTCTTTATTGTTTCTTAAAGTTTTATGGGTAGTTAAACCTAAATGGTATTTTACATCTCCGTCAATGTTTTCATCTTCAAAATCTTTACCTTCAAATTCACTAAAAAGCTCTCGAATTGGTTTTCTAAATATATTGGTAAGCGTATTTAAACGTCCACGGTGAGCCATTCCCAATACAAATTCATCTACACCATAAACTTCAGCAGCATTTCTAATAATGGTGCTCATGGCAGGAATTAATGTTTCTCCACCTTCTAATGAAAAACGTTTTTGGCCAACATATTTGGTTTGCAAAAAGCTTTCAAATGTAACTGCCTGATTTAGTTTTTTTAGAATGTATTTTTTTGATTCGGCAGAATAATTAGGATGATTTGAGTTTTGATTCAATTTTTGCTGAAGCCACTTAATTTCTTCCGGATTTCGAATATACATGTATTCAACTCCAATAGAATCACAATAAACAGTTTCCAGATGTTCAATTATTTTTCTTAAAGTAGTTTTTCCGGAACCAACAATTTCACCGGCATCAAAAACGGTATCTAAATCATTTTCTGATAAACCAAAGTTTTCAATAGCTAATGTGGGTGAGTATTTACGGCGTTCTCTAACAGGGTTGGTTTTGGTAAATAAGTGACCTCTGGTTCTATAACCATTAATTAAATCTATTACTTTAAATTCCTTAAGTACGTTTTCAGGAACTTTAAATTCAGTAGTTTCTTCTGTTGGGTTGTATTTCTCATTTGCAAAATCATATCCTTGAAAAAAACTTCTCCAACTAGGTTCAACCGTATCAGGATTCATTAAATACTGGTCGTATAAATCGGCTATAAAACCTGTATGTACAGTATTTAAAAATGAAAATTTATCCATATTGTATGTTAGTAGTCAATGTTTTATTTAATTGGTAAAAATACAATTTTTACTAAAACCACCATTTTAATTATTTTTTTTTTGAAAGAATTATTTTTTTAGTAAAATTTGACTAAAGCATTTAAAAATGTGAGGTATTTTTGTTTTAAATATTAAAACTTATTTATTATAAGAGTTGTTTGGTATTTATTTGTACTTGGTTATTTTTTTGAGGAATAAAAATATTTTTAAAAAGAGTGATTTTTTTGTAAAAAAAACTTGCAAAAAGTAGAAAAGCTTGTATATTTGCACTCGCAAAAGAGAAATTCCTCCTTAGCTCAGTTGGTTAGAGCATCTGACTGTTAATCAGAGGGTCCTTGGTTCGAGCCCAAGAGGGGGAGCAAAAGCAAAGAGTTACAAGTAATTGTAGCTCTTTTTTTGTTTAAGGGCTCCATAGTTCAAGGGATAGAATAAAAGTTTCCTAAACTTTTGATCCAGGTTCGAATCCTGGTGGAGTCACAAAAAATATTAAAATTGAATTATTTTAGTTATACTTATAATTTAAAGGTATTTGGATACTTCAATAAAAAAGTTGTAATCATATAAAATTCTTATTGTATTTTGCATGAGCTAAAAAATTATATATGGCTTTAGAAATTGAAAGAAAATTTTTAGTAAAAGGAAATTTTAAAAAGGAAGCTATAAAAAGCTCTAAAATAGCACAAGGATTTTTATCTACAGTAACTGAGAGAACAGTACGTATTAGAATAAAAGATGACAAAGGCTTTATAACGGTAAAAGGAATTAGTAATGATTCCGGAACAATACGTTTTGAGTGGGAAAAGGAAATTTCTGTTGAAGATGCAGAAAATTTACTAAAATTATGCGAACCAACAATTATTGAAAAAATCAGGCATATTGTTCCGGTAAATAATAATTTATTTTTTGAAGTTGATGAGTTTTTAGGAGAAAACAAAGGACTTTTTATTGCAGAAATTGAACTACCTGACGAAAATACCTTTTTTGAAAGACCAAGCTGGTTAGGAGAAGAAGTTACCGGACAGGTAAAATACTATAACTCTATGTTATCAAAAAGGCCGTTTATTAATTGGTAAAATATGGCTATATTGCGGAGATTCTTAATTTAAAAAATTGAAAACGTAAATATTACTATATGGTAGAACTCGCCAGTATCATAATTTTAGGAATTATCGCACAATGGGTAGCTTGGAAATTTAAATTACCGGCTATTTTACCACTTATATTAATTGGTTTATTGGTGGGGCCAATTTCTACATTATTTACTAATGATGGAACCAAATGGTTAGAGCCTGTTTGGAATGGTAGTGAAGGTTTATTTCCAAGTGAGCGTTTATTCAATTTTGTATCACTGGCAATTAGTATTATTCTTTTTGAAGGAGGTTTAACCTTAAAAAAAGAAGAAATTTTAAATGTTGGTCCTGCAATTTTAAAACTTATTACAATTGGTTCAATCATTACCTTTTTAGGAGGCGGTATAGCAGCACATTATATTTTCAACTTAACTTGGGAAATATCATTTTTATTTTCAGCTTTAATAATTGTAACCGGTCCAACAGTAATAGGGCCAATACTTAGAAATATTCCATTAAAAAAAGATGTTTCGGCAGTTTTAAAATGGGAAGGAATTTTAATTGATCCAATTGGAGCTTTGGTTGCCGTTTTGGTGTTTGAGTTTATTAGTGTTGGCGAAGGGTATAACTATACATTAGATGCTTTAATTGAGTTTGGAAAAATAGTAATAGTTGGCTTAACCATAGGTTATACCTCTGCGTATGCTTTGTATTATTCAATAAAGAGAAATTTTATACCACATTATTTGTTAAATGTAGTTGTATTAGCAAGTGTATTGGCAGTATTTGTATTGTCCGATGTGCTTGCACATGAATCAGGTTTATTATCAGTTGTGGTAATGGGAATGGTTTTAGGTAACAGAAAGGTAAATCAGTTAAAAGATATCTTATATTTTAAAGAATCATTAAGTGTAATATTAATTTCAATCTTATTTATTGTTTTGGCAGCAAATATTAATATTGAAGATTTATTACTTCTTTATAGATGGGAGACGTTACTCTTGTTTTTAATCGTGATTTTTATTTTAAGGCCATTGTCTGTATTTATAAGTACAACACATTCCGGATTAAAATTTAACGAAAAACTATTTATAAGTTGGGTGGGTCCAAGAGGGATAGTAGCAGCAGGTATAGCATCGTTATTTGGATTAAAATTATCTATGCGAGGAGAGCCGGGTGCAGAATATATTACGCCACTTGTGTTTATGATTGTATTGGGAACGGTACTTTTAAATGCTACAACAGCTCGTATGTTTGCTAAAATAGCAGGTGTGTTTTTGAAAAAATCTAATGGTATATTAATGGTTGGAGCTTCTAATTTTGCACGTTTAATAGCAACGTATTTAAAAAATAATAATAGAAGAGTTGTTTTAATTGATAGTAATTTAGAAAACATAAAAAAAGCACGTGAATTAGGTTTGGA
The DNA here is from genome assembly GCF_012524075.1 of Lutibacter sp. B1. Lineage (GTDB taxonomy): Bacteria > Bacteroidota > Bacteroidia > Flavobacteriales > Flavobacteriaceae > Lutibacter. Next base: position 48,441 of record NZ_JAAZUI010000007.1, read on the forward strand.
AGCTATTGAAGAAAATGTATATTCTGACGATTTATTAGATGATATTGAATTAAATGACGTAGGTTATTTATTAGCTCTAACAGGAAGCGCATCAGTAAATGAATATGTGTTGGATAAGTTTTCGCACATTTTTGGTGAACATGGTTCGTTTAGACTTATCTCAACTGATGAGATGAAAAAAGGAGATATGCTGAATGGTAATTTATTTACACATAAAGACGATTATATCAATTTAAGCGAAGTAGTGAGAGATTATCCTTTTGTTCATGAAGTAGAAGTTAATTCTTTAGGAAACTATAAAAGTTTACTCAAAGAAATTAATGAAAAAAGTAATTCGATACCATTATTTTTAAAAGACAATAATGGCGTAATACATATAATTTCTTCAATAGATAAATCTGTAAAAATTGAAAAAGGCAACCAAATAATGTATATAGGTAAAAAAATTATTTAAAAAGATTAACTTATATATAAGGTTATCGAAACTATTTAATAACAAATAATTCGGTTATTGCATACTGTAAATTATTCACTTTAAGTTGAATATAATATTTATATTGTGTGAATTCTAAAAAACAGAAAAGAAAACTAGATATAGTTGTTATTTCCGATGTACACTTAGGAACCTACGGTTGCCACGCAAAAGAACTCCTTCAATATTTAAAAAGTATCAATCCTAAAACAGTAATACTTAACGGTGATATTATTGATATTTGGCAATTTAGTAAACGATATTGGCCAAAATCTCATATGAAAGTAATAAAGTATTTAATAGGATGGATTTCTCAAGGGAAAGAAATTTACTACATTACCGGTAATCACGATGAAATGCTTCGAAAATTTGAAGGATTTAAAATAGGTTCATTTTCCATAAAAAACAAAGTTGTATTAAAGTTAAACGGAAAAAAAGCCTGGTTTTTTCATGGTGATGTTTTTGATGTTACAATGAAACATTCTAAATGGTTGGCAAAACTTGGAGCCATTGGCTACGATTCGTTAATTCTTATAAATACTGTAGTAAATTATATAAGTAACTTTTTTGGACAAGGTAAAATCTCATTATCAAAAAAAATTAAAGACGGTGTAAAATCAGCAGTTAAGTTTATAAACAACTTTGAGCAAACTGCTGCAGAAATTGCAGTAGATAATAAGTTTGATTATGTAGTTTGTGGCCACATTCATCAGCCAATAATAAAAAAAGTAAAAACAAATTCAGGCGAGGTAACCTATTTAAATTCTGGTGACTGGATAGAAAATTTAACAGCTTTAGAATATAGTAAAAAAAAATGGAGCTTATATAAATATATTGAAGCTGATTTTCAAAAAGAAGTTGAACTTGAATCAATTGAAGTAGAACTTGATATTGTTGATAAAACAGCTAAAGAAATTTTTGGACAATTAGTGGCAGATTTTAATTTTAAAGTGTAGTGTTAGTTTATTAGTAAATTATATAAATAAAAATGAAAATATTATATGCCATTCAAGGTACAGGAAACGGCCATGTAAGTAGAGCAAAGGAAATTATACCGGCATTATTAAAACGCGCTCAGGTTGATGTTTTAATTAGTGGAACTCAAGCCGAAATAACATTGCCTTACGATATAAAATATGCATATAAAGGTTTAAGTTTTTATTTTGGGAAAAACGGTGGTGTAGATATTTTTAAAACTATAAAAAAAAATAATATTTTCAGAGTTATAAAAGAAATCAAAAGCTGTCCTGTAAAAGAATATGATTTAATAATCAACGATTTCGAGCCAATATCTGCCTGGGCCAGTTATTTTAAAGGAGCAAAAAGTATTTCTTTAAGTCATCAAAGTGCATTGTTTAGTAAAAATGTTCCAAAACCTTCACATCTTGATTTGTTAGGAAGTTTTATAATTAAAAATTATGCCAGATGTAAGGATAATTATGGTTTTCATTTTCAAAAGTACAACAGCAAAATATACACTCCAATTATTAGAAGTGATATAAGGTTGTTAAAAAGAGTTGAGAAAGATCATTATACGGTTTATCTACCTTCTTATTCTGACGAAAAACTTATTAATGTATTGTCAAAAATTAAAGGTATTAAATGGAAAGTTTTCTCAAAACATACCCTAAAATATTATCAAAAAAAGAATGTTTATATAAAACCTGTAAACAGTAAAAAATTTGAAAAAAGCTTAGCAACAAGTAAAGGTATTTTATGTGGAGCAGGATTTGAAACACCTGCTGAAGCTATTTATTTAAAAAAGAAATTGATGGTAATTCCTATGAAAAATCAGTACGAGCAACATTTTAATGCAAAAGCATTAGAAGAATTAGGAGTTCCTGTTTTAAAATCTTTAAAAAAGAAATTCGTTCCTGAAATTAGAAGTTGGATTGAAAGTGATAAGAAAATTGAATTAGAATTTCCTAATGAAACACAGCAAATTATTGATCATATTTTATATGATTACATAGCTGAAGAAAGAGATGTTATTAGTATAAAAAATACGCCTATTAGTGTAGACCAATAGGCGCTTAAAATTTATTTTACTTCGTAAGTTTCTCCGGAAAAGAACAAATCATCTGTCTTCCTAAAATTAGAATTGGCTTTAACCTGAGCAGTTAATGCATTTTCTCTTTCTTCTAAAGTTACATCATCAAAACTTCTGATAATACCTGTAGCTAATGGATATGCTAATCTAACAAGCATTTGGTGTAAAGTAGGATCTTGTTCTTTAGCATTGTGTACTAAAATATCTTCCTGAGTTATACCATTTTCGCCAATAGTTACTACTTCTAATTTTAAACCATTTAATACTAAACCTTTGTCTTTGTTTTTACCAAATATCATTGGTTTTCCATGCTCCAAATAAATTTGTTTATCTTCTTTTACATCTTTATCGGTATATTTCGTATAACAACCATCATTAAAAATTACGCAGTTTTGTAAAACTTCAATTAATGATGTTCCTTTAAATTTATGTGCCTCAATAAATATTTGAGTCATATCTTTAGGGTTATTACCTCCAATTCTGGCAAAAAAACGAGCTTGAGCTCCTATAGCTAATTCACCTGGAGAAAATGGTGGTTGTGTATTTCCGTAAGGAGATGATTTTGTTTTTTGTCCAACTAATGATGTTGGAGAGAATTGACCTTTGGTTAATCCGTAAATTTCATTATTAAATAATACAATATTTAAATCGATATTTCTTCTTAAAATATGTATAAAATGATTTCCTCCAATTGCCATAGCATCACCATCACCTGTCATAATCCAAACGCTTAGATCAGGGTTTGCCAATTTAACTCCAGATGCAATTCCGGGAGCTCTACCATGAATACTGTGCATTCCATAAGTATTCATATAATATGGAAAACGTGAAGAGCAACCAATACCTGAAATAAATACCACATCTTCTCTTTTTACACCCATTTCAGGAAGAGCTTTTTGCATAGATCTCAAAATAACATAGTCATCACAACCCGGACACCATCTAACTTCTTGGTCACTTGTGAAATCTTTAAACGTATATTTTTTTTCTGCTGTCGTTTCCATTATTTTACTAATTGTTTAAATTTATCCATTAATTCAGTATTTCCAAATGGTAAACCTTGAATTTTATTGAATTGTAAAAATTCAATACCACTAAAATTCATTCTTAAAACATTTGCAAATTGACCATTATTTAATTCGCATACAATAACCTTTTTAAATTTACTAAAAACTTCTTTAGTGTTTTTTGGTAATGGGTTTATGTAATTGAAATGTGCAAAACCAATATTTTTACAGCCTTCTTCGTTTAATTGTTTTACCGCAGATAAAAGTGTACCATAAGTTCCTCCCCAACCCACAACCAATAAGTCGCCGGTTTGAGCAAATTCAACATTTAAATTCGGAATATAATTTTGAACTCTTTTAATTTTTTCGGCTCTTGTTTTGGTCATTAACTCATGATTTTCTGGAACATAAGAAACATTTCCTGTTAAACTGTCTTTCTCTAAGCCACCAACTCTATGTTCTAAACCAGGTGTACCAGGTATAGCCCAATCTCTAGCTAAAGTTTCTTCATCTCTGTTGTATGGATGCCAATCAGTTTTCGCTTCTTTAACCATTTTATGGTTAATATCAGGCATTTCAGAAACAGTTTTAATTTTCCAAGGAGCTGAACCGTTTGCAATGTAACCATCGGTTAAAAGTATAACAGGAGCCATGTGTTCCAAGGCAAGTTTTGAAGCCATATAAGCATAATTAAAACAATTGGCAGGTGTACTTGCAGCTATAACAATTACAGGGCTTTCACCATTTCTTCCATAGAGTGCTTGTAGCAAGTCAGATTGTTCAGTTTTAGTTGGTAAACCTGTAGAAGGACCACCTCTTTGCACATCAACAACTACTAAAGGTAATTCTATCATCATTGCTAAACCTAAAGCCTCACCTTTTAGTGCTAATCCAGGTCCTGATGTTGTAGTAATGGCTAAATCACCGGCAAAAGAAGCTCCAATTGCTGATGCAATTCCTGCAATTTCATCTTCTGCCTGAAAAGCTTTTACACCAAAATGTTTATGTTTTACCAGTTCATGTAAAATATCTGTTGCCGGGGTAATTGGATAAGAACCCAAAAATAATTCTAATCCTGATTTTTCAGCAGCAGCTAAAAATCCCCATGCAGTAGCTGTATTACCCATAATTATTCTATAGGAACCTGAAGGCATTTTTGCAGGAGAAATTGTATATGAATTTGGAATTAATTCTAAGGTTTCGGCAAAAAAGTAACCGGCATTTAAAACTTTAGTATTCGCTTCTATTAAATGAGGTTTAGTTTTGAATTTTTTATTAAAAAAGTCGATGGTATGTTGTTTGGATCTTCCATACATCCAATAAACCATACCTAAAGCAAACATATTTTTACTTCGAGTAATGGATTTATTATCTAATCCTTCAACATTTTTTAAAGCCTCTTTTGTTAAAGAAGTCATATCTACTTCTATAACTCTGTAATTTTCTAAACTACCATCTCTTAGAGGGTTGGTCTCATAAAGAGCTTTTTCTAAATTCTTTTTTGTAAAAGCATCAGTATCTACAATAATTGTATGTCCTGGTTTTACAGCATGTAGATTCGTTTTTAAGCCTGCCGGATTCATTGCAACCAATAAATCTACATTATCACCGGGTGTGCTAATTTCAACACTTCCAATATGAACTTGAAAGCCTGAAACTCCATATAAACTTCCTTGTGGAGCTCTAATTTCTGATGGGTAATTAGGGAATGTGGCAATGTCATTACCAAACATTGCAGAAGTGTCAGAAAATTGAGTTCCTGTTAACTGCATTCCATCACCTGAATCACCAACAAATCGGATAACTACCGCTTCCAATGTTTTCGGCTGGTGATTTTTTTTAGCTGTAATCATAATATATGCTAGTTATTAAATGTTTTTTTATTTTATTAAAAATAGTTTTATACTTTTATGTAAAGTTATCAAATATAATTTTACTTTTTAAACTGGTAAATGACTTTTGTCACATACACTTGTGTAAAAATGACTAATTTTGTAATACAAGTAAATAAGAAATAAATAAATATTAAATTTTTTAAACATGGCTATTAAAATAACCGACGAATGTATTAACTGCGATGCTTGTATTTCAGAGTGTCCTAATAATGCGATTTATGAACCAGATAGTGAGTGGGCATATTCAGACGAAACTTCATTAAGCGGATCAATTACTTTACCTAGTGGCGGTGATGCTGATGCTGATGAAATGCACGAACCATTATCAGATGAATTTTATTTTATTGTAACTGATAAATGTACTGAGTGTAAGGGCTTTCATGACGAGCCACAATGCGCTTCTGTTTGTCCGGTTGATTGTTGTGTGCCTGATGAAGACCACGAAGAAACCGAAGAACAATTACTTGCTAAAAAAGCTTGGTTACACGGAGAATAAGTTTGTTTTAAAAACAGATAAAAAAAGCACCAATTTTTCGGTGCTTTTTTTGTGGAGAAGATGGGGCTCGAACCCACTACCTCTTGGCTGCCAGCCAAGCGCTCTAGCCAACTGAGCTACATCCCCAATAATATTGTAAAAGTAAAAAATTAATCGTTTAGTTTTAAAACGGCCATAAACGCTTCTTGAGGAATTTCAACATTACCTACTTGGCGCATACGTTTTTTACCTTTCTTTTGTTTTTCTAACAATTTACGTTTACGAGAAATATCACCTCCGTAACATTTTGCTGTTACATCTTTTCTCAATGCTTTAACAGTTTCACGTGATATAATTTTAGCACCTATTGCTGCTTGTATAGGTATATCAAATTGTTGGCGTGGTATTAACTGGCGTAATTTTTCACACATTTTTTTACCAATACTATATGCATTGTCTGCGTGAATTAATGCTGAAAGCGCGTCAACCGATTGTCCGTTTAATAAAATATCAACTTTAACTAATTTTGAAGCTTTCATTCCTGTTGGATGATAGTCAAATGAGGCATACCCTTTTGATACTGTTTTTAGTCGATCGTAAAAATCGAAAACAATTTCAGCTAAAGGCATTTCAAAAGTTAGCTCAACTCTTTCAGGTGTTAAATAGGTTTGGTTGGTTATTTGTCCTCTTTTTTCAATACATAAACTCATTACAGGGCCAACAAAATCAGCTTTAGTAATTATTGTGGCTTTTATAAAAGGTTCTTCTACTCGATTTAATTTAGAAGGTTCCGGTAAATCGGAAGGGTTATTTACTAAAAGTACAGTATCAGGATTTTTATTTGTAAAGGCATGATATGATACGTTTGGTACAGTTGTAATAACTGTCATATCAAATTCACGTTCTAAACGTTCCTGAATAATTTCCAAATGTAACATTCCTAAAAAACCACATCTAAAACCAAATCCTAATGCTGCAGAACTCTCTGGAACAAACACTAAAGAAGCATCGTTTAGTTGTAATTTTTCCATAGAATTACGAAGTTCTTCATAATCTTCAGTATCTACAGGATAAATACCGGCAAATACCATTGGTTTTACATCTTCAAAACCTTCAATTCTATTTTTGGTTGGATTTAAAGCATCAGTAATGGTATCGCCAACTTTAATTTCACTGGCAGTTTTAACACCGGTAATTAAATAGCCTACATCACCTGCCTTTATGCTTTGTTTTGCAACTTGATTTAATTTTAATGTACCAACTTCATCGGCAAAATACTCTCTTTTAGTTGCCATAAATTTGATACGTTGCCCTTTTTTTATTTCACCGTTCATTACTCTAAAATAAGTTTCAACACCTCTGTAAGAGTTATAAACAGAATCAAAAATAAGTGCTTGTAATGGAGCGTTGATATCTCCTTTTGGCGCCGGAACTCTTTCAATAATGGCTTTTAAAATATTTTCTACACCAAAACCGGTTTTTCCACTGGCATGAATTACTTCATCAGGATTGCAGCCTATTAAATCTACTATATCATCTGTAACTTCTTCAGGATTTGCGCTAGGTAAATCAACTTTATTTAAAACAGGAATAATTTCTAAATCGTGCTCTAATGCCAAATATAAATTGGAAATGGTTTGTGCTTGTATGCTTTGTGCAGCATCAACAATTAATAAAGCACCTTCGCAGGCAGCAATTGAACGGGAAACTTCGTATGAAAAATCTACGTGACCCGGAGTATCAATTAAATTTAATATATATTTTTCGCCTTCATATATATAATCCATTTGAATGGCATGACTTTTTATAGTGATACCACGCTCACGCTCTAAATCCATATTATCTAATAACTGAGCTTGTTCTTCACGTGCAGTTACTGTACCGGTAAAGCCTAATAATCTATCGGCTAAAGTGCTTTTACCGTGATCGATATGTGCAATAATGCAAAAATTTCTAATATTTTTCATTCTTCGTATTCCTGTCTACTTTATTTGGCGCAAATATAACCAAATATTTGTTCTAAAAATGAAAATTAAAACGAGTCGTGGTTTGGGTAAACAATTGATGCATCTTTTCTTACAGCATCTAAAATTTCCATTAGGTCTAAACTAAATTTATTATCTAAAACAGGACTTTCAATAAGGTTTTTATCCAAACATTCCATTACATGAATGGCTTCAAATTGATACCCCATATTTGGACCGGCATTAAAATCAATTTGTTTAGTAGTGCCGTTAAGGTTTAAAAGGATAGAATCATTAGAGAACCTGTCGTATTTTATATATCCTTTTTCAAAACATAATTCGGTATCGTTTTTATAGCTAGTTTCAAAACTGGATGTTAAAACAGCATAAGCACCATTTTTATAGCCAAAAAGCATAGAAATACTTTTTTCGGAACCTGTAGGGCTAAAACTTGGCAGTGTTTTTATAGTTTCGGGTTTTCCTAAAAGCATTAGCGAAGTAAAAATAGGGTAAATACCAATGTCTAACAACGATCCGCCACCTAAATCAAGATTGTAAAGTCTGCTTTCAGGATTGTATTCTCCATAATACATAAAATCGGACTTAACGAATTTTAACTTTCCTAAATCTTCAGTATTTATTATTTCCAATACTTTTTTGAATTTAGGTCTAAAAGCCACCCAAAAAGCTTCCATTAAAAAGGTATTATTTTTTTTAGAAGTTTCAATCATTTGTTTCACTTCTTTAGAGTTCATGGCAAAAGCCTTTTCGCATAAAACAGCTTTTTTGTTGTTGAGACAAAGCAACGTATGTTCAAAATGAAATGAATGAGGCGTTGCAATATAAACAACATCAACTTTAGGGTCTTTTACCATTTCTTCGTATGAGCCAAAAGCTTTTTCAAAACCAAATTCATTTGCAAAACTTTTAGCATTTTCTAAATTTCTTGAAGAAGCTGCGTATAATGTTGCATTTGGTAATGCTTTCAATTCTAAAGCGAATTTTTTAGCAATTTTACCACAACCTAAAATTGCCCAATTGTATGTTTTTAACATGATTTATATTTTTAGTCAACCCAATCTGCTATAAATAAATTGGTGTCGTGTGTTCCGTTATTATTTCTGTTTGATGAGAATACGAGCTTTTTACCATCGGGTGAAAACATTGGAAAAGCATCAAAAACAGCATCGTAGCTTATTTGTTCTAAACCTGTTCCATCAACGTTAATCATAAATAAATTAAAACTTCTTTTAGATTTGTGATTTGATGAAAAAATGACTTTTTTGCCTGAAGGATGAAAAAATGGTGCCCAGTTTGCACTTCCTAAATCGGTAATTTTTCGCAAGTCACTTCCGTCAACATTGCAAATATACAGTTCCATATTTGTAGGTTGTACCAATCCTTCAGCTAATAAATCTTTGTACTCTTTTATTTCTTCGGCGGTTTTTGGGCGCGAAGAACGGAAGATTAATTTAGTTCCATCAGGAGAAAAGAAAGCTCCACCATCGTAGCCTAACTCGTGAGTTACTTGTTTAATATCGGTTCCATCAATATTCATAGTAAATAATTCTAAATCACCTGTTCTAGTTGAAGTAAACACAATTTTATCACCTTTAGGAGAAACAGTTGGCTCGGCATCATAACCCTTTTCAAAGGTCAATTGTTTTAATTGATTACCTTTTGTATCAGCTGCAAAAATATCATACCCTTCATAAATAGGCCAAATATATTTATTTCCATAATCTTCTTTATTTGGAACAGGAGGACAGTTTTTATCGGCTAAATGAGTAGAAGAATAAATAATTGTAGAATCTCCCGGTAAAAAATAACTACAAGTTGTTCTGCCTAAACCTGTACTTACCAGTTGAGGTTTTTGTCCTTTACTTAAATCATCATCAATATTCATAGTAAAAATTTGGTCGCATTCCAACCCCCAAACATTACTAGCCTGAAAAACTAATTTTTTTCCGTCAAAACTCCAGTAAGCTTCTGCATTATCGCCTCCAAAGGTTAGTTGTTTTATATTTTTTAAATGTTTTTCTTGTGGATAATGCAACATATTTACAATTTTTGTTGCTCCGGATTTAGCGTCGTATGATTTATTTTGAGATGATTTGCACCCTAAAAAAAGTACAGATACAATTAGTAGCGATAATTTTAGTTTCATTAGTAAAATTTTATAAAATCAAAAATACAATTTATTTTGAAGTTAAAAGTTATTAGTTTGCTCTTGGAATTGAAAAGTTAATTTAGATTTGAAACTTAGACAAACTTAGCTTCTTGACAAGTAATTGTACATTTTTAATTATCAATTCTTAATTGAAATTGCGTTAGGGATTGAAACGGCATCCTTTTTTATGAAACGCAGTAGAATAAAAAAGATATAGTGAAAAGCCCGACCTGTAAGGGAACGCCCAAATATAGTTAGTGTTAAAAATAATTAGTAATTTTGCGAACCTAAAATTTTGATTTGGTTAAAATTGGAGACATAGAATTAACTGATTTTCCGCTTTTATTAGCGCCGATGGAAGATGTAAGTGATCCGCCATTTAGAGCATTGTGTAAAGAGCAAGGCGCTGATGTGGTGTTTACTGAATTTATTTCTTCGGAAGGTTTGATACGCGATGCCGCAAAAAGTGTGAAGAAGCTGGATATTTATGAAAAAGAACGTCCGGTTGGAATTCAAATTTTTGGTGCAAACCTCGAATCGATGTTGCAAACTGTTGAAATTGTTGAAAAATCGAATCCTGATATAATTGATATAAATTTTGGTTGTCCGGTAAAAAAAGTAGTAAGTAAAGGAGCCGGAGCAGGAATTTTAAAAGATATTGATTTGATGGTAAGCCTTACGGAAGCTATGGTAAAACATACCAAATTGCCTGTTACTGTTAAAACACGTTTGGGTTGGGATACGGATTCTATTAAAATTGTTGAGGTTGCTGAACGGTTACAAGATGTTGGTTGTAAAGCTATTTCAATTCATGGACGTACGCGTGCTCAAATGTATAAAGGTGAAGCTGATTGGGCACCAATAGCTGAAGTAAAAAATAATTCGAGAATGCATATTCCTGTTTTTGGAAATGGTGATGTAAACACACCTGAAAAAGCTATGGAAATGCGTGATAAATACGGTTTGGATGGCGCAATGATTGGTAGAGCAAGTATTGGAAATCCTTGGTTTTTTAAACAAGTGAAACACTTTTTTGAAACAGGAGAGCATTTACCTGAAATTACCATTGCTGAACGTGTTGAAATGGCGAAAAGACATTTGCAAATGGAGATTGATTGGAAAGAAAGTGAAATTGTTGGTGTTATGGAAACACGCCGTCATTACAGCAATTACTTTAGAGGAATTCCGCATTTTAAAGAATACCGTTTAAAAATGGTTACTTCAGATTCTGCTCAAGAAGTATATAATGTATTTGATGAGGTACTACAAAAATTTTCATAAATTTAGATTGTGAAAAAATTACTCCTTCTAACTTTTATAGTTGTAGCTTTTGTTAGCTGCAAATTAAAAACGCATTCTCAAAATACGTTAAAACCTATTCATGTTATTTCGTTAAATATATCGGAACCATCAGGAATTACTGTTTTTAACAATCAATTATATATTGTAAGTGACCAAACAGGGAATATTTACAAAACAGGATTGGATGGGGAAATTGTATCAAAAATTAAAACAAAATATACTGATATTGAAGGTGTTACTGTAAGTGATAAAGGCGATTTTTTTATAGTTGATGAAGCTAAAAGAAGAATTATTAAATTAGATGCTAAAGGTAAACTTATTGACAAATTTAAGATAAAAGGAAAACAAAAATTTAATAATAGTGGCTTGGAAGGCATTTGTTTTAGTAAGTTAGAGTATTCTTTTTATGTGATTAATGAAAAAAGCCCAACACAGTTATTAAAAGTAAATTCTGAAGGAGAAATTATAGAAGCTGTTACATTAAATTTTGCAAAAGATTTATCAGGGATTTGTGTTGATAATACAACTGATACTTTATGGTTGGTTAGTGATGAGTCTTATGCTATTTACCATATCGAAAAAAATGGAAAACTAATTAATAGCTATAAAATTCCTGTAAACAAAGCAGAAGGAATTGTTATTTATAATGATGAAATTTATGTGGTAAGCGATAGTGCAGAGGTTTTATATATCTTCAAAAAACCTTTATAAAAATTATTCAACTAATTTTTGAGTAATTCTGCTACTTGCAATTTTAGCTGCTAAATACCCTAAAATTATAATGGTAAAAATAACAGCAATTATATTACTGAATGTAAGTTCAACCGGATACGCTAAATGTTGAGTTATCATAAAAAAATGATATTTTTTTTGCAACAACACAAGTAATATACCTATTGAAAGCCCAATAAAAAGTCCGAATAGTGAGAGCAAAAAACCCTGATAAATAAACACTCGTTTAATATCTTTAACGGTAGTACCCAAACTATATAATGTTTTTAAATTATCTCTTTTATCTAAAATCATCATAATAATTGCTCCAATTACATTGAATAAAGCAATAATTAAAATAAGTGTAAATACCAAGTACGATACTAAATTCTCGGTATTTAGCATTTTATAAAAAACAGCGTTTAGTTGTTCTCGTGTTTTTAAATTGAACTGGCTGCCTAGTTTGGTTTGAAGTTCGCTAATAATTTTTTCTCGTTCGTTTATATTATTAACTTTTAATTCAATTGCTGAAATTTGATTAGGAGTGTAATTGAGCAAATCTTGAGCCAATTCTAATGAAGTAAATGTGAATTTTTTGTCAATTTCTTCAGTAAGCGAAAAAACACCTATTGGTTGCGTATTTATTTTATTAAAAGCATTTTTAGGATCAATATAACCGCTGCCCGGTTTAGGAACATATATTTTTAAAGGTTCTAAAAAATCAAATACACCAACCGAAAGTAAATTAGAGATTCCGTTACCAACTACAGAACCATTCGGAATTTTTTTATCTAACCACGTTCCGGTATAAACAGTGGTATCCATTCTATTTACATAAGTGTAGTTAGTGTCAACACCTTTAATATAAGCAATATGAGTTCTATCATTAAAATCAAAAAAAGCACGCTCTTCAATAACCTTTGAATATGAAACAATACCACTTTGATTGTTTAGAATATTCTTGATTTTCTCATTAAACAAAAAAGATTTTCCTTTAGCCAAGCTAATTTTAATATCAGGATCTGAGGTATTTAAAAAACTGACACTAAAAGTACGTAACCCCGAAAACCCGGAAAGCACGATAAATAAAGCTAACGTACCAACAATAACTCCTATAGTTGCAATTAAAGTTATAATATTTATGGTATTGTTGCTGCTTTTAGAAAATAAATATCGTTTAGCTATGTATAAAGGGAAATTCAAGCTATCGTTTTTGACGTTTATCTAATATTTCCGGATGTTTTATTGGATTTTCTTTTTCGCCTTTTAAAGCACTGTCAATATCTTCAATATAATCTAAACTATCATCAATATAAAAAGATAAATCGGGCATACGCCTTAATTGATCACGAGTTCGTTTAGCCATTTCGTGTCTAATTGCAGAAGTATTATCTTTAATACCTTCAATTAAAATTTCTCTTTTTAACTGCGGAAAAATACTAAGATATACTTTTGCTTGTGATAAATCGGAAGTTACAAGAACTTTGGTAACAGATATTATAACTCCTTTCATCCCATCACGTGCGGCTTGTTGTAAAACTTCAGCTAAGTCTTTTTGTAAAACACCTGCTATTTTTTTTTGTCTGTTTGTTTCCATAATGCAAAGATAATAGTTAAATGTACACAAATTTTGTTTTTGTTTTTTTGCTGAAATAAAATTATTTCAACCTAAAAAATAAGGCTAACGGTTTTATTGCGTTTTAAATTCAGTAAATTTGATTAATAATGATTGTTAAAATGGAAAAAATAGAACACATTGGTATAGCAGTTAAAGACCTGGAGAAATCTAACGAACTTTTTAAAGGAATTTTTGGAAAATCTCATTACAAGGTTGAAGAAGTTGAAAGTGAAGGCGTTAAAACATCTTTTTTTGAAGTTGGACCTAATAAAATTGAATTGTTAGAGGGCACAAATGAAAATAGCCCAATAACAAAATTTATTGAGAAAAAAGGAGAAGGAATCCATCATATTGCATTTGCTGTTGAAGATATTTTAAGTGAAGTGAAACGTTTAAAAAATGAAGGTTTTATAGTGTTGAATGAAACTCCAAAAAAAGGAGCAGATAACAAACTTGTGGTTTTTTTACACCCAAAATCAACTAATGGTGTTTTAATTGAACTTTGTCAGGATGCAAATTAAAATAATGCAAATTTCATAGGTAAAATGCACTGTAAAAAAACTAAAATTCAGTAATTAACAACTAACAAGTAATTTGTATATTGCAAACTCTTTAATAAACATTGCTTTTGGACAATTCATTTGAAAAATATCAAAAAAGAAGACTGCGTTCATCATACTTTTCTGTAGTTATAAGTATTGCTTTGGTATTGTTTTTAGTAGGCATTTTAGGTTTAATTGTAATAAAAACAAAGAGTATATCAGAGCACTTTAAAGAGAAAGTTGCAATTACCATTTTTTTAAAAGACAACGCTAAAAGTAGTGATGTTGAAATTTTACAAGCCGAATTAAAAAAAGCTGAATATACCAAAGATGTAATTTATATTTCAAAAGAAGAGGCTGCTAAAAAATATAGCGAAGATATAGGTGAGAATTTTCTGGAATTTTTAGGGGAAAATCCGTTAAAAAACGCCATTGATCTTTCCTTAAAATCGGACTATGTAACTCCCGAAAAAATGGCTGATATTGAGAAAAATATGTTGATAAGAAGCATTGTTTCCGAAGTTACTTATGATAAACCTTTAATAGAACTACTCACCAAAAACATTAGCAGGTTAAGTTTTTGGATGTTGTTATTTAGTGCACTTTTTGCTTTAATTGCAGTAGTTTTAATTAATAGTTCCATAAGGCTTTCGGTATATTCAAAAAGGTTTACGCTAAAAACAATGCAAATGGTGGGTGCTACCAAACAGTTTATTAGAGTACCTTTTATATGGAAAAGCATTCAATTAGGAATTATAGGTGCATTGGTGGCAATAGCAGGTTTAATAGTGTTTATAATGTATGTTAACAAAACTATTCCTGAATTGGAATTGTTAAGCAGCTATAAAATTTTAGGAATTTTATTTGCAGGTATTATAGCTTTGGGAATACTAATTACCTGGATAAGTACATTTTTTGCAACTCAACGCTTTTTAAATTTAAGAACAGACGAACTTTATTATTAAAATGGCAAAAGAAAAAAAACAAGGAAATAAAAGCGAATTTCTTTTTACTAAGAAAAACTATATAATTATGCTAATTGGTGTAGCTTTTATTGCTTTAGGATTTATATTAATGGCAGGTGGCGGAAGCGATAATCCTGAAGTTTTTAACGAAGAAATATACAATTTTAGAAGAATACGTTTAGCACCAACTTTGGTTATAATTGGTTTAGCTATAGAAATTTATGCTATAATGGCTAAATCGAAAAAATAAGCATGAATTATATTGAAGCGATTATTTTAGGAATAATTCAAGGACTTACCGAATTTTTACCTGTGTCATCAAGTGGGCATTTGGAATTAGCAAAGGCAATTTTAGGAGATACCTCAGTGCCGGAAGAAAGTTTAATGGTTACAGTAGTGTTACATTTTGCAACGGCATTAAGTACAATTGTAATTTTCAGAAAAGATTTATGGGAAATTATTACAGGTTTATTTCAGTTTAAATGGAATGAAGAATTTAGATTTTCAATAAAAATAATTCTTTCAATGATACCTGCAGTATGCGTTGGCTTGTTGTTTGAGAAAGAGTTAGAGTCTTTTTTTGGAGGTAATATTTTGTTAGTAGGTTTTATGCTTGTAATAACCTCCTTACTTTTATTATTTGCCGATAAAGCAAAAAATACCACAAAAGACGTATCCTTTTTTAACGCAATAGTTGTAGGTGTTTCACAGGCATTGGCTATTTTACCCGGTATATCAAGATCAGGAGCTACAATATCGTCTTCGGTTTTATTGGGAATTGACAGAACCAAAGCTGCACGTTTTTCATTTTTAATGGTTGTGCCTCTTATTTTTGGAAAAATTGGAAAGGATATAATGTCTGGCTCTATTGATTTTCACAGTTCAAAATTTGGAGTTCTAAGTGTAGGTTTTATTGCTGCATTTTTATCGGGTTTATTTGCTTGTAAATGGATGATTACTTTGGTTAAAAAAAGTAAACTTTCGTATTTTGCCTTATATTGTTTTATTGTGGGTGTAATTGCCGTAGTTATAACCTTTTATCAAAATTAATGACCTTAGACGATTTTAAAAACGGACAAGTTATTTTAATTGATAAGCCTTTAGAGTGGACTTCCTTTCAAGTAGTAAATAAACTTAGGTGGAATATCAGACAAAAATTCAATATTAAAAAAATTAAAGTAGGTCATGCCGGAACTTTAGATCCGCTAGCAACAGGATTATTAATAATTTGTACTGGTAAATTCACAAAAAAAATTGACGAATATCAAGCTCAAGTTAAAGAGTATACAGGAGAAATTACTTTAGGTGCTACAACACCCAGTTACGATTTAGAGACTGAAGTTGATCAAACTTTTCCTATAGAGCATATAACCGAAGAGTTAATTTATAATACTGCTAAAAAATTTATTGGTGAAATTGATCAAAAACCTCCTATATTTTCAGCCATAAAAAAAGAAGGAAGACGATTGTATGATATCGCTAGAGAAGGTGGAACTACAGAAATAAAATCAAGAAAAATTACTATTAACCAGTTTGAAATTACGGATATAAATCTTCCGAAAGTAAAATTTAGAGTGGTTTGCAGTAAAGGCACATATATTCGTTCTTTAGCATACGATTTTGGGAAACAACTGAACTCAGGTGCTCACTTATCTGAATTAAGACGGACTAAAATAGGTGATTTTAAAGTTGATAATGCAGTTACTGTTGATGATTTTATTGATAATTTATAAAGTATAGTTATAAAAGTTTACCCAACCAACTATCCATTATATTAATTTCCCAGTCGTATTCCAATTCTTCTTTTGTGGTAATTAAATTATTAAAAATAGTGGCATTGGTTGAAACAGCCTTATTTTTAATAAGTTTTTTAAATTCTATCAATTCTTTATATTGTACAAACTCACCTTGTTTAAAGCATACGTTAATTTTATCAAGTAAAATGACTTCGTATTGCTTTTCTAAGGATTGTATAAAATCTGTTAATTTGTTGTGAGCTTCTATGCTTAAGCTGTTTTCAGCATCATCAACGGTTATAATAATAAACCTGTCGTATTTTAACGAGTAAGCACAAGTAACAGGCGTGTTTTTATCTTCCCAATTGGTTAAAAATTTCTCTAAACTTTTATGTATTTCAGAAATTTCTTTTTCGTAAAATTTTCTGCTAGATGGGAATATCCAAATTTTCGAGTAATCAGGAATGTTATTAAAATCTATAATCATTGAGATAATTTAATGCTCAAAGATATTCAAATTATTTATTGAAATGTTAAGAAGCTTTTAATATATCTAATATGTCTTTTTGAGTACTTAAACCTTTGTCTTTATTGTACCAAATTTGTAAATCCTTTTTAAATTCGGCATCCAAACTACCATTTTTATCTTTATAATCTTGCACCATTTTTGTTGCGATAGAAGGTCTTGGCCCCCAAGAAGTAATTACATTATTTTCTGAATCTACTAAAATAGTTTTTGGAATAGATTTGCTTCCGTTAGTTAAAAACTGATTCATTAAATCTTCGTTCTCATCTCTCAACACAATTTTCAAATCAATTTTATCTGAAGCCTCTGCTATTTTATTTAATATTGGAACAACTTGAGCAGCATCTCCACACCAACCTTCAGCAATTACTAAAAAAGTAATTTTATTAGTCATTTCATTTAAAGAATTCTGAGTTTCTTCTGAAATCTTTAAAGTTTTATCTAACCTATCCATTCTTTTATCATTCAACAAACTATATTCTAATAAAAATTCAGACTGTTCTAATCCTGTAGATTTTTCTTCTAACAATAGTTTTTTTATTAACAAACGGTATTCATTATAATTAATTCCTTGTTCTAAACTATTGGTTATTATTGTATTATTCATTATTTTTTTATTATTTTTATTACTTTAATTATTGACGATTAATTTTGTAAATACTTACTTTAAACAACATTATTAAAGTGAATGCAAAGATAAACTTAGTAATTCAAGTGCAAATGTAATTATTGTTACAAATAATAAAAGATAAAAAAGTCTTTTAATCTTTAAAAGGTGATTTTTATCATATTTTAAATGCTTGTACAATAGTACTTTTGCGATTAACAAACTTAACAAACAAACAAAAACAATGAAAAAAATCAAACTAATCTTTCCAATTTTAGCAGTATTGGCACTTTTTTTAGTCTCCTGCGGCGGAAATGAAAAAAAACAAGAAGTTAAGGAAACTTCAACAGAAGCAGTTCCAGAAGAAAAAGGACAATCTACAGTTGTAGACAACGTTTCAGCAGCAAACGCTTTACAAGTAGCAAAATCTCTAGATGATTTTAAAACATTAGTTGTAGCAATTGAGGCTGCCGGCGTAGAAGATGCCGTTGTAAATGTAGGCCCGCTTACAATATTTGCACCAGTAAATGCCGCTTTCGACAAGTTACCAGAAGGAACTGTGGAATCTTTGTTACAACCTGAAAACAAAGAAAAATTGGCGTTTATATTAAAAAATCATGTAGCTCCAGCAAACTATCCTGATACACAACTTAAAAAAGAAGCTAAAAAAGGACGTAAGTTATATATGGCTTCTGGAAAATATTTAGTTGTTGAAAATAAGGAAGATGGTATTTATGTTGGTGGAACAAAAGTATTAAAAACAGTACAAGTAAGTAATGGTTGGATTCACGTAATTGACAACGTTTTAGTTCCAGCCGAATAATTAATTTAAGAATAAATAATAACTAAAAAATGAAATTAAAAGTATTAGTAGTAGCATTAGTTGTAGCAATTGTATCTAGCTGCGGAAGTGATGGAAAAAAAGAGGAAAAATCAACAACTCCTAACCAAGAACAAAAAGAAGTAGTTGAAGTTGACCCAATGAAAGACAAAGGTATAGGACCTATAACAAGTATTACTCTTGCTGAAATTGACGAGGCAATGGCCGAGGAAGGTAAAGCAATATTTACTTCAAAATGTTCTGCTTGTCATAAAATGAGCAAACGTTTTGTTGGACCTGGTTTGGCAGGAGTTACAGAAAGAAGAACTCCTGAATGGATAATGAACATGATTCTAAATCCTGAAGAAATGGTTGAAAAAAACCCAATAGCAAAACAATTATTAGCTGAGTATTTATCTCCAATGGCAAACCAAAGTTTAACGGAAAAAGAAGCTAGATTAATTTTAGAATACTTTAGAACAGTAAAAGCTGAATAAGCATTAACACAAACTATAAAACAAACAATTAATAATATGAAAACAATTTTTAAGTCTTTACTTGCAATTACAGTACTTTCAATAGTATATAGTTGTGGTAATGGAGGTTCAAATAAAGGATCTCAAGGTGCACTATCAAGTAGTGCTGCAGAGAAAGTTTATGTAGCTCCAGGTGAACATGATGAATTTTATGCTTTTGTATCAGGAGGTTTTAGTGGACAATTAGCGGTTTATGGTCTTCCATCTGGACGTTTATTTAAAGTAATTCCTGTTTTTTCAGTTGATGCTGAAAAAGCGTATGGTTTTAACGAAGAAACAAAACCAATGTTAAATACTTCTCACGGATTTATTCCTTGGGATGACTCTCACCATCCAGACATTTCGCAAACTGCAGGTGAATTAGACGGCCGTTGGGTATTTATTAATGGTAACAATACACCTCGTATTGCTAAAATTGATTTAACAACTTTTGAAACTACAGAGATTATTGAAATTCCAAATTCAGCAGGTAACCACAGTTCATCTTTTGTAACTGAAAACACTGAATATGTTGTTGCTGGTACGCGTTTTTCTGTACCTTACCCTCAAAGAGATATGCCAATTGATGAGTACAAAGGAAACTTTAAAGGTGCTTTAACTTTTATTTCTGTTGACCCTGAAGATGGTGGAATGGATTTAAAATTCCAAATAATGATGCCTGGTTTTAACTACGACTTATCGCACCCAGGAAGAGGAAAATCTCACGGATGGTTTTTCTTTACAACATATAATACTGAAGAAGCTAACTCATTATTAGAAGTAAACGCTTCTCAAAACGATAAAGATTTTATTGCAGCTATTAACTGGAAAAAAATTGAAGAATATGTGAATAATGGTGGAGGAACAAAAGCCCCAACTAAATACGCACATAACGTTTATGACGAGCATACACATACTGCTACATCAACTATAAAAGAAGAAGTAGTTGTCGTAAACCCATCTGATGTTCCTGGAGCAATTTATTTCTTACCAACACCAAAATCTCCTCACGGTTGTGATGTTGATCCTTCTGGTGAATATATTATTGGTAGTGGTAAATTAGCAGCTGAATTAACAGCACATTCATTTACAAAAATGTTAGCAGCTATTGAAGGTAAGAAATTTGATGGAGATGCATACGGAATTCCTATTTTACAATACGACGAAATTTTAGCAGGTGCTGTAAAACAACCTGGTTTAGGCCCATTACATACAGAATTTGACGGACAAGGTAATGCATATACTACATTCTTTATTTCTTCAGAAGTTGTAAAATGGAAATTAGGAACTTGGGAAGTAATTGACAGAAAACCAACGTACTATTCTGTAGGTCACTTAATGGTTCCTGGAGGAAATTCAAGAAAACCATTTGGTAAATATGTATTAGCAATGAATAAAATTACTAAAGACCGTTATTTACCTACTGGTCCTGAAGTAACACAATCTGCACAATTATATGATATCACAGGTGAAAAAATGGAGCTATTGTTAGATTTTCCAACAATTGGTGAGCCACATTATGCTGCAGGTATTCCAGCAGATTTAATAAAGCCTAATTCTAAAAAAATATACAAATTAGAAGATAACAAACACGAATTTGCTGTTAAGAGTGAAGCTGAAACAAAGGTTGTTAGAAATGGTAACGAAGTTCATATTTATATGACTATGATTCGTTCTCACTTTGCACCAGATAATATTGAAGGAGTTCAAGTTGGTGATAAAGTATATTTCCACGTAACAAACTTAGAACAAGATTACGATGTTCCTCACGGAATTTCTATGATTGGAGCTAACACATCTGAACTATTAATTATGCCAGGACAAACTGAAACATTTGTTTGGGAACCTAAGCAAGTTGGTGTATGGCCATTCTATTGTACAGATTTCTGTTCAGCATTACACCAAGAAATGCAAGGTTATGTGAGAGTCTCTCCAAAAGGATCTGATGTTCCAATTACTTATACATTGGATGGTGACCCTGTAGATGCAGAGTAATAAATAAAATGAATTATTAAAAAGCAATTTTAAACGGGCAAGGAATTAAAACTACTTGTCCGTTTATAATAAACTGTCATAAAAAAAACGAAAATCTAATAATTTTCAACATAAGTTTTTAAAATTAACTTTCAGCAGATTTTAAATTAATATTAAAACTTAAAAATAAGTAATGAAAAAATCTAAATTATTAATGATAATAGGTTCGCTTCTATTATTAGGTTTGTTTGTATTTCCTTTATGGAATATAACTTTAGAAGCGCCTCAATATCCTACACCTTTAGGAATGGATATTTATATAAACAAATTTGCTGATACACACGAATTTGATATTAAAAACATCAACTTAATGAATCATTATGTTGGAATGCAATACATCCCTGAAACCATTCCAGAGTTTAAAATATTTCCAATAGCTATATTGGTTATGTCTGCTTTAGGAGTTATTATTGGTTTTTTAGGTAATCACAAACTATTTTTAGTGTGGTTTGTAGTAATGGCTCTACTAGGAGTTGCAGGTATGTATGATTTTTATTTATGGGAATACGATTATGGTCATAATTTAGATCCAAAAGCAATTATGACTTTTAAAAATCCGGATGGTTCTGTAATGGGATTTCAACCTCCATTATTTGGTTCAAAAGATATTTTGAATTTTAAAGCGCATTCATATCCAAGATTAGGAGCGTACTTTTTATTTGTTGGAATGTTTATGACTTTAACAGCCTTTTTCATTGGGAAAAAAGAACCAAAATCCTAATTAAAATTTTACTTAAATTTCAAAACGGATATAACTTTCAAAATATATCCGTTTTAATGTATATTTACAATACTATTAAAATCAAAAAATAATGAATACAAAATTTCTTCAGCCATTTATTGGCATAATTATACTTTTGCTTACAATTTCGTGTAAAGTTGAACCTCAACCTATTGAGTTTGGAAAAGATCAATGTAGTTTTTGTGTAATGAATATTGTTGATAAAACACATGCAGCACAATACGTTACCAAAAAAGGGAAACAATTTAAATTTGATGCTATTGAGTGTTTAGTAAACGATTTAAGTGAAAAAAACGAAGATGAATTAGCCATTATTTTAGTTTCAGATTACGGAAACCCTGGAAACATGATTGAAGCTAAAACTGCAACTTATTTAATTAGCATAGAAATAAAAAGCCCAATGGGCGCAAATCTTTCAGCGCTGTCAACTTTGGAAAAAGCGAAAGAACTTCAACAAAAACATACAGGTGAATTATATACTTGGGAAACATTAAAAGAAAGACTTTCTGACAAATAATTATGAATAAAATTAGCCTTCTCCTTTTTTTGTTTACTATTTCATTTTCACAAGCCAAACAAATTGAAGTTTGTAATACTTGTGAAATTTCAACCATTAAAAAAGCTATAGAATTGGCTGAAAATGGTGATGAAATATTTATAAAAAAAGGTGTTTATAAAGAAAATGATATTGAGGTTAACAAAGAAATAACTATTTATGGTGAAGAAGGAACTATTTTAGATGGCACAAATAACGGAAGTGTTCTTCATGTAACAGCTAACAATTTTGCTATTAAAAACATAAAAATTATAAATGTTGGTGTAAGTTACACCAAAGATTTTGCTGCAATTAAAGTAGTTAGATGCGAGAATTTCACAATTGAAAATGTTGTTCTTGACCAGATATTTTTTGGTATTTTAATTGAAAAATCTCATTATGGTAAAATTCTAAATAACACATTATCAAGCACTGCAAAAGACGAAGCAAATTCAGGAAATGGTATTCATATTTGGCACAGTTCAAATATGGAAGTGGAAGGAAATGAAGTTTTCGGAATGCGTGACGGAATCTATTTTGAATTTGTGACTGAAAGTAAAATTCACAACAATTTAAGTCACGACAATATACGTTACGGATTACATTTTATGTTTTCCAATAACGACACCTATTACAATAATGAATTTAAAAATAATGGTGCAGGTGTTGCAGTTATGTTTTCAAAATTCATAACCATGTATCAAAACAAATTTTTACACAATTGGGGCTCGGCATCCTACGGTTTGTTACTGAAAGAAATTTACGACACTCAAATTTATAACAACCTTTTCCAAGAAAACACCATTGGAATTAAAGGTGAAGGTTGCACACGAATTAACTACAAAAACAATACATTTTTAAGAAACGGATGGGCAATTAAAATTGCAGGTGCTTGTTATACAAATATTTTTGAGAACAACGATTTTATGCATAACTCGTTGGATTTAGCTTATAACACAAAAGTAAACGACAACCGTTTTGAAAATAATTATTGGAGTGAATATACTGGATATGATTTAGATAATGACGGTATTGGAGATGTTCCTTACCGACCTGTTAAATTATTTTCGTACGTTGTTAATAAAACTCCTGAAGCACTTGTTTTATTAAGAAGTTTGTTTGTTGATATTATCAACTTTTCAGAGAAAGTTTCACCGGTTTTTACTCCTAATGATTTAATGGATAAAAATCCTAAAATGAAAAAAAACAATGATTCAATTTAAAAATATACATAAACGTTTTGGCAAATTAACGGTGTTAGATGGTTTGGATTTGGATATTAAAAAAGGTGGAATTTTTGCCATTTTAGGTCCAAATGGATCAGGAAAAACTACTTTGATAAAATGTTTATTAGGAATGGTAATTCCTAATAAAGGCGACATTACATTTGAAGGAAAAAGTGTGCTAAAAAAATGGGAATACCGTAACAATTTAAATTACTTGCCTCAAATAGCAAACTTCCCTCCTAACTTAACTGTTATTGAGTTGATTAATATGGTGAAAAATCTTCGCCCTAAAAGTTCAAACGAACAAGAATTAATTCAGCTTTTTGGTTTAAAAAGTTTTTTAAATAAAAAATTAGGAAACCTTTCAGGCGGAACAAAACAAAAGGTAAATCTTGTTCTTACATTTATGTTTGATAGTGATTTAATTATTTTAGATGAACCAACTACAGGCTTAGATCCAATTTCTTTAATTCATTTAAAAGAACTAATTCAAAAAGAAAAAGAAAAGGGTAAAACTATTTTAATTACCACTCATATTATGAGTTTTGTTAATGAAGTTGCCGATGAAATTGTGTTCTTGTTAGATGGAAAAATATATTTTAAAGGAAGTATAGATGAGCTTAAAAAACAAACCAACAACAACAATTTGGAACACGCAATTGCTAATTTAATATCTAAACAATATGCTTAAAATATTAAAATATAGTTTTTACGATTTAATGCGTAGCCGCTGGAGTTACGTATACTTTTTATTTTATCTATTACTTGGTTTTGTATTGCTATTTTTAAACAACGATGTAAACAAAGCAGTAATTACATTAATGAATATTATAATTGTTTTAACACCACTAATTGGAACCATTTTTGGTGTAATGTATTACTACAATTCAAAGGAATTTACTGAACTTTTATTAGCACAACCCATCAATAGAAAAAAAATATTTATGGGGCAATATGTTGGTATTTCATTATCCCTGACACTTAGTTTGGTACTAGGTTTAGGAATACCATTTATATTATATGGTTTATTTAAATCTACTGCCATTTTTAACTTTACATTACTATTAATTGTCGGTTCTTTTTTAAACTTTATTTTTGTAGCACTATCGTATAATATTGCACTTTCTACCGAAAATAAAATTAAAGGCTTTGGTTATGCTATTTTAATGTGGCTATTTTTAGCAGTAATTTATGACGGCGTTTTCTTAATTTCGCTTGTAATGTTTGATGAATATCCGTTAGATAAATTTTCATTAATTGCAACAATGCTAAATCCTATAGATTTATCTAGAATTTTAATTTTATTAAAACTCGATATTTCAGCTTTATTAGGTTATACAGGAGCTGTATTTAGAAAATTTTTTGGAACCAATTTTGGAATGCTAATTTCAATGTCCATTTTAGTTTTATGGGTAATTTTTCCGATTTTTAGAATGAATAGAAAATTAAAACGAAAAGATTTTTAAGTTACTTTTTAAGTTTTATAAAATTTATATTGGAAGGGTTTTTAACAAGTTGTTTTTTGTTAAAAACCCTTTTTTTACAATGGTTCATTTTATCAATATTGTTATCTTTGAATAGAAAATTAAACAATTAGCTAGTAATTAATGAAGAATTACAAACCCAAAAACAGATTGTCCGCAAAAACCTATATTGAAGGTATTTTAAAAGGTGATAGAGTATTACTTTCAAGAGCTATTACAATTATTGAAAGTAATTTAGAAAGTGATAAACTACTAGCAAAAGAAATAATTCAAGCAATTTTACCAAAATCAGGAAACTCTATCAGAATTGGAATAACAGGAGTTCCCGGTGTTGGAAAAAGTACATTTATTGAAGCTTTCGGAAAACATTTGATTACCAAAAAACATAAAGTTGCCATTTTATCTATTGATCCTAGTAGCCAACGCTCAAAAGGAAGTATTTTAGGCGATAAAACACGGATGGAAGAGTTGGCAAATGCCGAAGAAGCTTATATTAGACCTTCAGCTTCTGGAGATACATTAGGTGGAGTTGCCAATAAAACAGGCGAAACTATGTTGCTTTGCGAAGCTGCTGGTTACGATGTAATTTTAATTGAAACTGTTGGCGTTGGTCAATCTGAAACTGCTGTACACGGAATGACGGATTTCTTTTTACTGTTAATGCTTTCTGGTGCTGGTGACGAATTGCAAGGTATTAAAAAAGGAATTATGGAAATGGCCGATATGGTAGTTATTAACAAGGCCGATGGAGATAATGTCAGAAAAAGTGAACAAGCAAAAATACAATACCAAAACGCATTGCATATTTTCCCGCAATCAGAATCTGGTTGGAGTCCTGTGGTTAGTACTGCATCCGCAATAAAAAATATTGGAATTGACAACGTTTGGAAAGAAATTACTAAGTTTAAAAATTTGGTAAAAGAAAACGGCTATTTTGATAAGAATAGAAATCATCAACAAATTCAATGGATGTACAATAATATTAATGAAGAATTAAAACGCTTGTTTTACGGTTCAAAAAATATTTCTACACAACTTACCTCTTTAGAAAAAGATATTATAACTGCAAAAATATCACCTGTAAAAGCTGCACAACACATTATTGAAGAATTTAAAAAGTCATTTAATAAAAAATAAGATTACTATATTTAAAGGGATGTTCATAATTAAAAATTGAAATGAAATTAATTGACAAAGTAAATTTCAAAAATAAAACAGAGAAAAAAGCCTTTACCTATTCTATGATAATAGCAATTATAGTTGGTCAAATAACAGCTTTAATTATTTGGCTCATTTTTAAAGAAAATTATTTTATAGCATTATTCTTTGGCTCAATGGTAGGATTATTATTTGGTTACAGTGGAAAAAAATAAACTCAACAATGTAATCAAGAGATTAATAATTAATTAAAACTTATTATTTTGAATAAAAGATTCTCTTTTGGATATAGTATTAGTTGGCTTTTTGGGATTATTGTTTTTCTTGACGGGTTTGCTAAATTTATTTTACGGAAATGATTTTGGCTTGGGAGTTTTTTTTATTTTTCTTTCATTTATTTACCTTCTGCCAATAAATAAATTTCTTAAAAACAAATTTGGATTTTCAATTCACTATTCTTTAAAAATAGTTTTAGCCCTTTTTATTATTTGGGTAACATTAGCAGTTGGTGCTATTGCAGAAGGATATGTTTTTTAAAAAGATTTGAATTTACATAAAACTAAAAAAAGCCTACATTTAAAATGTAGGCTTTTTAATATATTCTCTATTTAGATATTTTATTCTTGCTCTAAATACTTATCCATAATAGTAATGGCTGCTTCAGAAATAACAGTACCTGGACCAAAAATAGCTGCTACTTTTCTTTCTAATAAATAATCATAGTCTTGCGCAGGAATAACTCCACCTGCAAAAACCATTATATCTGGTCTTCCTAATTTTTCTAACTCTTCAATTAATTGAGGAATTAAGGTTTTATGACCTGCTGCTAAACTTGAAGCTCCTACAAAATGCACATCGTTTTCAATGGCTTGTTTTGCAACTTCTTCAGGAGTTTGGAACAAAGATCCCATATCAACATCAAAACCTAAATCTGCAAAACTTGACGCAACAACTTTGGCACCTCTATCGTGACCATCTTGCCCCATTTTTGCAATCATTACTCTTGGTCTACGCCCTTCAATTTCAGCAAATTTATCTGCCAATTTTTGAGCTTTTACAAAAATACTATCGTTATTTACCTCTTTACTATACACACCACTTATTAAATTAGTATCTGCTTTATGACGACCAAAATGAACTTCTAAAGCATCGGAAATTTCGCCTAAAGTAGCAAAATTTTCAGCTGCTTCAACTGCCAAGGCTAATAAATTTCCTTTTCCAGTTTCTGCACATTTAGTTAATGCTGCTATATTTGTATCAACTACAGCTTGATCTCTATTTGCTCTTAGTTTTTTCAAACGTTCAATTTGTGAATTTCTAACTACTGTATTATCAACTTCTAAAATTTCAATGTCTGATTTTTCAGCAGTTTGAAATTTATTTACGCCAACTAAAATATCTTGACCCGAGTCTAAACGTGCTTGTTTACGAGCCGAAGCTTCTTCAATACGCATTTTTGGAACTCCAGTTTCAATGGCTTTTGCCATTCCACCTAGTTCTTCAACTTCTTCAATTAATTTCCAGGCTTTTTTAGCAATTTCTTGTGTTAAATATTCAACATAATAACTTCCAGCCCAAGGATCAACCGCTTTTGTAATTTGCGTTTCATCTTGAATGAAAATTTGCGTATTACGTGCAATGCGAGCCGAGAAATCTGTTGGCAATGCAATTGCTTCATCCAATGCATTTGTATGTAAACTTTGAGTTCCTCCTAAACCTGCAGCCATTGCTTCAATACACGTACGAGCCACATTATTAAAAGGATCTTGTTCACTTAAACTCCATCCAGAAGTTTGACTGTGCGTACGCAACGCCATTGATTTTGGGTTTTGTGGATTGAATGATTTTATGATTTTTGCCCAAAGCATACGTGCAGCACGCATTTTTGCAATTTCCATAAAGTGGTTCATTCCAACTGCCCAGAAGAAAGATAATCTAGGTGCAAATTCATCTATTTTTAAACCCGATTTTAATCCGGTTCTAATGTACTCCATACCATCGGCCAAGGTATAAGCTAACTCAATATCCGCAGTTGCACCAGCTTCTTGCATATGGTAACCACTAATTGAAATGGAGTTGAATTTAGGCATATTGTTGGTGGTGTACTCAAAAATATCACCAATAATTTTCATTGAAGGTAATGGTGGATAAATGTATGTGTTACGCACCATAAATTCCTTTAAAATGTCATTTTGGATGGTTCCAGAAAGTTTATCTAAAGAAACACCTTGTTTTTTGGCAGCAGCAATGTAAAATGCCATAATTGGCAACACAGCACCGTTCATTGTCATAGAAACCGACATTTTATCTAGCGGAATTTGATCGAACAAAATTTCCATATCTAAAATAGAATCTATGGCAACACCGGCTTTACCAACATCACCTGTTACACGTGGATGATCGGAATCGTAACCACGATGTGTAGCTAAATCAAAAGCAACAGACAACCCTTTTTGACCTGCCGCTAGGTTTCTTCTGTAAAAAGCATTTGATTCTTCGGCAGTTGAAAAACCTGCATATTGACGTACAGTCCAAGGGCGTGAAACATACATTGTGCTGTAAGGTCCTCTTAAAAAAGGAGGAACACCAGCAGCAAATCCTAAATGCTCAGCTTTTGAAATATCTTCTTTTGAAAAATGCTTTTTTACTGGAATTCCTTCAGGTGTATTCCAAACATCTTGATTCTCTGATTTTGCAACAGTTTGTTTTACTGCTGAATTTAATGTTATATCTGAAAAATCTGGTTTCATCTGTTTAAGCTTTAATTGTTTGTTGAATTTTTTGCTGAATACTTGCTATTGTTTCAATAACATCTGATCGCATATTTACACAACCGTTTAAACCAGCTTTTGTTAATTCATCCATATTTGATGGCGCTCCTGCCAATAGCAGAACTTTATCACTGTTTAGTGCCCTAAATGTTTTTACAAAAGACATTGCACTTTCATCATAATCTTCATCTGAACTACAAATAACTACAACAGCAGCTTCAGATTTAGCACTTGTTTCAGCAGCTTCTATTGCAGATGCATAGCTTTTTTCTTGCTGAACATTAAAACCACTTACTCCAATAAAATCATATGCAAAAGCAGCTCTTGCCTTACGCATTGTTAAATTACCAAAACTTGAAAGTTCAACTATTGGTCGGTGGTTTGTTTGCGCAACAATGTTTTCTGTAACTTTTCGTAAAGCTTCAATTTCTAATGTGGCTCTTCTTGGTTTTAAAAGTTTGCTATTAGATGCCGAAGGCATGTCAGATAAAATACCGGCAGCAACAGTTTCCATTAAATTTGGATATTTGTTAACTCCAACCATTGCAAGTCTTCGTTGACTTAATAGTTTTAGTTTTTCTAAGCGTATTTCGGCAATTTGGCTTTGAATTAACTCGCTTTCAAAAGCTTCATAAAAACCTCCTTTTGCTTCAATTTCTTTAAAAAGTTCTAATGCTTTTTCTGCGATTTTAATACTTACTTCTTCAATATAATAAGAACCGTCAACCGGATTTGAAACTTTTCCAAAATAAGATTCTTCTTTTAGTATTGTTGTTATATTTCCGGCTATTCTGCTTGAAAAATCTGTTGAATCATTAAATTCTTTATCATAAGCATCAATTAAAACACCATCAACATTTCCTAAAATTGCTGACATTGCTTCTGTTGTTGAACGAAGCATATTTGTATTGGCATCTGTAATTGATTTACTCCAAATAGAAGTTTTAGCAGTTAATGAATGTGAAAAAATTGTAAGATTGTATTTTTTAGCAACTTCATGCAATAAATTGTTAAAAGCTCTAAATTTTCCTATTTCAATAAAATATTCAGAACCAATTGCTAATTGAAAATGCAGATTGTCAAAAATAGTTTGAACAGCAATTTCTTTAGTTGTTAATTTTTCAATTAAAAAAACCAAAGAATTTAATGTATATGCAATTTCTTGTACTTGATTTGCACCAGAATCTAAATATTCTCTACCCGAAATTGAAACAGATTTAAAGTTTGGATACTCTGCACTTAATTTTACAAGTTCTACAACTTTGTCAAATTGAGTTTCATCTAAATTTCCTTTGGTTACATAATCTGAGATTAATTTTAAATCAAAATAACCTTTAAGGCTTTTTTTATTGAGGTTACTTTCTTTTATAAAAGCAAAGAAATCGGTAGCAAAAGCAACTTCACCAGTTGTTAAAATAAATGAAACAGCTATTTTAGTTAAGTCAATACCTTTTAAAAGGTTTTTTGCTGATACGTTTTGTTTTATATCAAAAAGTAATCCGTTAATTCCTTCTTCAATAGCTTTTAAAGCTAATGTATTTCCACTTTTCTCTGATGTTGTGGTAATACATCTGTAGTTAATCAAAGATTGAGAATTTTCTCCGGTGTTTTTTAAATATTCTTTTTTGTCTTCTGCATTGTAAAAAGGTTGAATGTCAATTTTGCTCAAGTTTTTCCAAACAAGTTTTCTGTTGAAATCGGCTCCTTTTAAGTCAATGTTCACTTTTTCTATCCATTCCTGTTTTGTAACAGGTCCGAAATCTGAAAAAAGCGGTTTATTTTTATCATTCATAATATTTTACATTAATTTAGATATCAATACTTACTGATAATTTTACATCAAGCAAGTCTAACTAAAATTATTTAACCATTAAACTACTTCCAAATCTATCAAAAATAGCTTTGTCTAGTTCTTCTCTATGATCTGGGTGAGCAATGTCTCTTAGTGATTGTGCGCGTTGTTTTAGGTTTCTTCCAAACAATTCAGCAACACCGTATTCTGTTGCTACAAATCTTGCATGTGCACGAGTTGTTACAACTCCAGCACCTTGTTTTAGCATAGGAACAATTTTTGAAACTCCTTTTAATGTTGTAGAAGTTATCGCAATAATTGGTTTTCCTCCTATTGATAAAGCAGCTCCTCGCATAAAATCCATTTGCCCTCCAACTCCAGAAAACATTCTTGTTCCAATTGAATCGGCACAAACTTGTCCTGTGATGTCAATTTCAATAGCTGAATTAATTGCAGTTGCTTTTGGATTTTGACGAATAATAGCAGTATCATTAACATAGGCAATATCTTTCATTTCAATTTCAGGATTGTCATCCATAAAATCGTATAATCGACGCGTACCCATAGCAAAACCAGATACTATTTTATAAGGATTTACTTTTTTTTGTGATCCGTTTACCACACCTTTTTCAACTAAATCAACAATTCCTTCTGAAAACATTTCAGTATGAACACCTAAATTTTTATGATTGGTC
The DNA here is from genome assembly GCF_012524075.1 of Lutibacter sp. B1. Lineage (GTDB taxonomy): Bacteria > Bacteroidota > Bacteroidia > Flavobacteriales > Flavobacteriaceae > Lutibacter. Next base: position 80,253 of record NZ_JAAZUI010000007.1, read on the forward strand.
AAAAAAGTTAATACCGCATTTGGAATACCTCCAATACCCATTTGAAGCGTAGCGCCATCATCAATTATTTCGGCAATATTTTTACCAATTGCTTTTTCTTCTTCAGAAGGTGCAACAAATTTCATTTCATGAATTTCCTCTTCCACTAATACACAAGCACTAAAATTATTTAAGTGAACTAATGCATCTCCAAAAGTACGAGGCATATGAGAGTTTATTTGTGCAATTACAGTTTTTCCTTGTTCAATTCCTGAGATTACAATATCTACAGAAACTCCTAAGGAACAAAATCCATGTTTATCCGGTGGAGATACATTTACTAAAACAACATCTAAATCCATATATCCTTGACGGAATAAACTTGGAATATCACTTAAGAAAATTGGAATATAATCAGCGGTATCTCCAACCATTTTTCTGATATTTCCTCCAATAAAAAATGCGTTTGTATGGAAACTATCTCTAAATTCAGGTTTAGTATATCCACACTCTCCTTCAGTGTGAAGGTGTACAATTTCTACTCCTTTTAATTCAGGAGCACGTTCAACCATTGCTTTAACTAAAGTTTGTGGCGTAGCCGACCCTCCTTGAATTAATACTCTATCTCCTGATTTTATTAGTTTAACAGCTTCTTGGGCTGTCATTATATTTGGTATGTTCATATTTATTTAAAATTTAAAATTTGTTGTTATGTTGGTTTTAAACAACTAATAATTAATTATCCTAAAAAACTTAATATAATACCCGCAGCTATAGCTGATCCAATTACACCGGAAACGTTAGGTGCCATTGCGTGCATTAATAAATAATTGTGTGGATCAGACTTTAAACCTTCGGTATGTACAACTCTCGCACTATCCGGAACAGCAGAAACTCCTGCCGCACCAATTAGTGGATTGATTTTATTATCTCCTTTAAGAAATAAGTTCATTAATTTGGCAAAAAGTAAACCGCCCATTGTTGCTATAACAAAAGAAATAGCTCCAAGTCCAAATATTAATAAAGAATCTTTTGTTATAAAAATATCTGCTTGTGTTGATGCTCCTACAGTAACTCCTAAAAGAATGGTAACTATATCAATTAATTTGGTACGTGCAGTATCTGCAAGTCTTTCTGTTCTACCGGATTCTTTTAGTAAATTTCCAAAAAATAACATACCTAATAAAGGTAATGAACTTGGTGAAATAAATGTTGTTAGTATTAATGCTGCAACAGGAAATATCATTTTTTCTTTTTGAGATACCGCCCTTGGTGGTTTCATTCTTATTTTTCTATCTTTCTTAGAGATTAATAATCTCATTATAGGCGGTTGAATAACCGGAACCAATGCCATATAAGAATAAGCTGCAATTGCAATTGGGCCAATTAAGTTTTTTACAGTTGTGCCATCTGGTAATATATTTATGCCATTTGCAAGTTTAGATGAAAGGAAAATTGCGGTAGGGCCGTCTGCTCCACCAATTATTCCAATAGCGCCGGCTTCCGGAAGGTTGAACCCTAAATAAAGAGCTCCTAAAAATGTAGCAAAAACACCAATTTGTGCAGCTGCTCCTAAAAGCATTAATTTTGGATTGGCTATTAACGAAGAAAAATCCGTCATAGCTCCAATACCTAAAAATATAAGTGGCGGATAAATACCTTTTACCACACCAAAATACAGATAGTTTAATACAGAACCGGTTTCGTAAATACCTGTTTGATTTCCTGCAACAAATGGAATATTACCAAGTATTACACCTATACCTATTGGTATTAGAAGTAGAGGTTCATAATCATATTTTATTCCTAAAAAGATAAATATAATTCCAATAATAATCATAATTAAATTACCGGAAGTAGCATTTGCGAAACCTGTATAATTATAAAATTGTTTAATTCCTTCAAAAGCACCATTATAAGAATTTACTTCTTCTATTTGATTATTTTGTTCAACAGAAACTGACGTAGTTATATTTTCAGCACTTTTATTAGAATTTAAGCCAAGTGCAGGTCTTATAAAAATCAGTAGCGATAGAACACTAAATATTAATAATATTTTCTTCATTTTTTTCTTTTTTATAAATGAGAATGTCCTATTCTAATTCAATCATTAATTCGTTTTGTAATACTTGTTGTCCAACACTAATATTAATGGCAGTAATGGTACCTGGTTTTTCACAAACAATATTGTTTTCCATTTTCATAGCTTCTAAAACTAACATGCGATCACCAACTTTTATTGTATCACCAACTTTAACATCAATTGATAAAACAATACCTGGAATTGGAGCAACAATTTTAGTTGTTTGAGATTTTGGATTTACTTTTAATGGTTCCGCAGGCCTTTTTGAAGCTGCACGAACAAGTGTTGGAGTTTTTGTTTTCTTAATTTCCTGCTTTAGTTCTACATCATAAGAAGTACCATTTACTTCTAAATTAATGATGTTATCTTCGTGAGATTTTATATTAACTGTGTACCCAGTTTCGTTTACTTTGAATTTATAAGTTTTCATATTTTATAATCTATTATGTGTTCCATAAATTTTAGAACTCCAAGGTGAATATGTTTTTTTAACTTGTTTAATTGTTAAAATTGCGCTTTCGTGATCGTGTTGTTCATTCATATACATATGAACAGCAGCACCAATTGCCGCAGCAATTTCACCGGTAAAATTGCGGTCAGATTTTAATGAAATTTCGGTAATTTTTTTATCTTTTCTTCTTGTTATTACTTTATATATGTATAACATAATTGGTAATGCATATTTGAAGAATAATGAAAGTAAAATTAAAGCGCTAAAAACAATTATCAATCCTGTAATCAAGATAACGTATCCTTCGCTAATTTGATCTGTAAATAAAGGTAGAAACATCATTATAGAGGTATGTTTGAGTGTTTTTTAGGAGGATTTATTTCCTTTTTATTTTGAAGTAATTGCAATGCTCTAATAATTCTGAAACGTGTGTTTCTAGGCTCAATAACATCATCAATAAAACCATATTTAGCAGCAACATAAGGATTTGCAAATTTTGCATTGTATTCATCCTCTTTTTGCTCTATATAATCTAGTTTTTCTTCAGCATCTTCTATTTTTCTAATATTAGATCCTTCTAAAACTTCAACAGCTCCTTTAGCTCCCATAACAGCAATTTCTGCTGTTGGCCAAGCATAATTTAAGTCTCCACGTAATTGTTTACAACTCATTACATCATGTGCGCCACCATAAGATTTACGGAGTGTAATGGTAACTTTTGGAACAGTTGCTTCTCCGTATGCAAATAATAATTTTGCTCCGTGAAGAATAATTCCGCCATATTCTTGTCCTGTTCCAGGTAAAAATCCAGGTACATCAACAAGGGTTACAATTGGGATGTTGAATGCATCACAGAAACGAACAAAACGCGCAGCTTTTCTTGATGCTTCAATATCTAATACACCAGCATAATATTTTGGTTGATTGGCAACAATACCAACAGGGTGACCATTAAATCTTGCAAAACCTACACAAATGTTTCTAGCATAATTTCTATGAACTTCCGTAAATTCTCCATTATCAGTTATAATTGAAATTACATCAACAATATCATAAGGTTGATTTGGGTTTTCAGGAATTATTTCATTTAACGCATCTTCTAATCTATCGATAGGATCATCACAAGTAATAATTGGTGCTTCTTCTAAATTGTTTGATGGTAAGTAACTTAATATTTTACGAACTAATAATAAGTTTTCTTCATCATTTTCTGCTAAGAAATGTGAAACACCTGATCTTGTTGAATGTATGTTAGCACCACCTAATTGTTCAGTAGTTACTACTTCACCAGTTACAGTTTGCACCACTTTAGGTCCGGTTACAAACATATAACTTGTTTGATCTGTCATAATTGTAAAATCTGTTAAAGCAGGTGAATAAACCGCTCCACCGGCACAAGGTCCTAAAATTGAAGAAATTTGAGGTATTACACCGGAAGCCATAATATTTCTTTGGAAAATTTCAGCATAACCGGCTAATGATCTTACTCCTTCTTGAATACGTGCTCCACCAGAATCATTTAAACCAATTACCGGAACTCCAATTTTCATTGCCATATCCATAATTTTACATATTTTCATCGCATAAGTTTCAGATAATGAACCTCCAAATACCGTAAAGTCTTGAGCGAAAAGGTAAACAACTCTCCCATCAATTGTTCCGTGTCCTGTTACAACACCATCAGAAAGATAAATTTCTTTATCTAGTCCAAAAGATTTTGTTCTGTGAGTTACAAACATATCAAACTCTTCAAAACTATCTTCGTCTAAAAGTATTTCTATTCGTTCACGAGCAGTTAATTTTCCTTTAGCGTGTTGTGATTCAATACGTTTTTCACCTCCACCTAGTTTGGCTTGAACTCTTTTTTCAATGAGTTCATTAATTTTATCTTGATTTGCCATAATTATATTTATTTAGCTATTCTTGTTTAGAGCAAAGTTCTGTAAGTACCCCATTTGTTGATTTTGGATGAAGAAAACCAATATCTAATCCTTCAGCTCCTTTGCGTGATTCCTTGTCAATTAGTGTTACTCCACGTTTTTCTGCTAATTTTAAAGCTTCAGTAGCATTTTTCACAGCAAAAGCAATGTGATGAATTCCTTGACCTTTTTTAGCAATAAACTTACCTATAGGACCTTCAGGTGAAGTACTTTCCAATAACTCAATTTTTGTAGTACCTACCAAAAAAAAGGCTGTTTTCACTTTTTGATCAACAACCTCTTCTATAGCGTAGCATTTTAGCCCTAAGATTTTTTCATAGTATTTAATTGATTCTTCTAAATTATCTACTGCAATTCCAATGTGTTCAATATGAGATATATTCATAATTAGGATGTTTTTAAATTTTATTCTCTCAATTAGTTCTAAAAAGAGTGTGAAGTTTTAATTATTTTAAGTTAGAGAACAAAATTAGAATATAGCAATTCTTAAAAAGATGACAGATGTCATATATTGGATTAAACTACTAAAACGTTTTAGTAGTTTTGAAGACCTTTTAATTTAGAAGACAATCCTGGTATTAACTTTATTAAAAAAAGATATTTCAGGGATGTTTAATTTTAAAGTGCTTGTTTTCAGTACTTTACTAAATAAATTTTGGATTAATTTTACTGGGAGCTTATAATAAACTTTAAGTGTTTTAATAACAGGGTACTTATAACGAATCTTAGTGTTTTACACATTTTTGAATGATAATTATAATTCTTCGTATTTTGCATGTAAACTGTTTAACATATTTTTCGACATTTTTTTTAGGTCGAATTTATGTTTCCATCCCCAATCTTCTCTTGCTCTAGAATCGTCAATGCTTCTTGGCCAGCTATCTGCAATATTTTGTCTGAAATCTGAATGATAAGAAATTTCAAATTCAGGTATAAATGTTCTAATTTCTTCAGCAATTTCTTCAGGAGTAAAACTCATTGCTGCTAAATTATATGACGAACGTATTTTTATGTCTTCAGGTTTTGCATCCATTATTTTTATAGTTGCATCAATAGCATCATCCATATACATCATAGGTAATTTAGTACCTTTATTTAAAAAGGAGTCGTATTTACCTAAAAGTAACGCATTGTGGTAAATTTCTACGGCATAATCAGTTGTGCCACCACCCGGATTGGTTTTCCAGCTTATAATTCCCGGATAGCGTAAACTTCTAACATCAACACCATATTTATTGAAATAATATTCACACCAACGTTCACCGGCCTGTTTGCTAATTCCGTAAACGGTTGAAGGTTCCATTATGGTCTCTTGCGGTGTGTTTTCTTTTGGAGTAGTAGGTCCAAATACGGCAATAGAACTTGGCCAAAAAACTTTTTTTATTTTACCTTCCTTAGCTAAATTTAAAACATTAAAAAGAGAATTCATATTTAATTCCCATGCTTTATCCGGAAATTTTTCTCCTGTAGCGGAAAGCATTGCTGCCATTAAATAAACTTCGGTAATAGCATATTTTTCAATAACAGACAAAATACTATGGTAGTCTAAAGCATTTATAGATTCAAATGGGCCGGATTGCATCAACTCTTCGTTACCTTCTCTAATATCAGCAGCTATTACACTATTTTTGCCATTAATTTCACGCAGTTTTAGAGTTAATTCAGTTCCAATTTGGCCACAAGCACCAATTATTAATATGCTTTTTTTCATGAAATAAAAATTTATTTTATCATTTATCAAATATACTTAAATTTTGAATTTATATTTATGATAAATTCCCATATCAAAGAAACATTTTTTTATATAACAGTATAATTATTACTATTTTTGACAGCAATAAGTTTTTGTATGAAGTTTTTATATGTTTTTTTGTTGATTGTGTTGTTTCTAAATTTTTCTTGTGACCAAAAAAAGGAAATAGAGAAAGTTTCTGAAAAAAAAGATACAATTCAAGTTAATTCTAATCGTATTGTAAATACGTTAGGAGAAACTTTAATACCTAAAGCGAAAACTTCATTAAAAGATTGGAAAGAATATAATGATGTTGATGAATTTTTATTGAAGTATTACAACATTTCATCTTATGAGGCACTTAATAATGCGCAGGAACTATCGGATTTGGTTAAATTGATGAAAGACTCTGTAAGAGTTGAAAAATTAAAGCAATTAAATGTTACAGCTCGTATTAATGTTTTGCATAATGAAACTTTGCGTTTGGTTGATATGTCTACAATACCATCAATCAAAAATGAAGAAATTAAAGAAGAAGTTACAAAAATTTTAGAGGTTTATTCGGCGTTAAATTCCAAGATCAATACAATTTATAAAGCCGAAGATATTCAAAATTCATTAGAGGTTGATACAGAAACTCCTATTGAATTAGAGAAAGAAAAAAAGGAGCCATTAAAGAAAGAATTTAGAGGAAAAGTGTCATCAAAAACACAATAATTTATGAAAAAAACAAGCGTATTATTTTTTATTTTAATTGTGTTAATTAGTTGTTGTAAAGAGCAAAAAGTTGAAAAAACAATTGCTTTTTCGGCTGAAAAAAATACAATAAATGATGTTTTAGATAATTGGCATAAAAATGCTGCTGAAACTAATTTTGAAAAGTATTTTAATGCTATGACTAAAGAAAGTGTGTTTATAGGAACAGATGCTTCTGAGAATTGGAAAAATTCTGAGTTTAAAGATTTTAGTAAACCTTTTTTTGTTAGAGGAAAAGCATGGAATTTTACTTCTGTACAGCGTAATATTTATATAAATTCTGAAGGTGATTTTGCTTGGTTTGATGAATTGTTAGATACGTGGATGGGTATTTGCAGAGGTTCGGGTGTTTTAATTAAAAAAGATGATCAATGGAAAATTGAACATTATGTTTTATCGGTTACTGTTCCAAATGAAGATATTAATGAAGTAATAAAAGTGAAAAAAGAAAAAGATTCTATTTTTTTAAATAAATTAAAAAAACGCAATTAAAAAGTGTTTTTAATTTTTTCGGTAAGTTCTGTTTCTTCAATGCTTATAATGTTATTATTGTCGTAAACAATTTTAGTTATTTTATTTTCACTCCAATATGTCCATGTGCCAACTTTTACACCATAGTTATAAGTAGCAATACATTTTCTGCTTCCATCTAAATTAAAACTTTCCCAAGTTGCATGTAATTTACCATCTTCGGTATAAAAGCCATGTTGCATTATATTTCCGTTTTCATAATACAATTTAACTTCTAATAAATCTCCTTTTTTTTCAATTTTTCTAATATCGTTTTCTTGAGAAAATACTACAAAAGTTGAAAATAACGTCACAAAAGTTAATAATAAATTTTTCATAATCAATAAATTATATAGTCTAAAATAATTGATAATAAAAGTATAAAATTTGACGCTAAAAGAGTATGATAATAATCACTAAAACAGAAGGTTTATCTATAATAAATTATTGGTGATTTTATAAATTAAGTCTGTTTCGTAACCTTTTGAGATAAGGTAAGTAATAAGTTTTTGTTTCTTTTTATAGATGTTTTTTTCATTAATTACTGCCAATTTTTTTTCAGCAATTGATTGTAAGGTTTTAACATAATCGTTCTCATCAATTTCTTTTAAGGCAACATTAATATTGTATGATGAAATGTCTCTAAATTTAAGCTCGTTTTTAATTTTAATTTTCCCCCAATTTTTCATATAAAATTTACCTCTTGCAAAGGCTTTAGAAAAACGCTCTTCATTTAAAAAATTATGATCTAAAAGGTGAAGTATTATTTTTTCTTTTGCTTCGGGAATCATTTTTAAATCATATAGTTTACTTTCTATTTCTTTATGACATCGTTCTTGGTAGGCACAGTAATTTTCTAAAATTTTTGTTGCTTCATCTACTGTATATGTTTTTTGATTTTTCACATATTAAAAGTATAAATTTTAATTTAACTTAAATTAAAATTTATACAGATTTAACGAACTATTTTTTTGATTATAGTTTGTTTATTCATAAAAATATAGACTAAAAATGTACTTTTACATTTTAAACATCTAATTTAAATGAATAGTATTGAAACTTATAAAAATCAGTTTGTAGATTATTTAACTGAAATTATAAAAGTTAAAGAACCAACCAATTTATATGAGCCTATTGAATATATTTTACAAATAGGAGGTAAGCGGTTGCGCCCTGTTTTAACATTAATGATTTGTGATTTGTTTCAAGGTGAAGTTAAACAAGCCTATAACGCGGCTTTGGCAATTGAGGTTTTTCATAATTTCACATTAGTACACGATGATATTATGGATAGCGCTCCAATAAGAAGAGGTATGCCTACAGTACATAAAAAGTGGAACATTAATACCGGGATTTTATCGGGCGATGCTATGATGATTTTAGCCTATCAATGTTTTGAAAATTATGAGCCTTCAACCTTAAAAAAACTACTTCAATTATTTAATAAAACAGCAATAGAAGTTTGTGAGGGACAACAATTGGATGTTGATTTTGAAAATAGAAATGATGTTAGTATTTCAGAATATACTAAAATGATAACGTATAAAACGTCGGTTTTGGTTGCGGCGGCGATGAAAATGGGAGCTATAATTGCCGATGTTACTGAAAATGAAGCAGCTTTAATTTATGAATTTGGGTTAAACCTGGGAATTGCATTTCAATTACAAGATGATTATTTAGACACGTTTGGCGATGCTAAACTTTTTGGAAAGCAAATAGGTGGCGATATTTCAGAAAATAAAAAAACATACTTGTATTTAAAAACGATTGAAGTTTGCAATATAACAGATAAAGAAAAGTTATTGACGTTATATAAAACCAAAAAATCAAATCAAAGAAAAATAGAAGAGGTAACACACATATTTGAAAGAAATAATATTCCTCAAATTACATTGAAAGAAATAGAACTTTATACAAACAAAGCTTTTGATGTTTTAGATAAACTTACTATAGATAGTGCTAATAAGACTGTTTTGAAAGATTTTGGATTAAGTTTAATGAAGCGTACAATCTAATGTTGAGACCTAACAATTCTTTAGAATTATTAAATACAATTGAAGTTGAAAATTTATATGATGATTTGATCAATCAATTAAATAAAGATTTTCAATAGGTACATTTACCTATAAGTTTTGAGAAAAACACACCTCCTGTTACACTTAAAAATTCTTTAGATATTATTTTAATGGATTTGATAACAAATAATTACGATAACTATTTAAATTTATTATACAGAATAGATGTTTCAGAAAAAGAATTATCAAAAATAACCGGCAATAATTTAACCGAAACAGTTGAACAAATTACTTTTTTGATTTTAAAAAGAGTTTATCAAAAGGTTTGGTTTAAAAATACACTCTAAAAATGGGAGATAAACCAGATGAATAGAGTAAATTCTCATTTTCATCAAATAAAACATCATAACGCAAACCCATTGATAAATTACCGGTTACATACTCAATACCAATATAAAAGGCAGATTGCCATGTAGAATTATTTTCTTCAGTAGTAAATTTTTTCTTTAGCTTTAGTTGTTCATATTCTGTAGAAAATTGTAAAAAGCTCACAGGTTTGTACAATGCTAATATACTTCCGCCATAAAGATTGGTTGTAGACTCAATAGTTGATTTATTTTTAAGGTACATATAAGTAAAACTTAAACCTCCGCTAAATTCAGGCGTAAAATCATAAATAGCACTTGGTGAAATAGAAAATGAGGAATGAGAATCTCCTAATCCAATATTTACTCCACCACCAAAACGCACATCATCAAAAAAAGTTTTCTTATCCGTTTCAGAATTTTGACACCATAAACTAGAATTTGTTAAAAAAAATAGAAACAATAAGTAAATAGTTTTGTGCATATTAAGTATTTTAGCTAAGATAAAAATATATTCCTGAAATTTTTTACAAAAAAAATATTGTAGGTAAAATAAAATTATAGTATTTTTGCGTCCAGTTTCAGGGACCCATAGCTCAGCTGGTTAGAGCACCTGACTCATAATCAGGGGGTCGAAGGTTCGAGCCCTTCTGGGTCCACAAGTTTATAAAAGTCTAACAAACCTTGCTAGACTTTTTTTATATTTAATAGAATTTCATAACATCGTTTGATGCGATTTTTTAGCTGATTTAAACTGCAGACTATTAAATTCTTGCTTTTTTGTTTCGTTTTTTAAAAATTAAGCATAAATTTAATGACGTATTAAAAAAGCATAATTTTAATTGGTAATTTTTTAATTTTCAATAAGTTATTGTAATCAACCCCAAAAAATGAAAATACAAAAATATACTTATTTAGCAAGTTTTTGCTTGCTGTTTTTTTGTGTTACAGTAGTTGCCCAAGTGCCACCGCCGCCTGTAGGTCTTCCGGTTCCAATAGATGGAAATATTATTTATTTACTTATTTCAGGTATAGCTTTTGGAGTTTACACGTTAAAAAGAAGAAAATAATTATTTTTCTAATAATCTCGCTACATATTTTCCTATAACATCAAACTCTAAATTAACTTCGGTTCCAATTTTAAAAGTGTGAAAATTAGTGTACTCGTAGGTGTAAGGAATTATAGCTACAGAAAAGCTATTCTTTTTAGAATTTACAACGGTTAAACTTGTTCCATTAACTGTTATAGATCCTTTTTCAATAGTTATATTGTTATAAGAACTGTCATATTTAAAACTAAATACCCAGCTGCCATCTTCTTCAATAATATTGGTGCAAACAGCTGTTTGATCTACATGACCCTGAACAATGTGTCCATCTAACCTGGCCCCTAAAATCATTGCTCGTTCTAAATTTATTTTACTGCCAATAGTTAAATGTTTTAAGTTTGATTTATCTAAAGTTTCTTTAATTGCAGTTACAGTATATTCTTTATTATTAATATTTACAATGGTTAAGCAAACGCCATCGTGAGCGATACTTTGGTCAACTTTTAATTCTGAAGTAAAATCACTTTCAATCGTAATATGTATATTTTCACCTTCTTTAACAATATTTTTAACTGTACCTAAACTTTCTATTATACCTGTAAACATAATTTTCTCAATTTAATTGATTACTTTTGATGTCTCAAAATTAAGCATAATAAACCTTATTTATGAATAAATCTGAAAAAATAAAACTGGGAATTTCTATTGGAGATTTTAATGGTATTGGTATAGAAATCATCTTGAAAACATTTTTAGATAAAAGGATGCTAGACTTTTGCACACCAATTATTTTTGGAAGTACAAAGCTGATTACATCTTATAAAAAAAATTTAAACTTAAATATACCATATAACGGAATTAAAAATATTGACAAAGCAATACATGGTAAAATAAATATTTTGAATCTTTGGAAAGAAGACATTAATGTTGAAATAGGAAAGCCTACTGAAATTTCGGGAAAATACGCTTTTAAATCATTGGAAGCTGCTACAAATTCTTTGGTGAAAAAAGAGATTGATGTTTTGGTAACGGCGCCAATTAATAAAGATAATATTCAGTCTGAAGAATTTAAATTTCCCGGCCATACCGAATATTTAGAATCTAAAGTTAAAGGTGAAAGTTTAATGATTTTAATGACTGACAGTTTAAGAGTAGGCTTAATAACAGGTCATATTCCGGTTTCTAAAGTGCCAAAAGCAATTACACCTAATTTAATTAAGAAAAAAGTACGTATTTTACATAAAACACTTGTTCAAGATTTTGCAATTCCAAAGCCTAAAATAGCAATTTTAGGATTAAATCCACATTGTGGCGATAATGGTGTTATAGGAAAAGAAGATGATGAAATTATTAGACCAACAATTGCTGAAATACAAGATACAGGAAAATTAGTTTACGGACCTTATGCCGCCGATAGTTTTTTTGGTTCAGAGAATTACAAAAATTTTGATGCCATATTAGCTATGTATCACGATCAAGGATTAGCACCGTTCAAAACGTTGTCTTTTGGTGAAGGGGTTAATTATACAGCAGGCTTAGATGAAGTAAGAACTTCACCGGATCATGGAACAGCATACGATTTAGCCGGAAAAGATAAAGCGAATATAAACTCGTTTAAAGAAGCTGTTTTTACCGGAATTCAAATTTTTAAAACCAGAACAGAATATAAAAGTTTGACTGAAAACACTTTAAAAATAACACATCAAAAATAAAAACAGTAATTTTTCAAAATTTATTGTTTAAAATAAATTTATAATTTTATATCTTTGCACGCTCAAATTGAAGTTCTATATGAAAGATTTAAAAGAATTTGATATATCTTTTATAGGTTTAAAAGAAGGAATGCATCAATTTGAATATAAAATTGAGAAACTGTTCTTTGATTTTTTTGAATATGATGAGTTTTATAATTCAAATGTAAAAGTTGATTTGTCTTTTTTAAAAAAGACTACAATGTTTGAATTAAACTTTGATTTTAATGGTTGGGTAGAAGTTGCATGTGATCTTACTAATGAGCTCTATAAACAACCAATAAAATCTAACATTGAGTTAATTGTAAAGTTTGGTAATGAATTTAATGATGAGAATGAAGAATTATTAATAATTCCTCATTCAGAATTTAAAATCAATATAGCTCAATATATATATGAGGCTATTGTTTTAGCAGTTCCATTAAAAAGAATTCATCCGGGAGTTGAAGATGGAACTTTGCACTCCGACATATTAGAAAAATTAAAAGAATTTGAAATAAAAGAAGAACAAGAACAGGAAGAAGAAAATACTAAGGAAATTGATCCAAGGTGGAATAAATTAAAAGATATACTAATAGATAAAAATAAGAGTAATGGCACATCCTAAAAGAAAAATATCAAAAACCAGAAGAGATAAAAGAAGAACTCATTACAAAGCAGTTGCTCCTCAAGTAGCTGTAGATCCAACAACTGGAGAAGCTCATTTATATCATAGAGCACACTGGCATGAAGGTAAACTTTATTATAAAGGGCAAATTGTAATTGATTCTGAAGAAACTCAAGCTTAATATTACAAGTTAAAAAAACATAAAAACTCTCATTTTGAGGGTTTTTTTTATTTTTTGACTTAAAATTGACTAAAAAGTGACGATTTTCATTAAAAAATCAAAATAAATTTCATTACTTTGAGCCTCTTTTTTTACTAAAAGAAAAACAACTTATGACTAAAATTACCGCAGCAATAACAGCCGTTGGAAAATATGTTCCTGAAGACGTTTTAACAAATGCGATGTTGGAGAAAATGGTAGATACAAATGATGAATGGATTACTACTAGAACAGGTATTAAAGAACGAAGAATTTTAAAAGGAGAAGGTAAGGGTACTTCATACATGGCTATAAAAGCTGCTCAGCAATTAATCGAAAAGAAACATTTAGATCCGAAAGAAATTGAACTTGTTATAGTTGCCACCGCAACACCCGATATGCAAGCTGCTGCAACCTCTGTATATGTCGCAAATCAAATTGGAGCAACAAATGCATTTGGGTTTGATTTAGAAGCAGCATGTTCAAGTTTTTTATATGGAATGTCAGTAGCCGCTAGTTACATTGAGTCTGGCAGGTATAAAAAAGTACTTTTAATTGGTGCCGATAAATGTTCTTCTATGATTGATTATACGGACAGAGCTACATGTATAATTTTTGGAGATGGAGCAGGAGCAGTTTTATTTGAGCCAAATGAAGAAGGTTTGGGGCTACAAGACGAGTATTTAAGAAGCGATGGTTCCGGGAGAGAATTTTTACAGGTTAAAGCTAGTGGTTCAATGTATCCGGTAACAAAGGAAGCAATTGATAAAAGAGAAAATTTTGTTTTTCAAGATGGAAAAACAGTTTTTAAAAATGCTGTATTTAATATGGCCGATGCAACAGTAAAAATTTTAGAAAGAAACAAGATAACTAAAGATAATATTAATTGGTTAGCAGCTCATCAAGCAAATAAGCGCATTATTGAGGCTACAGCTAACAGAATAGAACTCGAAAGTTCAAAAGTAATGATGAACATTCAAAATTATGGTAATACTACTTCAGCAACATTACCATTACTTTTAGCAGATTACGAAAAACAACTTAAAAAAGGAGATACTATAATTTTTGCAGCATTTGGAGGTGGTTTCACTTGGGGATCAATCTATTTCAAATGGGCATATAATTCTTAATAAATTAACAACTAAAACCAAATGAATATGGACTTGAAAGATATTCAAAATCTGATAAAATTTGTAGCCAAATCGGGTGCAAGTGAAGTTAAGTTAGAAATGGAAGATATAAAAATTACCATTAAAACTGGCTCAGATAAAACAGAAACTACTATAGTGCAGCAAGCACCTTTAGGGATTCCTCAAATGCCTTTAGGAGCAACTTCAGGTAATTTACCAACTGAGACTATAAATGTTGAAACTGCTTCTAAAGATGAAAATTCAAAATATATAGAAATTAAATCCCCAATAATAGGTACTTTTTATAGAAAACCATCACCAGACAAACCTGTTTTTGTTGAAGTAGGTGATACCGTAAATAAGGATACAGTAGTTTGTATAGTAGAAGCAATGAAATTATTCAATGAAATTGAGTCTGAAGTATCAGGAAAAATAGTTAAAATACTAGTTGAAGACGGAACACCAGTTGAGTTTGGTCAGCCGTTATTTTTAGTTGACCCATCGTAAAGTTTAATCCAAAGTTCAATTTGAAATTTCAAAATAAATTGAAATTTTGCCCAATTGTATTTTTTAATTCGAAAGTGCATTATGTTTAAAAAAATATTAGTTGCCAACAGAGGTGAAATAGCTTTACGAGTTATAAGGACTTGTAGAGAAATTGGAGTTAAAACTGTAGCAGTTTATTCTACTGTAGATTCTGAAAGCTTACATGTACGTTTTGCAGATGAAGCAGTATGTATAGGTCCGGCTGCAAGCAGTGATTCCTACTTAAAAATGTCGGCTATATTGTCTGCTGCAGAAATTACGAATGCTGATGCAATTCATCCGGGATATGGATTTTTAGCAGAAAATGCTAAATTTTCTAAATTATGTGAAGAACACGGAATTAAATTTATTGGCGCTACAGCTGATATGATTAATAAAATGGGAGATAAAGCATCTGCCAGAGCTACAATGAAAGCTGCAGGTGTACCAACAATACCAGGTTCTGAAGGTATAATTGAAACGTATGAAGAAGCCGAAAAATTAGCTGAAGACATGAAATATCCTGTAATGTTAAAAGCTACTGCAGGAGGTGGAGGTAAAGGAATGCGAGCTGTTTGGAAGAAGGAAAACTTAAAAAATGCTTGGGAATCTGCACGTCAAGAAGCGCAAGCTGCTTTTGGAAACAACGGAATGTATTTGGAAAAGCTTATTGAAGAGCCTCGACATATAGAAATTCAAGTTGTAGGTGATGCTTATGGAAAAGCGTGTCATTTATCAGAAAGAGACTGTTCTATTCAACGTCGTCATCAAAAATTGACTGAAGAAGCTCCGTCTCCATTTATGACTCCTCAGCTTAGAAAAAAAATGGGTGAAGCTGCAATAAAAGCTGCTGAATATATAAAATACGAAGGAGCAGGAACTGTTGAGTTTTTAGTTGATAAGGATAAAAATTTCTACTTTATGGAAATGAATACTCGTATTCAAGTAGAACATCCAATAACAGAGCAGGTTATAGACCACGATTTAATTTATGAACAAATTAAAGTAGCTGCAGGAATTCCTATCTCAGGTAAAAATTATACACCAAAATTACATTCTATTGAGTGTAGAATTAATGCTGAAGATCCGTTTAATGATTTTAGACCTTCTCCCGGTAAAATAGCAACATTGCATATTCCGGGTGGACATGGAGTTAGGGTTGATACGCATGTTTATGCAGGTTATACAATACCTCCTAATTATGATTCTATGATTGCTAAACTGATAACAACCGCTCAAACAAGAGAAGAAGCAATAGCAAAAATGAGAAGAGCATTAGATGAGTTTGTGATAGAGGGTATAAAAACAACCATACCTTTCCATAGACAGTTGATGGATAGTCCGGATTATATAGCAGGAAATTATACTACTAAATTTATGGAGGTATTTAAAATTTTACCAGAGGAGGATAAATAAAATCTCAAATTGAAATAAAAATAAAGGATATGAATTTTCATATCCTTTATTTTTTTAAATTTACTTTATATAATATTTTTATGAAGGAAAAGGAGTTACATATTGATGGTATAGATAAAATTATATTAAAGCATTTAATGGAAGATGCAAGAACTCCTATTTTAAGTATTGCAAGAGAAATTGGAATATCTGGAGCAGCAATACATCAAAGACTTAGAAAGTTAGAATCAGCAGGTTTAATTTCAGGGTCTAAATTTATTATTAACCCTAAAGTTTTAGGGTATAAAACCCTTGCTTTTGTAGGTATATTTTTAGATTCGGCAAGTAAATACTCAGCGGCTTTGACAAGATTGAAAGAAATACCGGAAGTAATTGAAAGCCACTATACTACTGGGAACTGGGCGATATTTATTAAAATACTTTGTAAAGATAACGAACATTTAATGAAACTTCTCAACTTAGAAATACAATCAATTAAAGGTGTTGCCAGAACAGAAACTTTTATTTCGTTAGATCAGCAAATTGACAGACAGATAAAATTATAAAAAAAGCCGTTTTAAACGGCTTTTTTTATTTCAAATTTATTTAATCTCTTGAACCTAAAATTCTAAGACCCCAATAAAATAGCATTGCTAATGACCCTATTGCAGCTACTAAATAAGTTCTTGCAGCCCATTTTAATGCGTCTTTAGCGCCATCTTGCTCTGCATTAGTAAGCATGTTATTTGTTTTTAACCAAGCTAAAGCCCTGTTACTTGCATCATACTCAACAGGAAGTGTAATAAAGCTAAATATAGTTGCCAAGGCCATCATTGCTAGTCCTATAATTGCTACTGTAAATCCCATACCAGTACTTCCTGAAGCTGCGCCCAAAGCTAAACCTCCAAAAACTAACCATATTGAAAATTTAGATGAAATATTAACTGCAGGAACTAATTTAGAACGCATTTCCAGCCATTGATATGCTTGTGCATGTTGAACAGCATGACCAACTTCATGAGCTGCAACAGCTGCCGCTGAAGCATTTCTTTGATTGTAAACTTCTTCACTTAAATTTACTGTTTTGTTTGCAGGATTGTAGTGATCTGTTAATCTGCCCGGAGTTGAAATTACTTGAACATCAAAAATTCCGTTATCTCGTAACATTTTTTCAGCTATTTCTTTTCCGCTTAAACCGTTTTGTAAATGAACATTAGAATAGTATTTAAATTTACTTTTTAAACGTTGACTTACAAGCCAACTTACCAATGATATAATTCCTATTAAAATATAATACCCTGTCATAGATTTCTTTTTTAGTTAATGTTTTTTATTTGGTAAATTTACAACATAAATTATTCCAAAATAGAAGTGACAGACAAAATGACAAAAATTCCTCATATACTTTTAATTTATACAGGAGGTACCATTGGTATGGTTAAAGATTACAAAACAGGAGCGTTACATACGTTTAATTTTGATAAATTATTAAAACACATTCCTGAAATTAACCATTTAAATTGTAAAATTCAGAGTATCTCATTAAAAGAACCAATAGATTCTTCAAATATGAATCCTGAAAAATGGGTTTTAATAGCTGAAATTATTGAGGATAATTATAATGCTTTTGATGGATTTGTGATATTACATGGTTCTGATACAATGTCATATACTTCATCGGCAATAAGTTTTATGTTTGAAAATTTGTCAAAACCTATCATTTTTACAGGTTCACAATTACCAATTGGCGATTTAAGAACAGATGCAAAAGAAAATTTGATTACATCAATAGAAATTGCTTCTGCCCAAGACAATGGTAAACCAATTATAACTGAAGTATGTTTATATTTTGAATATAAATTATATAGAGCTAACAGAACTACAAAAATTAATGCAGAGCAATTTGAAGCGTTTACATCTCCAAATTTTCCTCCATTAGGAGAAAGTGGTGTTTACTTGAAATTTTCCAAACAATTAATTCAAAAACCATTAAAAAATAGTTATTTAAAAGTTAGAAAGAAACTGGATAATAATATAGTAATACTTAAAATATTTCCAGGAATTACTAAAGCTGTTGTAAAAAGTATTCTTGAAATAAAAGGACTAAAGGGTGTGGTTATGGAAACATTTGGATCGGGAAATGCTCCAACAGAAAAGTGGTTTGTTGAATTATTAAAAGAAGCAATTGATAAAAATATATATATTATAAATGTAACCCAGTGTGCAGGAGGAAATGTACAAATGGGACAGTATGAAACTAGTATTGAACTAAAAAATTTGGGAATAATTAGCGGAAAAGATATCACAACAGAGTCAGCTTTAGCTAAACTTATGTATCTGTTAGGAGAAAAAATTCCAAAAAATAAATTTAAATCAGTTTTTGAAACACAAATTAGAGGTGAAATTACTGAAGATTAGTATATTTTTTATAATTAATCATCAGTTTATTAGGTTAATTTTTAATAAATTTGCTTAAATTCAATTTATTTTTAGTAATTTCTAAAAAAAAATAAGACATTCTAAAAAAATAATTTAAAGTAGGTCTAAAATTTTCAGAACTCAACATTTTTTCGTTACTTGGCATTCGCAAAAGACGTCTAATTATAGAGATATTAGATAGGTTGATGACTTTATATTTTTCTCCTTACTTAGACTAAATTTGTTTTTAAAAATTATTATATATTTAACCCGTATAAAAATTAATAAATTAACTATTACACAATGAAAAGAGTATTTACTATCCTTGCAATTACAGGATTATTGTTATTTGGAGCAGCACCTAAGGCTATAGCACAAGATGCAGCAAAAACTGAGCAAGTTGCAGATGCAACAGAATCAAAAACATTTCACCAAGAGTTAAAGCAGCGTTTTATTGAAGGTGGGCCTTTCTTTATGGGAATTGTATTAGTCTGCTTAATTTTAGGTTTAGCAATAGCTATTGAAAGAATTATTTATCTTAATATGGCTACAACTAATACCAAAAAATTAGTTTCTAACCTTGATGACGCTTTAGCATCAGGAGGAATAGAAGCAGCTAAAGAGGTTTGTAGAAATACAAAAGGTCCTGTAGCTTCAATATTTTATCAAGGATTAGATAGAATAGAAGATGAAGGTATTGACGCAGCTGAAAAAGCAGTTGTTTCATACGGAGGTGTTCAAATGGGATTATTAGAGAAAAATATTTCCTGGCTATCATTATTTATTGCTTTAGCGCCAATGCTTGGTTTCATGGGGACAGTAATTGGTATGATTGGAGCTTTTGACTCAATTGAGCAAGCGGGTGATATCTCTCCAACAGTTGTAGCGGGAGGTATTAAAGTAGCGTTATTAACAACAGTATTTGGATTGGTTGTAGCGATTATCCTACAAATTTTCTATAACTATATTATTTCTAAAGTAGACAGCATTGTTAACAGTATGGAAGATGCTTCTATTTCTTTAGTAGATCTTATGGTTAAATACAAAAAATAAGAGCTTATTATGAATAAGAATGTATCAAAAATATTAACATTAGCAACGGGAGCGTTGGGTTTAATTGGCTTCTTTTTTTTCATTAGAGTTTTAATGGCAGGAGATGAAGTTATTGAAACTGATGTAGCTGTTCAATCTAGTGTTGTATCACCATTTATAACTTACGCAGTATATTTGCTAATTGCAGTATCTGCGGTTGCAATAATTAGTTCCTTATTAAATCTAATTAAAAATCCACAAGCATTAAAAAGAAGCTTAATTTCTTTAGTAATATTATGTGTACTTTTAGTTTTGGCTTATGTAATATCTTCTGGAGATCAAGTATTAAACTCGGCAGGAAAAGTTTTAAGCGAGGCTGGAAGTGTTTCTAAATGGGTTAGTACTCTAATAAACTATACTTTTATTTTAGGAACAATTGGCTTAATATTCTTCGTGTTTGATTTTATGAAATCATTAATAAAAAACTAATATATTATGGCAAGAAGAGAAAGCGGCGGTGATTTTAGTGCTAGTTCAATGGCAGACATTGCGTTCTTGCTTCTAATATTTTTCTTAGTAACTACAACTATGGATGTTGATTCTGGAATTGCACGTAAATTACCGGAAAAAACGCCACAAGATGTTCAAGTAACTATCAAAGAAAAAAATGTGTTAGATATTGTTGTTAACAGAAACAATCAACTTTTAGTTGAAAATGAATTTGTTCAAGTTACCGACATAAAAAGACTAGCAATGGAATTCATCGATAATGGTGGAGGTATAGGAGCACCAAAAGAAGGAAAACCAGGAGAACCTTGCGATTATTGTAAAGGTAGAAGAGATCCTGAATCATCAGATCATCCATCGAAGGCTATTATATCTTTACAAAGCGATAGAGGAACAACTTATGGTATGTATGTTTCAATTCAAAACGAAATTGAAGCTGCTTACAATGAGTTAAGAAACAGATTGGCTGTTGAAAAATATGGAAGATCTTATAATGATTTGTTAGATGATTATAATGATAACCCTACTGAAAGCCTTAAAGAGAAAATAGATTATTTGAAGGATAGTTACCCTCAAATTATCTCTGAACCTGAACCAATAAAATAGTATCAGATTATGAGTAAGTTTAAAAAGAAGAAAAAAGGGTTACCTGCTATTTCTACAGCATCATTACCTGATATTGTATTTATGCTATTGTTCTTTTTTATGGTTTCAACAACTATGCGAGAAACTGATTTATTAATTAAAAAACCAAATCTTCCAACTGCAAGTGAGGTGAAAAAATTAGAACTTAAAAGTTTGGTAAGTACTATTTATGTTGGTAAATCAAAAGATAAAAGAATAGCTGGTGATAAAATACAAGCGAATGATAAGATTATAGATGTAAAAGATGTACCTAATTTTATATTTTCTGAAAGAGCTTTAAGAAAAGAAGAAGAAGTTAAATTTATGACTACTTCAATTAAGGCCGATAAAGATGCAAGTGTAGGTACCATTTTGGATATCAAAGAACAATTAAGAGATATAAATGCTTTAAAAGTTAGTTTTTCAACCAGAAAAGGTTCTGACATAAAAAGTAACTATAAATAATTTATATTTTCTATAATAAAATAAAAAGGCAATCTAACTAGTGTAGATTGTCTTTTTTAGTTTTATAAAGTATATTTGTTATATGGGAAAATATTTCTTTTTGATTTTCTTCTTCTTTGGCTTAATTAAAATTGAAGCCCAAACAAAAATTGATACTGTAGATTTAAAATATTTAGAAGATCAGATTTATGTTTCATTAACCTATAATATTTTAACTAACAAGCCAAAAGATATTTCGCAAAATGGATTTTCCGGAGGTATATCAGTTGGTTTTATAAAAGACATTCCTTTTAATTCTAAAAGAAATTATGGTTTAGGCATTGGATTGGGATATGCGTATAATGCAGCTATACAAAATTTAAAAATTTCAAGAGAAAACAAGCAAACTGTATTTGAATTAGCACAAGACTATGATACTAACAGGCTTGTAATGCATTCGCTTGAATTGCCAATAGAAATTAGGTGGAGAAACTCTACGCCAGTTAAGTATAGGTTTTGGCGTATTTACGGAGGGTTTAAATTTTCTTATTTATTTTCAATTAAATCTAAATATGAAGATACCAATGGAATAATAACTACTAAAAATATACCTGAATTTAATAAGTTGCAATATGGTATAACTTTAGCTACAGGTTATAGTACTTGGAATATATATTTGTATTATGGCTTAAATACTTTGTTTAAAGATACTGTAAAATTTGAGAATGAAAACCTTAAACTGAATGAGTTTAATGTAGGGCTAAAATTTTACATCATGTAAATGTAAATATAGTATACTATAAATTGACTTACTAACCCAAAAATAAAACCTAAAGAAATTTCATTTAATTGATGTGCTTTTAATTTTAATCTTGTTGAAGATATTACACCTCCTATTATAAACAATACTGCTAAAATTATTATTAAATTAATTTTATAATAGTGACTAAAACAAATTAAAAAACCTATTAAGCCTGAAATTGCAGCAGTATGCAAGCTTATTTTATACTTTAAATGTAAAAGAATATAAGAAAAAATTAAGCATAATCCATAGCCAAAGTAGAAAAGAGCTAATAAATCGACTATTGTTGATTTATAGAGCCAGTTTCCTATAATGTAAGAAATACCAATAAAGAGTAAAGTTGGAAATTTTCTTTCTTCAATTGTTACCATATGATAGGTTTTTATCATTTCAAATCTTTTCAGAAGATAAGTTAGAAACAAAGGAAAAATATATGTGCCTATAAAAATTACTAATAACATCATATATTCCTGAGGTTTAAATATAAACTCCGGAACAAAAATAAAATAAAGCAAAGCACCTATAATTGGAAAATTAATTGGGTGAAAAAAGTAAGATATATATTTTGAAAATTTCATAGTAATTTTAAACCTAAGGCTAAATTTCTTTTCTTAATCGAGCAACCGGAATATCTAATTGCTCTCTATATTTAGCAACAGTTCTTCTTGCAATAGGATAGCCTTTTTCTTTTAATAGATTAGATAGCTTATCATCTGTTAAGGGTTTCTTTTTATCCTCTTTTTTTATTACGGAAGCTAAAATGTTTTTGATTTCAATTGTTGAAACATCTTCACCTTGATCGTTTTTCATTGATTCGGAAAAGAATTCTTTAATTAATTTTGTTCCATAAGGTGTTGTTACATATTTGCTGTTTGCAACTCTAGAAACTGTTGAAACATCCATATCAATAGCATCTGCAATATCTTTTAAAATCATGGGTTTCAATTTTCTTTCGTCTCCGGTTAAAAAATATTCTTTTTGATGGTGCATTATAGCATTCATATTTAACAAAAGAGTTTGCTGGCGTTGTTTTATGGCGTCAATAAACCATTTAGCTGCATCTAATTTTTGTTTGATGAATACAACAGCATCTTTTTGAGATTTTGACTTGTCTTTTGTATCTTTATAACCTTGTAACAAATCGTTATATTCTTTAGATATATGAAGTTCAGGAGCATTTCTAGAATTTAATGTAAGCTCTAATTCTCCTTCAACAATTCGAATTGTAAAATCAGGAACAATTTGTTCGGCTAATTTATTATTACCAACATAAGATCCGCCAGGTTTTGGATTTAACTTCTCAATTTGCTTAATAGCTTCTTTTAATTCGTTTTCACTAACATGAAATTTTTGTGTTAGTTTAGAATAATGTTTTTTTACAAAATGGTCAAAAGAATTTTCTAATATATTAATTGCTAAATTTCTGCTTGGATGCTCTTCTTTTCGTTTTAATTGAATTAATAAACATTCTTTTAAGTCGCGTGCACCCACACCGGCAGGATCCAAATCCTGAACAATTTTTAAAAGGCGTTCGAGTTCTTCTTGTGTTGTAAAAATACCTTGAGTAAATGCCAAATCGTCTAAAATATCTTCTAAGTCTCTTCTTATATAACCGCTTTCATCAATACTTCCAATTAAAAAATCTGTAATTATTTCTTCATCATCATTTAATCGATAGGTATGTATTTGATTTTTTAAATGCTGTGTAAATGAAGTTCCGGAGGCATAAGGTATGTGTTTATCTTCGTCATCCGATGAATAATTATTTGTTTGAGTTTTGTAATTAGGAATTTCATCATCACTCAAATATTCATCAATATTTATATCTTCAGCACTTATACTTTCATTTCCAGTTTCATCATAATCATTATCAATTTGAGAGTTGTCATAATCATCTACATTCTCTTTACCGCTTTCTAAAGCAGGATTTTCTTCTAATTCTTGTTTTAAACGTTGTTCAAATGCCTGTGTAGGCAATTGAATCAATTTCATCAATTGAATTTGTTGAGGAGATAATTTTTGTAAAAGTTTATATTGTAAACTCTGTTTTAACATATATTGATTAAACGGGATTTTGAATAAAAATACAAAAAAACATAGTATGTTGAATAACTATGTTTTTATGATTTAAATTTATTAAAATTCTGCATTTTGTGGTGTTCTTGGATAAGGTATAACATCTCTAATATTACTCATACCAGTTGTAAATTGAACCAAGCGCTCAAATCCTAAGCCAAAACCACTATGTACAGCTGTTCCAAATTTTCGAGTGTCTAAATACCACCATAATTCTTTTTCGTCGATATTTAGTTCTTTTATTTTTTGTTTTAAGATATCTAATCTTTCTTCTCGTTGACTTCCTCCAACAATTTCGCCAATTCCCGGGAATAAAACATCCATTGCTCTTACGGTTTTACCGTCATCATTCAAACGCATGTAAAAAGCTTTAATACTTGCAGGATAATCAAATAAAATAACCGGAGATTTAAAATGTTTTTCCACTAAATAGCGTTCATGTTCACTTTGAAGATCAGCGCCCCATTCATCAATTAAAAATTGAAATTTTTTCTTTTTGTTTGGTTTAGAATTCTTTAAAATATCTATAGCTTCAGTATAACTAACGCGAATAAAATTGTTTTCTACAACAAATTTTAACTTCTCGATAAGAGACATCTCACTTCTTTCGGCAGCAGGTTTAGATTTTTCTTCTTGCGTTAATCTATTATCAAGAAACTCAAGGTCGTCTTTACAATTTTGTAAAATGTATGAAATAACTGATTTTATAAAATCTTCAGCTAAGTCCATATTGTCATCTAAATTGTTAAAAGCAACTTCGGGTTCAATCATCCAAAACTCTGCTAAATGCCTTGTGGTATTTGAATTTTCAGCTCTAAATGTAGGGCCAAAAGTATATACTTTACCTAAAGCCATTGCATAAGTTTCAGCTTCTAATTGTCCGGATACAGTTAAATTGGTGTTTTTTCCAAAAAAATCTTTACTATAATCAATGGTGCCATCTTCATTTTTTGGAGGATTTTCAGGATTAAGTGTAGTTACTGTAAACATTTCTCCAGCACCTTCAGCATCAGAGCCTGTAATTATTGGAGCGTGAAAATTATAAAACCCGTTTTCGGTAAAATATTTATGTATTGCAAAAGATAATGCAGATCTAACTCGCATTACTGCACTAAAAGTGTTTGTTCTAATACGTAAATGTGCATTTTCTCTTAAAAACTCAAGACTGTGTTTTTTAGGTTGAATAGGATATTCTTCAGGATTGGAATCGCCTAAAATTTCAATTTCAGAAACTTGAATCTCAACACTTTGACCTTTTCCTAAACTTTCAATCAATGTCCCTTTTACAGAAATTGCAGCACCCGTAGTTATTCGTTTTAAAATGGTTTCATCAGTATTTTCAAAATCAACAACACACTGTATATTATTTATGGTTGAACCATCATTTAAAGCAATAAATCTGTTAGCTCTAAATGTTCTAACCCAACCTTTTACTATAATTTCATGTAAAAAATTGTCTGAACTTAAAAGTTCTGCTACATTAGTTCTTATCATATTCTAAATTTTAAGAGTTGCAAAGATACATATTGAATTAAAAAATTTGGATAACCTTCAATTAAATTTGAAGTTTTTTAGGTAATAATTCATTTATTTGTCTACATTTTCATCATCTGGAGTAAGGATGTCTAAAGTAGGTTCTTTAAATACTTTTTTATTAGCTATACTTTTTTCTAAAGAAAGCAATAGCGACGGTAATAATAATAAGTTAGAAACCATTGCAAATAATAGAGTTATTGAAACTAAACCTCCAAGTGCAATTGTACCCCCAAAACTTGAAACAGTAAACACTAAAAATCCAAAAAATAAAACTATAGATGTATAGAACATACTAACACCGGTTTCACGAAGAGCAGCGTAAACTGAATGTTTTATTCTCCAATTATTTGCTATTAATTCTTGCCTGTATTTTGCTAAAAAGTGAATGGTATCATCAACCGAAATACCAAAGGCTATACTAAATACTAAAATTGTTGATGGTTTTAGAGGAACTCCTAAATACCCCATTAAACCAGCTGTTATTAGTAATGGAAATATGTTTGGCACTAATGATATTATAATCATTCTAAAAGAACGAAACATGAAAGCCATAAAAATTGCGATTAATAATATAGCAAGTGAAAGTGATATGGCTAAATTATTAATTAAAAAATTGGTTCCTTTTAAAAATACCAAGGCTTTTCCTGTCATTGAAACATCGTAATTTTCTTTTGGAAATTCTTTATCAATTTTTTGTTGTAATCGTTCTTCAATAATTTCCATTTTATCAGTACCAATATCTTTCATAAATGTTGTTATACGAGCATATCTTCCGGTAGAATCAACAAAATTGTTTAAGAGATTGGTATTTCCTGCTGAATTTTTAGTATAAGATAAAATCCAATTTTTTTCTTGACTATTTGGTAATTGATAATATTTTGGTTTTCCACTATAAAAAGCTTGTTTAGAGTATTTTACCATGTTTAAAACGGAGATTGGCTTAGATAATTGAGGAATTTCTTCTATAGTTTCATCAAGCTCGTTCATACGCTTTAAAGTTGATAGTTTCATCACACCTTTTTCAGCTTTGGTATCAATCAAAATTTCGAGAGGCATAATACCGCCAAACTCATCTTCAAAGAAAACTATATCCTTATAAAATTGTTTTCCTTTAGGCATATCTTCAATTAAACTGCCCGATACCTTAATCTTATAAATACCAATCATACTAATTATTATTAATACAATTGTAGCAGCATATACAGCAAATCTATGGTGCCTTACTATTGATTCCATCCAATTTACAATAGCTTCAATCCATTTGCGTTCAAGGTGTTTTAAGTGTTTCTCTTTTGGCAAGGGCATAAAACTGTAAATAATTGGTATTATTAATAATGCCAAAATAAATATTGCTAAAATGTTAATTGAAGCAATGGTACCAAATTCTCTTAAAAGCTGACTTTTAGTAAAAATAAATGTTGCAAATCCGGAAGCCGTAGTAACGTTTGTCATTAAAGTAGCATTCCCAATTTTAGTAATAACTCTTTGTAATGATTTTGCCTGATTGCCGTGTTTTTTTACTTCCTGTTGATATTTATTTATTAAAAATATGGCATTAGGTACTCCAATTACAATAATTAAAGGAGGAATCATAGCCATTAAAACCGTAATTTCATATCTAAACAAACCTATAAATCCAAAAGCCCAAATAACACCAATACTTACAACTAAAAGAGTAATGAATGTTGCTCTAAATGAACGGAAAAAGAAAAAGAAAATTAAAGCAGTTATACCTAAAGCAAGTGCTACAAACATTCCAATTTCATCAATAATATTTTGGGCGTTCATGGTACGTATATATGGCATACCAGATACTTTAACATCTATATTATTTTCTTTTTCAAATTGATCAATAGCAGGATTTAGGGTATTAAAAACAAAGTCTTTACGTACTGATGTATTAACAATTTCTTTATTTAAATACACAACCGTTCTAATAGTACCTGTTTTTTTATTATACAAGAAATTATCAAAAAATGGAAGGTTGTCAAAAAGTTCAGTTTTAATTTTTTGAACTTCTTCTATAGTTTCAGGAGCTTTATTATAAATAGGTTCTAAATCAAACCTCTGTTCTTTAGTATTTTTACTAAGTTTTTTAATATCACCAACAGACATTGTAAAATCAACTTCAGGAAAACTGTTTAATTGTTTTGATAAGTTATTCCAATCGTTAAATTTTTTAGGAGTAAAAACAGTAGAATCATTGGTGGCCAAAATTATTAAATTACCTTCTTCTCCAAAAATTTCTAAAAATCTGTCATATTCAACATTTATTATGTGATTTTCAGGTAATAAGTTAGCTTCAGTATAAGAAAAACGCATGTATTGCATTTGTGAAGCTAAAAAGTACGTAATTGCAGCTATGGCAATTAAAATAACAAATCTTCCCTTTAAAATAAGTCTAGAAATCCGAGTCCAAAAATTCATCCAAAAATTTTTTGCAAAGGTATAAAAATAGTTGAGTTTTGAGTTCTAAATTTTAAAAACCTAGTCTTAACTGGTATGTTAATTTTAGGGCAATATTATCGCTAAATCTAGAATTTTGATAAGAGCCATACCTGTAAAATGAGCTTAAACCAAAACCTTTAAAAATACTGTTGAATTCTATACCGCTTTCAAAGTAACCATTTTGTAAACTTTTAAACTCTAATCCTTTATGATTTGAAGGGTTTTCTAAGTTTCCAATTGCTGCTCTTGTTACCAAAGTAACTTGTGGTTTAAACTTAGAGCCAATTCTAAAATACCGTAGTTGATGCCTAATGTGAATTGCACCAAACTTATCTGAAATAAACTCGTTATAACCCATAGTTTCAAAGCTGTTTTTACCGGCAAAAGTTACACGTTTTAGCCAAGGACTTTTAAAGGTGTAGTTTGGTGTTGAATTAAAAAGATGAGAAATAGGAGCATCTCCTAAAACAATACCACCTTCAACCAAAATTTCGGTAGTCGCTTTTCTCAATCTTTTTATTTCATGAAGTAACCTTAAATTAACTTGTGTAAAGTCAAAATCACTGCTAAAAACATTTTTAAAACTTTTAGTTATTTGAAAAGTAATTTGGGGGTAATCGTTTTTAATTTTCAATTTTCCTAAAGGTGAATTCATATATTCGTTTTTAGGGTTGTATTGTAAACCTAAAGCAGCAGTTGTTAGTGTATAATTGGTTGTAATTTTACCGGAAGTAATATATTGATAATCAAAAACAGGTTTATAATCACCAGAACTTAATTGAAGTTTTGCTTCTAAATTTGGCTGAATATCATGTTCAAGATAAATGCTTGCGGTTTTATAATTATAAAATTTACTGATGTTTAAATTTCGAGGATTTATAGGTGAAAAAGAGGTGTTTTCAGCAATAAAATCTAATGAAGCAGCTTCTTTTAAATCGTTTGTGTAATTTGCTCCCAACCAAGTGTTGGTGTCTTTATTGAGTCTGGTAGAGGCTCCAATGCTATATTTAATATCTTCATCTTTTGTGCCGTATGCTATGTAAGATTCAATTTTATATTTATTAGAAAAATTGGTGTTGGTTACACCACCAAAACCAATTCTTAAGCCTTCGTAATTATTAAGGTTAATTATTTTACCCAAATTAAGGTTTATGTATTTTGTAGGGTAGTAGCCTTTTAAAACGTTTCTGGCAATGTTTATTTTTTTCTCTACACCTTCGCTTTCTGCAATACTGTCTAGCTTTTTATATGCTGTTTCTCCTCGTTTAGTTAAAGAATCTGTTCTGTATTTGTTCCAAAAATCTAAAGATTGTTTATGAGCATCTTCATTGAATTGTATTGTTGAAGACGATTTTTTTACTACAACAGGTGTATTTATTTCAATATTTGAATTTTCGGTTTTAGATATAAAATAAACAATATCTGATGGTTGTTTAGTTTTAGATTTAATTATTGAGTCGTTTTTTTTGTTTTCTGAAATTTTTACAACACCTCCAAATAGTTCTATGTTTTCGTTATTCGTACCTTTTTTAATAACCAAATCCATATTGCTTGGAAACCAAATTCCATAGTTATTAATATATTCAAAGTTTTGAGTTGATTTAATATTAATTGATCCTTTTACTTCTGATACTGCTTTAGTTATTGCGTAAGTTTTATCATCAATGTACATTACTCCCTCAACACCAGCAACGTCTATTTTCTTTTTTGGTTTAAAATAGATTAGAATTGCGTTTCCGTTAGAATTTTTTACGGTATCTAATATTTTATAATTATATTTTTTAAGTGCATTATTTGCAATCGGGCTTGTGTATTTTGTGCCTGCAATTGTATAGTACTCATTGTAAAAAGAAAAATCTTGAATAGTAATTGCTAAAATTTCATAAATAGGTTGTTTAAGACCTGCCATTCTCGATGCTAAAATAATTTCTTTTTTCTTTTTCCCTTTTTGAAAATTAAATTCTGAAATTTTCTCTGTGATATATAGGTGATGTTCTGTAATTTCCTTTTTGAATTGATAATTTGAGGAGTCTAGTTTTTTAAATTCTTTTTTCCCGTTTTTAAGCACAAAAATAGTATCTATTGTTCCACTAATAGAATCTGGATTTGCAGTAACTAATTTTTTGTTGTATGAATTGAATTTAAATGAATTTAGAGCTTTTTCGATATCATTTTTTTCTTTATTTGCTATCGCATTTTTGATAATTTTATTTGCCGGATTTTCTTTTGCTATAATTAGAACTTCATTTAAATTTTCAACTTTTGATTTTAATTTTATACTGATAAATTTTTGATTGTTTAAAACTATGTTTGTAGGTGTATAACCAACATACGATACAGAAATTTCATCAAAAGGTTTTTGGGTTGTTATCTCAAATTTACCTTCAACATCTGTTAATGTACCAAAGTTTGTATTGGTAATTATTGATGCAAACGCCAAGGGTTGTTTGGTTTTACTGTCAATTACAATTCCTTGAACATAGTTTTGTGAAAATAATAAGAATGGACTAAGAAATAATAAAAAAAGTATTTTTTTCATTTAAAATGGTTATCACAAAGTGTAACAAATATACTATAATAAAAAAGCACTCGTATGAGCGCTTTTAGTTTTTTGATAAGTTTAACTTTTATATTAAACTTTCATAATTTCTTGATCTTTTACTTTGTAATGCTCATCAACTTCAAGAATAAACTTATCTGTTAATTTTTGAATGTCAATTTCAGCATTGGCTTTCATATCTTCAGAGGCATCCGTTTTTTTAATTTCATGCATCGCTTCCTTACGGTCGTTTCTAATGCCTATTTTTGCAGCTTCTGCAGCAGCTTTTGCTTGTTTTGAAAGTTCTTTACGTCTTTCTTCTGTTAAAACAGGAACATTAATAATAATAACTTCGCCATTGTTCATTGGGTTGAAACCTAAATTAGCTATCATTATAGCTTTTTCAATTTCATGAAGCATATGTTTTTCCCATGGTTGAACTGTAATTGTATGTGCATCCATAGTGCTTACATTTGCTACTTGTGTTAATGGAGTTTGAGAACCATAATAATCAACAGTAACATTTCCCAACATTGCAGGGCTTGCTTTACCGGCCCTAATGTTTCTAAACTCTTTTTCTAAATGCGCAATTGCATTTTGCATTAATTCTTTAGTGCTATCTACAATAAATTTTAATTCTTCATTCATAATTTAAAACGTTTAAATTAGACTGTTATTTATCAACAATTGTTCCAATATTCTCACCGTCAACTACTTTTACAAGATTTCCTTTAGTGTTCATATCAAATACAATTATTGGTAAATTATTTTCGTGACTTAAAGCGAATGCTGTCATATCCATTACTTTAAGACCTTTGTTCATTACATCTTTATAGGTAATTGAATCAAATTTGATAGCATTTTCATTTTTTTCCGGATCTGAAGTATAAATCCCATCAACTCGAGTTCCTTTTAAAATAACATCAGCATTTATTTCAATTGCACGTAAAACTGCAGCAGTATCAGTTGTAAAGTAAGGGTTTCCTGTACCACCTCCAAAAATAACAACTCTTCCTTTTTCTAAATGTCGCACGGCTCTTCTTTTAATAAAAGGTTCAGCAACTTGTTCCATTTTAATTGCGGTAAGCAGCCTTGTTTGTATTTCGGCATCTTCAAGTGCACTTTGTAGGGCTAAACCATTAATTACTGTAGCAAGCATGCCCATATAGTCCGCCTGAACTCTATCAATACCGTTACTGGCTCCGGCAACTCCTCTAAATATATTTCCACCACCAATAACTATAGCAACTTCAATACCTTTATCAACAATTTTTTTAATTTCTTCAGCGTATTCAGCTAAACGTTTAGGATCTATTCCATATTGGCGAGTGCCCATAAGTGCTTCACCACTTAATTTTAATAAAATTCTTTTATAAGCCATAATTTTTTTAAAAGTTATGCAAATATAAGAAATACTTTATTAGAATAAATGCTATGTTAATGTAGAATTACACTAAATATGCATGATGTGTAATTCTACTGTTAAAAATCATCTGATTAAATTTGGACTATTTTAAATTAGTAATTCTTTGTTGTAAAACTTGACGCGGGTATATTGGCAGTATTAAACAAGTTTGAAATACTGGTGTTTCCCCATGCAAAGCGGATATATTTTGGATTGGTTACTTTTTTTGAATAAGCAATAATTGTATTGTTTTTAATTGTAGCTTTTGCCGGATAAAAAATCAAATCTTCACCTGAAATTTCAAATAATGATATTTTTTCGGGCTTAAAATAAAGACCTTCCGAATTTTTAAAATAAACCTTAGCTTTTTTATTTTCAAAAACAACTTTATCAAATAATGGGCCTTCAACTAAATTGGTATTTAGTTTGTAATGATTTTTTAAAGCTAAGTTTGCAAAGCGTAAACCAATTGGTATTTTATTTTTAGGATGGATATCTTCCACATCACAAAAATCACTGGTTATTACCATTCCGGTATTTGGTATATCTAAAGTTCTTCTTTGAGCATCTCTAATTTGAACTCCTGCATAATTTGTTCCATAATTATAAGGAGCTATTTGTGCAAAATAAAAAGGAAAATCAATGTCCCATTTTTCTCTCCAACTTTTTATCAATGATGAAAATACATATTTATAATATTTAGGGTTTGAAGTATTGGTTTCTCCTTGATACCATATTACCCCGGCAATAGTGTACGGTACAAGAGGATGAATCATTCCGTTGAATGCTCTTGAAGGTTCGTTTGGACCCCATTCTTCTTTAACAAGTTTTGAGGCAGCTTCAGTTAGTTTTTCATCTTTTTCAAAAGCATTTTTTGGTATCCAAATCTCAGCTGGTGTTCCTCCCCAATTAGAACCAATAATTCCTATAGGAACATTTAAGCTTTCTTCTAATTTTTTTCCGAAGAAATAAGCAATGGCACTAAAATATTTCATTGTTTCAGGAGTACACTCTACCCAATTTGATTTTACATTGTTTTGAGGATATTCTGCAGCTATACGTGGTACATCAAAAAAACGAATATTAGGATTATTAGCATTTTTAATTGCCTCTTCACCATTAATTATTCCTGCTGAAGCACTCCATTCCATATTTGATTGCCCTGATGCTAGCCAAACTTCACCAACCAAAACATTTTTTAATTCAATAGTGTTGTATCCTGAAATGGTTATTGTAAAAGGTCCCGGACCTTCAAGTGTTTTTAGTTTTAACTCCCATTTTGCTTGTCTGTTTCCTTTTGTTGATAAAGTATCAGTTGGATTCCAAGAAGCAACAAGTCTAATTTCTTCACCAGGAGAAGCCCAACCCCAAATTTTGGTTGTTGAATTACGTTGAAGTACCATATTATCTGAAAAGACAGATGGTAATGATATATTTGCCATTGAAATGTTTGCAATTAATAAAAATATATAAAACGTTAGTTTTTTCATGTGTAGTTTATTTTAAAATAGTTTCAATTTCTTGTAGTTCTGAAACCGAAAATTCTAAATTAGTTAAAGCGCCTAAATTGTCTAATAATTGTTTTTCGCTACTTACGCCAACTAAAACAGAGGTAATTCTATGATCTTTTAATAACCAAGAAATTGCCATTTGCGCTAAACTTTGTCCTCTTTTTTGAGCTATTCCATTAAGCTGCTGCGCTTTTTGTATAACTTCTTTTGTTACTTGTTCTTTTTGTAAAAATCCGGTGCTTTTAGCAGCTCTTGAGTTCTCAGGGATGCCTTTTAAGTATTTGTTGGTTAAAATACCTTGTTCTAAAGGAGAAAAAGCTATAGAGCCAATTCCTTCATCTTCAATAACATCAAGTAAACCATTTTCTACCCATCTATCTAACATACTATAACGTGGTTGATGAATTAAACAAGGTGTGCCAAGTTCTTTTAAAACTTTTGAAGCTCGTAAGGTATCTTCAGTATTATAAGATGAAATTCCAACATACAATGCCTTTCCTTGCCTAACAATTAAGTCGAGTGCACTCATAGTTTCTTCTAAAGGCGTGTAAGGGTCCGGTCTATGATGATAAAAAATATCAACATAATCTAATCCCATACGTTGTAAACTTTGGTCTAAACTTGCAACTAAGTATTTTTTTGAGCCTAAATCTCCGTAGGGTCCTGGCCACATTCCCCAACCGGCCTTTGTTGAAATGATGAGTTCATCTCTATATGAAGCAAAACTTTGTTTTAATATTTTTCCGAAGTTTTCTTCGGCTGAACCCGGAGGAGGTCCATAATTATTAGCCAAATCAAAATGCGTGATACCTTTGTCAAAAGCTGTATGTACTATTTGTTTTGAGGTATTAAAATTATCGACATGCCCAAAATTATGCCATAATCCTAATGATAAAGATGGAAGTAAAATTCCACTTTTACCACATCTTCTATATGGCATTGATTCGTATCTATTTGTAGCTGCTGTATAATTTTCCATAATTTATTCTGCTGAATTATTTAACATTTTTTTGTAGAAAGGTACTAGTTCTTCCGCTATTTTTTTATGATCGTTAATGTCAGGATGTGATGTGCAACCGCCTGGCGTAACTGTGCTGAATTCAAAAATTTCTATAACATGTTCTTTACTGAAATGTTCTTTTATTTTGGTTAAACACTCTAGTAAAATTTCTCCTTTTTCGCCTGATATCATTGGACTTGTTAATAAAGCCACTTTTGTTTTTGGATAATGTGTGTATATTTTATTTAAGAAGTTGATATAATTTTCGATATATTTTTGAGTATCGAAATTGAAACGTTCTTTAACACCATCACCATCAGATAAATCGTTTGTGCCTAAACAAATACTTACAATATCCGGATTGTATGTAAAATCATATTTTTTTGAAGAATCAGTATTTAAATATAGGTTTTCATACACTTCCGGCATTATTGGTTCTTCACCGGGTTCAGAATTCCAATTTCTATACATTCCAATTCCCGAAACTGAATTCAATATAAAATTAGCGTTTAAAGCTCTGGCAACAGTTGGTCCGTAAGCTAAGTAAGCATTGTGCTGGTCGTACCATTCGCCTGTTCCGCAAGGTATTTCACCTTTATCGGCACCCATTCCGCAAGTAATTGAATTTCCTATAAATTCAATAGAATAATGTTTATCGTTATTTGTTGGGAGTAATTTTTTTGTATCAATTCCATGAAATATTATTCCACCGTTAGAAGCTTCAGTTGCTTTGTAAATACCTATTTTATTTGATTGTTGTGTTGGTAAAATTAGAGGGATTTTATTAATTGTACCAGCCTCAATTTTGTATCTTTTAATATACTCATCATTTATTGCTAATGAAATATAGTTATGTGCTTTGGTTTGAGGCTCTACATAAAGGTTTATAGAATCTCCTTCAACAATAAATTCTACTGATGCAGCAGAGTTTATTAAAACTTTACAGGTATCATTGTGAATATCAGTTCTTCCTTGATAAAGAAAATGTTCATTTGTAGCATTTTTATAGGTGAAATAAGCTTTTTTTTCTTCTTTACAGCCTATTAGTACAAATAGTAAAATTGGGAATATAAATTTTGTTGACATAACGTTAATTTTAAAAGAATAAAGGTATCATAAACTAAGGAATTACATTTAACATAATTTATCAAAGAATGATATTATTTAAACAGGAAAAGTTTATCATTTTAATGGTGTTAAGAAACTTGTTTAATTCTAACAAATTCATCTCTAAATTCGCGAGGAGTACAGCCTTTGGTTTTTTTAAAAAATCTGTTAAAATGAGCTATGTTGTTAAAGCCACATTTAAAACCAATTTCACTAATACTTAAATCGGTATTAATTAACCATCGTGATACATAACTTAATCTAATATTATTTGTATATTCTACAAAAGTTTTACCGGTACGTTTTTTTATAAATCGATTAAATGAAACAGGAGTCATATTCACTAACTCTGAAATTTCGGAAAGAGAAATTTTACGATAATAGTATTTTTGAATGTATTCATAAACTTTTTTAATTTTTTTACTATTCTCGTATTCGTTATTTTTTGATATATAAGTTGAAAGTAATTTTTGATTTTTTGAGTTAGCTAACTCTTGTAAAATTGTTAAAAGTTGAGTAAAATCACTAATACTGTCAATTTTAGAAAGAGCTACAATACGAGGCATTAACTCTAAGGCCGTTTTAGCTGAGAATAGAATTCCGTGGTTTGATTTGTTAAACAACTCTTTTATAGGCTTGAATATTTTTAATGAAAGTAATTTGTCATCAAATAAACCGTCATGAAATTGTATTGTTATTTCGTAAATTTGCTTGCTTTTACAGTTGTGGGTTTCCCAGCCGTGCTCAACATTAGGTCCCACTAATACCATTTCAACATTTTCAATATCTTCCATACTGTTTCCAACCACTCTACGAACACCTTTCCCGTTAAGTATAAAGTTGAGTTCATATTCAGGATGAAAATGAATAGGGAAATCAAACTTTTGTTTTATTCTATTTATAACCAAAAAAACATCATCGGGTTCTAGTTGAGTAATTTCTCGGTTAATATTTTCATACATGGCTTAGAATGTTTAATTTTAACTAAAATGATTAGATAGTATATATTGTAAGATACAAAATATGTGCTTATAAAACTCTTTTAATGCCTTTAAATTCTTCTCTGAATTCAGTAGGAGTACAATTTTTTACTTTTTTAAATACCCTGTTAAAGTTGGCTATATTATTAAATCCACACTTAAAACTTATTTCACCTATACTGTAATCTGATTCAATAAGTAAACGTGTGGCAAAACTTATTCTGGAGTCATTAATATATTCTATAAAAGTTCTGCCGGTTCTTTTTTTAATAAATCTGTTGAAAGAAACCGGACTCATATTTACTAAATCTGAAATTTCAGCAAGAGATATTTTTCGACTAAAATTATCTTGCACGTATTCATATACCTTTTTTATTTTATCACTATTCTCAAAGTTTTTGTTTTGAGAGATGTATGTAGAAAGTAATTTTTGGTTTCTTGAGTTAGCTAAATCGTGTAAAATTGAAATTAACTCTAAAAAATAGTCCATACTATCTATTTTTGATAGTGACATTATTCTGGGCATTAATTCTTTAGTGGTTTTTTTTGAAAATAAGATGCCATGATTAGATCGGTTAAACATATCTTTAATTGGTTTAAAGATTCTTTTTGAAAGCATTTTATCATCAAATAAATCGTCATGAAATTGAATTGTAATTTCGTGAATCTTTTTATTTGTGCAATTATGAAGCTCCCAACCATGAACCAAATTGGGGCCAACCATTACAAGTTCTATATCATCTATTTCTTCTAAACTATTTCCTACCACACGTCTAACACCTTTTCCATTGTGAATGAAATTTAATTCATATTCAGGATGAAAGTGAATAGGAAAATCGAAATCATCTTTTACACGGTCAAAAACCAAAAAACTATCTTCTGGTGATAAAGGTGAAATTTCTCTGTGAACATTTTTATGCATAATAATCATTGATGTTAAGTGTATACAAAAATAGTATTAAAATTTGATTAAATAGTATCACTATATCGTTGTAGTAAATATTAAATTTGTTATATATATAAAAACTAGCACAATAAATTAGTAAAATAATAAATTCTTTTCAAAGATAAGGGATTTATTATTTTCATGTTAGGTTAAGGTTTAATTAATAACAAAATTCAATTAACAAAAAAGATTTATTATGAGAAATTATTTCTTTAGAAAATTTCTGTTTCTGGGAGCTTTATTGCTTAGCGGCTTTATGCAAGCCCAAATGATTTCAGGAACAGTATCGGACGTTAATGGTCCACTGCCTGGAGCAAACGTTCTTGTTAGAGGTACAACCAACGGTACAACTACAGATTTTGATGGTAAATTCACTTTAAGTGAAGTTCCTTCAGATGCAGTTTTACATATTAGTTATGTTGGTTATGTAACACAGGAAGTAAGTGTTGCAGGAAAGTCTGTAATTAATGTGGTATTAGCCCAAAGCGCAGATGAATTAGACGAAGTTGTTGTAATTGGGTATGGTACCAAGAAAAAAAGTTTGGTAACAGGTTCAATTTCAAGTATTGATGAAAGTCAAATTGAAAGCTCTTCAACACAACGTATAGAACAAGTTTTACAAGGTAAAACAGCAGGGGTTACTGTTGTTTCTTCTTCTGGAGCTCCAGGTAGTGGAGCTAAAGTTAGAATACGTGGTACCGGTTCTAATGGTAATGCAGACCCTCTTTATATTGTAGATGGAATGAAAGTTTCAACTATAGATAATATTGCCCCAAGTGATATTGCTAATATGGAGGTTTTAAAAGATGCTGCCTCTGCAGCTATTTATGGTACACAAGGTGCTAATGGTGTTGTAATTATTACAACAAAAAGAGGTAAAAAAGGACAATCAGTAATAAGCTATAACTCGCAATTTGGTATTCAAAGTGTAAGAACTGATATGAACTTAATGAATGCTTCTCAATTTGTTCAGTATATGAATGAAGCAGGTCAAAACCAAGTTGTTGATAATGGTATCAATACAGATTGGATAGATGAAACATTCCAAGATGCTTTTGTGCAAAGGCATGACCTTAGTTTTTCAGGTGCAACTGAAAAAACTTCATATTATTTATCAGGATCGTTATTAGATCAAGAAGGTATTGTTGGTAAAGAAAATTCAGGATACAAAAGATATACTTTAAGAGCTAATATTGTTAGCGAATTAAAAGATTGGTTAGAAATAGGAGCTAATATAACTTACGCAAACACAAACCAATCTCCTATTACTGAAGATGATTCTTATAGAGGAGTTGTTAATAACGTATTGTTAATTGACCCACTTACACCTGTGATTTATGATGGAGCTTTACCTGATAGAGCTGCAGAAGGTGTTGCAAATGGTACAGCAATGGTTACAAAAAATGGTAGAGTATATGGATATCCAACATACTCAACAGGTGAGGTAATTAACCCTGTTGGTTATGCTAATTACGTATTTAGAGGTGAAGGTATTGATACAGATAGTTTTTTAACCTCTGTTTATGCTAAAATTAAATTGATGGAAGGCTTATCTTTTACAACTAGATTTGGTTATGAAAGAGCAAATATGATCGATAATAGGTGGACTCCAATTTATGTTGTAGGTGCAGAGGCGTCAAATACAAGTGTATCATTAGCACACGATATTGATAGAAACTCAAGATGGTTGTGGGAAAATTTCGCAACTTATACCAAAGAGTTTAATGACCACTCGTTAACAGCTATGGTAGGTTATTCTGCAGAAAAAATTAAAAATCCATATTACAGTCTAAAAGGAGGTTCTGTTGAAAGAAGTATTGATGAATTTGCTTATTTTGATTATACTGCCAGAGCTAATGATGTGATAGGAGGAGCTATTTATGAAAAAAATATGACATCTATATTTGGTAGATTGTCTTATGACTATATGGGAAAATACATGGTTGAAGGTTCTTTAAGATATGATGAATCTAGTGTGTTCCCAAAATCAGATAAAGGAGACCTTTTCCCTGCTGTATCTGTAGGTTGGGTACTATCTAAAGAAGATTTTTGGAAACAAGATGCTAAGATTGATTATTTGAAATTACGTGCCAGTTGGGGACAAAATGGTAGTGATGCTAACCTAGAAGGTAACGGAGATTTAGAATTTTGGCAAACAGTAGCTAGTGATGGAGGTTATGTTGTTCCTGTAATTTACGAAGGAGTAGGAGGTTACAATGTAGGAGATTTGGCAAATCCTAAATTGGTTTGGGAAAAGTCTGAACAGTTTGATATTGGGTTCGATTTAAGAGCCTTTAACGGAAAATTTAATTTCTCTGCAGATTATTACAATAAAGAAACAAAAGACCTATTAATTACTGATGGAAATTTAATTGTTCCCGGTTCTGTAGGTAGAACTTTAGGTCCGATAAATGCAGGAACTATTGAAAACAAAGGTTTTGAATTTGAAGCAGGATATAAAGATACAACAGAAGGTGGTTTTACCTATGGTATTAATTTTAACTTATCTACTTTAGATAATGAAACTACAGATGTATCAGTTAATGCTGCTTTAAATGGAGCAACTATCCCTGGAGGAGAGCCTGTAACTCGTTTTGAAGAAGGACATCCTGTATGGTATTTCTACGGATATAAAACAAATGGTATTGATTCACAAACAGGAGCACCAATAATTGTTGATACTGATGGAAATGGTACAATAACCAATAATGATAAAACTGAAATTGGTTCACCACATCCTGACTTATTGTATGGAGCTAGTATTAATTTAGGTTATAAAAACTTTGATTTCAGTTTAAACTTACAAGGTACAGAGGGTAATGACATTTTTGCAGCATACCATCAGCCTTCACGTCCTTTAACCAATAAACCGGTTGAATATTTTAATGGTAGATGGACACAGCCAGGTGATGCAAATGCAAAATATCCGGGAGCATCACAAATAAATGGTTATTATGATACTGATCTTATGATAGATGACGGTTCATATATGAGAATTAAACAAATACAATTAGGTTATACTTTACCAACAAGTATTGTTGAAAAAATAAATCTAAAAAAACTTAGAGTTTATATTTCTCTTGATGATTATTTCACATTTACAAAATATAATGGTTTAGACCCTGAAGCAGGTAGTTATGAAGATAATAGCCAAGGTGTAGATAGAGGATTTTATCCAATTCCTGGAAAAGCTTTATTTGGTTTATCAGTTGATTTTTAATAAAAAATAAATTAGTAATATAATTATGAAAAAAATAATTTTTACCGTAATAACATCACTTTTAATTTTTACTTCATGTAGTGATGATTTTGTTGAGAATCCACCTACAGGTACATTAGATACCGAGTATGTGTTCTCAACTGAGGAAAATGTAGAAAAAGCTGTACTTGGATTATATGATCTTATGCAATATAATTATGCCAAAGATTGGCATAGTGCTTACTTTGTAAAATTATTGCCTGGAGACGATGCTAATGCAGCAGGAGGAAATGCAGGAGACCAAGCTCAATTACAAGATATTGATGATTATGCAAACGTTTCAATTTCAAACACTTCTATTACAAGTAATTGGGATTTGTTTTACAGAGTTATTGCATTAGCCAATGTTATTGTTGATAATGTGGAAGGAAGCTCATTAAGCAATAAAGCAAAGGTGTTGGCAGAAGCTAAATTTATGCGTGCATGGTGTTATTTTGAATTAACTACCATGTGGGGAGATGTACCGTTAAGATTACATAATCCTGATGTAGTAAGTCCTGAAGCTTTTGCGTTAGCTAAAA
Source organism: Lutibacter sp. B1 (assembly GCF_012524075.1). GTDB lineage: Bacteria > Bacteroidota > Bacteroidia > Flavobacteriales > Flavobacteriaceae > Lutibacter. The sequence goes on from NZ_JAAZUI010000007.1 coordinate 121,895, forward strand.
GCCCAAGAACTGAAATTTATACACAAGTTGAGTCTGATTTAACAGAGGCAATAACAGGATTGCCTGATAAATCTGCTGTCTCTGAAAATTTTAGAGTGTGTAAAGGAACTGCTCAAGCATTAATGGGAAAAGTATTGGTTTTTCAAGAAAAATATAGTCAAGCTATTCCTTATTTAGCTGCTGTTATTGCTAATCCGGCTCATGATTTAGAGCCTGATCCTGCTAATGTTTGGACTATAGGTTCTGAATTTGGTATAGAATCTCTTTTTGAGTTAGGTTATATTTCTACCGAAGGATATGATTGGGGTAGTTTTAAATGGGGAGGACGTGTTGAAAGCAATGCACATATAATATTAATGGGTACAAGAGATTTCTTTGATGTGGCTCCTGTAGGTTTACTTAATGGTTGGGGCTTTAATTTACCAACTAAAAAATTGATTGATGCATTTGATGCAATGGGAGATACTGAGCGTAAAGCAGCTACTTTAATGACAGAAGCGGAATTGATTGCAGGCGGAGGAGCAGTAAAAGAACCTGCTGAAAACATTTGGGATTACGAAGGAGCTATAAGAATAAAGTATACAACACGTGCAAGTGATACAAGTCCTGAAGGAACCGTAAGAGAATTAAATTACACTACCAACTGGAGGTTATTACGATACGCAGAGGTGCTTTTATTGGCAGCAGAAGCTTACAATAAAGATGGTCAAGACGGACAAGCTCTAATTGAATTGAATAAAGTTCATGAAAGAGCAGGTTTAGCTCCTTTATCAGGACTTACCGGAGACGCTTTATTCAATGCTATTGTAAATGAAAAATTCTTAGAATTAGCACATGAAGGCCAGCGTTTTTGGGATTTGGTAAGATGGGGAAGAGCAGCAACAGAATTGGCAGGAACAGGATATGCATCTAAAAATGATTTATTCCCTATTCCGGTTACAGAAATTGAATTAAACGATGCGTTAACCAACGCAGACCAGAATCCTGGATATTAGTCAAAATTAGGTGATTTTATTTTGAATTAATTTGAAGTGCAGCGTGAGTAATTACTCACGCTGCTTGTTTAAAAAAAGTAGATAATAAATAACTAATACACGAGTTTGAAAAAAAATAACTGATAACTAATAGATATGTTTTTGGTTGATTAAGAGCCTGTTATTCCAGCGAAGGCTGGAATGACAAAAATATAATAAGCGCATCATAATGTATAAACTGTTTTAATTATAATCGAATCCTCATTTCATTATTTAAAGTATTTAAAAATAAAGGATTGGAGAGAATTGCTATTTATTTATTAAAAAAAGCCGAAGCATTATGCTTCGGCTTTTTTGTAGAATACTATTTTAATGTTATTTTTTTTGAAGTTTTATCATTAAAACATCATGAACTCCAATAGTAGTTTTTAATTTTTTTGAAGTATCTCCCAAGTTTTTATGGTTGAATAAATCTCTGATAGTGTAAATATTATTTTTTAAATCTAAAAACTTTCCATTTACATCATCTCCAATTTCATGTTTAGTCCAATCAAATTCAAAATCAATTGGCTCATCATTCATATTTACAAAAGTTATAGCCCAATTACCATCAGCAAGTGGTTTTAGCCAAGTTTCAACATTAAATTCATTAGAAAATCTAAAGCCTTGAATACCTAATTTATCTTGATTAACTGCTATTACTTCTTTATTAGAGAGTGTTTTTATGGTTTCAGGTGTAGCTGTTCTTAAATCATTTCCCATAATTAATGGAGAAGCCAACATACTCCACATTGCAAAATGACTTCTATCTTCAGCGTCAGTCATGCCGTTACCAACTTCCATCATGTCGAAATCATTAAAATGACCAGGACCGGATGCTTTACGAATATCTTTTCTTAAATTGATGATTTTCCAAACTCCCCATGATGACCATGAACCATGGCCAACTTCACAATCCCAGCAATTAATAATATCGCCTGTAACTCTCCATAAATGACCAACATCTTTAGCCCATTTCCAAGGTTCATTATCTCCCCATTCGCAAATACTGAATACAATAGGTCTGCCTGCAGCTTTTAAAGCGTCTCTCATTGTCATGTAAGCACCTTCAGCATTTAATTTGTCAGTATTACACCAATCGTATTTTAAGTAGTCAACATCCCATGAAGCATATAAACGTGCATCTTGGTATTCGTAACCACGGCTTCCGGGATAACCACCACAAGTTTTTGAACCGGCACAATTGTACAATCCAAATTTTAAACCTTTTGAGTGTACATAATCAGCTAAAGCTTTCATGCCATTAGGAAATTTTACGGGGTCAGCTATTAAATTTCCGTTAGCGTCACGTTCTTTTGCCATCCAACCATCGTCTAAAACAATGTATTCATAACCGGCATCTTTTAAACCCAATTCAACAAATTTATCTGCAACATCTTTTACCAATTGTTCATTAATATTGGTAGAAAAAGTATTCCAGCTGTTCCAGCCCAAAGGAGGTGTTTGAGCTAATCCTTCAAATTTTTGAGCAAAGGAGTTTAAACTTACGGTTATTAAAAATAGTATAATTAAATTTTTTTTCATTTTTTGAGATTTATTTTAACAAATATTCCCTGTAAATTACTCTACAGGGAATATATGATTTATTCAAACAAGTTTTAATGGTTTAATATTTATTGAAACTCAAATCTAATGTTATCCATTGAGAAATTTAACATTGATGTTCCACTATAAGCAACACCAATTTCGTTGTCTACTAAGCTATAATCTGACACTCCAACATCGGTTAGAGGTACTGTAATAGTTTGCCATCCGTCTGATGTTACACTTGTAGCATCCCAATCGTAGAATATATCACCACCAGAACCTTCGAATCGGAATTTTAAAACACCGTCAGTAAAAGGTTCTATAACATTGATATCAAATTTAAGAACATAACTATCTATATTAGTGCCAATAGTGGCACCAGGGAAATTATTACCTTCATTTCTAAAGAATAAACCTAACCAATCTTTACCTTGTACGTTAGTTGCGTTAAAGAAAGGGGTACCATCTACACTTGCAGCTTCGTCTGTTACTGTTGAATTAGCAACATCACCCCACCAAGAGTCTAAACCAGTTCCGTTAAAGTTAAAGTAAACTAAGCTTTCATCTGCTACAGGGTCAACAGGGCTATCGCTAACAATTGTTACTTCAGGATCAAATCCCCAATTATCAATATATACTCCTGCATAAGGGTACTCACAAGTTTCGCAGCTAGCAAACTTAATTGCAATTTCGTTAATTGTAGAAGGATTTCCTAAAGCAGATAAAGGTATTGTAACTGTAGTCCATTGTCCAGCAGCACTATTAAATTTATAGGTATTATCCCAATTTCCGCCAGCTTCAACTTCAAAACTAAGTACATCATCTGTATAAATATCAAATTGCATTTCAGAATATTGTGAAATATCTAAATTAAAATCAGCAAGTTTGTAACCTGAGTCAGCTTTTGTGAATTCTATATTAAGTGAATAGTCTCCTGTTTTAACAATTGCATCACTTAATGTATTTACACTAGTTACATCCCATGACCACTCTCCATTTGTAGTATTTGTATTGGTAAAGAAATCAGTAAATCCTTCTTCATAAATTGGTAATCCGAAAGTAAGCACTTCAGTACCTACTGTTTCATAACCTTGAAGATCAAATCCAACATCATCAATATAAATAGTTTGTCCGCCTACACCGTCATTAGTTACTTCTTTAAATCTAATTGCATCCATTTTTAAATCTCCAAACTCACTTATAGGTATTTCAATTTCGGTCCATACTCCCGGAGTTATAGCAACTTCAACACCTGTATCACAATCACATAAAGCAACTAAAACAGTTGTTGCAGTATCTCCATATACTGAGAAGTGGAAGGTAGAATAACCTGACACATCAATGCCTCCTGCACCAATTTGTGAAGATCCCCACTGTCCTTCGTAATCAAGTTTTATTGCAGCAGTACCATTACTCACATTTTCTGTATTAGCATAATCGTAAGTGCCTCCCCAGCCATCCCAAGCTGAGAATCCTTCACCTAAAGCGTCTTTATAAACAGAAAGAGCAAAAATAGGGGCGCCTTTTTCACCTTGTCCTAAACCAAATAGATTAACGATATAATCAGAAATTAATACTCTTTTAATTCCGTGTACTGCACCGTTAACTGCGCCTAAGTCTGTAATTTCAAAGCCGGCTGGATTTCCAAATTTAGATACAATAACAGGAGCTTCAGGATCTGTTAAATCTAACGTAAAGTTTTCTCCTTGTGCGGTTGTAACATCTCCATTTGTAAAATCAGCTGATAGCATTGTACTTGCAACTAGATGATATTCAACTACAGATTTTAAAACATCAATATCGAAATCAGCTAAGCTAGAATAACCTAAGCTTCCCATAAATCCTGTAAAAGCAGCATCATTTGGTGCAAATGCTGTAAAAGTATCTACTTTAAGAGCGTCTGATAAACCTACTAAATCTACAGCTTCAATAAATATTGCATAACCAGCGTCTTTCGCTCTTAAATAAACGTTGAATGTTGCGTCTTTTATGGCTTCAGCAAATTGAGTTGTTAGTAAAACTCTGTCAATAACATGAACAATACCATTAACCATTTGGATATCGCTAAGAGTTACATTAGCATCAACTTCTGATTTATCATCAATTACGGTTCCGTTAATAGCAATAGTTTCACCTTGCACGGTAACTTTTTCTTGGCCATTCATATCACCAATTAGCGAGTTTTCATCTTTTATTATATGATATTCAAGAACTGGTTTTAAAAGATCTTCAGGGACTTCACTTAAACTAGCATACCCAAGTTCACTTTGAACAGCTTGCATAAAAGATGTAAATGCGATATTTGTTGGCACAAATACAGTAAATGGCCCTTCGCCTCTTAAAGTTTCTTCTAAAGCTACTTGTTTTATGGCTGAAACAAATGTTGAATAATCTGAATTAGCTTCTGCAACATCTGGTATCATAGGTGGAATCAAAACAGTATTAATTGTATGAACAATACCGTTAGTTGCACCTAAGTCATATAAACCTTCAACTGTTGAAGCTGTTCCATTTAAAAGTAGACCATCATCTTCAGTATTGATATGTAAGCTTAAATTATTACCTGTTGGGTCAGTAGCTAACATATCAATATAACCAGTTGTAAGGTTATTTGAAAATTCAGGAATTCTTGCTTCTCTGATATGATATAATATAAGGGTTTCTAAATTATCAATTTCATCTAAGCTTGTAACTCCCAGTTTACTGAATAAAGCATTAAAGGCTTCGTTTGTTGGAGCATATACAGTATGGTTTCCATCATTAACATTTATAGTGGCATTAGCTTCAACTAACGTAAGGGCTTCTTCGAAAATAGATAAATTATTTTCTGCTAAAATATCTGAAATTGATTTTATTTCATTTGTAACGGGATAGATCTTATCATCCTCATCACAAGAAAAGACCGTTAAAGCAATAACTAAGAGTATTGCCAGTTTATTAATAAATTTTAAATTTTTCATAATTTCTAATAATTTTTATTAAACGGAACAATACTATAGTAATCCGAAATCATCTAAGTAATATACTTGAACACCATCAGAAGACCCTTGGAAATCTATTCTGGTTATTGTATCCGGTCCAGAACCTGCAGAATAAAAATCAGTTAATTGAATATTAAATTCTTTCCATTCACCGGCTTTCAATTCTAAATCAACACTTGCGTCAAAATCATTTATAGCCATAACTAAAGTTTGTCCTTCAGCAACTGCATAAATTTTAACAGCAATTGAGCTGTAATCACCAAACACTATTGGATCAGCACCTTCATTTAACATAAATGTTAAACCTCCCCATTGTTCACTTTCTCTTTTTACTGAATATTGTCCTAAAGCATAATCTGTTGATGCTGTATCTTGCTCACCACTCCAACCGCTTACGCCCCAATCAGAATTTAAAGAATCTACATATAATGGGTAATTGAATCCGTATGATTTAGAACGTACAGAAGCTCCTAAAGAAGTATTAATATTTATATATGCTTGCGTTGTTCCTTCAGGTACATAAACTGTAATTTCAGTAGCGGACTGGCTTATAATTGTAGCTACATTTTCTACTAAATCATTATCTTCTTCAGATCCTCTTGAGAATACAACTTCATTTGCATAGGTAAAGTCACCACCATATAAGGTTACTGTATCTCCGGTACCATCGTTTCCGGTATTAAATCCTGTGATTGTTAGTAATGGAAAATCATAAAAAACAACACCGCCGGCAGTTTCTAATCTAATTTTATTTAGATTGCTAATGTATGGTGCATTTTCAGGTATTACAACAAAAATATCAGTATCTGTAACCATTGTTGGATTTACATAAGCTTGATATCCATTAAAATGAATTGATTTTAATGATGCTAAGTTTTTACCTTTTATATTAACCATATTTTCCAAAACCCCTTGCTTGATTTCTTCTTGATATCTGGCAGTATAAACTCCTTGAATAACAGGAGGTCCACCTGGTGCTTTTTGGTAAGGTTCGAATGTTTCATCATTATCTGATGCGCAAGAAACAGATAAGATGATGGTTGAAATTAAAAGAAAGCCATAGGTAAAAAACTTTCTAATTTTATTATATGTTTTCATATCGAATTATATTTTTAATTAAAATTATAAGGAACAGGAGCTTCTGTTAATAATGGATTCTTAATCACATCTACATTTGGATAAGGGAATAAGAAATCTGCCTCTGTAGGAGCTCTAAATCCTTCACGTTCATCTATTATAGTAGGATCATCACCATTATAGGTACCTCTTTCTTGATTAGCCATAATATTGATTGCTTTTGTTCTATCAATTCTTCCTAAATCGTACCAGTAATCGTTTTCTACAGCTAATTCTATTCTTCTTTCATAAAAAATATCGTCAAATGTAATTTCTGTAATACCAGAAAGGTCAGCTTCAGGGAAAGCTCTTTGTCTAACTTGTTTATAAGCATTTATAGCTTCAGAATTTGAAGTACTTCCGCTTCCTGCCATTATTGCTTCAGCGTAAATTAATAATACTTCTGCATAACGCATCATATAGGTATTATTTGCGTGGTTTGCTTGTGCACCACCACCATTATATTCAGGTCTACCAACTACATATTTTTTGATACCTGCATCTGGTCCATGAACATCAATATCATCTGGAACGGTAAATCCTCCATTTAAATTTGGATAGTAATCACCACGTCTCATAACTGTTGCATGATCTCTGGTATCACCTTCCTCGTAAGCGTTTAGTAAATCGATTGATGGACCTACAGCGCCCCAACCATCACCAGTACCTGTTACACTTGAAGAATGTGCAAAGTATGCTTGTAAAGCATTACCTGTTCCGTAAGGACCATTTCCAACCCATTGTAGTTGTAATACTGATTCATCATTATTATCATTTTCTGTTAAAAACAAATCTTCATAATTTTCCATTAATGAAAAATCTCCATCAGAAATTACTTTACCGGCAAGTTGTTTGGCCATGGCATAATCTTTTTCGTATAAATATACTTTAGCTAAAAAAGATCTTGCAGTACCTGCACATGCATGACCTACATCGGCAACGCTTTTTTCTCTTAAATTATCTATTGCAAATTGAAAATCTCTTTTAATGAATGTATACACATCACTTACCGGGTTTGTAGGAAGTTTTGAGTCGTACACATGGTCTAAGTTGTTTTCAATAATTGGAACATTACCCCAAACTCTTACCAAATAAAAGTAAGCTAAACCTCTCATAAATCTTGCTTCTCCAAGAGCGTTGTTAATTGCTTCTTGAGGAACATCGGCACCAACATATTGTGGTAAATAGTTTATAATTGAGTTTGCTTGTGCAATTACACCCCATAATGAGGTCCATCCTTGAGTTAATACTTGGTTATCTCCTCCAACATCCCAAGTTACAAAAGCAACTGATTTTGGATCCCAAGTAATCATATTACCGGCAGCAACATCTCCAACTACCCAACTAAAAAAGTTGTTATATTGGTACCAAGGAAGTCCATATAATATATAAGTACTAGCATTTACTTGATCTACAGTAGAGTAGAACTCGGTAAGTGCAATGTCACTTTCAGGTGGTCTATCAATAAAATCTTCGCTACAAGAACTTAAAACTAGTAGTAGAAATATTATTTTTGAAAATTTATTCAATGTTTTCATAATGTGTATTCAATTAAAATTCAACGTTTAAACCTAAAGTAAATGTTCTTGGTGTTGGATAACGACCGTTATCTACCCCCATAAGAAGCGCATCTTGGTTAAAAGATCCTACCTCAGGATCATATCCACTATATTCTGTAAAGGTGTATAAGTTTTGTACACTTCCATACACTTTTAATCTGCTTATATTAATTTTTTCAAGAACATCACTAGGGAAGTTATATCCTAAAGTAATATTTTGAATTCTTAAATAAGAACCATCTTCAATCCATCTGTCAGATACTTTATTGTTTTGGTGTTCTTGAGTTCTTAGCCTAGGAGTGCTAGATAAATTATTCTCTGGAGTCCAATAATCTGCTACAGACATTAAATTGTTAGTATATAATCTATTTAAACTTGAAGTTTCTCTTCTGGTTAAATTCATTAAATCATTACCATAAGAACCTTGCATAAATATTGATAATTCTAAATTTTTATAATTGAAAGAGTTGTTAAATCCAAAAGTAAAATCTGGGTGAGGATTACCAATAACTGTTAAGTCACCTTCATTTACAACTCCATCTCCATTTACATCTTTATATTTAATATCTCCTAACCAAACACCAGTTACAGCTTCAGAATCAAAAGGAACTCCAAATTGTACAGGAGCATTTTGGATATCTTCCACGGTTCTAAAAATTCCATCAACTTTATAACCATAGTAAAGTCCTAGAGCTTGTCCAACTTGTGTAGTTGTAACAGCAGTACCTAAATCATCTACGTTTGTTTCACCAAAAATATCTAAACCTTCTAGCAATTCTTTAACTTCGTTTTTATAGCGAGAGAATGTTAATGTGGAATTCCATGAAAAATCACCGTTACCAATAGTGCTATAGTTTAAGCTTACATCAACACCGGTATTTCTCATTTTTCCTAAATTCACGTAAGGAGCACCTACACCACCTTCCCATGATTCACCTCCAACTAAATAAGTAGGTAATGCTAATGGGTATAAGAATTTTTCAGAAGTTTTACTATACCATTCAACAGTAGTGTTTAGTCTATCATTAAATAAAGAAAAATCTAAACCAACATTTACTTGTTGTGATTCTTCCCATTGTAAGTCGCTATTTGGAATATTAGATACAGCAAAACCAATTCCTAAATCTGTTACATAAGATGATAGACTAGCACCGTATCTGTAGTTAGGAATATCTTGATTACCTACAACACCATAACCAGCTTTTAATTTTATGTTTCTAACAGCATTAAAATCTGTCATAAAAGGTTCTTTAGAAACATTCCATGATGCAGAAACAGAAGGGAAATAACCCCATTGATTATCTCCATCCGGATCAAATTTAGAAGAACCATCAGCTCTTATTGAAGCGGTTAAACCATATTTTCCGTCGAAATTGTATATTAAACGTCCGAAATATGAGATCAACGCTGCGCTATCTCCATAGTCATCTACTGTAATTTGATCAGCTAATGCTAAAGATTGGATATCATTACTAACAAAACCTGAACCTTGATTTTGTACACCACTCCAAGTGGATTCTTGAGCTTCGTGTCCAAGTAATAAAGTAACATTGTGTTTATCAGCAAAAGTGTTGTTATAAGTCAACAAATTTTTGATAACCCAAAATTCGTTATCAGATTTATCTAAGTTTAAAACAGCAGTTAAATTTGAGAATCTACCCATATCTGTTGTTGGTTGAAATCTCTTATTTGTATTATAACCAAAATCTCCACCTATTTCTGTTCTATAGGTTAAATTATCTGTTACTTTTAATTCGGCATATACATTTCCTAAAATTCTGTCTCTAGTAAGGTTGTTAGTATTGCTTAATGCAATAGCTATAGGGTTTGGAGCACCTTGGTTATTATCGTTAGAAGGATAAGCAAAAGTACCGTCAGCGTTATAAACAGCAACGTCTGGCGCTTGCAATAAACCTAAACTTACAATACCGTTTCTTCGCCCATTTAAAGTTATGTTTTCTTTTGTTCTACTTAAAGTAACGCTAGTACCAACTTTTAACCAATCGTTAACTTGACCATTAACGTTTGCTTTAATTGATATCCTGTTAAAGTCAGATCCAATAACTGTACCTTCTTGATCTAAATATCCGGTTGAAATATAGTAATCAACTTTTTCATTAGCACCTGAGAATGAAAGAACGTGATTTTGCATAAAAGCATCTCTAAATACTTCATCTTGCCAGTCTGTACCCGGACCTAAAAGTTCAGGGTGAACAAATTCATCTCTGGTTGTTGGTTGATATAATGGAGATAAATCATTTTGTAATACTGCGTACGCAGGTAAATCCATCATATTAATTAAATTGGTAGCTTGTTGTAAAGCAACATAAGTGTTATATGTTAATTTTCCTCTACCTTGCTTTCCTTTTTTTGTTGTAATAATTACAACACCATTAGCACCTCTTGAACCGTAGATGGCTGTAGCAGATGCATCTTTTAAAATATTAATTGATTCAATGTCATTTGGGTTAAGTGCAGCTAAAGGGCTCACGCCATTTTGCCCTTCACCACCTGCAGCTGTTCTACCACTAGTACTTAGGTTTCTAACGTCACCAGATACTTGAATACCATCAATAACATATAAAGGTTCATTAGAACCTGCAATTGATGTTACCCCTCTTACACGTACTGAAACAGCACTACCTGGCTGACCTGAATCTGTAGTAATTGACACACCGGCCGCACGACCTTGCATTAATTGATCAACGCTTACCTGTGGAATGTTTTGAAGTTGTTCAGATTTGATACTCGAAACAGAACCACTCATGTTTTCTTTTAATTGTGTTCCATAACCTATCACAACTACCTCTTCTAAACTTTCAAGGTTTTCTTTTAATGTTACATTAACAGTAGTTCTACCACTAACTTTAACTTCTTGGGTATCAAACCCTACATAACTAAAAACTAATGTTGCATTGTTTTGAACTGAAATAGTATAATTTCCGTCAAAATCGGTAACTACACCATTACTGGTTCCTTTTTCAATAATGTTAACTCCCGGGAGTGTTAATCCGTTTTGATCATACACAACCCCCTTAACTTGATTTTGGGCAAAAATCAATTGCCCTACAAAACAAAATAGTATTAGAAAAAAATAGTGTTTTGTACCACAATAAATGTTTTTTAAATTTAAATTTTGCATATTCTTGGGTATTAGTACTAATTAAATTAGTTTAAAATTTTAAATACTTTACTTAAAATTTTTTAGGTTAAATATTAACTAGGTGTTTTAATACATCAAATTTAAGTTAATTGTTAACCTTTTGTTAATATTATTTTGTCATTTATCAATAAAATATTTTCAAAGGTTTTAATAGTATGTTTATTGTGAAAATGCCTATTTTTAATAATTATTTTTTTCAAATTAATATTTTTTGTTTTTTACCTTATTTTGTAAATCTTAACAAAAAATTAAAGTTTAGAGGTTTTTTGGGAGTTCGATTTTAAAAATGTAATAATACTTTAACATTTTGATAAAATAATATCATAATAGTATTTGAGGTATAACTAAATTTGAAAATTGTAAATCATCTTAAACTTTTTAGATGAAAAAATCTATTTAAAACAAATATTAAATAAGTTAATAAATGGATAAAATTTTTAAATCTTATAATAAAATTGAACTTAAAATAATTGTATTAATTCTTTTAACTTTTTCATTTTATTCCTGTAAAAATCTTGATAAATCAAACAATATAAGTTACAAAATTGTTGATAAAGAAGCATCTAAAAATGTTAAAAACTTATATGATAGGTTGGTAACTTTATCTAAAAATGGGTTTGCAATTGGTCATCAAGATGCAACTTCATACGGATTGGGTTGGAATTATGAAGATAACCCTAATGAAATTAAAAGTGATGTTAACGATGTTGTTGGAGATTTTCCTGCGGTTTACGGATTTGATATAGGTCATATTGAATTAGCTCATAGTAGAAATTTAGACAGTGTTTCTTTTGATGTGATGAGAAAATTAATGGTAAATGCACATAAAAGAGGAGGTATTGTTACTGTTAGTTGGCATTTGGATAATCCGGTTACCGATGGAAATTCTTGGGATAAAACCTCTGCTGTATCTGATATTTTAGAAGGAGGAAGCCAAAGGGCAAAATATGAGTTATGGGTGGAAAGAGTTGCAAATTTTTTAAACTCTGTTCAATATAATGGAGAAGTTGTGCCAATAATTTTTAGACCTTTTCATGAAATGAATGGGTTTTGGTTTTGGTGGGGAGATCCTAATTGCTCAGCCTCAGATTATGTTAAATTATGGCAAGATACAGTGAAATTATTGAGAGATAAACATCATGTTCATAATTTGTTATATGCCTATTCTCCAAATAAATTAAATCCGGATGATGATTATATGAAATATTATCCGGGAGATGATTATGTGGATATTTTAGGGATAGATATTTATGATTTTAATAATTCTGAAGATTACGTAAAATCTGTAATTCACGATTTGGAAATAGTGAAAAAAGTAGCTGCTGAAAAAAATAAATTATACGCTTTTACAGAAACAGGTATAGAAAAAATTCAAACACCAAATTGGTTTACTGAAGTTGTTTATCCGGCTATTGAAAATTCAGGAATTTCATGGATCTTATTTTGGAGAAACGCCAGTGAAGATCATTTTTATATGCCATATAAAGAACATTCTTCTGTAAATGATTTTAAGCAATTTAAAGCAAAACCAAAAACATTATTTTTAAAAGACCTTAACAATATAAAAAACTAAACTAAAACTTATGAAATTACTACATACGGTTGACATCTTAATTATATTATTGTATTTAGTTTCAATAGTTGTAATTGGATTAATTTTAAGGAAAAGAGCTCAACGGAGTAAAGATGATTATTTACTGGGAGGTAAATCAATTCCTTGGTATATGTTGGGACTGTCTAATGCTTCAGGAATGTTTGATATTTCAGGAACCATTTGGCTTGTGACTTTAATGTTTGTTTATGGTATAAAAAGTGCCTGGATACCTTGGTTATGGCCTGTATTCAACCAAATATTTTTAATGGTTTACTTATCAAAATGGTTAAGACGTTCTAACGCTACAACTGGAGCGGAATGGATTGGTACCCGTTTCGGATTTAAAAAAGGAGCAAAATTGTCACATATTATTGTGGTAGTATTTGCATTAGTAGTATGCTTAGGTTATTTAGCTTACGGTTTTATAGGTTTAGGTAAATTTATTGAGATATTTATTCCTTGGGAATTGGTAAGTAATTATGTACCTTTTACTGTTACGCCAGAGTATGTACCTCATTTTTATGGAGTTGTTTTCACTCTTTTTGCGGTATTTTATTCGTTACTGGGAGGTATGTCCGGTATTGTATGGGCAGATGTTGTTCAATTTGCAATTATGACGGTAGCCGCTTTAGTTATAGGCTATTTAGGATTCCAAGCAGTAGGACAAAATGTGTTAAATGTACCTGATGGATGGAAAAGTCCTTTCTTTGGATGGGAACTGAATATGGATTGGAGTACAATTATACCGGAAGTAAATCAAAAAATTCAAGAAGATGGTTTCGGGTTATTTACATATTTCTTTATGATGATGGTGTTTAAAGGAATATTAGTCAGTGTTGCCGGTCCTGCACCTACATACGATATGCAAAAAATCTTATCAACAAAAAATCCTCAGGAAGCATCTAAAATGAGCGGATTTGTATCGGTAATTTTAATGCCTATCAGATATTTAATGATTGCAGGTTTTGCAGCTTTGGCATTAATTTACTATGAAAAACTAGATTTACTTACCGCAGCAGGAAATATAGATTTTGAGTTGATATTACCATCAGCCATAAAAGAATTTGTTCCTGTTGGTTTATTAGGACTTTTATTAGCAGGTCTAATAGCAGCCTTTATGTCTACATTTGCAGGAACATTAAATGCTGCACAGGCATATATAGTAAACGATATATACTTAAAATATAAGAATCCAAATGCTACAGCAGTACAAATTAAAAATATGAATTACCTTACAGGTATTGTTGTTGTTATTATTAGTATTATTTTAGGTGTATTTGCAGAAAATGTGAATTCGGTACTAAATATTATTGTTTCTGTACTATATGGAAGTTATGTTGCGGCAAACATTTTAAAATGGCACTGGTGGAGATTTAATGGCGAAGGCTTCTTTTGGGGTATGGTAGCAGGCTTGGTGTCGGCTTACATTTTCCCTGAATTATTCCCAAACACTTTAGAATTATATTTATTCCCATATATTTTATTAGTATCAATTATAGGATCTATTATTGGAACTTATACAGCGCCTCCTACTGAAGAAGCTGTTTTAAAAGAGTTCTATATAAATGTTAGACCTTGGGGATTTTGGAAGCCTGTTCACGATAAAATTAAAGCTGAAAATCCAGATTTTAAAAAGAATACCGATTTTGGTTTAGATATGTTTAATGTTGCTGTAGGTATTATTGCACAAACGGTATTAGTATTTATACCTATGTATTTAGTATTCAGACAAACTACACCAATTTATATTTTACTTGCAGTATTAATAATATGTATTTTCTTACTGAAAAAATTCTGGTGGAATAACTTAAATAAAAAATTAGATTAATTAACAAAAATATAAGTTAACTGTACATGGAAACCAATAACCTAGATATAGTAAAAGAACGCTATGCTAAATTAATTAGCAAAAAAAATAAACCGGTTAAACTATCAAACGGAATTTTTAATAGATATAAATATCCAATTTTAACAGGAGAACACGCTCCCATACATTGGAGGTACGATTTAAATCCTGAAACCAATCCTTTTGGGATGGAAAGAATAGGCGTTAACGCAGCATTTAATGCAGGAGCAATAAAATTTAACGGTAAATACGTTTTATGTGTAAGAGTTGAGGGGAATGATCGTAAATCATTCTTTGCAATTGCCGAGAGTCCAAATGGAGTAGATAATTTTGAGTTTTGGGATAAACCGTGTGTAATACCTCAAATTGAAGGAAACCCTGATACAAATGTATACGATATGCGTTTGACATTGCATGAAGATGGATGGATTTACGGTATATTTTGTACTGAAAGAAAAGACCCAAACGCACCACAAGGAGATACAAGTTCAGCAGTTGCCAATGCAGGTATTGTAAGAACTAAAGATTTAGTGAATTTTGAGCGTTTGCCGGATTTAATTTCTAATACAGGGCAACAACGAAATGTTGTAATGCACCCTGAATTTATAGACGGAAAATACGCTTTATATACACGTCCTCAAGACGGATTTATTGATATAGGTAATGGAGGTGGAATTGGATTTGGATATGTTGAAGATATGACAAACCCAATAGTTAAAGATGAAAAAATTATCAATAACAAAGCCTACCATACAGTATATGAAGTAAAAAACGGACAAGGTCCTGCGCCAATTAAAACCAGTAAAGGTTGGTTACATATAGCACATGGTGTGCGTAATACAGCCGCAGGTTTACGTTATGTGTTATATATGTTTATGACTTCTTTAGATGATGTTACAAAAGTAATACATCAACCGGGAGGTTACTTTATGGCTCCAAATTATAAAGAGACTTTAGGTGATGTTTCTAATGTATTATTCACAAATGGTTGGATTAAAGATGAAGATGATACTGTTTATATTTATTATGCTTCGTCCGATACTCGTATGCACGTAGCCGTTTCTACTATAGATAAATTAGTTGATTATGTAATGAATACTCCTGAAGATACTTTTACATCAGCAGGATCAGTTCAAACAATTATAAACTTAGTAGATAAAAATAAAGGATTATATTAATGCATAAAAAAGCAGAAATAGTTTCAAATTCATTGGCAAATGAACTTCAGAGAATATTACAATATTGGAGTTCTGAAGCTATTGATGAAGTTAATGGAGGGTTTGTTGGTGAGCGCGACCATAATAACAAATTGGTTAAAAACGCTTCGAAAGGAATTATTTTAAATTCTAGAATATTATGGTCATTTTCTGCAGCTTCAAACCATTATCAAACAAACGATTATATTGGTTTATGCGAAAGATCATACCAATATTTAAAAACATATTTTAAAGATAAACAATATGGAGGTGTTTACTGGGAGCTTGATGCTTTTGGTAATCCAATAAATACTCGAAAACAAGTATATGCTCAAGCATTTATGATTTATGCTTTGTCTGAATATTATATGTTTTCTAAAGATCAAGAAGCATTAGATTGGGCTATTGAAATTTATCAGCTTGTAGAAAAATACGCAAATGACCATGAGTTTAAAGGCTATATTGAAGCTTTTAATCAAGATTGGTCGCCAATTGAAGATATGCGTTTAAGTGATAAAGATGCAAATGAAGCTAAAACAATGAATACGCATTTACATGTTTTAGAAGCATATACAAATCTTTATAAAGTTTATAAAAACGAAGGTTTAAAAGAAAATTTAATAGAGTTGATAAACTTATTTTTCACCAAGTTTTTAAATGAAAACAACAACTTAAATCTGTTTTTTGATGAGCAATGGCAATTAAAAAGCAGCGTTATATCTTTTGGTCACGATATTGAAACAGCTTGGCTTTTAATTGAAGCAGCAAAAGTAATTGAAGATCAATATTTGCTGGAAGAAACTGAGAGAATTGCTGTTTTGATTGCTGATAAGTTTATGGAAAATGGTATAGATGTTGATGGTGGTGTATTGAATGATTACGACCCAAAAACAGGTAAATGGGATACCGATAAGCATTGGTGGCCACAAGCTGAAGCTTTGGTAGGACTTCGTTATGCATATAACATTACAAATAATGAAAAATACCTGTCAAAATCATTAGAGATTTTAAATTTTATAGAAACTAAAATTTTAGACCATACAAATGGTGAATGGTTTTGGAGAGTTGATAAAAGTGGTGTACCATACACCAATGAATGTAAAATAGGAATGTGGAAAGCTCCGTATCATACTTCGAGAGCTTGTATAGTTTTAAATAGTAAATAGATGAAAAAAATAATAGTATTTAGTTTAGCAATTGCTTTAGCAATATTTACCAATAGTTGTTCTTCGGGAGGTAATTCACCTGAACCAACTCCAACACCTGAAAAAGCAACGGTAACTATTAATCCAACAAAAGATAAAGCATTAGAACCAGGAGTTAATGGAGAATTTACAATAACATTGAGTAAAGCCATAAGTACTGCCACAACAGTGTATTATAAAGTTGAAGGTACTGCAACAAATGGAGTTGATTATCAAGAAATAGAAACAAATATTTCAGTTCCTGCAAAATCTACAAGTGTAAAAATACCTGTAGTTGTTATTGACGACGAAGAAACAGAAGGCACAGAAACAGTAATTATAACTTTATCAGATACAGATAATGGAAATGTTACAATAAGCACTTTAAATAAAGCCATTGTTTCAATTGAAGAAGAAGAGGAAACTGTTCCGTATGTTCCTTCTATAGAGCCGGGAGCCACAAGATCTTATATGGTTAATTCAAATGCCACAGATGAAACTGTTGCTTTGTTCTACAATTTAAAAATTCTTTCCGAAACTAATAATGTGATAATAGGCCAACAAGATGCTTTTAATGCATTTTATAATGACAATACAGGAGATTCTGACATCAAAAAAACAACAGGCTCCGATCCTGGGTTATTAGGTTCTGACTTTATGTTTATTACTGATGATAACAATGACGGAACTTCTTCAAATTGGTTTTATCAACAAGAAGAAATTATTACGGGCGATGCAATTGAAGCTTATGATAAAGGTATGGTAAATACATTTTGCTGGCATTTTAGAGAACCATATAGTGGAGATGAATTTTATGCATCAAATATAAATTCAGATGATCTTAATAAAGCTTTTCAGAGTATTTTGCCTGGTGGTGAAAATCATGAATATTACAAACAAAAACTTCAAAAAATAGCTGAAGTAACCAAAGGTATGGTTGGATCTGACGGTAAACAAGTGCCAATAGTTTTTAGACCTTTTCATGAATTTGACGGAAGTTGGTTTTGGTGGGGAGCAAATTATTGTACTCCTAGCGAGTATATTGAACTTTGGCAATTTACAGTAGAATATTTACGTGACGATTTACAAGTAGACAACATGTTATTTGCTTTTTCTCCTGATAATAATTTTACAACAGCTAGTCAATATTTAGAGCGTTATCCGGGTGATGAATATGTAGATATATTAGGAATGGATAATTATGGAGATTTTGCAAATCAAGGTCAATCTGGAGCTAATACAGCCAATAGTAAACTTCAAGTACTTACCAATTTAGCAAAAGAAAAAGTGAAAATTGCGGCATTAACCGAAACCGGGTATAGAGTAGATTCAAATCATTCTCCTATATCAAATTTGTATTCAACATACTTTTATAGTGCTTTAACTAACAATAATGTTGAAGTTGCATTTATGATGTTTTGGAATAATAATTCTGACGGGTATTATACTCCGGTTCCGGGAGAATCTGATGCTAACGATTTTGTTTCTTTCTACAATAAAGAAGAAACTTTATTTCAAAATAATCTACCGGATTTATACACTTTACCAAACTAATTAATACAATGAGAATTTATAAATCAATTATAACGTTAGTTACCGTTTTAGTTTTTATTTCTTGTAAAACCGAACCTAAAACAACACAAAATGAAACAAATGATGTTAAGGATACAATTCCTTTAATAACTGTAAAAGATGCTAAATTCTTTAAAGGTGATAAACCATATTATTTTGTGGGTGCTAATTACTGGTATGGGCCATTAATTGCTGCCAAAAATATTGGAGATAGAGATCGTCTTATCAAAGAATTGGATTTAATGAAAGAGGTTGGTATAGATAATCTACGAATTTTAGCAGGCGCAGAAGGTGATGGAGGTGACTCTAGAGTTTATCCGGCATTACAATATGAACAAGGCAAGTATAATGAAGATTTGTTAGACGGATTAGATTTTTTACTGTCAGAAATGCGTAAAAGAAATATGTATGCAGTTTTGTATTTAAACAATAACTGGATATGGTCTGGAGGAATGTCTCAATATTTAACTTGGAATGGTTATGGTGAAGTTCCTAACCCGTTTTTAGAACAATATTCATGGGATGATTATATGAACTATACGAAACAATTCCATAGTTGTGAACCATGTATGGAAGCTTATTACAAGCATCTGAAATTTATTATTGGCAGAACAAATAGCTATACAGGTTTAAAATATAGTGATGATAATATAGTAATGTCTTGGCAAGTTGCAAATGAACCAAGAGTATTAATGACTCCTGATCATGAAAAAGCTTTTGCCGGTTGGTTAAACAAAACTGTAGATTTGATTAAATCGTTAGATCCAAATCATTTAGTATCAACAGGAACCGAAGGTAAACATGGTTTTTTACAAGATATGGATATGTATGAAAGACTACATAATAATAAAAATATTGATTATTTAGCAATGCACATGTGGCCAAAAAATTGGGGTTGGTACGATATTAATAATGAAAAAGAAACAACCTTAGAATCTATTGATAAAGCTAATGCATATATGAATGAGCATATTGAAATAGCCAAAAAATTACAAAAACCAATTGTAATGTCTGAGTTTGGTTTCCCACGTGAAAAAGAAAGTTTGTCATTAGATGCTTCTGTGGAAAATAGAAATACTTTTTATAATGCTATTTTTAATAGAATTGTTGAAAGTAAAAAGGAACAAGGCATTTTAGCCGGATTAAATTTTTGGGGTTTTGCAGGATTTGCAAAAACAAATGCTGAAAGTGGTAAATGGGTACATGGAGATGATTTTAGTGCAGATCCACCGCAAGAGCCACAAGGTTTAAATTCAGTTTTTGCTTCAGATACTTCAACATTAGATTTGATAAAAGAAGCAAATAAGGCAATTATAGAATAAGAGAACAAAGAGTTTTAAGATATAACTTAAAAGCTAACGTTTTAAGTTAATTTAAATTAAGGTTATTAAGGGAGCATTTCACACTCCCTTATTTTTTTTTAGATACTTAAAAAAGCATAAATTCGATTAATTAAAACAGTTAGAGCACTGTTTATGAGTTTATCATGTTTTTTTGTCATTCCTACGAAGGCAGGATGATAGATTCTAATATATCTAATTAATTATTAAACACTTTTAATAGGACTCAGTTAAAAGCTTTTATTTAAGCTCAAAATCAGCTTCAAGTATAGCCGTTGAACTTCCTCCTACAAAAACTTTAAAACCTCCAGGTTCTACAATAAATTCACCTGTGTTATTATAAAAACCTAAAGTTTCTTTATTCAAGGTAAAATTAACTGTTTTGGTTTCCCCTGCTTTAAGATCAACTAATTCAAAACCTTTTAATTCTCTAACAGGTCTGGTAATACTTCCAATTAAATCTCTAATATAAAGTTGCGCTACTTCTTTTCCGTCATATTTTCCCGTATTAGTGATATCAACAGAAATTTTTATTTCATCATTTATGGAGAATGAAGTATTATTCATTTCTAAATTGTCATATTTAAAAGTAGTGTAGCTTAATCCATATCCAAAAGGATACAACGGTGTTTTTTCAACATCGGTATAATGAGACCAAAATACATTACCATCTATATCAGCGGGTCTTCCTGTGTTTTTATAATTGTAGTAAATAGGTACTTGTCCAACATTTCTTGGGAAACTCATAGGTAATTTACCACTTGGATTGTAATCTCCATATAAAACTTGTGCTACAGCATTTCCGGTTTCAGTACCTAATTGCCAAGCTTCTACAATGGCAGGAATATGCTCATTTGCCCAAGTAATTGTTAACGGTCTGCCATTATTTAAAACCAACACAATATTTTTATTCACTTTGTAAACTTCTTCCAATAATTCTTGTTGTACACCCGGTAAATTTAAATTAGATCTACTTCTGGCTTCACCTGTTTGGAAACCATTTTCACCTAAAACCATCACTACAATATCTGCTTTTTTTGCAGCAATAATAGCTTCATTAAATCCGCTTTTATCGGTAGTATTAATTTTTGCATCGTATAAAAATACTGATTCACCTATAGTAACATCAGCACCTTTTTTATACACTAATTTATTTCCTGTATATTGTTGCATTCCTTCTAGAACAGATACTGCCGAATTATTTTCAGCAGCAATACGCCAACTTCCTAACGGACTGTTTTTATCGGCAGCTAAAGCACCAATTAAAGCTATTTTTTGACCTTCTTTTTTTAGAGGAAGTAAATTATTTTCGTTTTTTAACAGCACAATAGATTTTTTTGCCATATCCAATACGGCTTCGTGGTGTTTAGGATTTCCTATAGCTTCTTTTTCTCTTGCTTCATCACAATATTTATAAGGATTGTCAAATAAACCTAACTCAAATTTTACACGTAAAATTCGACGTACAGCATCATCCAATAAATCTTGGTCAACGTCGCCATTTTTAACTAAAGTTGCCAATTCTTTGATGTAAGCATGAGCTTCCATATCCATATCAGCACCTGCAGTTATAGCAATTTTTGCAGCATCTTTTTTATCTTTAGCATGTCCCCAAACTACCATTTCACCAATGGAGTTCCAGTCAGAAACCACAAAACCATCAAACTTCCATTTTCCTTTTAAAATATCTCTTTGAAGGAATGAATTTCCAGTAGCAGGTATTCCATTTAGTTCGTTAAAAGAATTCATAAAAGTACGTGCGCCAGCGTCTACAGTAGCTTTAAATGGAGGTAAAATAATATTGTATAGGGTAGAAGTTCCTACGTCAACAGTATTGTAATCTCTACCGGCTTCTGAAAAACCATAGCCGGCAAAATGTTTTGTACATGCCGCAACAGTATTTGGAGCGGATAAATCGTCGCCTTGAAATCCTTTTACTCTGGCTTCGGCTATTTTGCTTCCTAAAAAAGGATCTTCCCCGGCACCTTCCATAACTCTTCCCCAACGAGCATCTCTAGAGATATCAACCATAGGCGCAAAAGTCCAGTTAATTCCTGATGCTGATGCTTCAATAGCAGCAATTCTAGCTGAGTTTTTAATAGCTTCTAAATCCCAACTTGCAGCTTCGGCTAAAGGAATTGGACTTGTAGTTTTATAACCATGAATGACATCAAACCCAATGATAAGAGGTATTCCCAGTCTTGATTCTTCAACAACAATTTTTTGAACAGCTTTTACATTTTCAACACCTCTCACATTTAACATAGAGCCAACCCAACCTTTACGTAAATGCTCATATTTTTTTTCGGCGTCACCACCTTTTGGCGATGGACCGGTAACATCCCAAAAACCATTGTATTGATTCATCTGACCAACTTTTTCTTCAATAGTCATTAGTTTTAGAATAGAGTCAATTTTGTATTCTATAGTATTTTGAGTTGTGTTTTGAGTTGTGTTTTGAGTTGTGTTTTGAGTTTGATTTTTACACCCAACAACTAATAATATTATTGTTAGATAACACACACTTTTAGATAGATTTTTCACATTTAGTTATTTTATAATTACTAATTTTTACATTTTTTAATTAACTACAAATTATAGATTTACAACTTAATCTTGTAGCTTGTAAAGTTATAGTAAACAACATAAAATTAATTTACATATTTATACAAAAACTGGTACTATTTTAAACTTAAGATATCTAAATAAAGCTTTTTTAAAATAAAAACTTTATTTTAGAAAAATTTAAAGGAAATGAAATAAAGGCTTCATTATTGGTTTATTATTAACGCATATTTTATGGTAGAATTATCCGCAATTGATTATACGTTTATTGTTATATTTTTTTCAATTACACTTTTTATTGGTATTTGGGTTTCTAGAAAATCAGGGAAAAATTCTACAGAATACTTTTTATCTGGACGTAGTATACCATGGTGGCTTTTAGGTTTGTCAATGGTTGCAACAACATTCTCTACCGACACCCCTAATTTGGTAACCGATATTGTGAGGAATAATGGTGTTTCGGGAAATTGGGTTTGGTGGATTTTTTTAATAACAGGTCTTTTAACTGTTTTTGTTTATGCAAAACTTTGGCGTAAATCAAGTGTGAATACTGATATGGAGTTCTACGAATTGCGTTATGGAGGTAAACCGGCACGATTTTTAAGAGGTTTTAGAGCCGTTTATTTAGGTGTTGTTTTTAATATTTTAGCAATGTCTGGTGTTACATTGGCAGCCATAAAAATTGGTCAGATTATGTTGGGGTTATCTCCAATACAAACTGTGGGAATTGCAGGTGTTATTACAGTAATATTTAGTGCGTTAGGAGGTTTTAGAGGTGTGGTTTATACCGATTTTTTATTGTTTTTTGTTGCAATGGTAGGATCAATAGGAGCTGCTTATTATGTTGTTAACTTACCTGAAATAAATGGTATATCAAATTTAATTACACATCCTAATGTGGTTGATAAAATTTCAATTTTACCTGATTTTTCCAATACAAAAGCCTTAATAACATTATTAATTATTCCTTTAGCTGTACAATGGTGGAGCGCTTGGTATCCTGGGGCTGAACCTGGAGGTGGAGGTTATATTGCACAGCGTATGTTAGCTGCTAAAAATGAAAATCATGCTATTGGTGCCACTTTCTTTTTTAATATTATGCATTATGCATTACGTCCTTGGCCATGGATTATTGTTGCTTTAGCTTCATTAGTTTTATTTCCGGATGTAGCAAGTATTCACGTGGCTTTCCCTAATGTTACAGAAGATAAATTAGGTCACGATTTGGCTTATTCAGCAATGTTAACCAAATTGCCGCAAGGTTTGTTAGGGTTAGTTTTGGCATCACTGGTAGCTGCATATATGTCTACTATTTCAACTCATTTAAATTGGGGATCTTCTTATATTGTGAATGATTTATATAAACAAGTGATAAATAAGAATGCTACTGAAAAACGTTTGGTTTTAATAGGAAGGTTATCAACAGTTGTTTTAATGATTTTAAGTGCGGTTTTGGCCTTGTATTTACAAAATGCAATGCAATTATTTGATATTATTTTAGGTTTTGGAGCAGGTACCGGGTTAATTTTTATTTTAAGGTGGTTTTGGTGGCGTATCAATGCTTGGAGTGAAATAGCTGCAATGTTTTCATCGGGTATAATTTCTATTTTATTTGAATTAACACCCTTAGGTGAAATTTTATTTGGTGAAAGTGGTTTTATGCCTGATTATATGAAATTTCCAATTATAGTTGCCGTTACTACTGTAATTTGGCTCATTACAACTTTTATAACAAAGCCAGAAAAAAAAGAAGTTTTAAATGGTTTTTATCTAAAAATACAACCGGGAGGACCGGGATGGAGCAAAATTATTAAAAATGCAGCAAGTTCTAATATTGATTTAGTTACAGATAAACAACCTTGGAGTGTTCCTTCAGGAATTATAGCTATGCTTTTAGGTTTATGTTTAATTTATAGTATTTTATTTGCTACAGGTTATATTATTTATGGAAATTATACTTTAGGTATTTTATTAATTGCCATTTCTATAATAGCAGCTATTTTTTTAATAAAAATATGGAAGAAAATAAAAGCGGTAATTTTATAAAATAAAAAACCTCACAATTTGTGAGGTTTTTTTATGAGTTTTCTTAAAAAGATAAGTTATTATACTAACGCAACTCTTTTAAAATCAGTTACTGTTACATCTCCAATAGTTTTAACGTATTGAGCAACAGAAAGTTTACTGTCTTTAATAAAGTCTTGGTTAACTAACGTATTGTCTTTAAAGAAACGTTTAATTTTTCCTTTAGCAATGTTATCTAGCATAGCTTCCGGTTTACCTTCCTGACGTAATTGATCTTTAGCAATTTCAATTTCTTTTTCAATTACTGATGCGTCTACGCCTTCTTCATTTAAAGCAATTGGATTCATTGCTGCAGCTTGCATTGCAACATCTTTTGCAACAGCATCAGCACCTTCTACATTAGCAGATAATACAGTTAATGTTGCAATTTTATTACCTGCATGAATGTAAGAACCTACAAACTCACCAGAAACTTTTTCAAAAGATCCAATTTCTAATTTTTCGCCAATAACACCGGTTTGCTCAATTAGTTTCTCAGAAACTGTGATACCGCCAAAATCAGCATTTAAAAAACCTTCTTTTGAATTATAATTAACTGCAGTAGATGCAAATTGAGTAGCTAAAGCAACAAAGGCATCATTTTTAGCAACAAAGTCAGTTTCACAGTTTAATGAAATAATAACACCTTCATTATTAGCGTCATTTACATAAGCTATAACAGCGCCTTCACTTGAATCCCTGTCAGCTCTTTTTGCAGCAACTTTTTGACCTTTTTTACGTAAAATTTCAATTGCTTTGTCAAAATCTCCTTCAGCTTCAACAAGAGCATTTTTACAATCCATCATACCGGCTCCGGTAGATTTTCTTAAATTATTTACTTCTGTGGCTGTAATTTTTGCCATTTTTTAATATTTTTTGTTAAACCTATTTATGTTTAACTATTAGACATGAATTAATTATTCTCTTCGTTTTTTTCAACAGTTTTGTCTTTGCTGGCTTTTCTTTCCGCTAAACCTTCAGCCATTGAATCAACAACATAAGTAAGTACTTTGTTAATTGATTTTGAAGCATCATCATTTGATGGAATAACATAATCGATACCTCTTGGGTCAGAATTTGTGTCAACCATAGCGAAAATAGGAATGTTTAATTTTTTAGCTTCAGCAATTGCAATGTGTTCTTTTTTAACATCAACAATAAAAATTGCTCCCGGTAAACGAGTCATATCAGTAATAGAACCTAAGTTTTTCTCTAATTTCTCTCTTTGACGATTGATTTGTAATTTTTCTCTTTTTGATAAGGCATCAAAAGAACCATCTTGTTTCATTCTGTCAATAGCCGACATTTTTTTAACAGCTTTTCTGATAGTAACAAAATTAGTTAACATACCGCCTGGCCATCTTTCAGTAATATAAGGCATGTTTACACTGTTAGATTTTTCAGCTATAATTTCTTTAGCTTGTTTTTTAGTAGCAACAAAAAGAATTTTTCTGCCAGATGCTGCTATCTTTTTTAAAGCTTCAGAAGCTTCTTCAATTTTTGCAGCAGTTTTATAAAGGTCAATTATGTGAACTCCATTACGCTCACCATAAATGTAAGGAGCCATGTTTGGATCCCATTTTCTAGTCAGGTGACCAAAGTGTACACCTGCATCTAATAATTCTTTAACTTCAATATTTGTCATTTGTATTTAGTTTACGTTCCGTTGAGTTAGCAATAGGGAAGTAGCGATAAATCGATCTTCCCTATTTGGATGCTAAACGTTTTACAGTCATTGACTGATCAACGACAACTTTGTTTTAATTTTAATTTCAATGAACCACCAAAAAGATTGGTGTACCAATTGTAAAAAACAATTAACGTTTTGAGAATTGGAATTTTTTTCTTGCTTTCTTTTGACCGAATTTTTTACGTTCAACCATTCTGGAATCTCTTGTAAGTAATCCTTCAGGTTTTAGTATTGCTCTATTTTCTTCATTTAATTGAACTAAAGCTCTAGAAATAGCTAAACGAATAGCTTCTGCTTGTCCGGTAACACCTCCGCCAAAAACATTTACTTTAATATCAAATGCTGTTGCATTATCAGTTAAATTTAATGCTTGCATAATTTTATATTGCAATGTTGGAGTAGTAAAATAGTCTTTATAATCTTTTTTATTAACTACAATGCTTCCTTTTCCTTCTGAAACATAAACACGAGCAACTGCTGTTTTTCTTCTACCTATTTTATGTATTGTATCCATTATCTAAGATCGTTAAGGTTAATAGCTTTTGGTGTTTGAGCTGCTTGATTGTGCTCAGAACCTGCATAAACATATAAATTTCTGAATAAGGCGCTACCTAATTTATTTTTAGGTAACATTCCTTTAACCGCTTTTTCAACTAAACGAGCTGGATCTTTTTTAAACATCTCAGAAGCAGTTAACGATCTTTGTCCACCCGGATAGCCAGTGTGACGAATATAAGATTTGTCATTCCACTTTTTACCGGTTAAATTAATTTTGTCTGCGTTGATAACCACTACGTTGTCTCCACAATCTACGTGAGGAGTATAGTTTGGTTTGTATTTACCTCTAATTAGCATTGCTATTTTAGAAGCTAGACGACCCAACGTTTGACCGTCTGCATCAACTACTAACCACTCTTTAGTTGCGGTTTCTTTATTAGTTGATACTGTTTTGTAACTTAATGTATTCACAATTAAATTCTTTGTTATAGTTAAACATTTATTTTATCTCCCTAAAAAGGGAGTGCAAATGTACAAACTATTATTTATATTACAAACAGTAAGTTAGGTATATTTTAAAAGGGAAGATTTTTAAAATCTTCCCTTTTATTTTTTTGATATGGTTATTTTTTATTTTATCCTTGCTTGAAGTTCAGGTATTACATTTGAATAACTTCTTAGAACTCTATCCCATTCTTTATATAGTTCATCGCTCTTAACACTTGTCATGGCTAATCCGGATTCTTCACTTACTAATTTAACTTTAAATATTAACGGGTTATCAGAAGTTTGTTTAATAATTATACGTGTTCTTATTGTGTTTTGTTTGAAAGTTTTAAGGGACCAAGCTGTTCTTAAATATCCGGTTTCTTTATCTGTCATTTCAATTACATCAATATTAGAAAGAACAATTTGATTGATAAGTTTCCAAGCTTTATCTTTATCGATAGTAGATTTCAATTCTATATCAACATTTGCAATGTCGGTTTGTATAGAAGCATCATATGCATCGTCTCTTTTTAATTCCATATAATAAGATTTTGGAGGGGCAGGCATACCTTTTTTATTACAGAATTCAATTTTTTCGGTTAAAAAACCAACTTTTTTTACAACTACTGTAATGCAACCCTTGGATGGCACTACAATTTCTAAGTTTCCCTTACCTAATAATTTTCCATTAATAAAAATTTTTGCATCTGATTCAGAACAGCCAAAATCGATTTTCTTTTTTCCAAGGACACTAAAGTCACTTTCGTTGGGTTTAATAATTTTATTTGCTTGTATTGTATTAAGTGTTAAAATACAAAGAATGGTTAGTGAAATTTTTTTTAACATTTTTTTTCTTTTAATAGGTTAAAATTAATTTGTACTAAGTTAATTATTTTTTTAGATATTATAAAATGATCTTTAATGTGCTTCTAACCAATCTTTTCCTTCACCTAAATCTACCGTTAAAGGAACCGAAAGTTTAAAAGCGTTTTCCATTTCTTCTTTAATTTTAGGTTTTAAAATGTTTAATTCATCATTATACATATCAAACACTAATTCATCATGAACCTGCAACAGCATTTTAGATTTGTAATTTCCGTTTTGCAATAATTTATGAATGTTAATCATTGCAATTTTAATAATATCTGCTGCACTACCTTGTATGGGTGCATTTACGGCGTTTCTTTCATCGGCACTGCGTACAATGGCATTTTGTGAGTTGATGTTTTTTAAATATCGACGTCTTCCCAAAATAGTTTCAACAAAACCTTGCTCTCTTGCAGAAGCGACTTGATTTGCAATAAATTGTCTTAACTTCGGAAAAGTTTTGTAATAATTGTCTATCAGTTCTTTGGCTTCTGCTCTTGATTTATTGAGTTGTTGCGCTAAGGTAAAAGCTCCTTGCCCGTAAATAATACCAAAATTTACCGCTTTTGCATCTCCACGTTGTGATCTTGTAACTTTACTTAAAGGAATTCCAAAAACTTTCGCAGCTGTTGCTGCATGAATATCTTCACCACGTTTAAACGATTCAATCATACTTTCATCTTCACTTAAAGCAGCAATAATGCGTAATTCAATTTGAGAATAATCGGCAGCAACCAACGTGTAATTTTCATTTCTTGGTACAAAAGCTTTTCTTACTTGTCGTCCTCTTTCTGTTCTAATTGGTATATTTTGTAAATTCGGATTGTTAGAACTCAATCTTCCTGTTGCGGCAACAGATTGACTGTAAGTTGTGTGAATTCTTCCTGTTTGAGGATTTACTTCGTTTGGTAACGCATCAACATAAGTGTTTTTTAGTTTTACCAAACCACGCCACTCTAAGATATCTTGCACAATTTGATGTTTAGGTGCTAATTTTGATAAAATTTCTTCACCAGTGGCATATTGACCGGTTTTTGTTTTTTTAGGTTTGTCAACTAATTTTAAATGTTCAAACAAAACATCTCCCAATTGTTTTGGTGAAGCTAAATTGAATTCGATGTTAGCTTCTTTATAGATGGTATCTTCTAATTTTTGTATGTCTTCAGTTAATTTTTCTGATAATGAATTTAAAAAAGATTCATCCATTTTTATACCTTCTAATTCCATAGAAGCCAATACGCTAAGTAGTGGAATTTCAATTTCAGTAAAAAGCTTTGTAAGGTTGGCGTTTTCTAATTCATTTTCAAAAATCTCTTTTAATTGAAATATTAAATCGGCACTTTCAGTAACATATTCAGCTTGTTTAATAAGTTCAATTTCTGTAAATAAAAGTTGATTTTTCCCTTTTTTTCCTGTTAATGATTCTAATTTTTGAGGTTTGTAATTTAAATAGGTTTCGGAAAGTACTTCCATATCGTGACGCATATCCGGATTTAACAAATAATGAGCCAATATCACATCAAATAGATTTCCTTTTAAATGAATAGAAAAAGTACTTAGAACTTTAGTGAAAAATTTAATATCTAATCCAACTTTTTCAATAGTTTCATTTTCAAAAAACGGGCGAAATTCCTCTAGAATTTCTTGTGTTTCATTTTCCGGAATTGCTAAAAAATACCCTTTTCCTTTGCTATATGAAAATGAAATACCTACAAGTTCGGCTTTAAACGGATTTGTGCTTAAAGTTTCAAGATGAAAACTTACAGATTTTTGAGCTAACAATTTTTTGAGTACTAATTTTCTGGAAAGAGGAGTATTTACATATTGATACAAATGATCTGTATTTTCTGCTATATTATAGCCTGAAGTAGAAATTTCTTCCGTTAAATTTGGAGATGTTGAAAATAAATCAAATTGCTGATAAGTTGTAGGTTGTGCTTGTTTGATAGTTGTATTTTCTTCAGTTTGTTTATTTTGAATTGGTTCTGCAGGAAGTTTGAATATTTTATTTAAACTTTCGGCAATTCTTCTAAATTCCAACTCTTTAAAAATTTCGTTGGTTTTTTCAAAATCAGGATGATTTAATTCGTAATCCTTTTCATCAAAAGTTACGGGGCAATCTAATAAAATAGTTGCCAGTTTTTTTGAAAGTAAACCAAGTTCTTTATTTGCTTCAATTTTTTCTTTCATTTTGCCTTTTAGCTCATGTGTGTTTGCTAAAAGATTTTCCATACTTCCATATTCTTTAATAAATTTTTTGGCTGTTTTATCCCCAACTCCTGGTAAGCCGGGAATATTATCAACCGCATCTCCCATCATTCCTAAATAATCAATTACTTGTTCCGGGTTTTCAACTTCAAATTTTGCTTGTACTTCAGGAATTCCCCAAATTTCAATGCCATTTCCCATGCGTGCCGGTTTGTACATAAAAATATTTTCTGAAACCAATTGAGCAAAATCCTTATCAGGCGTTACCATAAAAGTTTGATACCCTTCTTTTTCGGCTTGTTTGGCAAGTGTTCCAATTAAATCATCAGCTTCAAAACCTTCTTTTTCAATAATAGGAATGTGCATAGCTTCTAATATTTTATGAATATAAGGAACCGCAATTTTAATAGCTTCGGGTGTTTCTTGTCGGTTTGATTTGTACTCTGGAAAAGCTTCATTTCTGCTATGAGAACCACCTTTATCAAATGCAACAGCCAAATGGTCTGGATTTTCACGTTTAATAACATCTAATAAAGAATTGGTAAAACCTAAAATTGCAGAAGTATCCATTCCTTTTGAATTGATTCTCGGGTTTTTTATTAAAGCATAATAGCCACGGAAAATTAAAGCATAAGCATCTAAAAGAAAAAGGCGTTTTTGTGTTGACATTTATTTTTTTTGTTGAATTTTAATTGGAGTAAAAGTACTAAAATCAATTTTAACATTACATTAATTAAGTTGTTAAACAATTTAATAACTTATAATGTATATTTACTTTTTTACTTTAAAATTTATTTTTTTAGAATGTTTCGATGGATAATTTTTAGTGCAATTATAATATTAATAGATTTTTATGCATTTCAAAGTGTAAAAACAGTCACCAAAAATAAAGCTGTAATTATACTTTATTGGTTTTTTTCTATAGCTATTTTAATTTATTTTATTTATAAAATTTCAAATTTTAGAAATTCTCAAGGGTTATCACATTCAGTGATGCTTGCGTTTGGGCTACTTCTTTTATCGGTTTTACCAAAAATTACTGCAATAGTACTATTGTTTGGTGAAGATATTTTTAGAGTAACTAAAACAGGAGTTAATTATTTTTCAACACAAACAACGTCCGGTTTTTTTCCTGAAAGAAGGGCATTTGTGAGTAAAGTGGCTTTAGGATTGGCAGCTATACCTTTTGCATCAATAATTTACGGAATGGTTAAAGGAAAATACAATTATCAAGTGATAAAACATACCTTGTTTTTTGATGATTTACCGGAATCTTTTGACGGATTTACACTAACACATATTTCAGATATTCATAGTGGTAGTTTTGATAATGAAGAAAAAATTGAATACGGTGTTGATTTGATTAATGAACAACAATCGGATGTTATATTATTTACCGGTGATATTGTAAATAATGTTGCTGAAGAAATGGATCCGTGGATTTCTCATTTCAGCAAATTAAAAGCTAATTATGGTAAATATTCGGTACTTGGAAACCATGATTATGGAGAATATGTGCGTTGGAATTCTTCCGAAGAAAAAGAACAAAATTTTAGAGCTATAAAAGAAATTCATCCAAAAATAGGATTCAATTTATTGCTAAATGATAGTGTTTATTTGGAAAAAGGGAATGATAAAATTGCACTAGTAGGTGTTGAAAATTGGGGAACTCGTTTCAAAAAAGCAGGTGATTTAGCATTGGCATCATTAAAAATAAATAAAGGTGATTTTAAAATTTTAATGAGTCACGACCCTTCTCATTGGGATAATGAAGTAAAAAATCATGAGAATAATTATCATTTAACGTTAAGCGGACATACTCACGGAATGCAATTTGGTATTGAGATTCCGGGATTTAAATGGAGTCCGGTTCAGTATGTTTATAAACAATGGGCAGGTATTTATTCTACAATGGAACGTTACATTAATGTAAACAGAGGTTTTGGGTTTTTAGCTTTTCCGGGAAGAGTAGGGATTTGGCCTGAAATTACTGTAATTACCTTGAAAAAGAAGTAGATACCATTTTTTTAAATAAAAATGTTACATTTGTATATATATAATAGTTACTTTTTGAAGTTTTGTTCAAAAAAACAATATAAATTATGGCAAAATTTGGAGAATTAATTAGCTCAGATATTCCCGTTTTAATTGATTTTTATGCGGAATGGGAAGATAATTCTAATGATTTTCATAGTATTTTACGTGATGTAGCTGCAGCACTTGGCGATAAAGCAAAAGTGATAAAAATTGATATTGAAAAAAATGAAGTTTTAGCAAATGCACTTAGAATTAAAGGAAATCCTACATTTATTATCTATAAAGATGGCGAAATGAAATGGCGTCAGTCCGGAGATCAAGATGCGAATACATTAATTAGTCTTGTGCAGCAATACGTATAAAAATACGTTATTCGATTTTTTTAAAAACAAACCCCTTCGCAGAGAAATATTCCAAAATTTTTGGTAATACAAACTTTAGATTTTTGCTTGCTTTTATGCTGTCGTGAAAAACTATTATACTTCCGTTTTTCGTTTTATCAATTACATTTTGTAAACATTTTTCTTTTGAAATAGACAAATCAAAATCGGCACTTAAAATATCCCACATAATTATTTTGTAGTTGTTTTTTCTGATTTTTTTTGCTTGTGATAGTTTAAGTTTTCCGTAAGGAGGTCTAAATAGTTTTGAGTTTTGAGTTTTAGGTTTTGAATATGTTTCTATTTGTTGTTCCGCAAGTAGAATATTTTCAAGGTATTTTCCGTTTTTGGTTTTTAATCCGTTTAAATGATTGCTAGTATGGTTACCAACAGAATGTTCTTCATTTAAAATACTTTTAAAAATATCAGGGTAATTATTAATGTTTTTACCAATACAAAAAAAGGTAGCTTTTGCGTTGTATTTTTTAAGTTGATGTAATATCCAACCTGTAATTTCAGGGGTTGGACCATCATCAAAAGTTAAATAAATAACTTTTTCTTTATTGGAAAAACTCCAAATCCAATTTTTAAAAATGAATTTAATTAGACTTGGAGTTTTTATAAAATAAGGTTTCATTATTCTTCGCTAACTAAAAAATCAAATAGCTTTAAGTAAGTAACATATTCATCTTTAATTAATGTAGCATAATCTTCATCATCAAAACGAATAGTAGTTTTCACTATTTGATCGTACATTAATAAGCTACGTTCTATTTCGTCAAAAACACTTTCAATATTAGATTCATCAAACTGACTGTAATATGTAAGGTTTTCTTGAAGTACGGTTTTTAATTCTGACACTAATTTTCGAGCTTTTTCTTTTTTATTTAGACTGTAATATAAATCTACATAAGAAATTAGCATACTGTAATGTCCAAATTTATGTACAGGCATTTTTTCTATTGATATATCTAATATTTCTTCCGCTTTATCTAATTTATTTTCTTCAATTAAAGTTCTGGCTAAGCGTTCCATATTATTGCGGTAGGTAACAGAATTTTTTCTAGTTTCAGGATCCAAATAAATGTTATCATCGGTAATATTTCTCCAATCCCAATTCTTTATGTTTTCATACATGATATCTGTATTAATTCGGCCCATTTCAAAGAAATTTCCTTCATTAGGAGTTTTTATAGGTACAAATTTATAGGTCATACCGTCAAGTTGTAAATAATCTTTTAGCCAAATATATTCTTCATCAGCTTGGGCACCACCTGTAAAATAAATAGGTTTTTCCCAGTTATTGTTAGCTAAAATATCTAACATCAATATTCTATTTTTAGATAAAGCATTATCAACTTCAATATCAATAAAAGGAACAATTAAATCAGCATCTTTTTGGGCAACAATTCCATTTTTTAAAACGGCTTCTTTATCTACAGGAATTCTAATTTTATTTGTAGGAAGTATTTTTTCAGGATTCCCATCATCATCTAAATCGTAGAAAGTAACTTCTTTATCACTTTCAATCCATTTCATAAAATAGTCAATATCAACAACAGAGTCTTTTAACTGAGGAAAAATTTCAGCAAAATAATAAGCAACATCCAAAGTTCCCCACTTATATTTATCGTGAGTTAATTGAGAAGGTATTGGATCAGCTTTGTAGGTTTTACGCTTCATTTGATCTATATACCAATCTGTTTGAAAAAGGCTGGTATTTATCAGTTTTATATCGGTTCTATGATTTTCTACTTCTTGCATGTACCAAAGTGGGAAAGTATCATTATCACCAATGGTGAATAAAATAGCATTTTCATCACAAGAATCTAAATAAGCTTTTGCGTTTAAATGGGAAGTATATCTGTTTGAGCGGTCGTGATCATCCCAATTTTCAAAAGCCATAAGTGTAGGAACCACTGCTAATGAAATTAAAGTAACTGCAATGGCAACTATTTTTTTATCGACATATTTTTTTAAGTATTCGTATAATGCAATTACACCAAATCCTACCCAAATAGCAAAAATGTAAAACGAACCAACTACAGCATAATCTCGTTCACGCGGTTCAAACGGTTTTGGATTTGTGTAAAAAATAATTGCCAAACCTGTAAAAGCAAAGAAAAGTAATAGCGTGTAAAAGTCTTTTTTATCATTTTTAAAATGAAATACAAGACCTATTATACCTAAAATGAAAGGAAGGAAATAATAGGTATTTCTACCTTTGTTATTTTTAACATCGGAAGGAAGATTTGATTGGGGACCTAAACGTAATTCGTCAATAAATTTAATGCCGCTAATCCAATTACCGTTTTGTAAATCTAATTGTCCTTGTTCATCATTTTGCCTTCCAACAAAATTCCACATAAAATACCTGCCATACATATAACCGAATTGAAAATCGACCATAAATTTGATGTTTTCAATAAAAGTTGGTCTTCTTTTACTATTTTGAGGAATTCCGGCAATTGCTTTGTAGTTTTTAATAACAGAAGCGTCAGTGCTTACCATCCTCGGAATAATACCTTTATGTTTACTGCTCCAATTTGGGAGAGCGTCTTTATAGTTATTTACAATAACATACTTACCTAATTTTTCGTCTTTCTCATACTTAGGTTTGTCATCTTTAGTAGGATTGTTTTTATCAGCTTCTCTATTGTAAATTATAGAATAATAAGTATCATAAAAAACATTAGCATCACCATATTGCTCACGGTTATAATACGCCAATAATTCACGTGCACTTGAAGGGTTATTTTCATTTATAGTAGTGTCAGCGTTGGCTCTAATAGGCAACATTAACCATGATGAAAACCCAATAATAATAAATAAAATAGATAAAACTAAGGTGTTAGCTTCAACATATCCTTTTTTATGAGTATAGTTTAAGCTAAAATAAAATAAAGCAATTAATAAAATTCCTGCAATTATACTTCCGGAGTTAAAAGGAAGTCCTATTGAATTCACAAAAAATAATTCTAAAGCACTAAAGTATTTTAATGTAAAAGGGAAAAGCATTTTAAACACGAAAACAAGTACCAAAATGGCAACAATATTTGCAATTATGAATTGCTTAAGATTCAATTTTTTGTATTTTTTGAAGATGTATAAAAATACTATTGAAGGAATTACTAAAAGAGATAAAAT
Organism: Lutibacter sp. B1; assembly: GCF_012524075.1. Lineage (GTDB taxonomy): Bacteria > Bacteroidota > Bacteroidia > Flavobacteriales > Flavobacteriaceae > Lutibacter. Next base: position 157,952 of record NZ_JAAZUI010000007.1, read on the forward strand.
ATGTACTCCAAAAGATAATCCAACAACAAAACTAATTAACAGTAACCATTTGTTACCTTGAGGCTTATTATCCATTTCTTCTTCCCAACGCAATCCTAACCAAAATAGAAGTGCCATTAGAAATGATGACATAGCGTATACCTCTCCTTCAACTGCGCTAAACCAAAAACTATCTGAAAATGTATAAGTTAAAGCTCCAACTAAACCACTTCCTAAAATAGCAATAGAAGTGTTTATTGAAAGGTTTTCAGAGTTTTTTATTAATTTTTTTGCCAAGGCTGTTATAGTCCAAAACATGAAAAGGATAGTGAAAGCACTAGCTAAGGCAGACATAAAGTTTACCATTTTTGCTATTTCAGTTACATCACTTGTAAACATAGCGAAAAATGCTCCAAGCATTTGAAATAAAGGTGCTCCCGGTGGGTGACCAACTTCTAATTTTACGGCTGTTGAAATATATTCTCCACAGTCCCAGTAACTAACAGTAGGCTCAATGGTTAGTGAATATGTTATAAGTGCAATAACAAAAGTGAACCAACCAATTAGGGTGTTCCATTTAGTAAAATTGAATGAATTCATATAAAAAATTTTAACCGTGGCGAATTTAGTAAAATTAAACTTAAATATTGAAAGTAAGAAAAGTATGGTATATTATTAGTGTATTAAAGATATGTTAAAGGTTAATTTGATAAAAAAATTAAAAAATTATTTGCCGAATTAAAACTTTACTTTAAATTTGCACCCGCTTGATGACCCATGGTGTAATGGTAGCACTCCGGTTTTTGGTACCGTCAGTCAAGGTTCGAGTCCTTGTGGGTCAACAAAAAAGCTTCAACTTAAGTTGAAGCTTTTTTTATGGTATTAATTTACAATAAGTTAAAGCTTAAATGTTACAACCGGCAATTTTGCATGGTTGGCTAAATCTTCTCCAATACTTCCATTAAATAGGTGGGCTAATCCGCGTCTTCCATGTGTATTCAAAACAATTACATCAGCATCAATAAGTTTTGAGAAATTTAAAATACCTGATTCAATTGATACATCATTATAAATATTCAAAGTATAGTCACCTAAATCATAATCATTAATAAAGTTTCTTATTGCATCACTAGATTCTTTAGTGGTTTCAAAATTATGAATTGTATTTATTTTAAGTAGATGAAGTTTTGCATTGAATAAAGAAGCAAAATCAAGAATTTTTTGAAAAGCTACTCTGTTGTCATATTTGAAATTAGAAGCAAAAACAATATTTTCAACTTTAAATTCATCAACTTCTTGCTTAATAACAAGAACGGGCACCTCAGAATTTCTAACAACTTTTTCAGTATTGGAACCAACTAACATTTCTTCAAGTCCTGAAGCTCCTTGCGAGCCCATTACTATCAAATCAACGTTTTTCTTTTTGCTTTCGTCAATTATTCCATCATAAGCTTTATGGAATAGTACAGAATCTTCAACTTCAATACCTTCTAAAAAAGGAAGCTTTTTAAAGTCGTCAAACTTTTCATGTGCTCTTTTTAAAAATAATAAAGCTGTAGGTGTATTATTTGAGGCTCCATAGCTAGAAGGGTCCACAACACCTGTAGGGAGCTCAAGCATATGTAAAAGATATATTTTTGAATTGGTCTGTCTAGCTATATCTGCAGCAACTTTTGCTGCATACTCTGCTTGAATTGAAAAATCAATGGGAACTAAAATACTTTTCATGTTTAATTTAGGTTTCAACGCCAAATGTAAAGTTAATAATTTAAATTTAAAAAGAAGAATCATTTTTTTACCATTTAAAAAAATGTTACTATATTTGCACCGAATTAGTATAGTTAGAGGATAGGAGGGGACATTAAGTCCCCTCTTTTTATAGCAAGATGGATAAAGAAAGAATAATAAAGTTGGCAAACGAAGCTATTGAACAAAACCCAGAGTTGTTTTTAATAGATTTACAATTTTTGGCCGATAATAAAATTTATGTTGAGGTTGATGGAGATAAAGGTGTGCCTTTAAAAGAGTGCATAAGAATTAGTAGGGAGATTGAACATAATTTAGATAGAGAGGAAGAAGATTTTTCGTTAGAAGTTACTTCGCCAGATGTTTCCCACCCTTTAAGGTTAAAAAGGCAGTATAAAAAAAATATCAATCGTATATTAAATGTTATACTGCAAGATAATACTACAATTGAAGGTGTTTTAAAAAAAGTTACTGATGACGATTTTATACTTGAGTGGAAAACAAGAGAACCTAAACCTGTAGGAAAAGGAAAAATAACTGTTATTAAAACAGAAACAATACCGTTTGTAAATGTTTTAGAGGCAAAAGTGAAAATAATATTTTAATTAAGTGAATGCATGGAAAATATAGCATTAATAGAGTCTTTTTCAGAATTTAAAGGAGATAAAAATATTGATAGAGTTACTCTAATGGCAATTCTGGAAGAAGTGTTTAGAGCTGCTTTGAAAAGAAAATTTGGATCTGATGATAATTTTGATATTATTATAAATCCAGATAAAGGAGATATGGAAATTTGGAGAAATAGAATTGTTGTAGCAGACGGAGAAGTAGAAGATCCAAATGAAGAAATTGAACTTACAGAAGCTCGTAAAATAGAACCGGATTTTGAAATTGGTGAAGATGTTTCTGAAGAAGTGAAATTAGTAGATTTAGGAAGAAGAGCTATTTTAGCATTACGTCAAAATCTAATCTCTAAAATTCATGAGCATGATAGTACAAATACGTTTAAACAATTTAAAGATTTAGAAGGTGATATTTATAGTGCAGAAGTGCACCATATTCGTCATAATGCTGTAATTTTGTTGGATGATGATGGAAATGAAATTGTTTTACCAAAAAGTGAGCAAATAAGATCTGACTATTTTAGAAAAGGAGATTCGGTTCGAGGAATTATAAAAACAGTTGAATTAAGAGGTAATAAACCTGTAATTATAATGTCCAGAACAGCACCTGAGTTTTTAGAAAAATTATTTGAGCAAGAAATTCCTGAAGTTTTTGATGGTTTAATTACCATTGAAGGTGTTGCAAGAATTCCAGGTGAAAAAGCAAAAGTAGCTGTAGATTCTTATGATGATAGAATTGATCCTGTTGGAGCTTGTGTGGGTATGAAAGGATCACGTATTCATGGAATTGTTCGTGAATTAGGAAATGAAAATATTGATGTAATTAATTATACAAAAAACACTCAATTATACATTGCAAGAGCATTAAGTCCTGCCAAAGTAGTTTCAATGGTAATCCATGAAGAAGAAGGTAGAGAAGATGGTAAAAAAGGAAGAGTAGATGTTTTCTTACAACCGGAAGAAGTTTCAAAAGCAATAGGTAAAAACGGAGTAAATATTCGTTTAGCATCACAATTAACAGGATTTGAATTAGATGTTCAGCGAGAGGGAGTTGAAGCTGAAGATGATGTTGAATTAACCGAATTCTCTGATGAAATTGAAGATTGGGTAATTCAAGAATTTAAAAATATTGGTTTAGATACTGCACGTAGTGTACTTGAAAAAGATGTTAAAGAACTTTTAAAAAGAACTGATTTAGAAGAAGAAACTATTTTAGAGGTTCAAAAAATATTAAGAGAAGAATTTGAAGATTAATTATCTGAAATTTCAACAATAATTGGCTAAAAATAAAATATATGGCTGAAAACAAAACAATGAGACTAAACAAGGTATTACGAGAATTGAACATTTCTTTAGATAGAGCTGTTGAACATCTGGCAAGCCACGGTTATGAAGTGGAAGCTAGACCAACAACAAAAATTTCTGAAGATGAGTACGAAGTATTATTGGATGGTTTTCAAACAGATAGAAGTAAAAAAGCAGCTTCTAAAGAGGTAAGTGAAGAGAAACGAAAAGAAAAAGAAGCACTGCGAATAGCTCTTGAAGAAAAGTTAGAAAAACAACGTATTGAGGAAGAAGCTAAAAAAGTTGTTGTTAAAGCCAAAGCTGAAAAATTAGAGATTAAAACTGTTGGTAAAATTGATATTGAACCTAAAGAAGAGGTTGTAATAGAAAAACCAAAAGATAAAGTTGAACAACCAAAGCCTGTTGAAGAAACTAAAGAGGAAAAAGTTGAGGAGGTTGTTAAAGAAAAAACCGAAGTTGTAACACCTTCAACACCAAAAGAGGTAGAGGTAAAGGTTGAAAAACCAGAAATTGAAAAACCAAAAGAGAGTGTTAAAGAAACTGTAGAGCCTGTTGTTAAAAAAGAAGAAAAAGTTGAAAGCCCTAAAGAAGAGGTAAAAGCAATTGAAGAAGAAAAAGTAGACACTCCTGTTTCAACAACAATAGAAACACAATATAAAAAATTAGAAGGGCCAAGAATTACCGGGAAAACAATAGATTTAAAACAATTTGAGAGACCAAAAAAGAAAAAACCGGAACCAGTTGTTAAAAAAGAAGAAACTGACGCAAATAAAAAGAAGCGTAGAAGAATAAAAAAAGCACCACTTCCTGCTAATAAAAAACCTGCTGAAGCAGGACAAAATAGAGGGCCAAATAGAGGTAATCAAAAACGTGGTCCTGTTAGAAAATCTATTATTAAAGAAGAACCTTCTGAAGCAGAAGTACAAAAACAAGTAAGGGAAACCTTAGAAAAACTTCAAGGTAAATCTAAAAAAGGAAAAGGAGCTAAATATAGAAGAGATAAAAGAGATTTACACCGTCAGCAAACTCAAAAAGACATTGAGCAACAAGAAGCTGAAAGCAAAATATTAAAAGTAACAGAGTTTGTTACTGTTAGTGAAATTGCTACAATGATGGATATACCAGTAACCAATATTATTTCTGCATGTATGTCATTAGGAATGATGGTAACAATGAATCAACGTTTAGATGCAGAAACCTTAACTATTGTTGCTGAAGAATTTGATTATACGGTTGAATTTGTTGGAGCTGAGGTTGAAGAATCAATTGAAGAACATGTAGATACAGCAGAAGAATTAGAAACAAGAGCGCCAATTATTACGGTGATGGGACATGTTGACCATGGTAAAACTTCATTATTAGATTATATTAGAGAAGAAAATGTTATTGCAGGTGAATCTGGAGGAATAACACAACATATTGGAGCTTATGGAGTAAAATTAAAAAATGGTCAAAAAATAGCCTTTTTAGATACACCTGGTCACGAAGCATTTACAGCAATGCGTGCTCGTGGAGCTCAAGTAACCGATTTGGTTATAATTGTTATTGCTGCTGATGATGATGTTATGCCACAAACAAAAGAAGCAATTAGTCATGCTCAAGCAGCGGGAGTGCCAATTGTTTTTGCAATTAATAAAATTGATAAACCAAATGCTAATCCAGACAAAATAAAAGAGCAATTGTCAGCTATGAATTTATTAGTTGAAGATTGGGGTGGTAAAATACAATCTCATAATATTTCAGCTAAAACAGGTCTTGGTGTAGATGAATTACTTGAGAAAGTTTTATTGGAAGCTGAAATGCTAGATTTAAAAGCGAACCCTAATAAAAATGCTATAGGTACTGTTGTAGAAGCATTACTTGATAAAGGTCGTGGATATGTTTCAACAATTTTAGTACAAGAAGGTACATTAAGAATTGGTGATTATATGTTGGCAGGTAAACATAGCGGAAAAGTAAAAGCTATGTTTGATGAACGAGGAAATAATATGAAAGAAGCTGGTCCTTCAACACCGGTTTCTATTCTTGGTTTAGATGGAGCTCCTCAAGCAGGTGATAAATTTCATGTATTTGAAGATGAAAAAGAAGCTAAGCAAATAGCAGCAAAACGTTCACAATTACAGCGTGAACAATCTGTTCGAACTCAACGACATATCACATTAGATGAAATAGGTCGTAGAATTGCGCTTGGTGATTTTAAAGAGTTAAACATAATTCTAAAAGGTGATGTTGATGGTTCTGTTGAAGCATTAACAGATTCATTCCAAAAACTTTCAACAGGTGAAATTCAAGTAAATATAATTCATAAAGGGGTTGGTGCAATTACTGAGTCTGATGTGTTATTAGCTTCAGCATCTGATGCGATTATTGTTGGATTTAATGTACGTCCGTCTGGAAATGCAAGAATATTAGCTGAAAATGAAGAAATTGATATTAGAACATACTCAATTATTTATGATGCTATTAATGACTTGCGTGATGCGATGGAGGGAATGTTATCTCCTGAAATGAAAGAAGAAATTACGGGTAATGTTGAGATACGAGAAGTTTATAAAATTTCTAAAGTTGGAAATATTGCCGGTTGTATGGTTATAAGTGGTAAAATATTTAGAAATTCTAAAATAAGAATTATTAGAGATAGTGTAGTTATTTATTCAGGAGAACTTACATCATTAAAACGATTTAAAGATGATGTGAAAGAAGTAGCAAAAGGTTATGACTGTGGTTTACAAATAAAAAATTACAATGATATACAAATTGGAGATGTTATAGAAGCATACCATGAAGTTGAGGTTAAAAAGAAATTGAAATAATTCGAGATAAAATCATCAGTTAAAATAAAAAAGCGTGCAGCACTATCTCATAAACTGTGTAAATAAAAATATCGGGGGTTGCAACCCCCGATATTTTTTTGTTTAATTTTAAACTTTTCTACAGTCATGAAGAAAGAAGATTTATTAAGTAATGATTTTCTGAAGCAGTTTACATCGGGCGAAGAGCTCAATGATTTTCTAAAACAGATTCAGAAACGTGGTATTGAAAAGATGCTTGAAGGCGAG
>NZ_JAAZUI010000080.1 GCF_012524075.1 Lutibacter sp. B1
CCTAAACCGTTACCCATTATTAAAACGAAACTCACAACAAAAATTCAAAATGAGAAAATATCTGCTTCTAATTACCTTGTTTTCAATCTCAATTAACAATCTATTTTCACAAAAAGTAATTGAAATGAATTATGAAAATGGAATCTATACCATCCCTTGCAAAGTGAATGGAATACCAATGAAATTCATATTTGACACAGGAGCATCAGACGTGTCAATATCACTTACCGAAGCTAAATTTCTAATAAAACAGGGATTGCTGAATGATGAAGATGTAAAAGGAACCGTAAAATATAAAATTGCAAATGGAGAAATAGAAGAAGGAACTAAAATTATACTCAAAGAAATTAATATTGATGGATATATTTTAGAAAATGTTGAAGCAAGTATTGTTCACCAATTAAATGCACCTTTACTTTTAGGACAAAGTGCAATTTCAAAATTAGGAAGTTTTCAATTGGATGGTGATAAACTTATAATTAGAGAAAATAAAAATGATTATTATACTTTTCTAAATATCGATTTAACTAAAACTTATTCTGATTTCGGTTTCCTTCAAGAAGCTATTAATCAATTCGCTATTGATGGGTTTGTGCCAGTTGAAATGTCACAAGTAAGTACAGAGAAACATTTTTTAAGTCATTTAAAGTTAACTGAACGTGTAGTGTTTGACCTAAAAGGGCAAATCTCATTTATAATTTTGGCAGATAAGTTTGAAAATTTAATAGGTTTTCAAAAAGAAGAAACTGCAAAAAAGAAATTTGAGAATTTAGGTTCTGAAATCAAAAAAAAATATGGAGAACCCAATTCATCATCAAAAAGAGTTTCTGAATGGAAATCTTTACATTATGAAATATTATTATCATTAAGTACAGATAATGAAATTTTTTTAATGTATGTTCCAAAAGTAACATATAGAAATCCAATTAATAGTCATTCTAATAATGCTAAAAGCACAGAAGTTAAAAAAGAAAAACCTGAAAAAGAATTATCTAAAAAAGAATGGGAAGAGGAAATGGTAAAAACTAATAGAGAGTTTTTACTTTCTTCTATGAAATTCTTACTAAATAAAGGCAAATACGATGAAAGCACTTTTAAAGGTGGTGTTTTTAAAAGTGAAAATTTTACTGATGTTGTTTTTCCAAGAATAGAAAATAATGATTTGAATTTGTACATAGAAAGAGAATATAAAAATACTTCATCGTCTAAATATGTTTATGAAAAGGAAAACAATATAATTAACGATACATTTTATTATCTTTTTGAAAGATATATAGTGTCGAGTTCAAGTTCAATTGATTTAGTGAATATGTGCGAATTATCTAATATTAATTTTATTTTTGATTTTCATTATTCAAATGCAACAACTAGAAGTGTAGAGAGAAAAATAATTCTAAAAAGAAATAAATTGAATATTAAATTTCCATTTACCAAGAAAGAATTTTTTAAACGATTACAATAACAATGGGTAACAACGTGTATAATTCATTGCTAGTTATAGCTTACTTACGAAAGTCCTCGCGGACTTTCTATCTGTAATTTATTTGCTAACTTTAGTGCTTAAATCACGCAACGAAATCATACACAAACAAGTT
>NZ_JAAZUI010000081.1 GCF_012524075.1 Lutibacter sp. B1
CAGTTTGAGTCGAAACTTCCATAAATGTCTCTTTCATTAGTATTTTAAAAATTGTACTTAATCCTATCTTTAATGAGTCCGAAAATGTCTATTTGGAACCCAAAAGGCTGATCATATTAAATACAACGGGCTTTTATAAGATTTGTGCGACTGGAAAATCGGAGATTTTTCGGTTGTAGCAAATCGTTAGTTGGATGTTTGTCGGTTTGTTATTTAGTTTAAATGTAAGCATAAATTTTATGAGTTGTTACAAGCAGGCATTTATTATGTTCTTCTCTTGTTTTTTCATTATTTTTTCTGAATCTCTTTTATTTAATTTTAATTCTGAAAAGTTGAATTTTTCTAAAATATCAATTTTATATAATTTTCTCTCATAAAATTGAAAAAAGAAGTTATCAATTCATAATAGTCAGTTTTAAATTTATTTTCATTAAATTCTGGAAACAAACTGCCAAAGAAGATTAAAACTTGTAAATTATCTTGGATAAAATTAAAATCTAATATAATTTTCTCGTCTATACTTATTTTCTCTTCATTTTCGGAAATGAATTCATTAAATTCAATTTCATCATCTCTTTCCCATTGATTAACATTTAAAATCCAATTTTCAATTTGATTTTTCCAATTAGTCCAATTTTTTGATTCTATTGTAAAAGGCTGAATTTCTCTATCTAAATATTCCAATATTTGAATTTCTTCCCATCCATAATTTTCTAATAATTTTGTGTATTTATTAAGTAATATTTTTGCAGTAACATTTTCCCAATCATACATTTTATTTCTCCCAATGCCATTAATGTAAGCAATTCTCTGTTGAATAGGTTTCATCCTTTTTCCACGTAAGATTCCGCCAATTTTTGACATAAAAATCTCAATACTTTCTTGATATATTTCTTCAGTATAATATTTCAAGTTTTTTTCTGCGGAAATATCAATAGCCTCTAAAATTTCCTCAACTTTAAAAGTTTTCAACCACCCAACAACATTGGTTTTTCCATTTTCATTGAGCGTATTTGGTTTAATTTTACTATTAATATAATCTATAATTATTTGAATATAATCTACTTCAACATTTTCTAAAGATTTTTTCCACTCAAGCATTAATTCAATTTGTTCTTTTCTTTGTTGAATTATTTCAAGTTGGTCTCGTTGTTTAGTCAAAACGGAATTATCATTTAACTTTCTAGCTCTTTTTCCGTTATTGCAATCAAAACAACTTGTTATTAGGTTAAATAACTCATTATTTCCACCTTCTTTCACAGGTTCGATATGGTCAATATTAAGGACAATTTCTGGTGCTTTCTTTCCACAATATTGGCAAGTAAAACTGTCTCTTTTAAAAACTTCAAATCTAATCTTTTTACTTATAGCTTTTCTTTTTGTCATATTCTTGCATTCAATGTTGTAACGCAACAAAGCGTTTTAATTTTTAATAGTTACTAAGCTACGTTTTTTAATTCAGATTCCAATACTTCTTTAGGAGTTTTATACCCAATGATTTTTCTGGGTTTGTTGTTTAGTTTATGTTCGAGTTTTAAGAGCTGTTTTTCGTCAATGAGGTTAAAATCTGTTCCTTTAGGGAAGTCCCTT
>NZ_JAAZUI010000082.1 GCF_012524075.1 Lutibacter sp. B1
GAAGTAGTTTTCAAACTTTTTTATCTCAGTAATTTTTTCGGCTCGTGTCTCAGACAGTTTGAGATTTTAAACTCATAAAACTCAAATTAGGAATTTCAGGCTGAAATTCCCCCATTTTACCCAACGGCTCGGTGCATGAAAAGTTGCGGTTTATTTTAGCAATTTTTCGATTATAAATTTAAACATTTTTTACTTTAGAATTATTCTAAATTTCTAATTAAGCAATTTTTTATGCACATTGTTGGGTAAAGTGGTATTTAATGGCATAACATTTAATTAAAGATTTTTTTAATATCTAAAAAGTTCTCTTATTTAATAACAATTATAGAGACTTAAATGTTCATCTTCTCATACTAAATTGAAATAAGAGCTAAAATTCATGAATTAATAATATACCTTACTTCCAAGGAATTGATTTAAATGATACATCATAGTAATCGTCATTATCTCTTTTAAATTTAAGTTTTATTTTTTTTCCTTTTTCAAGATTCCATATATCTAAAAAATCACAATTTATTCGGATAATTTTACAATTCTCTGAGTTAAAATTTTGTTCTAAGAATTTAAATTCATTTTTTATTAAATTTTTTTTATTCATAAATGAACTCCAATAATAAATTATATAATAATCATAATTCTTAAAATTAGATATTTTATTGGGTTCATTTAAATTTAGATTCATTAAATTTTTAATTTTATCATCAAGTATATCGTTGGATACATAAATTAAAGAATCTATATTTTTATTAATTATTTCTAAATCATCATTTATACAAGTTGAATTTTTAAAGAATATTTTTTTTTTATCCTTGTTATATATATTCAAATTTCCACTAAATGATAAGCTTAAAATTTTATTAAGAAAAATCGAATCTTTGATACCTTCCTTGTAATAATAATCACCTATATCATCATTAAATATTTGGTTTCTAATACCTTTTAATTCCTCTATTGTTATAACAGTAGGATTTTTAAATCCAATAATTATTTTAGAAATACTGATACAAGATGTAAAAAATATAAAAATAAAGGCGGAGTATAAAGCTCCGCCTTTATTTTTGATGAAATTATAATTCATCCCAATTTATTTGATTAAATTGATAAATAACATATCCATTTTCATAATCATAACTTACTTTAGCAACAAAAGTTTTATCATCATCTAAATTTTTATTAGCTTCCTTTAATTTAGGTAAATCATTTCCACATCTGAAACCTATACCACTTTTATTATAATTATACATTTTAAAAAGAGAAATGATAGCAATTATTTTCTTTGATACAAATATATAAATAAAAAAAGGTTGTCAAAATAATTTATGATTTTTTTATTTTAAATTCAAAATTTTATTATTTATTCAGTGTGGTTAACCATTTTACCCAACGGTCTCGTATAACCGTCAGTTGCGGGATTAAAGTTAATAATTTTCGGTTAAGAACTGGCGTTAGCAATTCCGAGTGGATTCGGACGTAGTCGAATCCGCCGTAATTGCGGTTATACATTGTT
>NZ_JAAZUI010000083.1 GCF_012524075.1 Lutibacter sp. B1
TACTTTGGCTAACAATGGCTAAAAAAAATTGCTTCTTTATGCTAAATAGAAAAATTAAACTAAATTTAAACAACAAAACAAACAGCGGAAAAGTACGTTTTCAAATTCGCAACTTTTCCTAGCCTAAACCGTTAGCATAAATAGCTCAACTGAGTTTTGGTCAGAAAAATTAAAGTTGAAAAAGTTAATTAAAAACTATGATTTTTAGCAATATTTCGGAATGAAAATTGTAGCGGTCAGATTTGAGCAATGAAAGCGGAAAGAATTGAGTTTTTACTGAAAAAATTGTACTAAACCGAGAAATTTCTGAGTGATTTATACTCAAAAAAGTATGAGAATTGAATCGAAATGAATTTGTTTTGAATGAAAAATATGTACAAACCTGAAAAATTCCAGATTGACTTCCACTCTACCGGAATTGAGAATTGAAACGGTTAAGATTTTGAGCAATGAATCCGAATATCTTTAAAATGAATAATTGCCAATAAATTGAGAAATTTCAAAATTTTTCCTTTAAAACGTGAAAATTATAGTGGAGAAAAAGCTAAATAAAAAAAATTAGTATGTTTGATAAATCTCAGATAATAGAAAAATTCAATGCTCAGCAGAACGTGTCGCTAAATATGCTAACAATGGCTATATTGCATTGTGGCGGATTTTCTTTTTCAGAAAATCCTCGTATATTTACTAACATAACTGCTATGGCGGAAAAATCTTGCTGATTTTTCCACAACGACAACATAGCCTAAACCGTTAGCATAAATAGCTCGACTGAGTTTTGGTCAGAAAAATTAAAGTTGAAAAAGTTAATTGAAAACTATGATTTTTAGCAATATTTCGGAGTGAAAATTGTAGCGGTCAGATTTGAGTAATGAAAACAGAAAGAATTGAGTTTTTACTGAAAAAATTGTACTAAATCGAGAAATTTCTGAGTGATTTATACTCAAAAAGGTATGAGAATTGAATCGGAATGAATTTGCTTTGAATGAAAAATATGTACAAACCTGAAAAATTCCAGATTGACTTCCACTCTACCGGAATTGAGCATTGAAACGGTTAAGATTTTGAGCAACGAATACGAATATCTTTAAAATGAATAATTGCCAATAAATTGAGAAATTTCAAAGTTTTTCCTGTAAAACGTGAAAATAACAACGGAGAAAAAGCTAAATGAGAAAAATAAGTATGTTTGATAAATCTCAGATAATAGAAAAATTCAATGCTCAGCAGAACGTGTCGCTAAATATGCTAACAATGGCTATATTGCATTGTGGCGGATTTTCTTTTTCAGAAAATCCTCGTATATTTACTAAAGTTATTGCTATGGCGGAAAAATCTTGCCGATTTTTCCACAACGACAACATAGCCTAAACCGTTACCTGTAATTGCTAAAAATGAAAAAGAAAATACCAATTGGACTTAGAAAAATAATTGATGAAGTATATAGAGAAAATGAAAACTTATTCAAACTAGAAT
>NZ_JAAZUI010000084.1 GCF_012524075.1 Lutibacter sp. B1
TGCTAACGGGTTTGAATATGGCAAGTTACGGATTTGAAAACGCAATTTTCCACTATTTCTTAATTAGTTTAAATGTACTAAAATTTTCCTTTTTACAAGAATTAAGCAATTTGCTATATGCGATGTTGTAAAACGTATTTTTTATAAATCTAAAATTCCAAAAGTTTCTGTATATGGAATTTCAATACTAATTATATCAAACTTGGGATTAATTCCATTTTTCAACATTTTCAATGTAGTTTTAGATCTAACATCTGACGTCACAAAATGAGTTATTTCTTTATCTAAATCAGCTTGTGCAAAAAGTTTAGAGTCATTTGGAATTATTGCTCTTGGAGATAATTTTTCAAAACTGATTTTATTTTCGGAAAATAAGACTTTTGCAAATTCTCCAGTTCTTTCAGCTTGCTTAAGATTAAATGGAAGAATTTGAATATTATTTAGAGGTAAATCATCTAATGTACCAAGAACACAGTATTCAGCAATTGAAATAGTTGAGACTTTAAGTATAATCTCATTTTCCAAAAAATATTTATAATATCCAATTGCATTTTTATGAAGAGGGTCTTCATCATTAAGTAACCTTATGAAAAAACTTGTATCAAGGAGAACACTATGCTTCATAATTTCCTCTCAAATTTAATAGCCATTCATCTGGATTAATTTCTTTCCAATTCTTTTTTGCTTTTTGAATTAAACTATTCAAATAATCACTATCAAATTTTGGACTGTAATTTATTAATTCTAAAAGTTTAAGAGACTTTGTGTCAATTTCACCAGTATCAATATTCTGTTTTCCTTTTACTCTAACACCAAATGTTTTATATAAAAGATTTTCTTCGCGTTGCTTTAAAAATTCCTCTCCAGTTTCTATTGATAAATAGCCATAATCATCGGTGTCAAGATGTATATTAGCTTTACTTTTACCTCCAGCATCTTTTAAAATACCATAAAAATAAAGTTCAGCATCAGCCCAAATATTTTCTGTTCTGAAAAATTTAGTTGATGGGTTTATTACTAATTCATAGTCTTCTTTTAAAGAAGTTTTTATTTGAAACTCATAGTTTTTTTGACGAGATAAGTTTTGGATGTTTTCAAGTGCTCTCGCCGTTTTTAATTCTAAAAAGTCAATAGAATTATTCGATTGTACTTGAGATAATACAGCACTAAAACCAATTATTGTTTGTATAGTCGTTTTAAAAATATGTTTAACAGAACCTTCTTTTATGTCATAAGTAATTATAGGTCTATCCTTTTTGTTATTTGGATATAATAAATCCTCCACATTTTGCAGGATTGCTGCAATATGCTTTATATCGTAATTTTCAGGACTTAACTCATCATTTCCTGACTTTCCAACTACACGAATTTCTATTTCTCCTATTTTTTCCACTTTCACAAAGATACAAATATTTGTTTCTCTTTCTAAAATTTTGTTTTAATTCTGTTTTATCCTTAAATATGTTTTACAACG
>NZ_JAAZUI010000085.1 GCF_012524075.1 Lutibacter sp. B1
TTAAAGGTCTTTTTAAATGTGTTGTAACAAAACAGACTACTTTCTATTACAGAATAAAATTTGAAAGAGAAGAAATTGAGATTATTACTGTTTTTGACACAAGACAAGATCCAAATAAATTAGAAAACGATATAAAATAAAGTACGAAAGCCCAACAATGGCTATATTGCATTGTGGCGGATTTTCTTTTTCAGAAAATCCTCGTATATTTACTAACATAACTGCTATGGCGGAAAAATCTTGCTGATTTTTCCACAACGACAACATAGCCTAACCCGTTGTACAGCATTTGAAAAATGACCGTAACTGATAAACAAATACAAGCTGATTATAAAAATCGAATCAACAGAGTTTTTGAGTTTATTGACGAAAACTTGGAATCGGACTTGTCTCTAAATACAATTTCGGAAATTGCTTTTTTTTCACCATTCCACTTTCATCGAATTTTTAAATTCATTACGGGAGAAACACTAAATGAATATATTACAAGACGAAGAATCGAAAAATCAGCATTGGATTTGTTGCACAAAAACATTTCGACAACCGAAATTGCCCATAAATTTGGTTATAGTGATAACTCTTCATTTTCAAGAACTTTTAAAAAGTATTTTGGAATAAGCCCGACCGAATTTAAAAAGCAAAATCCAAATCGACATAGCAAGATTCGTCAACTCAAAAGCAAGAACGGACAAGAATATCCTGACTATGAAAAATACATTTGCGTCATTAATAATCTTAAAAATTGGATAAAAATGAACGCAAAAATTGAAATCAAAGAAATGCCAAAAATGGATTTGGCTTACGTGTCAAGTATCGGTTCACAAAATCTTGAAAGCGCCTATGGAAAATTGATGCAATGGGCAACGCCAAAAGGATTAATGAACGACCAAACTAAAATGATAACAATTTATCACGACAGTTTTAAAGTAACAGAGGCCAATAAAGTTAGAATGAGTGCTTCAATCTTGTTAAACAAACCTGTAGAAACAGATGTAGAAATTGGACTGACTTCAATCGAACCAGGAAAATTTATAGTTGGTAGCTTCGAAATAGGTTTGAACGAATTTGAAAAATCTTGGACAGGACTATTTGTTTGGATGAACGAAAATGGATATAAAAAAGCTGACAGAGAACCTTTTGAGATTTATCATAACAATTTTAATGAGCATCCTCAAAGAAAAGCTATTGTTGACTTTTGCATACCAATTGAATAAAAAAACGCTGTACAACAATGGCTATAAGTAATTGCTAATTCACGCCTACTTCTGAAAATCCGCGAGGATTTTCAGGTTGGTGTGTACTTGCAAAGTTACGTGCTAAACACGCAACTACTCATAGCCGAGACGTTGTGCGGCATACTGAAAAAAGCCAACGCTCGGTCAAGCACATTTGGTTTTTGCCAACGCTAAAATCCAACGCTGAAAAACCAAAAGAGCTTGCCCTTTCCCAACCCACGACAAGACAATGAATA
>NZ_JAAZUI010000086.1 GCF_012524075.1 Lutibacter sp. B1
TGCTAAGAACAGTCTATGGTGTCATCCAAAGTCGTAAACCATATGATATGAACCATATTTGTATTGACCCAAGAAAAATGAGTTGAAAAAATAACGATTTTATTTGGTTTTTAATAGAGTATATAAACAGGCTGAGAAAAAGGCTATGGAAACATTTTACTCCAACACGTATTTGATTGACAAATTTTTAAACAAAGAATTACTTGACTTTGATAAATCTGAGAATTCAAATTGGGAATATTCGAGTTTAGTTGAACAATTGATTTATTCAAAAGACCAAAACGAGTTAATTGATTTTGCTGACTGGTTAGAGAATTTTATTACTACTGAAAAATTTTATGCTTTTGCTAATAAATTCATCGAAATTGAAAGTATTTTAAAAACAGAACAGATTGGAGAGAAAAGAACAAATCTTGTTAAAGAAAAACGTAAACTGATAGAAAATATTAACGATTAAAAACTACAGCCAACAGCGTATAAACCAAATTGCTAAATTTCGTAAAATAGAATGTTTCTTATTTCTAATTTTATTATTTTTAACACAGAAAAATTGTAACACAAAAACGCAACTTGGCTTATACAATCACGTTGTGCAACATATGACCAAAAATGAGAGCGAATACATTTAATACAGGAATTGCAAGTGAATATTTGATATTATCTAAATTATATCGACTTGATTTGGAAGCATATATTAGTCAAGGAAACAAAAAAAGTGTCGACATAAGGGTGATTAAAGAAAACGGAGAAACACTTTCGATTGACGTAAAATCTGTACGCGGATATTCGTCACTTGTTGTGAATAATGTAGTACCGAAAGAAAATCATTTTTTAGTTTTTGTAATTTATAACAACAAATTTGAGGATTTGGACTCACATCCTGATATTTTCATTGTACCAAGTCAGAAAATTTGCGAACCATTAGTAAGTACTTTCAAAAAAGAAAAGAGAATTATGAAAGGAAAATTGGCAGAATATAAAGACAAATGGAATTTATTAACTGACATAACTGACGAAATGGAATTTGACGAAACATCGGAACAAAAAATTATAGCGGATTTTAATGCGGTTTTACAATTACGGGAATTAAATTACAATCGTGAGCGAATTTGTAAGCATCTTTCCATAGACGAAAATGAACTGACCGATTTGGAAATTGAATACAACAAAATAACGGGAAATTGAAAAAAATACGTTGCACAACAATGTATAACCGCAATTACGGCGGATTCGACTACGTCCGAATCCACTCGGAATTGCTAACGTCAGTGCTAAACCGAAAATTATTAACTTTAATCCCGTAACTGACGGTTATACGAGACCGTTGTATTTAATATGATCAGCCTTTTGGGTTCCAAATAGACATTTTCGGACTCATTAAAGATAGGATTAAGTACAATTTTTAAAATACTAATGAAAGAGACATTTATGGAAGTTTCGACTCAAACTG
>NZ_JAAZUI010000087.1 GCF_012524075.1 Lutibacter sp. B1
ATACAGCACAATCAGCAACACTAACTTTTACAGGAGATACCGGAGAGAGTCATCCAATTACAGTTTCAATAGCAGATGATACTTTGATAGAACCGACTGAGAGTTTGTATGTGAACTTGAGTAATTTGAGCACGACGCTGATTGGTATTAATGATTCACAAGGAGAGATAACTATTGAGGACAATGACGGAGGTGCAGACAAGGGACTGACCATCAGTGATATGACGGTTAACGAAGGTGATGGTACAGCGACAGTTCAAGTAACCTTAACAGGCAATGTACAGGGAGGTTTTACTGTAGATTACCAAACTGCAGATGGTACAGCGATAGCACCGGATGATTATCAATCACAATCAGGTACGCTAACTTTTATAGGAGATACAGGAGAGACCAAAGAGATAGAAGTTTTAATCAACGATGATACTTTGATAGAACCAACCGAGCGTTTGTATGTGAACTTGAGTAATGTATCCACGACGCTGATAGGTATCAATGATTCACAAGGAGAGATAACTATTGAGGACAATGACGGAGGTGCAGACAATGGACTCACCATCAGTGACATTACGGTTAATGAAGATGATGGTACAGCGACAGTTCAAGTAACCTTAACAGGCAATGTACAGGGAGGTTTCAGTGTAGATTACCAAACAGCAGACGGTACAGCAATAGCTGAGGGAGATTATCAATCACAATCAGGTACGCTAACCTTTGCAGGCACTACCGAAGAGAGTCATCCAATTACAGTTTCAATAGCAGATGATACTTTGATAGAACCGACCGAGCGTTTGTATGTAAACTTGAGTAATTTATCTACTACGCTGATAGGTATCAATGATTCACAAGGAGAGATAACTATTGAGGACAATGACGGAGGTGCAGACAATGGACTCACCATCAGTGATATTACGGTTAACGAAGGCGATGGTACAGCGACAGTTCAAGTAACCTTAACAGGCAATGTACAGGGAGGTTTTACTGTAGATTACCAAACTGCAGATGGTACAGCGATAGCTGAGGAAGATTATCAATCACAATCAGGTACGCTAACCTTTGCAGGCACTACCGAAGAGAGTCATCCAATTACAGTTTCAATAGCAGATGATACTTTGATAGAACCAACCGAGCATTTGTATGTAAACTTGAGTAATTTATCCACGACACTGATAGGTATTAATGATTCACAAGGAGAGATAACTATCACCGACAATGACGGAGGTACAGGCAATGGACTAACCATTAGTGACATTACGGTCAATGAAGGTGATGGTACAGCGACAGTTCAAGTAACCTTAACAGGCAATGTACAGGGCGGTTTCAGTGTAGATTACCAAACAGCAGATGGTACAGCGATAGCAGAGGATGATTATCAATCACAATCAGGTACGCTAACCTTTACAGGCACTACCGAAGAGAGTCATCCAATTA
>NZ_JAAZUI010000088.1 GCF_012524075.1 Lutibacter sp. B1
GTTTGGTAATCTACACTGAAACCGCCCTGTACATTGCCTGTTAAGGTTACTTGAACTGTCGCTGTACCATCACCTTCGTTAACCGTAATGTCACTGATGGTGAGTCCATTGCCTGCACCGCCGTCATTGTCCTCAATAGTTATCTCTCCTTGTGAATCATTGATACCTATCAGCATCGTGCTTAAATTACTCAAATTCACATACAAACGCTCGGTCGGTTCTATCAAAGTATCATCTGCTATTGAAACTTCTATCTCTTTGGTCTCTCCTGTATCTCCTGTAAAAGTTAGTGTTGCTGATTGTACTGTATAATCATCCGGTGCTATCGCTGTACCGTCTGCTGTTTGGTAATCTACACTGAAACCGCCCTGTACATTGCCTGTTAAGGTTACTTGAACTGTCGCTGTACCATCACCTTCGTTAACCGTAATGTCACTGATGGTGAGTCCATTGCCTGCACCTCCGTCATTGTCCTCAATAGTTATCTCTCCTTGTGAATCATTGATACCAATCAGCGTCGTGCTTAAATTACTCAAGTTTACATACAAACGCTCGGTCGGTTCTATCAAAGTATCATCTGCTATTGAAACTTCTATCTCTTTGGTCTCTCCTGTATCTCCTGTAAAAGTTAGTGTTGCTGATTGTGATTGATAATCATCCTCTGCTATCGCTGTACCGTCTGCTGTTTGGTAATCTACACTGAAACCTCCCTGTACATTGCCTGTTAAGGTTACTTGAACTGTCGCTGTACCATCACCTTCGTTAACCGTAATATCACTGATGGTGAGTCCATTGCCTGCACCTCCGTCATTGTCCTCAATAGTTATCTCTCCTTGTGAATCATTGATACCTATCAGTGTCGTGCTTAAATTACTCAAGTTTACATACAAACGCTCGGTTGGTTCTATCAAAGCATCATCGTTGATTAAAACTTCTATCTCTTTGGTCTCTCCTGTATCTCCTGTAAAGGTTAGTGTTGCTGATTGTGATTGATAATCTCCCTCAGCTATCGCTGTACCATCTGCAGTTTGGTAATCTACACTGAAACCTCCCTGTACATTGCCTGTTAAGGTTACTTGAACTGTCGCTGTACCATCACCTTCGTTAACCGTAATGTCACTGATGGTTAGTCCATTGCCTGCACCTCCGTCATTGTCCTCAATAGTTATCTCTCCTTGTGAATCATTGATACCAATCAGCGTAGTGCTCAAATTACTCAAATTCACATACAAACGCTCGGTCGGTTCTATCAAAGTATCATCTGCTATTGAAACTGTAATTGGATGACTCTCTTCGGTAGTGCCTGTAAAGGTTAGCGTACCTGATTGTGATTGATAATCATCCTCTGCTATCGCTGTACCATCTGCTGTTTGGTAATCTACACTGAAACCGCCCTGTACATT
>NZ_JAAZUI010000089.1 GCF_012524075.1 Lutibacter sp. B1
GAAGTAGTTTTCAAACTTTTTTATCTCAGTAATTTTTTCGGCTCGTGTCTCAGACAGTTTGAGATTTTAAACTCATAAAACTCAAATTAGGAATTTCAGGCTGAAATTCCCCCATTTTACCCAACGGGTTTGTATAAGATTAGTTGCGTGTTTCAAGCACCTAATTTAGCAAATACAAACCGAATAGAAAATCCGCGAGGATTTTCGTAAGTAGGCTAGAACCAAGCAATTAATTTTATACGGTGTTGGCAACTGGCTTTTCTTTCCGATTTCTATTTGTCAATCGAAACTAAAACTTTTTCAATTCCGAGTTTTTGCCATTCTCCATTTCTGAATTCTGGTCTTGACCTTAAATTTCCTAAAACTCCCGAAGTTTCTCTAAATCTGTTAGCATTCCAAACTTTTTGTTTAGATGTTCCATTTTTATAAAATGTCGTGATATATGCCGTTTTAGTCAATAAAAGTCTGCGTTTAAATTCCGATTCTGATGATGGATTTAATCCAATTGGCAAAATTCCATTTGAATAATCAATGTTTTTCGGTTCTCTGAATTGGCTTTTAGGTAATTCCGTTTGAGTTATTTCTGAATGTTTTCTCTTAATCTCAATTTTTAATTCTTTGAGAACAGAATCTATTAATTCTCCATCATATTCGTTTAAAAAATCTTGCTTTATTAATTCCGAAATTTTTTCTTTATAATTTTCGGATAATATTTTTTCTGTCAGTTTTTTGTGGTCTTCTTTTCGGTTTATTTTTTTCAGAGAGTTTAGTGTGAAAGATTTTAATAATTCTGTGCTGTAACTTTCTTTACTGAATAGCTCAACGAATTTTTCTCCTTTTTCGTTATCTGGTTTCAATTGTATGGTTTCGAGTAAAATAGGGTCATCTTGATTTATTAGATTTCCATCATAAAAGATTTGAATTCCTTGTCCAATTAAAATTCCGTATTCGAGTTTTAATTGTCGCATATAAGAAAATAACTGACGCTGAAAATTTGAATTTATTGGAATGCTCGGGAGTTTAATTTCAATCACGAATAATCTCTTATCTTCGGATTTAATGATGAAGTCAGGTCTTAATTTATTTACTGAACCAAATTGAAGTGAATGTTCTTTTTCGATTTCGCCTTTATATTCTTTCCAGTCTAAAATTCTCAAAGCTTGGATAACTTTTTGCCCAAAATCGGTTTCGCTTAAATCTGTCGGTAAATTTTCAGACAGTAAATATGCTATTTCATTCCATTTCTCTTTGTTCATTCTCGGTTTTTTTTAGCTTGTTGCCAACGTGTTTGTGTATGATTCAGTGCGTTAAAGTACGCGGCTGATTTTCCGCTAGGAAAATCTGCTGTATAAAAATGCGAAAACTTCTCGACTTGACCAAACCTAAGCATTGATTATAAACGG
>NZ_JAAZUI010000008.1 GCF_012524075.1 Lutibacter sp. B1
TTTGGGAACGATCATGGGATTAAACGAAGCGTCACGGTCTCGGGGAACCTGTATCTTGCTTTCTCCAAGAGAAGTGCGCAGCTTCTTTTCTGTAAAACCATTGCGGGCATTGGAATTGTCTGACTTCTGGTGCTTATCATAGCCTAAATGGCTGTCAAGCTCGCCTTCAAGCATCTTTTCAATACCACGTTTCTGAATCTGTTTTAGAAAATCATTGAGCTCTTCGCCCGATGTAAACTGCTTCAGAAAATCATTACTTAATAAATCTTCTTTCTTCATGACTGTATAAAAGTTTAAAATTAAACAAAAAAATATCGGGGGTTGCAACCCCCGATATTTTTATTTACACAGTTTATGAGATAGTGCTTTTAATATATTTTCTTTTTATCCACTTGGCAAGATTTTGCAAAAAAAATATACTAATCAACTACTAATCTAGGTAAATTTGAAGGTAATCTTGTAAGTAATTCATAATTTAACTGTTCACTAAATTCACTAAATGATGAAACACTTATTTCTAAATCGCCCTGTTTTCCAATTAGTACCACTTCGTCACCTTTTTTAATTGTATTTAATTGTGTAACATCAACGGTTATCATATTCATATTTACTGTACCAATTACATTCACTCGCTGACCGTTAATTAATACAATACCTTGATTGCTTAGATTTCTACTAAAACCATGACTGTAGCCAACCGGTATTGTTGCTATTTTTAAATTTGAATTGGCAAGATAAGAGGTGCCGTAACCAATAAATTCTCCAGTCTTTACTTTATTAACATCCATAACGCTGCTTTTCCAGGAAATGAGTCGTTTTAACGGATTTTCTGTTTCTTTATTTTTAGTTAAATATTCAATTAAAATTTCTTTATTGGGAAAAAATCCATATTGAATAATTCCAAATCTTACCATATCTAGTTGAAATTTTGGATAACGTAATGCTGCAGCTGAACAAGCGGTATGTTTTTGCTCAGGATTTAACCCTGCTAAAGCCACTTTTTTCACTACTTTTTTAAAAAGTTGTTGTTGCTTTTTTATTCGATAGTAATTGGCAATACTTTCTGCTCCTGCAAAATGAGTGCAAAGACCTTTAAAACACAAATGAGAACTATTATTTTTTAGAAATTGCAGTACAGCTGGAATTTGGTCAAAAGTAAATCCGGTTCTATTCATTCCAGTTTCAACTTCTATATGAAGTTTTGCTATTTTTCCAACCCTTTTGGCTGCTTGAAGTGTTTTTTCTAAACGATCAAGTTCAAATACATAAAATTCAATATTATTTTCAATGGCCCATTCCAACTGTTCATTATCAATGTAACCCATAATCATAATTGTACTTTTTTTAGTGCTTGATTTAAGAACACGTAAAGCCTCGTCTGCACTAAATACAGAAAAATGATTGATACCACAATTTTCTGCAATGGGAACAAATACTTCAAGTCCATGACCATAAGCATTTCCTTTTACGACAGAAGATATTTGCACATTACTACCTATAAAATTTTTTAAAAATTGAAGATTATGTTCTAACGCCGATTTACTTATTTCAATATATGATGTATGCAGTATTTTCATTATAAAAGATGTAAGCTAATTTGATAAAATAATTGAATTGCAGTAGGTAAAATATCATCTGGGAAATCATAATCAGGATTATGTAGTGCCGGGCTCTTTTCTCCTGAACCAATACCAAACATGGCACCTTTAAAACTTTGTGTAAATAAACCAAAATCCTCTCCCCATTTAAATGGAAATTTTCGTTCGCAAATATCAAATTTCAAATCTTTTGCCGCTTCTTTAATAATATCAACAGCAGCAGCATAATTCTGATTTGCATAAAACTCATGTGTCCATGAATAAGTAATACGTATATTATAATTGGCTGCAGTTTTTTCAATACAATCAATTACTGCTGTTGCTAATTTTTCCATAGTATATTCATCCCAAGCACGAATAGTTAGTCTAACTTCACCATAACCTGCAGAGATTCCATAAGCAATTTCACCCATTTCAATATGCACAGGAGTTATTAATGTAAAATCATCTCTGTTGGGATCATTATTTGAAAGTTTGGCAGTTTCCTTTAAAATATCTGCAATTGCGAGTGCCGGATTTAAACCATTTTCGGGCTCTGCAGCATGCGCAGTTTTACCGTTAATTTTAATGATAATACTTTTTACAGCGGCAGTAAATGAATTGTTTTTTACAACAATTTGATTTAAAGGATATCCGGGAAGGTTGTGAAAAGCAAAAATATAATCGGGTTTTAGAGTTTTAAATTTAGGATCTGAAAAAATTGCTTTTGCGCCTTCTCCGTCTTCTTCAGCAGGTTGAAATAATAAAAATATTTTTCCGTTTTTGGGTTTTTGTTCAGATAATAATTTGGCTAATCCCAGTAAAACAGTAGTATGCCCATCATGTCCACATTTGTGTGATATGCCATTAATTTTTGAGCGATGTTGAAAAGTGTTTATTTCTTGAATTGGAAGAGCATCTAATTCAGCCCTAAACATAACTGATTTTCCTGGTTTTTCGCTGTCAAAAACAGCCACAATTCCAGTTCCTCCAATATTTTCTACTATTTTGGTTGGAGAGCAGGTTTTTAAAAATTGAGTAACATTGCTGGCAGTATTGTACTCTTTTCCTGAAACTTCAGGGTTTGCATGGAGCATTTTACGAAATGCAATGAGTTTATTTAATAATTCCTTATTGATAAGTTTTGGCATATATTTTAAATATTTAAAATATGATTATTAAGTATAAACCTTAAAAGTAAAAAATTAGATCGGAAAATGTTTTTTATAGAGGACTAAAAGAAAAAAAATTTGAAATAAGATAAGTAATTTGTTGATTTACAGTTTTAAGAGCTTAAAAAAGAGAACTATTTTTAATGTTTATTATTTCAATTCCAATTTGTGAGGGTTTGTCAATTACCAGAGTTAAGTAGTTTTTTGTTTCAGAATCAATTTTTTAATTAACCGGTAAAAAATGAATGCAAAAATATAACCTAAAAGCATTCCAACTAAAATATCTATAGGATAATGAGCTGCTAAATAAATTCTACTGTAAGCAAAAAGAATTGGAAATAAGAAAATTAAAAAAGCATATTTATAATTTTTTTTCAATATCCAAAATGAAATAAAAGCAATTGTAAAAGAAACTGTTGAATGTCCGGAAACAAAGCTAAAATCGTTTTGTTCAATTAAAATTCGAAGAGTTTCATTTATTGATTCATCATTAATAGGCCTTTTTCTTTGGATAAAGTTTTTGATGATATTTACAGTTGTTAATGATAAAAATCCTGCAATAAAGGTTAATAAACATATAAAAAATGTTTTTTTGAAATCATAGATGGTGTACACTAAATAAAAAAGTAAAAAGAACAGCGGAATCCAATTTAAAGGATTTGTTATAAAAAGCCAAAAAATATCCCAGGTTACAGATCCTTTTGAGTGTAAAAAAAGGAGTAATTGTTTATCGTATTCAATAAGTGAATGCAAAAATTCCAAAACTATTTGTTTCTCTTAACAGGTCCGGTTATTTCATCAATAACAGTGTTTTTTATTTTTTTAACAGGATCAGTAATTTCTTCAAAGTTATCTTTTACTTTGCTGAGCTCGTCTCTTACCTTAGCAGCAACATCAACATCAATATCATTTTTTTCGGCGCTATTTTTTATTTCTCGTTTAATATCGTTGGTAGCATCTTTAATTTGACGCATTCCTTTTCCTAAACCGCGAGCAATTTCAGGTAATTTATCAGCACCAAAAAGCATTACTGTAATTACCAGTACTACAAAAATTTCAGGACCACTAATAAATAAAAACATAAGTAAATTATTTAGAGTACAAAGATAATTAAAAAAGCATCATTACTAATATTGATTGTTTTTTTAACTTTAATTTCAGAAAATTAGCTTTTTTTAGTAAGCATCCGCTTAATCTCATTCAATTTCATTAAGGCTTCGATTGGCGTTAGAGTATCAATATTTGTGGTAAGAATTTCTTCTTTTATATCTTCCAATAGCGGATCGTCCAATTTAAAAAAGCTCAGTTGCATTTCTTCTTCCTGCGCATTTTTTAAAGTTTCTTTTACATCGGTGTTTGTATGATTTTTCTCTAACTGCTTTAGCATTTTCGATGCTCTATGAACAACCGAAGTTGGCATGCCGGCTAATTTTGCTACATAAATTCCAAAGCTGTGTTCACTACCACCGGGCACTAATTTTCGTAAAAAAATAACCTTATTTTTTAATTCTTTTACCGCAACGTTAAAGTTTTTAATACGCTCAAAAGTATTGGTCATATCATTTAATTCGTGGTAATGTGTAGCAAACAATGTTTTTGATTTTGAAGGATGTTCGTGTAAATATTCAGCAATAGCCCAAGCAATTGAAATACCATCATACGTACTTGTTCCTCGACCAATTTCATCCAGCAACACTAAACTTCTTTCAGAAATATTATTTAAAATACTTGCAGTTTCGTTCATTTCAACCATAAAAGTTGATTCTCCCATAGAAATATTATCACTGGCACCAACACGCGTAAATATTTTATCAACTATTCCGATTCGAGCATTTTGAGCTGGCACATAACTTCCCATTTGGGCTAGTAGAACAATTAAAGCTGTTTGGCGTAAAATAGCCGATTTACCACTCATATTAGGACCGGTAATCATAATAATTTGCTGTTGATTTCGGTTTAAAACCAAATCGTTGGCAATGTATTCTTCGCCAATTGGCAATTGTTTTTCAATAACAGGATGGCGTCCGTTTTTAATTTCTAAATCGGTTGTTTCATCCAATTGCGGACGCACGTAATTGTTGTTTTTAGCAACTTCGGCAAAAGAGCACAAGCAATCAATTTGAGCAATTAATTGTGCATTTAATTGAATAGGTTGAATATAATCCAACAAAGAGCTAATCAATTCAGCAAAAAGTTCATTTTCTAGGGAAGAAATTTTTTCTTCGGCACCTAAAATTTTGGTTTCGTATTCTTTTAATTCTTCAGTAATATATCGTTCAGCACTTACCAATGTTTGCTTACGAATCCAATCTGAAGGAACTTTGTTTTTATGTGTATTTCTAACTTCAATATAGTAGCCAAAAACGTTGTTAAAAGCTATTTTTAATGATGATATTCCAGTACGTTCCGTTTCACGAGCCAACATACTGTCTAAATACTCTTTTCCTGAAGTTGAAATAGCACGAAGCTCATCTAATTCGTTAGAAATACCATTTGAAATCGTATTTCCTTTATTGATATTTACCGGGGCATCTTCGTTTAACGTTTTGGTAATTTTTTCGCGAAGTGTGATACAACTTTGCAGTTGTTCGCCAATTAATTTTAACGATTCATTATCACTATTTTCCGCAGCTTCTTTTATAGGAATGATGGCGTTCAGTGAATTTTTTAACAAAACAACTTCTCGTGGATTTACCTTTCCTGTGGCAACTTTTGATACCAAACGTTCAATATCGCTAATTTGCTTAATTTGATAGGTTGCCAATTCAAAAAAGGCATCATTATCAATTAAATATTTAACTATATCGTGTCTATTTTTTATACGATTGATATCTTTTAAAGGTAATGCCAACCAACGTTTTAGCATCCTTCCGCCCATAGGCGAAATGGTTTTATCAATAACATCTAAAAGTGTTACTGCATTTACTGAAGTTGAATTGTATAATTCAAGATTTCTAACGGTAAACCTGTCCATCCACACATAATTATCTTCTGCAATTCGGTTAATTACTGAAATATGCTCTAATTGATTGTGTTGTGTTTCAGAAAGATAATACAATACAGCTCCGGAAGCTATAATGCCTTCATTTAAATCATCAACTCCAAAACCTTTTAGTGTTTTTACTTTAAAATGACTGGTAAGTGTTTCGTAGGCATATTCCGATTGAAAAAGCCAATCTTCTAAATAAAAAGTATAAAAGCGATCACCAAATAATTCAGAAAATTTCGATTTGTATTGTTTCTGAACTAAAACTTCACTCGGGTTAAAGTTTTGCAGTAATTTATCAATATGTTCACTATTTCCTTGAGCGGTTAAAAATTCACCTGTTGAAACATCTAAAAATGAAATCCCGATTTGTTTTTTACCAAAGTGGATTGCTGCTAAAAAGTTATTGGTTTTCGATTGTAAAACTTCATCATTTAAAGCAACTCCGGGAGTTACTAATTCTGTTACACCACGTTTTACAATGGTTTTTGTCATTTTTGGATCTTCTAACTGATCGCAAATAGCAACACGCATACCGGCTTTTACCAGCTTTGGCAAATAGGTATTTAACGAATGATGAGGGAAACCGGCCAAAGCAGTTTCGGTTTCACTTCCGGCACCGCGTTTGGTTAAAATGATTCCTAAAACTTGTGCTGCTTTTTTGGCATCTTCACCAAAAGTTTCGTAAAAATCTCCTACTCTAAATAATAACATTGCATCAGGATATTTTACCTTAATTGCATTATATTGTTTCATTAAAGGAGTTACTTTCTTGGTTTTTGCTGCCAATTTTTTAGGAAATTAAGTTAGTTTTGCGAAGTTACATTTTATATTGAAAGATTGAAAAAATTAATGATTGAAAGATTTAACAGTTATACCTTTCAACAATTAGGCAATAATTATGAGAAAATTAAAGAATAATAGTAGAATATCAGTAATTAGTAATAATTAAATTATCGTCATGCTGAACTTGTTTCAGCATCTCATAATGTTAAAATTAATGCGACCCTGAAACAAGTTCAGGGTGACGTTTACTTTATGTTTTATTGCGGATATATAAAAAATAATGAGAAAATTAAAGAATAGCGAATTAGGCAGGTTAAATGTTGAAGAGTTTAAGCAAACTGATAAAATTCCATTAATTGTTGTGCTTGATAATATTAGAAGTTTAAACAATATTGGTTCGGTTTTTAGAACAAGTGATGCTTTTTTAATAGAAAAGATTTATTTGTGTGGAATTACAGCGCAACCGCCACATAAAGAAATTCATAAAACAGCTTTGGGCGCCACAGAATCTGTTGATTGGGAATATGTAGAAGATACGGTAGCTTTAGTTGAAAAGTTAAAAGTTGAAAAGTTAAAAGTTATTGCGATAGAACAAGCTGATAACAGTACAATGTTGCAAGATTTTAAGATTCAACCTAATCAAAAATATGCAGTTGTTTTTGGAAATGAAGTTAAAGGTGTTCAGCAAAAAGTAGTTTCAGCTTCAGATTATTGTATTGAAATTCCACAATTTGGCACAAAACATTCTTTAAATATTTCAGTAAGTGCAGGTGTTGTACTTTGGGATTTGTTTAAAAAATTCAACTATTAAAATCCTAAAATTAATTTAGCGATTAAAAAATAAATCAATATTCCAAAAATATCATTGCTTGTTGTAATAAATGGTCCGGTAGCTAATGCAGGATCAATACCTCTTTTATCTAAAATTATTGGTACAAAAGTGCCAATAATGGATGCTATGATGATTACGGCTATTAAAGCTAAGGCAATGGTTAACCCAAGTTTATAATCAAAACCTAAAAAATACATACCAATAGACATTAAAATAGCGGAAAGTACTAATCCGTTTAATAAACTTAAAGAAACTTCTTTTAAAAGCCGTTTCCATAAAGAACCTCTTAAACTGTCATTTGCTAAACCTTGAACAACAATTGCTGATGATTGTACACCAACATTTCCTGCCATAGCAGCAATTAATGGGGTGAAATAAAAAAGTTCAGGAAATTTCTCCATTGCAGTTTCAAATCCTCCTAAGATAGAAACACTTACAAAACCACCAAATAGCGCTAAAATTAACCAAGGTAAACGCGCTTTAGTAAGTTCCCAAATGGTATCATCGGCTTCAACGTCTTGCGAAATACCTGCAGCCAGTTGGTAATCTTTTTCAGCTTCTTCCTTAATTACATCAACAATATCATCAATAGTAATTCTTCCTACTAAACGTCCCATTTCATCAACCACAGGGATAGCTTCAAGGTCGTACTTTTGCATTACTCTGGCTACATCTTCTGCTTTATCGTGTACATTTACATAATCTACCTGTTTAATAAAAACATCTTTAATTGCTGTTCTTGTTGAGGTAGTAAGTAAATCTTTTAATGACAATCTTCCTTTTAATTTTTCATTATCATCAACAACATAAATTGAATGTACTCTTGTAACTTCTTCTGCCTGAGCTCTCATTTCTTTAACACAAGTTAGTACATTCCAATTTTCATTTACTTTCACCAATTCTTTTGCCATTAAACCACCGGCAGTATCTTCATCATAACGTAAAAGTTCTACAATTTCTTTGGCGTGTTCAACATCTTCTATGTGAGAAATTACTTCTTCTTTCTGTTCTTCAGAAAGTTCAGCAATAATATCGGCAGCGTCATCGGTGTCTAATTCATTTAACTCATCGGCAATTTCTTTTGATGAAAGTCCTTTTAAAATTTTTTCACGAGTATCTTCATCCAGCTCTGTAATTACGTCAGAGGTTTTATCACTATCTAATAATTTAATTAAATAGATACCTTCTTCAGTTTCAAGATCTTCAATAATTTCAGCAATATCAGCATAATGAACCTCTTCCAATAAATCTAAAATAGCTTTATTGTTAGATTGTTCTATAAATTCCTGAATTTCTTGAATGTATTCTTTGGTAATTTCAAATGGCATCCTTTTCTATTTTAGCTGTAAGATTAATGAATTCTGTTACCGATAATTGTTCCGGACGTTTCGCAAAGATAGTATCTTCTCTTAAATTATCGGATAAATTCAATGTTTTTAAACTGTTACGCAATGTTTTTCTACGTTGATTAAAAGCGGTTTTTACAACTTTATAAAATAATTTTTCATCAACAGGTAAGGTGTAATTTTTTTTTCTGATTAACCGTATAACGCCAGAATCTACTTTAGGAGGTGGATTGAATACTGTTGGTGGAACGGTAAATAGATATTCTACATTATAAAAAGCCTGAGTGAGAACTGATAAAATTCCGTAGGTTTTACTGCCTTCCTTTTCGGCTATGCGCATAGCAACTTCTTTTTGGAACATTCCTGAAAATTCAGGAATTTGATCTCTGTTTTCCAGAGTTTTAAATACAATTTGAGAAGAAATATTATAGGGAAAATTTCCAATAATTGCAATGGGTTCATCATCAAAATAATCGGTAAGGTTTATTTTTAAAAAATCTTTTGAAATTATTCTGTCTGCTAAATTTAAATAATGTGCTTTTAAATAATCAACAGATTCTGTATCTATTTCAATGACATAGGTTTTAAGATTTTTTTTAAGCAAATATTTAGTTAAAACACCCATTCCCGGTCCAATTTCCAATACATTTTTATAGCCATTTTCAGTTAAACTATCCGCAATTTTTTGTGCAATTAATTCATCTTTTAAAAAATGTTGTCCAAGGTGTTTTTTTGCTTTTACGCTCATATATTTTAATTTTTCGAAGCCATACTAAATTGTTCGCTAATTACTTTTAATTCGGTGTTAAAAACAACAAATTTATCTTTAAAAAGAAGTAAACTTTCTTCCTGTAATTTTTTAGCATCTTCTAAATAATATTGTTGTAAAGTTTCAATACTGTCGGTTGTGTATTGTACGGAATATGTTATGCCTCCCATTTCTTCATTTACCAGTACCTGACTCATTTTAGCTTTGCTAAATTTACCTGTTGAAAGCATATTTGGTATATGTTTTTCTTTCATCCATTTTAGCCATACTTTATGTACAGATTCGTCGATATTTATAGTTTCATTATAGATATACATAATTAATTTATTAAATCTCCTCTAAGTTTTCTGTATTTTTTACGAGCATCAACCAAATAAATACTTGATGGATATTCGAATATTATTTTTTGATAGTATTCTTTTGCTTTTTCTGTATTATTGAACTTGTTTACATACAATTCTGCTAAACAATAAATAGCATCATCAACCAAAATATCATCTTTATTAATTTTTACGATTTGTAAATAGTTATATTCGGCTTTTTCAAAAGCGTTCATTTTTTCAAATAATTGAGCTTGTTTAAAAAGAGCTTCATCTTCAATTGGATGACCTTTAAATTTGTTTAAAATAAGTTGTAATGTATCAATTGCTTGCTGATTTTTATTTTGATACGAAAGTAAATCGGCAACGGCATATTTTTTTAAGGCAGTTTTTAGGCTGTCTTTTACAACATTGTCAGTTATAAGTAAATTTAAATCTAAAGCATCGTTAGCAATAAGTTGCGATGTAGAATTTTTTAATACTTTGAGTTGAGATTGCGCCCAATCAAAGTCTCCTTTAAAATAAGATGTTTGTGCAATTTTAAATCGAGCAGTTTGCCCAATAGTGTGATTTTTTAAATTATTTTGAACTTGTGTGTAATAAATTAAAGCACTGCTAAATTTGTTTGTAAACACCAAAATATCAGCAAGTTTAGTTTTTAAATAGCCATTTTGAAATTCGTTAACAGGTAATTTTAGGGCGTTTTTTAAAATTGAAATCGCTTTTTCGGGATCATTTTTTTTGAAGGCTAAAAATTCCGCATAAATAGCCTGAATAGTTATAGTATTTTTATTTATACCATATTGATCAAACAATTGTTGAAATTGATTTTCAAGAAGTGAAACATCGGCATTGTTTTTAATATCAATTTCAAGTAAATATAATTTTGCTTTTAATAAAATTTCAATATTATTAGTGTTTTCAATAATATAATTAAAACAATTTTTGGTTGTTATAAAATCGTTGTTTTCAAAAGCAATTTCACCTAATTCAATTAAACCTGTTAAATCGTTTAAATTGCGTTTATACAATGCTTTTTCTTGAATTAACGCTTTGTCGTATTCTTTTTGTTGAATAAATAACCAGCTTAATAAATTATTCCAACTATTTTTAGGATTGTTTAGAGAACGTTTTATAAGTAATTTTTTAAGTAAAATATTATTTTCATTTTCAGAATCATCAGTAATATACCTTCCTATATAAGTTTTAATTGCTGAAAGATAATTGTCATTTATTTCAACCATATCCAAATAAGTATTTAGCATATTATCAATTTCTGATTTTTCGCCATATATATAAGCAATTTGAAGATTGTAATTAGAGTTAGGCTTTAGTTCCATTGTTTTTTTATAAGCCAAAATTGCATAATCAAGTAAGTGATTATCTTGAAAAGTTTTTCCTATTAAATAACCTATATTTGAACTGTTATCAATGGCTTTTAGTGCTTTTTCATAATAAGGAATGGCTTTTTCTTTTTGGTGTTGCAGTTGAAAGTTATAACCCAATTCAATATATAATTGTTTTTGTTCAGGATATTCTTCTAATTGTTTTTGTATTAATGTTTCTACTTCTGTATATTTTTCTAATTGCTGATAACAATCTATTAAATAGCTTAAATAAGAGGTGTTGTAAGAATGCTTTTGAAATAAACTTTCATAAATAGATGCTGCTTTTTTGTATTCTCCATTTCTAAAATATTGATATGCCAATTGAGCTTCTTGAGCACAGATATTTAAAGAAAAAAAGCAAAGTACTATGAAAATAAATTTTTTCATTTTTTCATTTTTAATGCTATCAAATATAGCTAAACAAGTGTTAAAGTTTTTATAAATAAAGTTTATTTTGAAACAAGTGCTGTTACAAAATGGCACACAATTTGTCTTAACATTATAAAAACAACTAAATTTTACTAAAATGAAAGAGCTAATTAAACAATACGAAACTGCAAAAAAGAAATCATTAAAGTTTATGCAAAACGGTCAGTTACATGCTTATTTTGATGCTTTGATTGAAATGAATTATTACAAAAAACAAATGCAATTAGTTATTGCTAATTAATTCAAAACCACAATACGGCACTAAAACTTCAGGAATTTTAATTCCTTCAGGTGTTTGGCAATTTTCCAATAAACCGGCAAGTACTCTTGGTAATGCTAATGAGCTTCCGTTAAGTGTATGTGCCAATTCGGTTTTTCCTTCACTATTTTTAAACCGAAGTTTTAATCGGTTTGCCTGAAATGTTTCGAAGTTAGAAACAGAACTAATTTCTAACCAACGATCTTGTGCAGTTGAAAACACTTCAAAATCGTATGTTAGGGCAGAGGTAAAACCTATATCGCCGCCACATAAACGTAAAATTCTGTAAGGTAATTTTAATTCTTGTAAAATTCCTTTAACGTGATTTACCATACTATCTAAAGCAGCATAAGAATTATTAGGGTGTTCTATACGCACAATTTCAACTTTATCAAACTGGTGTAAACGATTTAAACCTCGCACATGCGCTCCATAAGAACCTGCTTCGCGTCTAAAACAAGGTGTATAACCTGTTTTACAAATAGGGAAGTCATTTTCTTGTAAAATAACATCGCGGTAAATATTAGTTACAGGAACTTCTGCAGTTGGAATTAAATATAAGTTATCTTCAGTAACATGATACATTTGTCCTTCTTTATCGGGTAATTGCCCGGTACCGTAACCAGATTCCTCATTAACCATTAAAGGAACTTGTACTTCATCATAACCTGCAGATGTATTTTTATCTAAAAAATAATTGATTAAAGCTCTTTGTAATTTTGCTCCTTTACCTTTGTAAACAGGAAAACCTGCTCCGGTTATTTTATTGCCAAGTTCAAAATCAATAATATCATATTTTTTTGCGAGTTCCCAATGTGGTAAAGCACCTTCGTGTAATACAGGAATGTCTCCTTCTTGATAAACAGTTTCGTTATCTTCTTCAGAAGAACCTGCAGGTACAATCTCATTAGGTACGTTCGGAATTTGATATAACAGTTCTTGTAATTCAGCAGCTTTATTTTGAAGACTCTCAGTTAAATCTTTTGATTTTTCTTTTAACTGAAGTGTTTTTTGTTTTAAAATTTGAGCTTTTTGAGTTTCACCAGACTTGAATAACTGACCAATATCTTTCGATAATTTATTAGATTCAGCCAAAATAGTATCCAATTCTGTTTGAATTGCCCTTCTTTCTTCATCAGCCAAAAGCGTATTACTTACAACTTCTTCGGCATTTTTAAAATTCCGTTTTGCTAAACCTTTTAAAACAGTTTCTTTATTTTCTCTAATAAACGCTACTTGTAACATTGTTTGTTATCCTTTAGTTAATGGGCAAATTTAATAAATTGCGGTTAAAAGAAGCTAATTACTTTGGGTTGATTTTAATAAAAAGGTTTCATTTATTTTGGATACAATTTGGGGAACTTCTTTAATTTTAAAATCGAAATTAATTTCTACAGTATTTTTTGAAGGTTTTGTAAGTTTAAGTTTCCCATTTTTTATAGGAAAATAACCTGTTTCGCCTTTGCAATAACATAAACGACCAAAGTATAATTTAATATTTTGCAGTTGCTCGTTAATTAATTCAATTTCAGTAATTTCTTTGTCAAATTCAGCATAAATCAGTTCAGTATAATTACTATCTTCAGTATTATTTACAGGATTTTTTTTATAAGTGTATTTTAAAATCGTTTTTCCGCCTTCAATAATTTCAGGATATGCAATTCCAAATTTATCTTTTTTAAAACTTATAGATTTATTTGGAATTAACTCAATTGTACAGTTGCCATTTTCCGGACAACTATTACTGTTTTTAAAAATAGGTTCGCTAACCATAAAAGGCGATTTACAAGAGATAAAAAATATAAACAAAAGAAATATTAATTTTTTCATATGCTGAATTTACGTTTTTTTATCATTCAAAAGAAATGCCATTTATAAATTCTATCGATTTTAATTTATCTTTACTTAATTGATTTTTTAAATCGTTAATAGATTTAAATTTTTGTTCTTCACGTAAAAAATGAAGCACGTCAATCTGAATTTCTTTACCATATAAGTTTTTATTGAAATCAAAAAAATGAATTTCAATAGTTTGATGGTTTCCACTTACTGTAGGTCTGTAACCAATGTTCATCATCCCAAAAATAGTTTTATTGTCAATTTCAGATTTAACAATATAAGCACCTGTTTTTGGTATTAATTTATAGGCTTCTTTTATAAATAAATTAGCTGTAGGAAATCCTATTTTTTCACCTAAATTTTTACCTTTAACCACATTTCCGGTAAGCATAAAATAGTAACCTAAATAACTGTTGGCTTTCTCAATTTCTCCATTTTCAACAGCTTTTCTAATTTTGGTTGAACTTACGGCAATATTGTTAATGTCTTGTTTCGAAATTTCTTCAACCGTAAAATCGTATGTATGTCCATAATCTTCCAATTGTTCAAAATTACCTTCTCTATTTTTACCAAAATGATGATCGTATCCAATAATTAATCTTGAAACATTTAATTTATTTACTAAAATATTTCTAACAAAGTCTAAAGCAGATTGTTTTGCGAATTCTTCATTAAATTCATGGATTACAAGTGTTTCAACTCCGGTTTTTTTAAGTAATTTAATACGTTCGTCAATAGTATTTATGAGTTTAATTTCAACATCTTTCTGTAACACCATTCTTGGATGT
Source organism: Lutibacter sp. B1 (assembly GCF_012524075.1). Classification (GTDB taxonomy): domain Bacteria; phylum Bacteroidota; class Bacteroidia; order Flavobacteriales; family Flavobacteriaceae; genus Lutibacter. Next base: position 14,492 of record NZ_JAAZUI010000008.1, read on the forward strand.
GGAAAAAAAGTTAACAACACTGAAGTAGCGCTGTTTTTATTTGCACTTTGTATTAGATTTTGAATTACTTTTTGATGTCCAATATGAACACCGTCAAAAGTACCAATAGTTATAAAGGTACCATTGTTTGATTTATAGTTGGATAAGTTGGTATAAATTTTCAAAATTGAAAATATTACTTGGTTCAATTAATGGGCAAAAATACTTTTTTTAATTAAAACTAAGTTGATGATTAATTAATTAATAATGGTATTATAATTGTAAAGAAAATTTTATAATATATATTTGTGATATTAACAACATTCAACAGTTATGTAATTTATGAGGTTGTACTGTAAAAAATATTTCGCTTTTAGCCTGTTTTTATTTTCAATAATTTTATCTGTAAACGCACAAAAGGAAGATGAATTTTGGAAAAAATCAGATGCTTATGAGAAAAATTCTCCAAAAAAAATCAAAAGAAAAACAACACCTGATAAATTTGAAATATTTCATTTAAACCTCAATTCTTTTAAAAATAAGTTAAAAAATGCTCCTTTAAGAAATAATGGTAAATCATTTAAATCAGGAACTGTATTAACTTTTCCTAATGAAGAAGGTGTTTTAGAAAAATACCAAATTTTTGAAGCTTCAATTATGGAGGAAAGCCTTCAGAAAAAATATCCAAATATTAGATCTTACGTTGGGAAAGGTATTGACAATCCAAGTTCTGTAATTAGATTTAGTGTTACTTCATTAGGGTTACACGCTATGGTTTTACAAAGTTCTAAAGGAACGGTTTATATTGATCCATATACCGAAAGCAAAGAATCTTACATAATTTACTCAAAGAAAAATTTGCCTTTAACAGAACCTTTTGAATGTAAGTTTGATGAAATAAATACTTCCGAAACTACAAAAACAAATAGTACAAATGTAAGTGAAAGAGCAGGAGATGTTAATGATGGAAAATTAAGAAAGTTTAGATTGGCCATTGCTACAACTGGAGAATATTCACAATATCATTTGTCTTATCAAGGAGTTAACGCAACAGCAACTGATGCAGTTAAAAAAGCCGCTGTATTATCGGCTATAAATGTAACTATGACCAGAGTTAATGGTATTTATGAAAGAGATCTTTCCATAACAATGGAATTGGTAGCTAACAATACAGATATAATTTTTTTAAATGCCGATACTGATGGTTTTACAAATGACGATGGCGAAGTGTTAATTGATGAAAGCCAAACAGTTATTGATACATATATTGGTTTTTCAAATTATGATATTGGACATACATTTAGTACCGGAGGAGGAGGTTTAGCTCAAATAAATTCTCCTTGTACTAATGGTAAAGCAAGAGGAATTACAGGCTCAAGTAATCCTATAGGAGATGCATATGATATTGATTATGTTGCACACGAAATGGGACACCAATTTGGAGCCCATCACACTTTTAACGGAGATGCCGGAAATTGTGGCGGAGGTAACAGGAATGATGCAACCGCAGTTGAACCGGGTAGTGGCTCAACATTAATGGCTTATGCAGGTATTTGTTCTCCACAAAACGTACAAATACAATCAGATGATTATTTTCATTTAGTTAGTATAAAAGAAATATGGACAAACATTACATTAGGAAGCGGTACCTGTGGAGCAATAACTACTACAGGAAATAATGCTCCAACGGTTAACACATTGCCTAATTATACAATTCCAATTTCTACACCATTTGTTTTAGAAGCTACAGCATCAGATGTTAATGGAGATGATTTAACATATACTTGGGAGCAGTTAGATACCGAGATAACTCCAGTACCTTTAGTTTCAACTGCTACTGAAGGACCAGCATTTAGATCGGTATTGCCCACGGTATCGCCAAAAAGATATTTTCCTAGTTTGAACACTGTAATTGCAGGAAAATTAACTGATGAGTGGGAAGTTTTGCCTTCAGTAGGAAGAACAATGTCTTTTGGAGTAACTGTTAGAGACAATAATTCTGAAGGTGGACAAACCGCAAGTGAAGAAACTCTATTAACTTTTGTAGCCAATGCGGGACCATTTAAAGTAACTTCACAAAACACAACTGAAACCTGGGATGCCGGAACAGCAAAAACAATAACTTGGGATGTTGCAAATACAAACACATCTCCTATTAATTGTTCGTATGTAAATATCCTTTTTTCTACAGATGGAGGGGAAACTTTTCCGATAGTTTTAGCTTCAAATGTTTCAAATGATGGTTCTCATGAGATTGTTGTGCCTAATAATACTACAAATTCAGGAAGAATTAAAATAGAAAGTGTGGGTAATATTTTTTATTCAATGAATTTAACAAATATTGATGTTCAAGCATCAGAATTTATAATGAATTTTGATGTAAGTAATCAAAAAGTATGTACTCCAAATACCGTAAACTATTCTTTTACATACAATACGTTTTTAGAGTTTAATGAACAGACGGCATTTTCAGCTACAGGAAATCCTACAGGTACAACAGTAACATTCAATCCAACAACTGCAACTAGCAATAACACGAATGTTGTAATGACAATTTCCGGAATAACGGATTCTAATGTTGGAGAATATAATGTTTCTATTACAGGTACTTCAGCAACCACAACTAAAACTACTGTGGTTGGGTTAAATGTTTACTCGTCAAATATTAATGCGCCAAATTTGGTTTCACCGGAAAATAATGCGACAAATATTCTAAAACCTTATACGCTTGCTTGGGATGAAGATGTTAATGCAGAAGAGTACGAAATACAAATAGCTGCTGAAAATACTTTTTCAAATATTACAGAAGCATCAAAAATAAGTGTAAACTATTATGAACCGGAAATGTTACAGCCAAATACAAATTATTTTTGGAGAGTGAAAGCAATTAATAGTTGTGGAGAAAGCGCTTATTCTAATGTGTTTAATTTTACAACCGAAAATGAAACGTGTGATGTTAATTCATCAGCCGATACACCATTAAATATTCCCGATAATAATTCAGCAGGGATAAATTCTAAAATTAATATTACAAATAATAAAACGGTAACTGATATTGATCTAACTGTAAATATAAGCCATACTTGGTTAGAAGATTTGATGTTAACATTAACAAGTCCGCAAGGAACAACAATAATTTTAGCTTCAAATATTGGTGGAGATGGTGATAATTATACAAATACGGTTTTTGATGATAGTGGTACAACTCAAATTAATTTAGGAGTTCCTCCATATACAGGAACTTTTTCTCCTCAAGGCAAATTGTCAAATTTTATTGGTGAAGAATCTTATGGAGAGTGGATACTGAAAGTTGTAGACTCTCAATTAGAAGATACAGGTCAAATAGTTAATTGGAGTATTGATATATGTGGAATTCCGGTAATTAGTGATGATGATGATAAAGATGGTGTTACGAATGATGTTGATTTATGTCCAAATACAAAATTAGGCAGTATTGTAGATGCAACTGGTTGCCCATTATTTAGTTTACCACAAGATAACTTCAATATTGAGGTAATAAGCGAAACCTGTCCTGATAAAAATAATGGTCAAATTATTATTACAGCGAGTGAATCATACAATTATACAGCTACAATTTCCGGTTCAAATTATGATTTTACAGATAGTTTAACTATTGATAATTTACAGCCGAGTACGTATAATTTATGCATTCAAGTTCTTTCTGAAGAATATGAACAATGTTATGTAGTTGAAATTGGTGAAGGAACAACTGTATCGGGTAAAGCTGAAATAATATCAAACAAAGCATCTATTGAAATATCTAAAGGCACATCGCCTTATTATGTGTATGTAAATGGTAATTTAGTTTTAGAAACAAATTCTTCTTTATTTAGTGTCGATGTTAGTCATGGAGATTTAGTAGAAGTTAAAACTGCAATTGATTGTGAAGGAGTTTTCTCAAAATCTATCGAATTATTTGATGAAGTTACGGCTTATCCAAACCCTACAAATGGCAATTTTGAAATAACATTACCTGTTTCAACAAAAGAGGTAGTAATTGAACTGTATAATATGCATTCGCAATTAATTTCTTCTAAAAAACATACAGTTATTTATGGTAAAGTACAATTGAGTTTATCAAATCAGCCAATCGGTATATACATTGCAAAAATACATTTAGATAAACCGGTATCTTTAAAAATAATAAAACAATAATTTAAAAAATTTCATTTAAAAGTTAATAAGCGCTTAATTAAGAAAACTTAATAATTCAACTAGTTTATTTAGTATAAAATCAATTTTGACACCTCATTTTTATGATAATTGAAAAAAAATTGTATTTTGCATAATATTAATTAAAACTAACAAGAATATTATGAAAAAATTATTAAGTGTTGTTTTTGCGCTTTTTATAACTTCTGCAATGGTTGCCCAAACCACAGTTTCCGGCTCTGTTAAAGAAGCAAGAACTGGCCTGCCAATTCCTGGAGCCAATATTAAAATTATTGGAAAATCTATAGGAACTACAACAGATTTTGATGGCAATTTTGCATTAAAAGTAATTCAAAACCCACCTTTTATAATAGAGGTTTCTTTAATTGGTTATTCTTCAACAAAAGTTGAAATATCTCAAAATAACCAAACATTAAATATATCTCTTGATGAGTCGGCAACAGCATTAGACGAAGTAGTTGTTTCTGCTTCAAGAACTCCGGAACGTATTTTAGAATCTCCTGTTACAATTGAAAGAATGGATGTTAAGGAAATTAAAAATACATCTTCACCTTCTTTTTATGACGGACTGGAAAACTTAAAAGGTGTTGATATAAATACAAGTAGTTTTACATTTAAATCGGTTAATACACGTGGTTTTGCAACTATTGCAAATTCACGTTTTATGCAATTGGTTGACGGTATGGATAATTCATCTCCAGCGCTAAACTTTAATCTTGGTAATTTATTGGGAATGTCAGAGCTTGATGTGAATACGGTAGAATTACTTCCGGGAGCTTCTTCAGCTTTGTATGGAGCAAATGCTTTTAACGGAATATTATTTATGACAAGTAAAAATCCTTTTGATTCTGAAGGTGTAAGTGTTTACGTAAAAACAGGTTTGACTTCTCAAAAAGCAGCCGGAGATAACGAATTTGTTGACACAGGTATTAGAATGGCGTATAAATTCAGTGATAAATTTGCAGCAAAAGCATCTTTTTCATTTTTAAAAGGAACTGAATGGCACGCAAATGATTATAAAGATTATGAAAATCCGGGATTTGATAGAACTAATCCGGCTTATGATGGTTTAAATGTATATGGAGATGAGGTTTCTACAATGCTGGATTTTGATGCTCTTAGCGGATTGCCGGAAGGCACTTTAGGTTCGGCAACAGTTTCAAGAACTGGTTATAATGAAGAAGATTTAATGGATTATGATGCCCAAAGTGTTAAGGCAGATATAGCTTTACATTACAGACCTCTTGCAAATGATTTTGAAATAATTTATAATGCAAAATTTGGTAAAGGAAGTACTATATACCAAGGTGCAAATAGATATACGCTTCAAAACTTTTTTATGCAACAGCATAAATTAGAATTTAGAAATGATAATTTCTTCATTAGAGGATATATTACAGGTGAAGACGCAGGGGATTCATACGATAGTCGTTTTGCAGCTATTAATGTAGGCAGAAGCTGGAAGTCAGACTCACAGTGGTTTACAGAATATGCTCAAACATACATCGGAGGGCGTTTAGGTCTTATACCGGGTTTACCTGCTTTAGATGATGCAACAGCACATTCTGTAGCACGTCAAGCAGCACAAACAGGGGCTTTGGTTCCGGGAACTGCAGCTTTTAAGAATGCTTTTAATGAAGTAATTTCTGACCCTAATTTAGCTACTGGTGCTAAGTTTCAAGATAATACAAAAATTTACCATTCAGATGCTAATTACAATTTTGCAGAATTAATTGATTTTGCTGAAATTCAAATTGGAGGTTCTTGGAGACAGTACTCATTAGATTCTCAGGGAACTATTTTTACAGATTATGATGGAACAATTGATTATGATGAATACGGTGCATATATGCAAATTCAAAAAAAGTTTGTTGATGACAGATTGAAATTTACAGGATCTATTCGTTATGATAAAGCTAAAAATTTTGATGGTAATTATTCTCCAAGAATATCATTATCTTATTCATTAGGACAAGGAAAAACACGTAATTTAAGAGCTTCATTTCAAACCGGATTTAGAAATCCAACTACACAAGATCAGTACATAGGTTTAGATGCTGGTTCAGCTATTTTAGTAGGTTCAGCACCTGATAATTTAGACAGGTATTTATCTTCTCCAATAGATGTTAGTGCAACCGGGCAATCATTAGGTGTTCCAAGTACAGTTCAACTATCCGGTAGATTAGCTTATGAAAATGCATTTTCTTTATCATCTGTATTGGCAGGAAATCCGGAAAAATCAGATTTTGATTATGTAAAACCAGAGAAAGTAACTGCTTATGAAGTTGGATATAGAGCCGGTTTTGGTAAACTATCAATAGATGTTAGTGCATATTATAATGATTATGAAGATTTTATTGGAGGTAAAACTGTGTTAGTGCCACTTTATGGGCAAGCAGATTTTTCTGATTTTGATCCTAATACAATGCCTGCTCCACCGGCAGCAATAGCATTAAGCCAAGGAGATTATAAACCATTCTCAGTTTATACAAATTCATCAGCAGATATCTCATCGTATGGAGGAAGTTTAGGTATTTCAACAAGTATTTTAGGTAACTATAACCTAGGGTTAAATTATACTTATGCTAAACTTGATTTTGATCAAAGTACTGACCCTGATTATGAAGCAGGATTTAACACGCCGGAACATAAAATAAAAGTTTCATTTGGAAATACGGATGTTATAGAAAACTTAGGGTTTAATATAAACTATAGATGGAGTGATGAATTTTTATGGGAATCATCATTTGTTGATACTATGGTAGATTCACGTTCAGTTGTTGATGCTCAAATTAATTATACAATTCCAAAATGGAAATCATTAATTAAAATTGGAGGTGCAAATATTGCAGGAAAAGAATATTATAGTGTGCCTGGTGTAGGGAAAATAGGTTCTCAGTATTATATTTCTTGGACATTAAATCCATAAAACAATATATTTATTTTGGAAACGCTCTAAATTTTAGGGCGTTTCTTTTTTAAAAAAAATGCTATTTCTTTTTAAAAATTAAATCAAAAAACTATCTTTGCTCCTTAAAAATTGAGACTTATCTCAAAAGATTAAACACCTAAAAAATAAATAGTTAAAGTAATGACAAAAGTTACAGGTAAAGTTGCACAGGTTATTGGTCCTGTTATAGATGTTGAATTTGAATCAGGAGCAGAACTTCCTAAAATATACGATTCTTTAGAAATTACCAGAGAAGATGGTTCAATATTAGTATTAGAAGTACAACAACATATTGGTGAAGATACAGTACGAACTATTGCAATGGATTCAACAGATGGTTTAAGCAGAGGGTATGAAGTTGTTGCAACAAAAACCCAAATTCAGATGCCTGTTGGGAAAGATATCTACGGACGTTTATTTAATGTGATTGGAGATGCAATTGACGGATTGGATAATTTACCAAAAGAAGGAGACAACGGATTGCCAATTCACCGTAAAGCTCCAAAATTTGAAGATTTATCTACTTCTACTGAAGTTTTATTTACAGGTATTAAAGTAGTTGACTTAATTGAGCCTTATGCAAAAGGTGGTAAAATTGGATTATTTGGTGGTGCCGGTGTAGGTAAAACAGTATTAATTCAAGAGTTAATTAATAATATAGCAAAAGGTCACGGTGGTTTATCTGTATTTGCAGGTGTTGGTGAAAGAACGCGTGAAGGAAATGATCTTTTAAGAGAAATGTTAGAGTCTGGAATTATCAAATATGGAGATGAATTTATGCATTCTATGGAAAATGGTGGTTGGGATTTATCGAAAGTTGATAAAAAGGCGTTGAAAGAATCTAAATTAACCTTTGTTTTCGGACAAATGAATGAACCTCCAGGAGCACGTGCGCGTGTTGCTTTATCAGGTTTAACCATTGCTGAATATTTCCGTGATGGAGCCGGTGATGGACAAGGTAAAGATATCCTTTTCTTTATTGATAATATTTTCCGTTTTACACAAGCAGGATCTGAGGTGTCTGCCTTATTAGGGCGTATGCCATCTGCTGTAGGTTATCAACCTACATTAGCAACGGAGATGGGAGAATTACAAGAGCGTATTACATCAACTAAAAATGGATCAATTACATCAGTACAAGCGGTTTATGTGCCTGCGGATGATTTAACAGACCCTGCTCCTGCTACAACATTTGCTCACTTAGATGCAACAACGGTATTATCTCGTAAAATTGCTGAGTTAGGTATTTATCCTGCAGTTGATCCGTTAGATTCTACTTCAAGAATTTTAACTCCTGAAATATTAGGTAAAGAACATTATGAATGTGCTCAAAATGTAAAAGAATTATTACAACGTTATAAAGAGTTACAAGATATTATTGCTATTTTGGGTATGGAAGAATTATCTGAAGAAGATAAGTTAGTTGTACATAGAGCCCGTAGAGCTCAACGTTTCTTATCTCAACCTTTCCACGTGGCAGAACAATTTACAGGTATTCCTGGAGTTTTAGTTGATATTAAAGATACTATTAAAGGGTTTAATATGATTATGGATGGTGAGTTAGATAAATACCCAGAAGCTGCATTTAACTTACGTGGATCAATTCAAGACGCCATTGATGCTGGAGAAAAAATGTTGGCTGAAGCTGAATAAATTTATATCTTAATCTTGTTTTTAAGGCAGGAATTACAATTAAAATAGTATGATTTTAGAAATAGTAACACCAGAAGCAACTTTGGTTAACACAGAAGTAGATTCAGTATTAGTTCCCGGAATTAATGGAGAATTTCAAATGTTAAATAATCACGCTCCTATTGTTTCATTGTTAGTTAATGGTAATGTAAAATTCAAAGGTTCTAAAATAAAAATTAAAGAGCAATTTGAAGATAAATTTAAAAACAATAAAGGTGAATTTATTTTACCAATAAAAAGTGGCACTATTGAAATGAAAGGAAATAAAGTAATTATACTTGCCGATTAGTTTCTGAAAATAAAAGTTATCTAAAAAAAATCCTCGTATCATACGAGGATTTTTTTTTAAGATATTTCACTTTTTGAAAGTATTTATAAGCGTGAGTTTGATTAGAACAGTTAATTCTATTATTTTTTGTCATTACTGAGAAGGCAAATCTTTTAAAATATAAAGGATTAGATTCCTGCTTTCGCAGGAATACCAGGTTCTTAACCAACCAAAAATATGTCTAATTAATTATCAGATATATTTAAATTGAATGGGTTCATGTTATAACTAATTATATCTTACAATTACTATTTAGTAAATAGTTTTACAATATCATTACCATTAGCTAAAATAAGTAAGGCAATTAATATGATAAAGCCTGTTATTTGAGCATATTCTAAAAATTTGTCATTAGGTTTTCTTCCGGTAACCATTTCATATAAAGTAAATACAACATGTCCGCCATCTAAAGCAGGAATCGGTAATAAATTCATAAATCCTAACATAATAGATAAAAAGGCTGTGATACTCCAAAAAGCTCTCCAACTCCATGAAGGTGGAAAAATATTTCCAATTGCTATAAAACCTCCGATACTTTTAGCTCCTTTTTTGGTAAAAACATATTTAAATTGTGTAATATAATCTTTTAGTGTCCATATTGCTAAAGAATTTCCTATAGTGATACTTTCTAAAAATGTATATTGTTTATGTTGAATATTTAAATCATTTTCTTTATTAGGGGCAACACCAATTTTTTTATCGTTTCCTGCTTTAAGAGTGATATTTTTATTTTCATTACCTCTGTTTAAGGTAATAGTAAACTCTTTATCGTTTGAATTAACTACAGAAGATGTAAATTCATGCCAGTAAGAAATAGGTTTATTATTAAAAGCTACTATTTTGTCATTTTTTAATAAGCCTGCTTTTTCTGCAGGTGAATTGGTAACAACGGTATCAATTACAGGGCTCACTCTTGGTATAAAAGGCTCCATTATACCATTTTGCCACATAATCTCGCCAATATTTTCAGGAATATTAATTGTTTCAACAGTTCCATCTTCATGTAAAACTTCTAATGAATTGATATCTCTTAGAAATAAATATTTATTGATATCGGTAACATCTTCAGGTTCTTCACCATTAAATTTTAAAATTTTATCACCGTCTTTAAAACCATATTCTTTAAAAGTTTCGTTTACTGCAAATCCATTTTTTACATCGTTCGGTTTTACAAAATTAATTCCCCAAACAAAGGTTATCATTATGTAAATTAAAATACCTAAAATAAAATTCACAGTAACACCACCTAACATAATAATTAATCGTTGCCAAGCGGGTTTAGATCTAAATTCCCATGGTTGCGCCGGTTGTTTCAATTGTTCGGTATCCATACTTTCGTCAATCATACCGGCAATTTTCACATAACCACCTAACGGTATCCATCCAATACCATAAACAGTTTCACCTATTTTCTTTTTAAATAAAGAGAATTTATAATCAAAAAATAAGTAGAATTTTTCAACACGTGTTTTAAATATTTTTGCAGGTATAAAATGCCCTAATTCATGCAGTACAATTAAAAATGATAAACTTAAAATGAACTGAGATGCCTTTATTAAAATTTCCATATATTTCTTTTCAAAAAACTAAAATCGCACAAATGTACGGTTTTAATAACAGTTGTAAAAACCAAACAATTAAGTTACTACTGGTTTTAACAAAGTTTTAATGGACATACTTAACTATAACAGCTAATTATACTAAATTTGTGTTTTAATTTATCAAAATGGATTTAAAATTTTTTAAAAAATCAGCTCCAACATTAATCATCATGGGTATTTTCTCTGTGATTATGATTTATGCAATTTATACGTTATTAACTCCACAAAAAAAATTACCTGTTTATAATCCGGCAGATGTGAACCCTAAATTGGTAGATGAAAGTATAGTACATATTAGAAGAAATCATAAAGTAGCTGATTTTAAATTGATCAATCAAAATGGCGATACCATTACCCAAGAAAACTATAAAGACAAAATTTATGTGGCAGATTTCTTTTTCACAAGATGCCTAACTATTTGTCCGGTTATGACCAATAATATTGGAAAACTACAAGAAGTTTTTAAAAATGATGATGATGTGATGTTTTTATCTCATTCGGTTACACCTGTAATAGACAGTGTATCAGTTTTAAGAGCGTATGCTAATGTTAAAGGTGTAATTGATCAAAAATGGAATATTACAACAGGTGATAAAAAACATATATATAATTTGGCAAGAAAAAGCTATTTTGCAGTTTTAGATGAAGGAGATGGCGGATTACAAGATTTTATACATACAGAAAATTTTGTATTGGTAGATAAAAAACGTCAAATAAGAGGTTTTTATGACGGTACTGATAATGAAGATATTAAGCGTTTAATTACTGATATTCGTATTTTGCAAAATGAATCTAAAGATAAATGATATTTATCATAGTTTAGAATCATTCTAATTTACTATATTTGCTCATTATTTATAATTATTCTTAATAATGAGTGATACAATAGCTAGTTTACAAATTGGAGAAAAAGGTTTTATTGAACACCTTTGCTTAGAAAATATTCCATTAAAATTACTTGAAATGGGGTGTTTACCAGGAATTGAAGTTCAATTAATTCAAAAAGCGCCAATGAAAGATCCGTTATATATTAAAGTTAATGGTAGCCATTTAGCTATTAGAAAAGAAACTGCCGAAAAAATAACTATCGTAAAATAATTGAAAAGTAATGAGTCATGACAAGGTCGTAAAAGTTGCTTTAATTGGAAATCCGAATACCGGAAAAACATCATTGTTTAATCAGCTTACAGGTTTAAAACAAAAAGTAGGAAATTATCCGGGAATTACTGTTGACAAAAAGCAAGGAAAATGCAAAATTTCTGAAAATTTAACAGCAGAAATAACTGATTTACCGGGTACATATAGTATCAATCCAACTTCTTTAGACGAAACAATAGTAATAGATACATTATTAGATGAAGAAAATGAATTATATCCTGATTTAATTATTGTTGTTGCAGAAGTTGAAAATTTAAAACGAAATTTACTTTTATTCTCTCAAATTAAAGATTTAAAAATTCCTACAATATTGGTTATCAATATGGTTGACCAAATGGAAAGAAAAGGAATTAATATTGATATAAAACAACTTGAAGAAAAACTAAATACAAAAGTTGTTTTAATAAGCGCAAGAAAAAATACCGGAATTGATCAATTGAAATCTATCATTTCAGATTATCAAAAATTAGATACTACACCGGTAGTCAACATTTCAGAAAAAATAGATAAAGATTATTTTACCAAATTAAAAAGTGCTTTTAAAGAATTTCCTTTATATAAATCGTGGTTATTAATTACTCAAAATAAAGAATATGAGTTTTTAAACGATGATCAAAAACAATTGGTTTTAAAATTTAGGGAAGATGTTAATTGTATAAAAAGATATCAGCATAAAGAAACTATTTTTCGATATCAAGTAATTCATGAAATTTTAAAAGAAACTTATAAGGTTGACAAAAGTCAAGCAACCGACCTGCGTTCAAAACTTGATAAAATTTTAACTCATAAAATATTTGGATACATCATATTTGCAGCTATAATGCTGCTTATTTTTCAGGCAATTTTTGAATGGGCAAGTTTGCCAATGGATTTAATTGATGGTGTTTTTGCCAATTTAAGTGAGTTTGTTAAAAATAATATGGCGCCTGGTGCTTTTACCAATTTAATTGCTGAAGGAATTATTCCCGGTATTGGTGGTGTTGTTATATTTATTCCGCAGATAGCAATTTTGTTTTTATTTATTTCCATATTAGAAGAAACGGGTTATATGAGTCGTGTGGTATTTTTAATGGATAAAATAATGAGAAGATTTGGAATGAGCGGTAAAAGTATTATTCCATTAATTTCAGGAACAGCTTGTGCTATACCTGCTATTATGGCTTCTCGAAATATTAGTAGTTGGAAAGAGCGCTTAATAACTATTTTAGTTGTTCCGTTTACAACCTGCTCTGCTCGTTTACCGGTTTATGCTATTTTAATTGCATTAATTATTCCTGCAAAACGGGTATGGGGTATTTTTAATTTACAAGGCTTAACCTTAATGGCGTTGTATTTACTAGGTTTTACCGCAGCAATAATGTCTGCAATTTTGTTAAATAATGTATTAAAAATAAAAAATAAAAGTTTGTTTGTAATTGAAATGCCAAATTATAAATTACCTTCTTTAAAAAATATATTTTATGAAGTTGTAGAAAAAACAAAAGCATTTATTTTTGGAGCCGGTAAAATAATTTTAGCACTTTCAATAGTATTATGGTTTTTAGCTTCAAACGGTTCATCAAATTATACAAATGCCGAAAAAATAGTTACTTCCACTAAAGAGAATCAAAATTTATCGGAACAAGCTCTTCAAAAAAAGATTGTCGCTTTTAAATTAGAAAATTCTTATATTGGAGTAATGGGTAAAACTATAGAGCCTGTTATAAAACCTTTGGGTTATGATTGGAAAATAGGAATTGCTTTAATTAGTTCTTTTGCTGCGCGTGAAGTTTTTGTAGGTGCATTGGCAACTATATATAGTGTTGGAAGTGATGAAGATACAGGAACTATTAAGCAGCGAATGGCTGCTGAGGTAAATTCTGAAACCGGTGAAAAACGCTTTAATTTGGCAACAGGAATGTCTTTATTAATGTTTTATGCTTTTGCAATGCAATGTATTGGAACATTGGCAATTGTTAAAAGAGAAACTAAAAGTTGGAAATGGCCTATTTTACAATTGGTAGGTATGGGAATTTTGGCATATATTTCAGCGTACATAACTTTTATAATTTTTAAGTGATGCAACAAATTTTAGTATACATAGCATTGGTGATTGCAATTATATTTTTAGTAAAAAAGTACTTTTTTACTAAAAAGAAAGGTAGTTGTGGTACAAATTGTAATTGTTAAATTATCCTAAACCAACATCTAAAGACATCATAATTATAAAGCCACCAATAAAGCCAAGAGTTGCCACATCGGTATATTTATCTTGCTGAGTTTCAGGAATAACCTCTTCAACTACAACAAATAACATGGCTCCGGCAGCAAAAGCTAACGCATAAGGTAAAATAGGTTGAAAAGCAATAACTGCCCATGCACCTATAACGGCAGCAATAGGTTCTACAATAGCTGAAGCTTGTCCATACATAAAACTTTTAAATCTGCTAACCCCTTGTCTTCTAATAGGCATGGAAACAGCAAATCCTTCAGGAAAATTTTGTAAGCCAATACCAATAGCAAGTGCAACAGCACCACCAATAGTGGCTCCATCAAAACCGGCAGCTACACCTCCAAAAAGCACTCCAACGGCTAAACCTTCCGGTATATTGTGTAAGGTAATAGCTAGTACCAATAACGTAGTTCTATGCCAAGGTGTTTTTACACCTTCTTTTTCTGATTCTTTAAAATTTAAATGTAAATGAGGTAAAATTTTGTCTAATCCAAATAGAAATAATGCTCCAAGAGAGAACCCTACTACAGCAGGAATTACTTTTGTAAACCCTTCTCCCGGACTCATTTCTATTCCGGGAGCTAATAAGCTCCAAAAGCTGGCAGCTACCATAACACCACCTGTAAAACCTAGCATTCCATCTAAAAGTGCTCTGTTCATCCCTTTAAATAAAAATACAAGAGCAGCACCTAATGCTGTTAATCCCCATGTAAATAAAGTAGCGTAAAATGCTGCTAAAATTGGATTTATACTTTCAAAATAGTTAATTATTTGCTCCATAACATTATATTTTTTTTACATATAAATTTTTTGAGGTTTGATGTGATATTGAAAAAGAATTTTGATTGCTCTCTATAACCATTGAACTGTCAAATTCTTCTTTTGAAATTATTTTTACGGTACTTCCTATTTTAAGATTTACACTGTCTAAAAGTTTTAAAAATGCTGAAGATGAATCTTTTACTCCAATAATTACATAATTATTATTTATAGCTACTGAAGAAAGCATGTTATTTTTATGATGCGTAATATCTCCGTCCTTATTCGGAATAGGATCACCATGAGGGTCAAATTCAGGATAATTTAAAAATGCTTCTAACTTATCAGTTAAAGTGTCCGATTTTATATGCTCTAATTGTTCGGCCAATTCATGAACTTGATCCCAATTATAATGAAGTTTATTCACCAAAAAAACTTCCCATAACCTATGTCTTCTAATAATTTTTACGGCAATATTTTTACCGTTTAACGTTAATTTTACTCCTTGATACTTTTTATAATTAACCAAATCTTTATCAGCTAATTTTTTAAGCATATCTGTAACAGAAGAGGCTCTGGTTTTAAGCTCTTTTGCAATTAATGTAGTATTTACATTTTTAGAATGTAACAATTCTAAACTATAAATAGTTTTTAAATAGTTTTCTTCTGTTTTAGTTAACATTAAATAAATATTTAGACAAATATAAATAAATATTTAGACTTGTCTAAATATTAAAAAACTTAATTTTATAGGAAGCTGTAAAAAATGTATTTTTGGTATTTAAAATTATTCAAAAATGAATATAGTAATTTATGGAACAGGCGGTGTTGGTGGTTATTTTGGAGCACGTTTAGCGCAGGCAGGTAATAATGTTACTTTTATTGCCAGAGGAAAACATTTAGAAGCAATAAAAGAGAAAGGACTGCGGCTAAAAAGTTTTAAAGGCGATTATAAAGTTTACCCTGCTAATGTTACTTCCAATATTTCTGAAGTTGCTGATATTGATCTTATTTTAGTTTGTGTGAAAACATGGCAATTAGTAGATGTAGCTAAAGAAATAAAACCTGTATTATTACCTGAAACTATGGTGATTTCATTATTAAATGGTGTTGAAAACGCAGATGTTCTATGCACTTCAATTGATAAAAAACATGTGTTAGGAGGTTTATGTAAGATAATTAGTTTTATAGAAGATTATGGTGTTATTAATCACGTTTCTTATGAACCTACTATAGTTTTTGGAGAATTGAATAATAAGAAAACTAAAAGAGCACTACAATTAGAACAACTTTTTTTAAATGCAGGTTTTACAACGAAATTAGCTGAAAACATTCAGCAAGAAATTTGGACAAAATTCTTATATATCTCAACGGTAAGTGCTATTGGAGCTTTAACTAGAGCTACTATTGGAGAAATGATTGCAATTCCTCAAATAAAAGAAATAATGTACCAAACAGCTAGAGAAATTATAAGTATAGCTAAAGCAAAAGGTGTTAATTTGCCAGAAGATACTATTGATAAGCAATTTCAAATAATAGAATCACAGCCATATAATGCTACATCATCTTTACAACGAGGTGTGTTGGAAGGAAAACCATCAGAATTAGAAGCTCAAAACGGTACAATTGTAAAAATGGGAATTAAACTGGGTATTCCTACTCCTGTAAATTCATTTATTTATAATTGTTTATTGCCTCAAGAAAATAAAGCAAGAGGATTAAGCTAGTTTGACTTTAGGTTTTTTACTTATCATATAAACACCAATAATAACCAATAAGCAACTTAATATTTTAACACTATTTATATCCTGAATATATTCTGCGTGACCTAAAGCGTAAGCATATACACTCACCATAATAAAACTTATTACAGGTTGTAAATAAATATAGCTTCCGTTAACTGAAGGAGAAACTTTAGTAAGTGCATAAATATTAAGTAAATAAGTAAAAAAAGTGGTTCCAATTATAACAAAGGCAACAGTTAAATAAGTATTTAAAGTAAAGGCAGCATAATTAGTGGTTAAAGCATCTTTGATTCCTATTGGAAACATAAAAATAAATCCGAATAAAAATACCCAGCTAACAACTGTAAACGGATTGTATTTTTTCATAAGCGGTTTTATCAGCACTAAATAAGTAGCGTAAGAACAAGCGTTTATAAAAATAAATGTATTCCCTAAAACTGAACTTGTACCACCAGATTTTTTGCTGAATAAAATTAAAAGTACAGCGCCAATTGCTCCAACGCTAATACCTATAATTTTATACGTTGTTATTTTTTCTTTTAAAACAATTGCTCCAAAAATTAAAACCATAACAGGTACAGAAGTCATAATTATAGATGCATCAATAGGTGAAGTTAAACTTAAACCATGAAAAAATAATAACATATTAATAGTAATACCAAAAAGACCACAAACGATCAATATAAAAAAGTCTTTTTTTTCTACTTTTTCTTTTATAAAAGACTTCACAATCCAAAATAAGATTCCTGCAATTAAAACTCGTAAAAAAACAAAAGCTGAAGGGCCAATTTTATGTGGCATAACACCTTTAGCTATTAAATGGTTTACGCCATAAATTATATTGGCTCCTAAAAGAGCTAAATGAGCTTTGTAATTACTTTTATCCAAATTATACCTGTTTTTTAAATGAATTTTGAAAAGTACAAATTTCAAATAAACAATAGTCTTTTAGATATCAATAATTTTTATTGAAATAAATAAAAAAGAGAAGTTTTCTTATTTCAAAGAAGCTATAATTTTTTTCAATTCAGATTTGGCGTAATTATAACCTAAAGCATAAGCTTTATCAATAGATTTTGTGTCTAAAACACCAATTTTATTAATTCCTAAAGGTGCAAAAACGTAAGCACATTGTTTAAATTTTTTAATATTATTTGCATCTAAACCAATATGATAAACCCTATACAATAGTTTTAAAGAAGAATTAATTTCCGATTTATCAATAGCGTAAATAGGATTTACAAAGCTTCCTATAATTTTATCGCACCGTTTCATTAAAGGTTCAATAGGAAAATTATTTAAAATACCACCGTCAGAATATAAGCTGCCATTAATTTCAATAGGAGAAAAAACAGGAGGTAAGGCAGACGAAGCAATTAATGGTTTTATTAATTCTCCCTTTTCAAAATAATCTAATCTGCCGGTTAATAAATTGGTAGCAGTAACAGTTAAAGGGTATTTTAAACTTTCAAAAGAATCGTCAGGAAAATATTTGTTAAAAATAAGCGAGTACTTATCACTATCAAGTATTCCTGGTTTATTTACAGCATATAAAGAAAATTTCAATAAAGGCGTTTGTTTAAAAAACACGATCATTTCTTCGGTAGAATAACCTGCGGCATATAAAGCTGATACTAAAGCACCGCCACTGGTACCTGAAACTATTTGTGGAACAATATTGTTTTCTAGTAAAACTTGAATAAGTCCTACATGAGCTAACGCTTTTACACCTCCGCCCGAAAGAACTAATCCTATTTTTGATTCCATTTTAGTAGTTGTATATTCTCAAATGTACAAATTTTAGCAAAAAAACACTAAAAAGTAACTACAAAATAGGCTTTATTGTTTTCTATATAAAGTGTAACTTTGCGCTTTTAAAAGTTGAAAATTAAGGATGGAATACAATTTTAGAGAAATAGAAGCCAATTGGCAAAAATATTGGGCAGAAAATGAAACCTTTAAAGCTGAAAACCCTGCGCTGAGTAGAGCCGAAGGGGAATTAAATAAGCCAAAATTTTATGTGTTGGATATGTTTCCTTATCCGTCTGGAGCAGGTTTGCATGTTGGGCATCCGCTTGGGTATATAGCTTCTGATATTTATGCGCGTTACAAACGCCATAAAGGTTTTAATGTGTTGCATCCGCAAGGGTATGATTCTTTTGGATTACCGGCAGAGCAATATGCTATTCAAACAGGGCAACATCCTGCAATTACTACCGAGGCAAATATTGCTACTTATAGGAAGCAATTAGATAAAATTGGTTTTTCTTTCGATTGGTCTCGCGAAGTGCGTACTTCCGATCCTAAATATTATAAATGGACTCAGTGGATTTTCATTCAATTATTCAATTCTTATTATTGTAAAGATGCCGATCAGGCTCGTTCTATTTCTGAATTAGAAGAGGTTTTTACCGCAGAAGGAAATACTCGAATTAATGCAGCGTGTGATGATGATGTTCAGACTTTTACTGCCGAAGATTGGAACAGTTTTTCAGAAGAGGAAAAACAAAAAATACTTTTAAAATATCGTTTAACGTATTTATCTGAAACAGAAGTAAACTGGTGTCCGGATTTAGGGACGGTTTTAGCGAATGATGAAATTGTAAATGGTGTTTCAGAACGTGGAGGACATCCTGTTGTCAGAAAAAAAATGAAGCAATGGAGTATGAGAATTACTGCGTATGCACAACGTTTGTTAGATGGTTTAAATAAAATTGATTGGCCACAACCTTTAAAAGATTCTCAAACTTATTGGATTGGACGTTCGGAAGGTGCGATGGTTTCTTTCCCTGTCATTCCTGCGGAGGCAGGAATCTCATCAAGAGAAAATATTTCGGTATTCACCACTCGCCCCGACACTATTTTTGGTGTAAGTTTTATGACTTTAGCTCCGGAGCACGAATTGGTTTCAAAAATTACAACTGAAGCTCAAAAAGCTGAGGTTGAAGCTTATGTTAAAGCAACTGCAAAACGAAGTGAGTTGGACCGTATGGCTGATGTAAAAACCATTTCAGGTGTATTTACAGGTGCGTATGCTTTGCATCCTTTTACAGGTGAAAAAGTGCAGATTTGGATTGGAGATTATGTGTTGGCAAGCTATGGAACAGGTGCTGTAATGGCTGTACCTTGTGGTGACCAGCGTGATTATGATTTTGCGAAGCATTTTGGATTAGAAATTCCTAATATTTTTCAAGATGTTGATATTTCAGAAGAAGCAAATGCAGATAAAGACAATTCAATAATTGCAAATTCCGATTTTTTAAACGGATTGCCGTACAAAAAGGCAATGAAGCGTATTATTTATGAAATTGAGCAACGTGGTTTTGGGTACGGAAAAATAAATTACCGTTTGCGCGATGCTGTTTTTAGCCGTCAGCGTTATTGGGGAGAGCCGTTTCCTGTGTATTATAAAAACGGATTACCTCAAATGATTGACGAAAAATATTTACCGCTTGAATTGCCGGAAGTTGAAAAATACTTACCTACTGAAGACGGTAAACCACCTTTAGGAAATGCAACTGTTTGGGCTTGGGACACTGTTAAAAATGAAGTTGTTTCAAATGAAAAAATAAATAATGAAACGGTATTTCCTTTAGAATTAAATACAATGCCGGGTTGGGCAGGAAGTTCGCAGTATTTTAATCGTTATATGGATTCACAAAATGAGGATGAAATATTTTCGCAAGAAGCGGTGAATTATTGGCAAGATGTTGATTTGTATATTGGAGGTAGCGAACACGCAACCGGACATTTATTATACTCTCGTTTTTGGCAAAAATTTATGTTTGATAGAGGTTTTGTACCAAAAGATGAATATGCTAAAAAGTTGATTAACCAAGGAATGATTACCGGAACGAGTGCTTTTGTAAAAAGATTAGATGCTCAATTGCATAAATATGAAGATGGAAAACTAAAATCTGCTGAAGGGTTAAGTGGAATACCAGCAATTTTTATTTCTGAAAATAAAAAAATACAAGACTATCAAGAATATATTGTAAATCATATAAAAAAATATGTAAGCGAGGAGATTTTAGAGGAATTCAATAATACAAACAATTTAAGATTTAATGTAGGGCAATCAAAAATTCATTCAGATGTTTCATTTGTAAATTCACATGATGAATTAGATATTGAAGCTTTTAAAAACTGGAGGTCAGAATTTAAAAATGCTGAATTTATTTTAGAAGAAGATGGAACATTCAAGGTTTCTCGCGAGGTTGAAAAAATGTCGAAATCTAAATACAATGTTGTAAATCCTGACCAAATTTGTGAAGAATACGGTGCCGATAGTTTGCGTTTATTCGAGATGTTTTTAGGTCCGTTAGAGCAATCTAAACCTTGGAAAACTTCCGGTATTTCGGGAGTTTATTCCTTCTTAAAAAAATTATGGAAATTGTACCATTCCGGTGAAAACGGCGCTTTTTTTGTTTCAGATGATGAGCCAACAAAAGACGAGTTCAAAGTTTTACATAAAACCATTAAAAAAGTTGAAGACGATATAGAGAATTTTTCTTTCAATACGTCGGTTTCAACATTTATGATTGCGGTTAATGAACTTACAGCTTTAAAATGCAATAAACGTACAATTTTAGAACCTTTAGCCATAATTATTGAACCGTATGCACCACATATTGCTGAAGAATTATGGTCAAAATTAGGACATACTACATCAATTTCAACCGTTGATTTTCCAGTATTTGAACCTAAATATTTGGTAGAAAGCAGTAAAGAATACCCGGTTTCATTTAATGGTAAAATGCGTTTTAAAATTGAATTACCATTAGATTTAACTAAAGAAGAAATTGAAGCTGCTGTAATGGCTCACGAAAAAACTAAAGAACAATTACAAGGGCGCATACCTAAAAAGGTTATTGTTGTACCAGGTAAAATTGTGAATGTTGTTGGGTAGTGTTGAAAACCTATTGATAAAAAAATATTTTTAAAACGTAAATTGGATTAGCGATTTTGGTTTTAAGGTTACATTTACAAAACCTTAAAACCAAAAAAATGATAATCGGACTTCCAAAAGAAATCAAAAATAACGAAAATCGCGTTGCAATTACTCCTGCCGGAGTGTATGAATTAACAAAAAATAAGCATACAGTTTACGTTCAGCAAAACGCAGGTGCGCATAGTGGTTTTGATAATAACGATTATATAGAAGCTGGAGCTGTTATATTGCCTTCTATTGAAGAAGTATATTCAATTAGTGATATGATTGTTAAGGTTAAAGAACCTATTGAACAAGAGTATGATTTAGCTAAAGAAGGGCAGATAATTTTCACCTATTTTCATTTTGCTTCAAGTGAAAAGTTAACCAAAGCAATGATTAAAAGTAAAGCAATTTGTATTGCTTACGAAACTGTTGAGGATAAAAATGGCACTTTGCCGTTACTTACTCCAATGTCTGAAGTTGCAGGAAGAATGGCTGTACAGCAAGGTGCAAAATATTTAGAAAAACCGATTAAAGGAAAAGGTATTTTATTAGGAGGAGTTCCGGGAGTTCAACCAGGAAAAGTGTTGATTTTAGGTGCCGGTGTTGTTGGAGTTCAGGCAGCAAAAATGGCTTCGGGTTTAGGAGCTCATGTCACTATTTTAGATGTTAGCATGGATCGTTTAAGATACGTTAACGATATTTTACCTAGTAATGTTATTACTGAATTTTCTAATGAATATAATATCAGAAAGCATATAAAAACACACGATTTAATTATTGGTGGAGTTTTAATTAAAGGCGCAAAAGCACCAAAATTAATATCCAGAGATATGCTGAAAGATATGCATCCGGGAACTGTTTTAGTTGATGTTGCGGTAGATCAAGGTGGATGTATGGAAACTACAAAACCAACTACGCATGAAAACCCTACTTATATTATAGATGATGTTGTACATTATTGTGTGGCTAATATGCCGGGTGCTGTACCATATACTTCTACCATAGCTTTAACAAATGTAACACTACCATACGTAATAGATATAGCAAATAAAGGTTGGGAAAAGGCTTGCGAAGATAATATAGGTTTACAAAAAGGCGTAAATATTGTTAATGGAGAAGTTATTTATAAAGAAATTTCTGAAACATTTCACATGTAAAAGAACGGTTTTAGTAAAAATAAGATTTAACTATTTTTTTGAATCATACAGCAAATGGTAAATACATTTGAAATAATAGGTTTTATAGCAGCAGTTTTAACAACATTGGCGTATGTTCCGCAAGTATATAAAACTTGGAAAACAAAATCGGCAGGTAACATTTCGCTCACAATGTATATTGTTATGTTTACCGGTATTATGCTATGGTTATTGTACGGTATTCATTTAAATAGTTTACCAATGATTTTAGCCAATGCTGTTTCGGGTATTTTAACGTTAACAATTGTTTTCTTCAAAATAAGGTATAAATAATTTTCTTGGTACATTTATTGTGGATAGTAAGGCTGTAAAATAATCAGTATATTTACTTCAAATAATAACATGAAAATTAAGCAGACTTCATTACGTATTCGCATATTTTTGTCAATGATATTCTTGGTATTATTGGCTTCTGTATTAATTGCAACGGTTACTGTTTATCAATATAAAGAACAAACAGATGAATATAACCAAGGAAGGTTAGAGCGTAAAGAAGAATCGGTTAAAGCAGCCGTAAATTATTGGTTAAACAGCGGCAACACATTTCCATTAGAAGAAAAAAACTTACCCTATATTTTTAAAGATAAAATCTACGAAATTTCTGATATTGAAAAGCTTGAAATAAATATTTATGATTTATCAGGAAACTTAACAATAAGTTCTTACTCGGGATTTGTTAAAAATGATGCGTCTATTATTTTATCCGATACAATTTTAAATGAAATTGATAATAGTTACAGGCATCATTATGTAAGTACAAAAACTATCGAAGGAAGTAGTTTTCAATCTTCTTATACCTACATAACCGACAGTAAATTTAAACCTTTTGGTATTTTAAACATTCGTTATTTACAAGATAATACAGCCCAGGATAAAGATTTAGAAGAATTTTTATTCCGTTTATGTATTGTTTATATTGTAATGTTTGCATTAGCTATTTTATTAGCTTTTATTTTATCGAGTTATATTACAAAGTCTATTAAAGAAATAGCCGATAAAATAAGTAGAACAGCATTAAATAAGCGGAATGAAAAGTTTTCGGTAAAAAATGCCAGTACTGAAATTTTTACACTGGTAAATGCTTATAATGAAATGGTAGACGAGTTGGAACAAAGTGCTATTAAATTGGCAAAAAGCGAACGAGAGCAAGCGTGGAGAGAAATGGCAAAACAAGTAGCACACGAGATTAAAAATCCGCTTACACCTATGCGTTTAACTGTTCAAAATTTCCAAAGAAAATTTGATGTAAACGATCCAAAAGCTTACGATAAAATTAATGAATTCAGTAAAACAATTATACAACAAATAGATACCATGAGTTCAATTGCTTCGGCTTTTTCTAATTTTGCTAAAATGCCAACTCAGAATAGGGAAGAATTAAATGTTGTTGAAGTTGTTAAACACGCATTAGATATATTTTCTGAAGATTATATATCATTTTTCCCAAAAAAAGAAGCAATTATCGCCAAATTTGATAAAATCCAACTTATTAGAATAGTAACCAATTTGGTAAAAAATGCAACACAAGCATTAACAGAAAAGGAAAATAAAAAAATTGAAGTTACCGTTAATGAAGATAAAGATAATATCATGATAATTGTAGCTGATAATGGTAAAGGTATTTCTGAAGAAGATAAAGAAAAGGTTTTTGAACCTAAATTTACAACCAAAACAAGCGGCATGGGTTTAGGTTTAGCTATGGTTAAAAATATAGTTGAGGCATATAATGGTAAAATATCATTCACATCTCAAATTAATAAAGGAACAGTTTTTAAAGTAATATTACCTAAAAAACAATAATATGAAATTCGAAAATATATTAGTAGATAAAAAAGAAGGATTGGCTGTTGTAACAATTAACAGACCTTCAAAATTAAATGCGCTTAATAAAAGTACTATTGAAGAACTTCATAAGGCTTTTAAAGCTTTAGATTCAGATAAGTTTATTAAAGTAATTATAATTACAGGCAGTGGCGAAAAGGCTTTTGTTGCAGGTGCTGATATTTCTGAATTTTCCGATTTTTCAGTAATTGAAGGAACAGAGTTAGCTCGTAAAGGGCAAGAAATTTTATTCGATTTTATTCAAAATTTAAGTACACCTGTTATTGCAGCAATAAACGGTTTTGCTTTAGGAGGAGGTTTAGAATTGGCTATGGCAGCACACTTTAGAGTTGCCGGTACAAATGCTAAAATGGGATTGCCGGAAGTATCTTTAGGAGTAATTCCTGGTTATGGTGGTACACAGCGTTTACCGCAATTAGTTGGAAAAGGAAAAGCATTGGAAATGATAATGAGTGCAAGTATGATCTCTGCAGAAGAAGCAAAAGATTGGGGTTTGGTAAATTATGTTGTTACACAAGAAGAATTATTGCCAACTTGTGAAAAATTAGCCAGTAAAATAATGCGTAACTCATCAGTTGCCATTGCAGCGGCAATTAAAGCTGTAAATGCAAACTTTACAGATGGTATTAATGGTTATAATATTGAAATTGAACAGTTTGGAAAAAGTTTTGGAACTAATGATTTTAAAGAAGGAACTACAGCTTTTTTAGAAAAACGCAAACCTAATTTTGAGTAAAAAAGACGAAGTTTTATAAAATCCTGTTTATTTGAACAAACCTTTTTGAATAATAGGGTTCTTTGGTTGATGAAATAATGACGCCTAATTGTACCGAAGCATGTATAAATTTTATTTCATTTTTAAGAACTTCAGTAATAATGCCTACATGATTAATTGTTCCTTTACCATTGGTTGTAAAAAATATTAAATCGCCTTTTTGAGCTTGAGACTGCTCTATTTTAGTGCCGGTTTTAGCTTGTAAGTTAGACGATTTTGGTAATGTGATATTAATTTCTTTAAAAATGGTAAATATTAATCCGGAACAGTCAAAACCTTTATTATTTGTGCCGCCTCTTTTATATTTTGTACCCAATTTTTTTGATGCAGCATCTATTAAAATAGTTGTTTTAGAGGGTTCTAAAGTAACCTTCTCTTCAGAAGATTCATCTGCTAAGTTTGGTTCAACTTTAGTTTCAACCTCTAAAGAAGAACTTTCGATAGAAGGAATTTCTTCCTTAAGAATTAATAAATAGCCAGTAGGAAGTATTTTTTTAACTTTCGGATTTAAACGCTTTAGCTCTTGAATGGTTGTTCCGTATTTTTTAGAAATTTTATACAAAGTTTCTCCTGCAGCAACTATATGTGTTTGAACTTGAGATGAGTCTTTATGTAAAGTTATTTTATTATTTTCTTTAATAGTATTTTGGTTGTTTGGAATTTCTAAAATAGTATTCAATTGTAATAATTTGCCTTTAACATTTGGATTAAGTTGATAAATAGCAGCTTCTTTAACATTGTATTTTTTAGCAATGGCATAAATACTTTCGCCTTTAATTACGGTATGTTTAATAGTAGTTTGAGAAAACACTATTGTATTGGTTAATAAAATAATGAATGTAAAAAGTTTATAGATATTCATTTGATTAAATATTAGTATGCAATAACTTCAATTCAATTAAAATTTTGATGAAAGCTATAAAAACCTTTAATTAGTATAAGCTTTTAAAAAAAAATTCACATTCTTCCTTCCCATTCATCATAAAACTGTTGAAGGAAGGTTTCCATATATTGATGTCTTTCTGTAGCAATTTTTTTACCTGTTTTGGTGTTCATTTTGTCTTTTAACAACAATAATTTTTCGTAAAAGTGATTGATGGTTGGAGCAGTTGAATTTTTATATTCTTCTTTAGTTTGGTTAAGTTTTGGAGGAATTTCAGGGTTGTACAAAATACGATTTTTAAAACCACCATAGTTAAAACAACGTGCAATACCAATAGCGCCAATAGCATCTAATCTGTCTGCATCTTGTAGAACATCAAGTTCAGGAGAAGTGAATTTTTGTTCAAAATTTCCACCTTTAAACGATATATTTAAAATGATGCTTTCAATATGTTTTATAATTTCTTCTTCAACTTGCTGTTTTTCTAAAAATTCACGAGCTATTTTAGGACCAATAGTTTCATTCCCATTATGAAATTTAGAATCAGCGATATCATGTAGTAAAGCGCCAAGTTCAATAATAAATACGTCAACATCTTCATTTTTTGCAATTAGTTTGGCATTATTCCAAACACGTAAAATATGAAACCAGTCGTGACCGCCTTCGGCATCTTTTAAAGTTTCTTTTACAAAATCAGCTGTATTGGTAATTATTTGTTGTTTATTCATTTTTTAAAAATAAAAAATCCGCCTTAATTTAAAGCGGATTTAAAAGGTTTTAATTTGAAAAATATTAACAATACTCGTCGTAAGCTGCAGCTAAATTTGAAGCTATAACTTCAGCAGGTCTTCCTTCAATATGATGGCGCTCAAGCATGTGAACTAATTGACCATCTTTAAATAATGCAATTGCCGGAGATGATGGAGGAAACGGCACCATAAAGTCACGTGCTTTTTCAGTAGCTTCTTTATCAACACCTGCAAAAACTGTAACTAAGTTGTTTGGCACTTTTTCAGACTGTAAAGATAATATTGCTCCAGGGCGTGCTGTACCTGCAGCGCAACCACAAACCGAATTAACAACTATTAAAGTTGTACCTTCTTTTTTAAATATATCTTCAACTTCTTGTGCTGTCTCTAATGATATAAAACCTGCATTTTCTAATTCTTCCTGCATAGGTTTTACTATTTCTAATGGATACATATTTTTGATTTTTTAGTTATACGTAATTAAGCAGCAAATATAATATATTAAAGATTAAAAGTTTAGTTTTATTTTAACGCCTCTAGATATTTAATAATTTAATAATAAAAATAAATCAATGTATCTTTGTAGCAATTATAGATGGTATGGGAAATTTTGCAAAATGGTTAGGAGCCGGTTTAGGATTTACGCTAGGAGGAACTATAGGTAGTATTATTGGTTTTACTTTAGGTAGTTTTATAGATGGTTTAACAGTTGAAGATATTCAACAAGAAAGAGATTATAGAGCGGCGGCTGCAAACACACAAGCCGGTGATTTTGAAATAAGTCTTTTAATTTTAGCGTCAATAGTTATAAAATCTGATGGGAAAGTTGATGAGCGTGAGTTAAATTATGTGCGTACTCATTTTAAAAGAATGTATGGTGAGCAACGAGCAAATCAAGCATTTAAATTATTTAAAGGTTTTATTAAAAACAATAAAGTTTCTACGTATCAGGTTTGCGTTCAAATTCGTCAAAATATGACGCATGCTTCTCGTTTACAGTTGATTCATTTTTTGTTTGGTATCGCCAAAGCCGATGGATATGTGAATGAATATGAGGTAAATTCAATAAAAACTATTGCAGGGTATTTATATATCAATCAGTATGATTTTGAATCAATTAAAGCAATGTTTTATGATAGTACAGACAGTGCTTATCAAATTTTAGAAATTGAAAAATCTGCTACGGATGACGAAGTAAAAAAAGCCTACAGAAAAATGGTTAAAAAATATCATCCTGATAAACTGCAACATTTGGGAGAAGAACACTTAAAAGGAGCTGAAGAAAAATTCAGAGAAGTTCAAAAAGCCTATGAACATATACAAAAAGAACGAGGAATATAATTTTTTTCACATTGAATGTGACCTAATTATAAAACAGGTGTCATATATATAAATGTTAGATAGGGTAAATATTTGGCCCCAAAAGTTAAAACACCCCTAATTAAGCGCTTCTTTTTGGAGGCGCTTTTTATTTTTAAAGAGATAAAAATATATTTTTTTGTGACCAATTTAAAAATAGTGTGTCATAAGAATAATTAGTATGAAAAGGAAAAGGAAATACTTGTACCCAAAGGCTAATTACCCCAAAGGTTAAGTTGAGCGTCTCAAATTTGAGACGCTTTTTTTATTTTAAATACAACGCAATACTTTGTGGTCCTTCTAAAATTGTTTTAACAATTTGCATTGTACCATCATTGTGAGAAATAATATGCCATTTTATTAAAGAGATTTGCATGTTTTCTATTTCAATACCCGTTATTGATCTTGGATGTATACAGCTACCATCATTAAAATAAGGTAATTCATTTGGATTAGGAAAACGTGGGCGGTGCGTGTGTCCGGCAATAATCATTTGATTATTGTTAGCTAAAATCCATTTTTTCAATCTTCTTTCAACTTTAATTAATTCAATAAAATTTTTAGCAGGACTTGTAGGGTCTTTAATTCCTATTATTTGAAGAGGTTTCCATAAAAATCGAACTAAAAATCGACTCCATTTCCATAAAACATAATTAAAAAAATCTGC
The DNA here is from genome assembly GCF_012524075.1 of Lutibacter sp. B1. Lineage (GTDB taxonomy): Bacteria > Bacteroidota > Bacteroidia > Flavobacteriales > Flavobacteriaceae > Lutibacter. The sequence goes on from NZ_JAAZUI010000008.1 coordinate 43,517, forward strand.
TTGGTGTCCATGTATAAGTAGTATATTTTTGTCTAAACCTTCAGGTTCTAATAGTATACTTTCTTCAAATGAGATTCCTTTTAAAAAATCTTTTTCAGTAGCAGAAATTTTATCAAAGTAGGTGTCAAATAAATTACTTGCTGTTTTTGGGTTATTTAAAATCATATCATGATTTCCCCAAAGCATATGCAATCTGTTTTCCAAATGAAACTCACGCAATAGCATAAAAATATCTTTATGCGCATAAAAAATTTCATTAAAATTTCTATTTTCCCAAAGTTCAACGCCATCACCTAGTTCTATATATGTATATCCTTTTTCGAAATAATTACGTAAAGCGTGGTAATAAATATTTCTGTTTTTTACAAAATCATCGGCAAAGCTGTTGTCGCCTCTATGGCAATCACTAAATAAAATATATTTTGATTGCTTGTTTAAAGGTAACTTTTTTGCTTTTTTAAAAGAATTAGATATAATTTGTTGAACCATATTTTTAGGTAAAAAATAATTCTGATTTTTTATTGAAAGTAAAACTACAAATTTAAGCGTTTTCTCATAGTTATTTTTTTGCAATTTATGAAATGATATTTTCAATAAAATATGTAATTTCGCAAACTAATTGAATTATGGGTAAAAATGAGTAAGAAATTTAGAGAATATAAGGGTTTGAATCTCACTAAAGTAGCAGAAGAAACTTTAGAGTTTTGGGAAACTTCAACTATTTTCGAAAAAAGTATCACATCAAGAAAAAAAAACAAACCTTACGTATTTTTTGAAGGACCACCTTCAGCAAACGGTTTGCCGGGTATACATCACGTAATGGCACGTGCTATTAAAGATATCTTTTGTCGTTATAAAACATTGCAAGGATACCAAGTAAAACGTAAAGCAGGTTGGGATACACATGGTTTACCTGTAGAATTAGGTGTTGAAAAAGAATTGGATATTACCAAAGAAGATATTGGTAAAAAAATTACTGTAGAAGAGTATAACGAAGCTTGTAAAACTGCTGTAATGCGTTATACTGATGTTTGGAATGATTTAACAAGAAAAGTGGGTTACTGGGTTGATATGGAAGATCCGTATGTTACTTACAAGCCAAAATATATGGAAACTGTTTGGTGGTTGTTAGCTCAATTATACAAAAAAGGGTTAATTTATAAAGGATATACTATTCAGCCATATTCACCAAAAGCAGGTACAGGATTAAGTTCTCATGAGCTAAATCAGCCGGGAACGTATCAAGATGTAACTGATACTACAGCTGTAGCACAGTTTAAAGCTATAAAAAATACATTGCCTGAATTTTTACAAGAAGTTGATGGTGACATTCACTTTTTAGCTTGGACAACAACTCCTTGGACACTTCCTTCAAATACAGCACTTACTGTTGGTAAAAAGATTGAGTATGTTTTAGTTAAATCATTCAATCAATACACGTTTGAACCAATAAGCGTGATTTTAGCTAAAAATTTAGTAGGAAAACAATTTACTAAAAAATTCTTTGTTGTTGAAAACGAAGTTGAATTAGCAAATTATAAAGCCGACGATAAAAAAATACCATATATTATTGTAAAAGAATTTAAAGGAGCGGATATTTTAGAATCAAAATACGAGCAATTATTGCCGTATGCTTTGCCTTATCAAAATCCTGAAAATGCTTTTAGAGTAATTGCGGGTGATTTTGTAACTACTGAAGATGGTACAGGAATTGTACATACAGCCCCAACTTTTGGAGCTGATGATGCCATGGTTGCAAAACAAGCAATACCCGAAGTGCCACCAATGTTAGTGTTGGATGATAATGGAAATCCTGTTCCATTAGTAGATTTACAAGGTAAATTCACCAAGCATATGGGCGAATTTGCAGGAAAGTATGTGAAGAATGAATATTACAATGAAGGAGAAGCTCCGGAACGTTCACTAGATGTAGAGATTTCTATAAAATTAAAAGAAGAAAATAAAGCATTTCATGTAGAAAAATACCGCCACAGTTATCCACATTGTTGGAGAACAGACAAACCGGTATTGTACTATCCGTTAGATTCTTGGTTTATTAAAGTTACTGAGAAGCGCAACAGAATGTTTGAATTGAATGAAACGATAAACTGGAAACCAAAATCTACCGGAGAAGGGCGTTTTGGAAACTGGTTAAAAAATGCGAATGATTGGAATTTATCACGTTCGCGTTATTGGGGAATTCCATTACCAATTTGGAGAACTGAAGATGGAACTGAAGAACTTATAATTGGTTCGGTTGAAGAGCTGAAAGTTGAAATGAAAAAAGCGGTTGAAGCTGGATTAATGAAAGCTGATATTTTTGCTGATTTTGAAGTTGGAAATATGAGTGAGGAAAATTATGATAAAATCGATTTACACAAAAATGTAGTTGATAAAATTATATTAGTTTCTCCTTCAGGACAACCGATGAAGCGTGAAGCAGATTTAATTGATGTTTGGTTTGATTCCGGTTCTATGCCTTATGCGCAATGGCATTATCCTTTTGAAAATAAAGAGTTGATTGATGAAAAGAAATTCTTTCCAGCAGATTTTATTGCTGAAGGTGTAGATCAAACAAGAGGCTGGTTTTATACATTGCATGCTATAGGAAGTATGGTTTTTGATTCTGTTGCTTATAAAAATGTGGTATCGAACGGCTTGGTTTTAGATAAAGAAGGAAAAAAAATGTCAAAACGTTTAGGCAATGCTATTGATCCGTTCAAAACAATGGAAAAATATGGTGCAGATGCTACGCGTTGGTACATGATTTCAAATGCAAATCCGTGGGATAATTTAAAATTTGATGTTGAAGGTGTAGATGAGGTACGTCGTAAATTCTTTGGAACTTTATACAACACCTATTCATTCTTTTCATTGTATGCTAATTTAGACAACTTCACCTACGCTGAAAATGAAATTGCAATTAATGAAAGACCAGAAATTGATCGTTGGATTTTATCAGAATTAAACACGTTGATTAAAAATGTTGAAAGTTATTATGAAGACTACGAACCAACAAAAGCAGCACGAGCAATACAAGATTTTGTTACCGAAAATTTAAGTAATTGGTTTGTGCGTTTAAGCAGAAGACGTTTTTGGAAAGGAGACTATCAACAAGATAAAATTTCAGCATACCAAACATTGTATACTTGCATGGTAACTGTGGCCAAATTAGGTTCGCCAATTGCACCATTTTTTATGGATAATCTTTACAAAGATTTAACAAGTGTTACAGGTAAAGAGAACTTTGAATCGGTACATTTGGGCGAATTTCCAAAATACAACGAAAGCTTGGTTGATTATAAGTTAGAGCATAAAATGCAGCAAGCACAAAAAATATCATCTATGGTATTATCATTACGAAAAAAAGAAATGATAAAAGTGCGTCAGCCATTACAACGTATTATGATTCCTGTTTTAGATGAAGAAGACCGTGAAGAGATTTTAGCTGTTGAAAACTTAATAAAATCGGAAGTAAATGTGAAAGAAATTGAACTTATTGACGATGCTTCAGGAATTTTGGTAAAGACTATAAAACCTAATTTTAAAGTATTAGGACCTAAGTTTGGTAAGGATATGAGATTTGTAACTCAGGCAATTCAAAATTTAACACAAGAAGATATTGCAATTGTTGAAAAACAAGGTGAAATTTCATTAAAAATAAATGAAAAAGATGTAAATTTAGCTTTTAGCGAAGTTGAAATTACTTCGCAAGATATTGAAGGTTGGTTAGTAGCAAATCAAGGAGGTTTAACAGTAGCTTTAGATGTTACCATAACAGATGATTTAAAGAAAGAAGGTAATGCGAGAGAACTGGTAAATAGAGTACAAAATTTACGTAAAGAATCCGGCCTTGATGTAACAGATAAAATTAAGTTAATTGTTCAAAAAAATGTTATATTAGAACAAGCAATTGCCGCAAATGAACAATATATTAAAACGGAAACATTAACCAATAAATTGGTTTTTGAAGAGGTTTTAGAAAAAGGCATAGAAATTGCTTTTGACGATGTGAATACAAAAATATTAATTGAAAAAATGTGAGATATGAGCGAAAATAATAGATACTCCGATAAAGACTTAGCTGAATTTAAAGAAATAATTTTAAAAAAAATTCAAAATGCTGAAGAAGACTTAGCTTTATTAAAAAGCAGTTTTAAAAACGACAGTAATAATGGTACTGATGATACATCTCCTACATTTAAAGCTTTTGAAGAAGGTTCAGAAACTATGTCAAAAGAAGCAAATGTTCAGTTGGCAATTCGTCAGGAAAAATTCATACGAGATTTAAAAAACGCTTTAATACGTATTGAAAATAAAACGTATGGTGTTTGTCGTGTTACTGGAAAATTAATACAAAAAGAACGTTTAAAATTAGTTCCTCATGCTACATTAAGTATTGAAGCTAAAAACATGCAACAATAATTAATAATTGTCCTATAAAATAAGCTTCCTTATTTGGGGGCTTTATCTTTTAATATATCTCGTAAAATAAATAAAGTTGAAGAAAGCCGTATTAATCATAATACTTGTATTGATAATTGATCAGATTAGTAAAATTTACATAAAAACTAATTTTTTATATGGAGAAGAGGTTGTAGTATTTGATTGGTTTCGAATACATTTTATTGAAAATAACGGTATGGCTTGGGGAGCAGAATTTGGTGGAAGAACAGGAAAGTTATTTTTAACAGTTTTTAGATTAGCAGCAATTACCGGAATTGGTTATTGGTTATATGCATCGGTAAAAAAGAATGCTCATACTATTCTAATTGTGGCAGTTTCGTTAATTTTTGCCGGTGCAATGGGTAATATTATTGATTCTGTATTTTATGGAGTTATTTTTGATTCTCCGTTAAATTCAACCGCAACTTTATTTGCCGAAAAGCCTTATGGTGATTTGTTTCACGGAAAAGTAGTTGATATGTTATACTTTCCAATTTGGAATGGAATTTTACCTGAATGGATTCCTTTTTATGGAGGCAAACCATTTACTTTTTTCAATGCCATTTTTAATATAGCAGATTCGGCAATTTCAATAGGCGTAGCGTTATTAATTCTTTTCAATAAAAAAGCTTTTCCTAAAGAGTTACATTAAATTATTGTAAAATTCCTGTCATCAATTTTAAATATAATAATATTAATCGTATATTTGCGATATACTTTTAAATTTAAAGTAACTGGACAGATGAAAAGATCAAAAGAAAATATAATTTATTTAGAAGAAACTGAAGAGTTGGCAAGGTTTGCTAAAGCCTTAGGGCATCCAACACGTATTGAAATTATCAATTATTTAGACAGTCAATCTTGTTGCTATACAGGCGATTTATGTGATGTATTGCCTTTAGCGCAATCAACCATATCTCAACATTTAAAAGAATTAAAAGATGCCGGTTTAATTAAAGGAGAAGTAAATCCTCCTAAAATAAAATATTGTATCCATCAAAAAAATTGGGATAAAGCAAAAATACTATTTACTGATTTTTTTAATAAAAATACCTTAAACATATCTTGTAAAACAAAAGAAGAATAAAATGAAAACAATTAAAATTTTAGGCACAGGTTGCCCAAGTTGTGTAAGTACTCAAAAAGTGGTTGAGGAAGTTATAAACGAATTAAAAATAGAAGCAACACTACTAAAAGTTGATGATATTCAGCAAATAATGGCGTATGATATTTTAAGTACTCCGGCAGTTGTAATAGATGAAAAAGTAGTAATTAAAGGAAAAGTGCCAAGTAAAGAAGAAGTAACAGCACTTTTAGCTGATAATTTTGCTAATAATGCTTGTTGTTCTGATGATAATACAGATTCATCTTGCTGCTCTTCAGAAGAAAAAGAATCAGGTTGTTGTTAACAATTAAAATCAACTAAAAAAATAATGGTATTTCAAGAAATAAACAACACCATTGATTTGTTGAAAAACGTAAAAATTTCAGCAGAAAGAATAACTGAATTACAGCCACTTGTAGATTATATTCAATCTAAAGTTGATAGTAATAGAAGTATTAATTTGAATTTTATTTGTACGCATAATTCAAGAAGAAGTCATTTGTCACAAATTTGGGCGCAAGTTTCAGCTCATTATTTTGATATTAAAAATGTATTTTGTTATTCCGGCGGCACAGAAGCTACTGCTATGTTTCCAATGGTTGGAAAAACATTAGTAAAACAAGGTTTCAAAATCACAAAACTGGCTGAATCTGAAAACTCGGTTTACAGTATTAAATACAATGATAATACGCATCCGGTTATTGCATTTTCAAAAAAATATGATAATGATTTTAATCCCAAAAGTGAGTTTGCCGCAATAATGACTTGCTCTCAAGCCGATGAAGGTTGTCCTTTTATTTTTGGTTGTGAAACTCGAATTCCTGTGAAGTATAATGATCCAAAAGTGTTTGATAATACACCTCAACAAGAGGAGAAGTATTTAGAAAGAAGTAAAGAAATTGCTTCAGAAATGATATACGTATTCTCTCAAATTAAAAAACAATGAAAAAACGACTTAAATTTTTAGATAGGTTTTTAACCTTATGGATTTTTTTGGCAATGGCAGTTGGAGTTGGCTTAGGCTATTTTTTTCCGCAAATAGCAACTGTTACAGATTCTCTATCGGTTGGTACCACTAATATTCCGTTGGCAATTGGGTTAATTTTAATGATGTATCCTCCACTTGCGAAAGTAGATTACAGTTTAATACCATCGGTTTTTAAAGACACTAAATTAATGACAATGTCTTTAGTTTTAAATTGGATTGTTGGTCCAATTTTAATGTTTGTATTGGCAGTTATTTTTTTAAGAGATGAGCCTGGTTATATGTCAGGTTTAATTTTAATTGGTTTGGCACGTTGTATAGCAATGGTAATTGTTTGGAACGATTTGGCAGGAGCCAGCAGAGAATACGCCGCCACCTTGGTTGCTTTAAATAGTGTATTTCAAATAATTACATATAGTTTTTATGCCTGGATATTTATTACAGTTTTACCAGATTACTTAGGCTTAGAGGGTTTTGATGTTGATATTTCTATAGCTGAAGTAGCAAAAAGTGTTTTAATTTATTTGGGAATTCCATTTGTAGCCGGTTTTTTAAGCCGTAAATATTTGGTAAAATACAAAGGCGAAAATTGGTATAATCGAAAATTTATTCCTTTTATTTCACCAATAACTTTAATAGCATTATTGGCAACTATCGTATTAATGTTTAGTTTAAAAGGCGATTTAATTGTTGAAATTCCTCTAGATGTTTTAAAAATAGCCATTCCTTTAGTTATTTATTTTATACTGATGTTTTTTGTGAGCTTTTTTACCGGTAAAGCTATGGGTATAGATTACAAACGTAATGCAGCTGTTGCTTTTACAGCTACAGGAAACAATTTTGAATTGGCTATTGCAGTAGCTATCGCAGTTTTCGGATTGAATTCTCCACAAGCCTTTACAGGTGTTATTGGTCCGTTAGTTGAAGTTCCTGTTTTAATTGGCTTAGTAAATGTTGCCTTATATTTAAAAAAGAAGTTTTATACAAATTAATTTTTAAAAGATGAAAGAATTTTGGGACGAACGATATAAGCAGGAAATCTTTGTTTATGGCGAACAGCCAAATGTATTCTTTAAAGAAGTTTTAGAAAAATTACAGCCAAAAGGAACTATTTTATTACCTGCTGAAGGCGAAGGACGTAATGCTGTTTTTGCAGCCAAATCCGGATTAAAAGTTACGTGTTTTGACATAAGTGAACAAGGCAAAATAAAAGCTTTAAAACTGGCAAAATCAGAGAATGTTATTATCGATTACTTGGTTCAAAATGTAGCCGATTTACAATTTAAAGAAAACTCATTTGATGTAATTGCCTTTATTTATGCTCATTTTTCAGTTGAATTAAAGCAGCAATATTATAAAGAATTAACTAAGTATTTAAAACCAAACGGACTGGTAATTTTTGAATGTTTTAGTAAAAAACAACTTCAACTAAATAAAGAAAATGAATCTTCTTTCGGTCCTAAAAATATAGAAATGTTGTTCTCTAAAGAAGAGGTTGCTTCATATTTTTCAGATTTTGATATTCTTCAATTAGAAGAAGTAATTATTGAACTTGAAGAAGGCGATTATCATAAAGGGAAAGGTTCAGTTATCCGATTTGTAGGAAGAAAAAAAGCAATTTAAAATGTTTGATTGGGTACAACAACTTGCCGATTTTATAGTTTTTGAGGTTCTAAATTTAAAACAAGGAAATCAATTAGCAGAAGCATTAAACTTTTTTATTTACGACAGTATTAAAATCTTACTGCTTGTTATCATTATTATTTTTTTAATGGGAATTGTAAACAGTTATTTTCCTGTTGAAAAAGTTAAAAATTACCTTTCTCGTAAAAAATTATATGGGTTGGAATACTTAATGGCTTCTTTATTTGGAGTTGTAACACCGTTTTGTTCTTGTTCTTCAGTACCTTTATTTATTGGTTTTGTAAAAGGAGGCATTCCTTTGGGAGTTACATTTTCTTTTTTAGTAACATCACCTTTGGTAAATGAAGTGGCAATAGGATTGTTTATTGGGTTATTCGGAATAAAAACAACTGTTATTTATGTAATTAGCGGTATTTTATTAGGTACAATTTCAGGTGTAATCCTTCAAAAATTAAAATTGGAAAAATACTTAACGCCTTGGGTACAACAGGTCCTTGCCAATTCTCAAAAAGAAACGGATAAATTTATTGGAGAAAAGTTCTTTTTAAAAGACAGATTGCCTCTTATTTGGAATGATACCAAAATCATTTTAAAAGGTATTGTACCGTATGTTTTGGTTGGTATTGCCATTGGCGGTTTAATGCACGGTTATATTCCTGAAGGTTTTTTTGAAGAATATTTAAGTAAAGACAATTGGTTTGCTGTTCCAATTGCAACAGTTTTAGCGGTGCCAATGTATTCGGGAGCTTCTGCAGTTTTACCGATTGTACAAGTGTTGGTTGCTAAAGGAATTCCGTTAGGAACAGCTATTGCTTTTATGATGGCAGTTGTAGGATTATCCTTGCCGGAAGCAATGCTCTTAAAAAAAGTTATGACTATTAAATTAATAGCCATTTTCTTTTCTGTTGTTACAGTATGTATTATAATTTCAGGATATGTATTTAATGTAATTTTCTAAGTAAATAAAAACATAATTATAGAAAAAAGAAATAAACGGAATTTAAAAATTGTATTAATTATAGTTGTTTATTTGATTTTTAGAAAAATTTTTTCTGATTGGGGAAATTTTAAAGAAGGTATTATGACAGCTTTTTAATTAAAGTTATCTATCCTCTTTTAACGCTTCAACAAACTTCATTAAATCACCAATTTCAACATGACTCATCATAATAACTTTATACCATCTGTTATCACCGTTATGAGTGTCTGGAACTAAGCCGAATTTTTGAGCAATATATTTAGGAATAAATTGAGATTGTATGGTAACAATATTCATAAAAGGATCTCTAAAATACTTAATATTTAATTCATCTAATTGCTCACAAAGCCAATCGGTTCTAATAATCAGTGTATTTATTTTTTCAAACCAGTTGTAATAACCATAACTAAATAAAATTAACCAAACAGCAATTGCATTTGCTCCGGAGCGGCTTCCTACAATGGTTAAATCCATTCCGTCAACATATTGAGCTTCTTTGGTAAGTGCATTTTCTATCAAGCCTTTTCGGCATAAAAAAACACCTGTTCCATAAGGAGCTTGCAGCATTTTGTGTGCATCAATGGTTATTGATGAGACGTTTGGATTTTTAAAATTACTGTTCGAAAGTTTATTGGTAATAGGGTAAATAAATCCGCCAAAAGCACCATCAACGTGAATTTTAAATTCAACTTGGTGTTTTTTTAAAACATCAGCATATATATCAGGATTGTCAACCGATCCAAACATAGTAGTAGCCATGTTTGAAATTACCATAAAGTATTTTTTCCCTTCGGAAATTAGATTTTGTACAATTTTTTCTAATTCTTCAACAATAATTTCACGAGAATTGAAATCAACAGGAATGCTAACAGCATCAACACTCAACAAATTGGAGCCTTTATAAACAGAATAATGAGTGTCTTCAGACGATAAAATTACCATTTCATTCAATGATGCATTGAATGTTTTTTTAAACAGATTTCTGTAGATCCATAATGCTTGAATATTAGCCTCAGTTCCACCTGTTGCAATATATCCGTCATATTCATCATCTTCACTTTTAAAAATATCAACAGCTAACACTTTAACAGCTTCTTTTTCTAATTCTTGAGAGCCCTTGAAAGCTTCTTCAGATTTTCCTAAAGTATGACAACCAATATTGTTTGGATTGGCAATGTATGATTTTAATAAAGGAGAATCATTTAAAAATGAACCGGTTGTGGTAAACACATTTTCATCTAATTTTGATACGGGATATCCTAAATATTTACAATCTTGAAAATCTACAACAGACTTTAAAGCCTCATCAATACGTTGGTTTATTTGCGTTTTAGAATATTTTTTCCAGTATTTCATAAATCAAATAGTTAAGTTTTTAAAGTTGCGCAAAAATATACTTTTTTATCGGCAAAAATATTTTAATTAACTTCTTTTAACAAACCATTGCATAAATAAAAAAAGTAGTATTTTTATTTTTTAATCAGCACTTTATTGGACTTAGAATTACAAATAAAAACGTTGCCATCTTCACCCGGCGTTTATCAGTACTATGATAAAAGCGGAAAAATTTTATATGTTGGTAAAGCAAAAAATTTAAAAAAAAGAGTTTCTTCTTACTTTACAAAAAACCACGAATATGGAAAAACAAAGGTTTTAGTAAAAAAAATTGCAGCTATTGAACATATAGTTGTAAATACCGAAGCAGATGCTTTATTACTTGAAAATAACCTGATTAAAAAATACCAGCCACGTTATAACGTGATGCTGAAAGATGATAAAACCTATCCTTGGATTTGTATTAAAAATGAACAATTCCCTCGTGTTTTTCTTACAAGAAATGTAATAAAAGACGGCTCGGAATATTACGGTCCGTATACTTCGGTAAGAACAGCCAGAGCCTTACTCGATCTAATTAAAGAATTATATCATTTACGTTCATGTAATTATGATTTAAGTGAAAAAAATATCGAAAATAAAAAGTATAAAGTTTGTTTAGATTATCATATAGGTAATTGCAAAGGGCCTTGTGAAAATTTGCAAACGGAAGAAAGTTATGATATTGACGTTTTAGCTATTCGAAATATAATTAAAGGGAATTTTAAAGAAGCTATAAAATCATTTCAAGAATTAATGTTTCGTTTTGCCGATGAAATGGAGTTTGAAGAAGCACAAAAAATAAAAGAGAAAATTGATTTGTTGGCTAATTATCAAGCAAAATCCACAGTGGTAAATCCTTTAATAACAAATGTTGATGTTTTTTCAATTATTTCAGATGAAAGTTACAGCTATGTAAACTTCTTTAAAATAGCTAATGGAGCAATTATTCAATCACATACATCAGAAATTAAGAAAAAATTAGACGAATCGGATAAAGATTTATTAGAATTATTTATTGTTGAAATACGGCAGCGTTTTCATTCGCAATCTAAAGAAATTTATGTTCCTTTTCAGGTCGATTTGGGTAAAAATATAAAAGTAACAATTCCAAAACTGGGTGATAAAAAGCGAATTGTTGAGTTAAGTTTGCGGAATGCCAAATATTTTAGGCAGGAACGTTTTAAACAAATTAAAATTGTAGATCCCGATAGGCATGTAAACAGAATTATGGCACAAATGAAAAAGGATTTACGTTTAAAAGTAGAACCTCGCCATATAGAATGTTTCGATAATTCAAACATACAAGGCACAAATCCTGTTGCTGCATGTGTTGTATTTAAAAACGGAAAACCAAGTAAAAATGATTACCGACATTTTAACATTAAAACTGTTGATGGACCCGATGATTTTGCCTCTATGGAAGAAGTTGTTTTTAGGCGTTACAAACGATTGCAAGAGGAAGGTGAAGATTTACCTCAACTTATAGTTATTGATGGTGGTAAAGGGCAACTTTCTTCAGCATTAAAAAGTTTAGATGTATTAGGTTTAAGAAATAAGATTGCTATTATTGGAATTGCAAAGCGTTTGGAAGAAATTTATTACCCAAATGATTCTGTCCCTTTATATTTAGATAAAAAATCTGAGAGCTTAAAAATTATTCAGCAATTAAGAAATGAAGCTCATAGGTTTGGGATTACACACCATCGAAATAAAAGAAGTAAAAATGCACTTCAAAACGAATTGGAACAAATATCAGGCATTGGTAAGCAAACAGTTGTATCTTTATTGAAACATTTTAAATCGGCAAAAAGGGTTGCTTTAGCTTCATTTGAAGATTTAGAAAAGGTTATTGGAAAAACAAGAGCCTTAAAAATTTATAATTATTATAATAATAAATAAATAATAATGAAAAAGATAGTACTACTGGTCTTTATTTTTTCCGTAATCTTCGGGTATTCTCAAGAACCCAAAAAGGAAGATGTTAAAGTTGGTCTTGTTTTAAGCGGAGGCGGAGCAAAAGGGTTTGCACATATATCAGCTATAAAAGCTATTGAAAAAGCAGGTGTTAGGGTTGATTATATTGGAGGAACCAGTATGGGTGCAATTATTGGAGCATTGTACGCTTCGGGTTATACAGGAGAACAGCTGGATTCTATTGTAAGGACTATAGATTTTATGAAGGTTATTGCTGATAATTTACCTAGAAAATCAATACCTTTTTACGAAAAAGAATATGGAGAAAAATATGCAATTACCTTGCCTATTAAAAATAAAAAGGTGGGTATACCATTAGGGTTAACATATGGGCAGGGAGTTCAAAATTTAATTACAAATCTAACACAGCATGTTAGTAATATTGAAGATTTCAGGAAATTACCCATACCTTTTATATGTATAACTACCAATATGGAAACAGGGGAGCAAGAAATTATGGATAAAGGTTTTTTACCGGAAGCTGTAAACGCTAGTGGTGCATTTCCTACATTATTTTCACCTATTGAAGTTGATGGAAAGCTATTAACCGATGGAGGTGTTGTAAATAATTTTCCGGTAGATGAAGTAAGAGCTATGGGAGCTGATGTAATAATTGGAGTAGATATTCAAAGCGGTTTGGAAAAGAAAGAAAATTTAGATTCTGCTGTAAAGGTTATGAATCAAATAGTTGGTTTTCAAATGTATAATACTTTAGAGGAAAAAAGAAATAAAGTAGATGTGTTAATTAAACCGGATACAAAAGGTTATAATGTTGTTTCTTTTGACAAGGTTGAAGAAATATTAGCCTTAGGAGAAGAAGCGTCTTTAGAAAAACAACAAGAGCTTGAAGAAATTGCTAAAAGACAAAATCAGAACAATAAAAAAGTAATTGATGTAAAACCCACCGAATTAAAAAAATTTCACCTTACTAGATATGAAATTGATGGGAATGAAAATTATACACGTGCTTATATTTTAGGAAAACTTAATTTAAAGGAGGAAGATTCTACAAGCTATACAAAACTTATTGAAAGTATTGATAATTTATCTGCTACAAAAAACTTTGAAAATATACAGTATAAAATTGTAAATCAGAAAGGTGGTAATGTGTTGAAATTGAAAGTCAAAGAAAGTAAAATAAATCAATTTTTACAGTTTGGAGTTCACTATGATAAATTATATAAAACAGGAATTTTAATAAATACTACATCAAAGCATATATTTTCTAAAAACGATATATTATCAGCAGATTTAATTTTAGGCGATAATATAAGATATAATTTTAACTTTTTTATAGATAATGGTTATTATTGGAGTTTCGGATTAAAATCACGTTACAATAATTTTGATGCAGATGTAAACTTTGATAGTGAAAATGTTAATAAAATTAATTTACAATATAAAGATTTAACCAGTCAAATATATGTGCAAACGGTTTTTAAAAGAAAATTTGCTGTGGGTGTTGGTTTTGAACACAAGCATCTAAAAGCATATACTGAAACCATTTCTTCTATAAATAATACTGATCAAACAAATAATGAAAAACGATTATATTTCGATAAATCTCATTATTTTAATTTAAATTCATACTTGAAATTAGATACCTATGATAAAAAATATTTTCAGAATAAAGGAGCTTATATAAATATTGATTATAGATGGTTTATAGCTTCATCTGATTATAGCGATACGTTTGAGTCTTTTTCTCAATTAAAAGGAAAAGTTGGCTTAGCGCATACATTTTTTAATAAGTTAACTACTCATATTGTATCAGAGGCAGGAATTACTATTGGTGATAATGAAAATAGAGCATTAGATTATAATATTGGAGGTTATGGTGAGAATTATATCAATAACTTTATTCCTTTTTACGGGTATGATTTTGCGGAAATGACAGAAAATTCATTTCTTAGAACGGGCATTACATTAAGATATGAGTTTTTACCTAAAAATTATTTATCTACAGCTGTAAATTATGGAAGGATTGAGAATGATATTTTTGAAGAAGGAAAAATTTTTGATAATACGAAAACCGGCTATATGGTTGGCTATGGGTTAAATACATTTATTGGACCTATAGAGATTAAATATACTTGGTCGCCTGACCATAGTGAAGATTATTGGTATTTTAATATTGGGTATTGGTTTTAAAAAAAGCCCTGTAAATATTACAGGACTTTTTAGATATTGTGAATGCCTTATTTAATTATTTTACCATTTTCATTGGTAAAGTCAAACATTAAATATTGGTAAGCATCTCTAGGTAAAATTTTAATCCACTTTTTATAATTTAAAAACCATCTGTGTTGTATAGATGGAAATCCTTTTTTTAGATATGCAGCAATAAAAGGGTGTACATTTAAAGTAACTTTTTTATGCATTTTTGAACTCATTATTTTATCAACTTCAACTTCAATTTTGTCTAATAAAACAATAGGAGCCTCAACTTCTCCTGAACCACCGGGGTTCGGTTCTTGAGTTTTTATAACCATTTCGGGTCTAACACGCTGTCTTGTAATTTGAACAAGTCCAAATTTACTTGGGGGCAGTATTTTATGTTTTGTTCTATCAAATGCCATTTCAGCTTTTAAATGATCATAGAGTTTTTGTCTATGTTCAGCTGTGTGCATATCAATAAAATCTACAACAATAATACCTCCCATATCACGTAATTGTAATTGTCGTGCTATTTCAGACGCAGCAATTAAATTAACTTCAAGTGCGGTATCGGCCTGTGAAGTAGCTTTATTCGACCTATTCCCACTATTCACGTCAATTACATGAAGAGCTTCAGTATGTTCAATTACCAAATAAGCTCCTTTACTCATTGAAACTGTTTTTCCAAATGATGTTTTTATTTGGCGTTCAATTCCAAACTTTTCGAATATTGGAATTTTCGAATTGTATAATGATACAATCGACTCTTTATCAGGTGCTATTTCTTCTAAATATTCTTTCACTTCTAAAAACAAGGTTTCGTCATTTGTTACAATACTTGAAAAGGAATCATTAAATAAGTCTCTTAAAATTGATGAAACTCTATTTAATTCGCTTAATACTTTTATTGGTGTTTGTTGTGCTTTAACCGATCTGATTTTTTTGCACATTACAATCCAACGTTCTAAAGAATTTTGAAGGTCTTTATCTAACTCAGCCACTTTTTTATTTTCTGCTACAGTTCTTATAATTACCCCAAACCCTTTAGGTTTAATACTTTTTATAAGTCGTTTTAATCGTTCTTTTTCTTGCGGATCAGCAATTTTTTGCGATACTGAAACCCTGTCAGAAAAAGGTACTAAAACTAAATATCTACCTGCAATTGAAATTTCAGAACTCATACGAGGTCCTTTGGTAGAAATAGGTTCCTTAACAATTTGTACTAATAAATTTTGACCTGTTTTTAGTACATCAACTATACTTCCATTTTTATCAATGTCTTTTTCTAGTTGAAAATTTTTTAAAGTGTAATCTCTAATTTTACCTGTGCTTATACCTTTTATAAATTTATTTAATGATAATAGTTGCGCACCTAAATCATGATAATGCAGAAAACCATCTTTTTCGTATCCTACATTAACAAAAGAAGCATTTAAACCGGATAAAACTTTGCCAATTTTGGCTAAAAATATATCTCCAACAGAGAATTTATTACCGTTTGTTTCTTTGTTTAGGGCTGTTAATTTACCATCTTTTAATAAGGCAAAATCAATATCAGAGGAGTTTGATCTAATAATTAATTCTGTTTTCACTCTGAATTGTTTTTGTGTCCAAATATTAATAAATGGACGATTTATAATAAGTTTTACAGGAATTTATACCCAACAATATTTGCACTTGTGCAAATATTTATTTCAATGAACTTTTAAAAATAAAGAAAAAGTAAGCTTAGCTTACTTTTTCTTTTTGTGTCTATTTGCTCTAGCTCTTTTTTTACGCTTGTGTGTAGAGATTTTAGCTCTTTTTCTTTTTTTACCACTTGGCATAATATAATGTTGTTTTTTGTTAATAATTTTTATACCTGTTCTACAGCTACTTTATCTTTTACGCCCTCTACAAATACTTTTGCAGGTTTAAATGCAGGAATGTTATGAGCAGGTATTTTTATTGTAGTATTTTTTGAAATGTTTCTACCAGTTTTTTCAGCTCTGGTTTTTATAATAAAACTTCCAAAACCTCTTAAATAAACATTATCACCTTTTTCTAATGATTTTTTTACCTCTTCCATAAACGCTTCAACAGTTGCTAAAACATCTGCTTTTTCTATTCCAGATTTGTCTGAAATATTCGATACAATCTCTGCTTTCGTCATTTTTTAATATAATTATTATGTTATTACAAATTTAAGACGGCAAATATATGACATATTAATCAAAATCAAAAAGTTAATTCACTAAAATTTAATCAATTAAAAGATGTAATATTGCATTTTATAAAAAAGTAATGATTTTTTCTAATCGTTTAATATACTGGTATTTACAAAATAAAAGAGATTTGCCATGGAGAAATACACATGATCCATACAAGATTTGGCTGTCTGAAATTATTTTACAGCAGACAAGAGTTGATCAAGGAATGGCTTATTATTATAAGTTTATAAAGCATTTTCCTACGGTTATTGATTTGGCAAAAGCTACTGAAGAACAAGTTTTGAAACTTTGGCAAGGTTTAGGGTATTACTCACGTGCACGGAATTTACATTTTTCGGCAAAATATATTGTTAATGAATTTAAGGCTGAATTTCCAACTACATACAATGAAATTATTAAACTTAAAGGTGTTGGCGATTACACAGCTTCAGCAATTGCATCAATTTGTTTTAATGAAACAGCTGCTGTAGTTGATGGGAATGTGTACAGAGTATTAGCTCGATATTTTGGTATTGATACACCAATTAACTCAACAAAAGGAATAAAAGAATTCAAGCAAATAGCTCAACAGTTAATCGATAAAAAAAATCCGGGGACACATAATCAGGCAATTATGGAATTTGGGGCTCGTTTATGCAAACCTCAAAACCCCGATTGTTTATTATGTCCTTTAAATGATAGTTGTGTTGCACTATCAGAAAAAAGAGTAAAAGAACTACCTGTAAAAGACAAAAAAATTACAATCAGAAAACGATATTTTAATTATTTGGTTATTCATACAAAAAATAACAAAACAAAATTTGTAAAAAGAAATAATGGCATCTGGAAAAACTTATACCAGTTTCCTTTAATTGAAACAGCTTCAGATATTAATGAACAACAACTTGTTGAACACAATAACTTTAATAGTATATTTAAAGGCTTAAATGTGACTATAAAACTTTTTAATAAAGATAGTACGGTACATAAATTATCACATCAGCATATTTACACAAAGTTTTGGATAATTTCTTCGGAAGAATCAGATAATTTCTCAGATTCTTGGGAAACTATCAATAATTATCCTGTACCTATATTAATCGACAAATTTATTAACCTGTATAAAGTAAGCTAATTTTTTAGTACTTTTGATTATTAAACACATAAGTTATGGCAGGAACTATTAATAAAGTAATACTTATAGGGCATTTAGGCGATGAAGTAAAAATGCATTATTTTGAAGGCGGAAATTCTATTGGACGTTTTCCTTTAGCAACTAATGAAACTTATACTAACAGACAAACAGGTGAAAAAGTAACTACAACAGAATGGCATAATATTGTAGTAAGAAATAAATTGGCAGAAATTTGTGAAAAATATTTAACAAAAGGAGATAAAGTATATTGTGAAGGCAGAATAAAAACTCGACAATGGGAAGGTGAAGATGGCGCTAAAAGATATACAACAGAAATTCATGTGGTTGATATGACATTTTTATCTGTAAAAAAAGAATTAAATACACCACAACAAAATACAACTTCAAAACCGGTTGAACCAACAAAAAATGAGATTTCTTCCGGAGATATTGAAGATGATGATTTACCATTTTAAGTTTAATTAAATTGTAAGAACTTGGACCCTGAACCCACGATTTTATTAATATTTTTAACTCAAACTTTTAATTATTGGCTTGTAATCAGCTTAATAGCACTTATTTTATTGTTAACCTCATCAGCATTAATTTCAGGTGCAGAAGTGGCTTTTTTTTCGCTGTCACAAACCGATTTAAATTTAGCTTCGGAGTCAAAATCCAGTAAAGAAAAAACCGTTGTAAGTTTATTGCAAAACCCTCAAAAACTGTTAGCTACCATATTAATTTCAAATAATTTTATAAATATTTTAATTGTTTTAATATTTGCGTACATAGGTGATTTTATATTTAGCGGTATAGCATCAATTCTTTTAAAATTTTTAATAGAAGTTGTGCTGGTAACTTTTTTAATTTTGCTTTTTGGTGAAGTTTTACCCAAAGTATATGCTTCCAGAAATTCACTGAAATTCGCTTCATTTATGGCTTATCCTATAAAAATAGTTGATTATTCGTTGTCGTTTATAAGTGTTCCATTAATGAATTTAACGAATATAATTGAAAATAAATTAGGGAAAAAGAAATCAAGTTTGTCTGTAGAAAAATTATCTCAGGCTTTAGAACTTACTTCAAATGAATCTACTACAAAAGATGAACAAAAGATTTTAGAAGGTATTGTAAATTTTGGGAATACTGAAACAGCTCAAATAATGACACCTCGTATTGATATTTTTGCGCTTTCTACAAAAGAATCGTACTCGGATGTGATTTCTAAAATAGTAACTAAAGGCTATTCAAGAAATCCTGTTTATAATGAAAATATTGATGATATTGTTGGGGTTTTATACGCAAAAGATCTTTTACTTCATTTAAATAAAACTGATTTTAATTGGCAAAGTTTGATTAGAGATCCTTATTTTGTTCCTGAAAATAAAAAATTGGACGATTTGTTAAAAGAATTTCAAGAAAAGAAAAATCATTTGGCAATTGTAGTTGATGAATATGGTGGAACAAGCGGAATAATTACATTAGAAGATGTTATTGAAGAAATTGTTGGAGATATTAGTGATGAGTTTGATGATGATGATATTTCTTATTCTAAACTCGACGACAGTAATTTTTTGTTTGAAGGAAAAACCAATTTGAAAGATTTTTATAAAATTTTAGAAATAGATAACTCTGAAATTTTTGAAGAAAATAAAGGTGAGTCTGAAACAATTGCAGGATTTATTTTAGAAGTACATGGTAAATTTCCGAAGAAAAGTGAAATAATAAAATTTGAGAATTTTTTATTTAAAGTTGAATCTATGGATAAAAAAAGGCTTAAAAGAATTAAAGTTACAATAAAAAGGTAGCTTAGTAATATGATGAAAAATTTTGGAATACTTTTTATATTGGCAACTATTGTTATTTCTTGTAAAAATGAAACTTTACCCAAGCCAAAATCATATTTAAAACTTCAATATCCGGAAGCTGTTTATAAAAAAATTGAGACAGATTGTCCATATAATTTTGAAATATCAAACTCTTCTAACTTTAATTTAAAAAACAATTGTTGGGCTAGTATTGAATATCCTCAAATAAAAGCTACAATTCATGTAACTTATAGAGCGGTAAATAATAATTTGGAAGAAATTTTAAAAGAAGTAGAAAAACTTACTTTTGAGCATACCATAAAAGCAAATGCAATTAATGCAATTCCGTATGAGAATTTAGATAAAAGAGTATTTGCCAAATTGTATAATATTGAAGGAGATGTAGCAACAAATATACAATTTAGAGCTACCGATAGCGTTAAGCATGTTCTTTCAGGATCGTTGTATTTTTATGCAAAACCTAATTACGATTCAATTTTACCCGCAATTAAATATATAGAAAAAGATATAGTTCATTTAGTTGAAACTTTAGAATGGAAATGAGAATAACTAATTATAAGTACACAAAAACAATTAGAATTTGGTTGTTAATAGGTTTAATTATGTTAATTGGACAAGTAATTTTAGGAGGAATTACCCGATTAACAGGCTCAGGCCTTTCAATTACAAGATGGGATGTTATAACAGGTGTTATACCTCCGTTAAATTCTGAACAATGGATAAATGAATTTGAATTGTATAAACAAACTCCTCAGTTTCATAAAATAAATTCAACATTTACATTAAAGGATTTTAAATTTATTTACTTCTGGGAATATTTTCACAGGCTTTGGGTTAGAACGCTTGGATTTATATTTTTGATACCATTTATCTTTTTTGTTGTTAAAAAGAAAATAGATTTTTATTTGATAAAAAGACTTGCTTTGGTGGTTTTGTTAACTATAATTACTGCTTCAGCAGGTTGGATAATGGTACAAAGCGGTTTGGTAAACAGGCCTTGGGTAAATGCATATAAACTTACCATACATTTTGTATTAGCACTATTAGTAATAGCGGCAATGGTTGAAACTGTAGCCGATGTTTATATGTTTGGCACTAAAAAATCTACCAATTTTAAAAAATTAGTTCTTGGAATTTTAGGTATAACATTTATACAAATGATTTTTGCCGGACTTATGTCTGGGATGAAAGCAGGATTATATTACCCAAGTTGGCCTGATATGAACGGAGAATTTATACCCGAAGTTTTACTAGATTCTAAAAATTGGAATTGGGGAAATATGATAAATTATGATAGTTATTTGTTTGCTCCTGCCTTAATACAATTTATTCATAGAATGCTGGCTTACATTTTAGTTTTGCTAACAATTTATATGTACTTTAAATTAAAAGGTAAAATTGTAACAACTTCTAAAAGATGGGTTAATTTTTCATTAACTTTTGTATTTATACAGGTTACTTTAGGAGTATTAACTGTATTAAATGTTGAAGGGAAAATACCATTATTTTTAGGTGTAAGTCACCAATTAGTAGGCTTGTTGTATTTTATGAGTTTACTGTTTTTATATTATTCTTTAAGAAAAAGTAAACTATAAAAAAACTCCAATAGCCTGGCTATTGGAGTTTTAGAATGTTTTAGAACTAAAAAATCTTAGTTTTCTACTGCTTCTTTAACAGCATCAACACCTTCTTTAACTTCTTTTACAGTTTCTTTTGTAGTATCTACAGCATCTTTTACTTTTGCAGCAGTACTGTCAATAACTTCTTCAGTTGCTTCAGCAGCATCTTTTACTGCATCTTCAGTTGCTTCAGCAGCGTCTTTAACAGTTTCTTCAGTTGCTTCAACAGCATCATTCATGTCTTTTTTAGTAGATTCTTTACATGACATAGCAAGAACACCAATAAGTGCAATTGCAATTAAAAATTTGATTTTTTTCATCTTCGATTGATTTTTATTGTTTGTACAAATTAACAACAAATATATTATAGTTTAAAATTAATTTATTCAGTTTTTTTAAATATTTTATCAATTTCTACTGTTTTTGTTACAGAATACAAATCTCCACCGGCAATTTCGCCTATTTTATTGGCTATATCGTCTTTAGAAAGCTTATTTGCATCATAAGTAAACTGCCCTTTTTTGTCTTCAAAACTAACTTTTGAGTACGAAATCCCGTCAACTTTTGATAATTTTGACTCAATTGTGCGCGCGCAACCAATCTCACACGTCATCCCTTCAATGTCAACTTCAACACTTTTATAATTTGCAACTATATCTTCTTTCTTTTCTTTTTGATTTTCAGGTGATGCTTCTTTTTTAGCTTCGTTACAAGAAATTAAAAAAAAGATACTAAAAAAAAGGAGCGTTAATTTTTTCATAATTAGAATTTTATAAAATATTTATGCGAATTTATAAACTAAAAATTTCAAATCCGAATATTTATTCGATTTTTGCTTTTTTAAATTGATAAATGGAGCAAAAAAAACTACGTTGGGTTTATTTAATAACGCTTTCAATTATTTGGGGGAGTTCATTTATTTTAATAAAAAAAGGGTTGGTGGGCTTAACTCCAACTCAGTTAGGCGCTCTTCGTATTGTTTTTACTACTATTTTTTTAGGTTCATTTGGTTTTAAAAGTATTAGGAATGTGAAACCAAAAGAATGGAAATGGTTAGCGTGGTCAGGATTTTTTGGTTCTTTTTTTCCTCCGTTTTTATTCGCATTGGCACAAACAAAAATTGATAGTTCAATTGCTTCTATTTTAAATTCATTAACACCATTAAATACTGTTATTTTAGGAGTTTCATTTTTTGGATTTATAATTACCAGAAGACAAGTTTTTGGAGTATTAATTGGTCTTATTGGCACCGTAATATTGATAAGTAAAGGAGGAGAGTTTTCTTCAAACCAAAATTTTTGGTATTCATTTTTAATAATTATAGCCTCTTTAGGGTATGCTTTAAATATTAATATTCTTAAAAAACATTTGGAGGGTTTAAGCGCTTTAGCTATTAGTGTTGGTCATTTTGTTTTAATAGGGTTGCCTGCTTTTATTATTTTAATTTACACAGGATTTTTCAATACAATTTTCGAATCTAAAGAAATGCAAATTGCAGTTTTGTACGTATTAATACTATCTTTTTTTGGAACTGCAATTGCAAAACTATTATTTAATAAAATGATAAAAATATCGAGTCCGGTTTTTGCAGCATCAGTTACTTACACAATTCCTTTAACTGCAGTTTTATGGGGAATTTTGGACGGTGAAAATATAAGCTTAACGCAACTGGTAGGAGGAGTAATAATTTTATTAGGCGTGTATTTAGCTAACAGAAAATAAAAAACCGAAACAAATTTGTTTCGGTTTTTTAAAATGTATGCTATTGTTTTTTATTCAAAATCACTTTCGGTAACTCCTTCATTAATTTTAGCATCAATTAAAGTGAATTCAACATTTTGAGGTCCTAAACTTCCTGTTTTAATTCCAGGGAATTTTACGCCGTTAAATTCTTTGTAATTACTATAACTAGCTTCTTGGTTTTGAGTTTGACCTCCCATACTAATTGTTTGAGCTTCTTTAACTTTTAAACCTGTTTCAACATCAAAATAGATAGAAGTTGAAACAATATCTCCTTTAGTGGTAATTACATAAGCATCTTTTCCTTCAATAAGTTCAATACCTGTAAGTTTAGAGTTTTCATTATTTAATAAACCCATTTCTAAAAATGTACCTAAAGTATAATTCATTTCACCTGCCATTGCAGGAGGTAAAGGCTGTTTATTCATAAAAACGCCATCTTTAGTCATAACCACTTTCATCATTACATTTCCGCCCATACTTGTTTCTCTTGCATATTTTTCAGTAGTTCTTTTTTCAGTATTTTGAATGGTATTACCCATAGCATTAGCTTCATATGTTACCAATGTACTAGCTAATGATTTTATTTTATCTAAACCTCCAATAGCATTAAAGTAATTTTCAATAACAGTTTGTTTTGTAACATTGGCCGGAACTTCTTTTTTCATTTCAGGTTTAGAAGCAGGGTTTGCTTCTTTATCAAAATAATTGATTTTATAAGGAAGTTTTTCTAAGTTTGGTAATACATCTATTGCCTTACTTGTAACAACAATTCTGGTATTGTCTTCACTAAAATATTTTTGAGCAACTCTTTGAATATCATCAACAGTAACAGCGTTTAGCTTTGCTAAGTATGTTTCGTAAAAATCTTCAGGTAAATTATTGGTTTTAATGTTTAGAGCATATCGAGCAACTGTTTCGGGTTTTTCAATATTTCTAACAAAACTACCTACATAAGCAGCTTTTACATTTTTAAGTTCATCTTCAGTAACTTTTTGACTTCTGATTTCTTTTAGCTCTTTCATTATTTCAATCACAGTGCTATCAACAACAGCATTTCTAACTTGTGCGCCTGCGTAAAACATTGCAGGAGTATATTTTTCTGCACTTAAATCAGATCTGGCTCCGTAAGTATAACCATTCTCTTCACGTAAATTCATATTTAAGTGACTGTTAAAATCGCCACCAAATATTCTGTTTGCTAACAAAGCGGCATGGTAATCGTTATCACTCATTTTAAAATCAACGGTGTTTACAACTGTTACGTCAGATTGAACAGCATTTGGCATGTCTATAAAATCAATTTCAGTTTTTGAAATATTTTCAGGAACCGGCAAGGTGTAAGTTGGAAGTGTTCCTTTTTGCCATTTACTGAAATTTTTGGTTATTAATTTTTTTACATCCTTAAAATTAACATCTCCGGTAATTACTAAATAAGCATTATTTGGTTTGAAGTAAGTACTATAGAAGTTTTGAACATCGGCTAAAGTTACTTTTGAAGCAGATTCTTGTGTTGAGAATTCTCCATAAGGATGATTTTTTCCATAAGCAAGAGCGTATTGAACTCTGTTTGAGATGTTGCCAACACTTTTTTCTTCTGATTTGATACCGTCTAATAAAATGTTTAATTGTTTATCAAATTCGTCTTGAGTAAAAATCGGGTTTAAAGCTGCATCTGCAGTTAATTCTAATACTCTTGGAAAATATTTAGACAGTGAACTGGCTCTGGCACTTTGGCTGGAAAAGAAAATTCGAGCTCCTAAATAATCAACTTCTTCATTAAAATCGTCTTTACTAATAGTTTTGGATCCTGCTCCAAGCATACTTCCGGTTAAACTTTTTACGCCGGCTTTATCTCCTTCAAATACAGGATTGTTATCAATAGTTAAAGTGGCTGATACTCTTGGTAATTTATGATTTTCAACTACCAGAACTTTTAAGCCATTTTTTAATTCGAAAGTTTGAGGTTTTCCTAAATTAATTTTTGGTGAAGATCCCGGTTTTGGTTGAACTGATCTATCTATTTGGGCAGACATTGAAAATGTCAATAAAAATACAGTTAGTATTGATATAATTTTTGTTTTCATGTTTGGTAAATGTTTTATTCTTTATCTTTTTCTGGTAAATAATCTAAAACTAAGCGTTGGCTTGGTTTTAAATACTTTTTAGCAACATCTCTAATTTCTTCTCTGGTAATAGAATTGTAAATATCAATTTCTGTATTAATTAAATTAATATCATCATACAATAAATAATAAGTTGCTAAAGAGTTTGCAATACCTTCAACACTTGAATTAGAGTTTACAAATTGATTTTCAAACTTATTTCTAAGTTTTTGAAGTTCTTTTTCAGAAATTAATTCGGTTTGAATTTTTACAATCTCTTCGTCTATTTCATTTACCAAATCATCTAAGGTGTTTTCGCCTAAAGGAAGTGAAAGCACAATATAAGCTCCATAATCTTCTAAAGAATAATTAAATGCGGCAACTTGTAGCGCTTTTTTCTTTTCGTCTACTAGTTTTTTATAAAGGCGAGAACTTTTACCGTCGCTTAAAATGGTTGAAACCATATCTAAAACTCTTGCATCGCGTGTTGTCATTGCAGGAGTTCTGTAAACAGTAAATACTGCAGGTATTTGAATGTTTGGGTCCTCGTATGTTACATTTAATTCTTCTTCAATTGGATCTTCATTTATAACGTTACGTTCTATAGTTTCTCCTTTTGGAATGTCACCAAAATAATCTTCAATCATTTTTTTTGTTGAAGTAGGATCAATATCTCCCGCTACAACAAGTACAGCGTTGTTAGGAATATAGAATTTTTTATTAAACGCTTGAAATTCTTCTAATGTGGCAGCATCTAAATGATCCATAGAACCAATTGTTGTCCATCTATACGGATGTTTTTTAAATAGACTTTTAAACATTTCACCAGTCCATTGACCGTAAGGTGAATTGTCAACACGCAATCTCTTTTCTTCTTTAACTACTTCATTTTGAGTATCTACGCCAATTTGATTGATAATTGGATGTAGCATTCTTTCGGATTCCATCCATAAGCCTAATTCAACATTATTTGAAGGGAAAACTTCATAATAATAAGTTCTGTCTTGTGTGGTGTTAGCATTGTTTGTTCCTCCATTAGAAGATACAATTTTAAACCATTCACCTCTTTCTATATTTTCAGTACCTTCAAATAAAAGGTGTTCAAAAAAGTGTGCAAAACCGGTTCGTTCAGGGTTTTCATCTTTGGCTCCTACATGGTACATTACTGATGTTGTAACAACAGGTGCCGAATTGTCTTGATGTAAAATTACATGTAAGCCATTGTCTAAGTCGTACTCTTCAAACTCAACTTTTTGTGCAAAAATACTAATGCTTAAAAAGAGAGTTAAAAAGCTAAGAAAATAATTTTTTTTCATAGTTATAAATAGGTTTGTTAAAATTTTATTATGTGTATATGACGCATGTTTTAGTTTGATGTTACAATTCTGAAAGGTTAGATTTTAAACATACAAGTCTTTATCATAGCATTAATACTGATTAAAAGTATCAAACTTTTAGTTATTTTACCCGAATAATTTAAAAATTAACAGAATATTAATAAAATAATTTAAATCACTCATAATGAGTGATTTCTTTAAAGAAATTTTGTTTTGTTGAATAAGAAAAAAGTCATATATTTGCACCCGCCTTAATTAAAATAAGGTAGTAAAAATTAATAATAGCGAAAAATTAACTTATGTACGCAATTGTAGAGATAGCAGGGCAACAGTTTAAAGTAGCAAAAGACCAAAAGGTTTACGTACACCGTTTACAAGAAGAAGAAGGAGCAAAAGTTTCTTTTGATAAAGTTCTTCTTTTAGATAATAATGGTGCTGTAACCGTTGGCGCCCCAGCTATAGAAGGAGCCGAAGTAACGGCTAAAATCTTAGGTCACTTAAAAGGTGATAAAGTTATCGTTTTTAAGAAAAAACGTAGAAAAGGATACAGAGTAAAAAATGGTCACAGACAATCTTTTACTGAAATTCAAATTGAAGGTATCGCAGCAAGTGGTGCTCAAAAAAAGACTTCAGCTAAAAAAGAAGCTAAACCAGTTGTAAAAAAAGCTCCTGTTAAAAAATCTTCTAAAGGAGATGATTTAAAGAAAGTTGAAGGTATTGGACCTAAAATTGCAGAAATATTTGTAGCTGCTGGGATTGATACTTTTGCTAAATTAGCTGCAACTGAAGTAGATAAATTAAAAGAAATTTTAACTGCTGCAGGACCAAGATATGCTTCTAAAACACCTGATTCATGGCCAAAACAAGCTAAAATGGCTGCTGAAGGGAAATGGGATGAATTAAAAGAATGGCAAGATAATACTAAAGGCGGTATTGAATAACCAAATTTGTTTAACAATTTTAAAACCATAATATAATGGCACATAAAAAAGGAGTAGGTAGTTCGAAGAACGGTAGAGAATCAGAATCGAAACGACTTGGAGTAAAAATATTTGGTGGTCAAGCTGCAATAGCAGGTAATATTATTGTTCGCCAAAGAGGAACTCAACACCATCCTGGTGAAAACGTTTATATGGGAAAAGATCACACATTACACGCTAAAGTTGATGGTGTGGTTAAGTTCCAAAAAAGAAAAGACAACAAATCATATGTTTCTATTGAGCCTTTTGAAGCTTAATAAAATGTGAAAATAAAATTAAAACTCCCAGACTAAAGTTTGGGAGTTTTTTTATGGGTTATTTTGTACATTTGCATTTATGTACTTTTTATACAACATACTTGTTTATACTGCACAGTTTTTATTGAAAATAATTGCATTATTCAATAAAAAAATTAAACTTTTTGTGAGTGGGCGTAAAAAAACATTTACACAATTACAACAAGCTATTTTTAAAGAAGATAATGTTATATGGATGCATTGTGCTTCACTTGGAGAATTTGAACAAGGTAGACCTATTATCGAAAAATTAAAGGAACAGAATCCTTTAAAAAAAATAGTAGTAACTTTTTTTTCTCCATCAGGATATGAGGTTAGAAAAAACTATGATGTAGCAGATGTTGTATGTTATTTACCTTTGGATACTGAAAAAAATGCTAAAAAATTTCTTGAAATTGTACACCCACAAACAGCTGTTTTTGTTAAGTATGAATTTTGGCCTAATTTATTGAAAGAACTTAAAACTAAAAATATTGAAACTATTTTAGTTTCAGGAATTTTTAGGGAAGATCAGCTATTTTTTAAATGGTATGGAGGTTGGATGCGAAAATCATTAAATGCTTTTTCACACCTTTTTGTACAAGATGAAAATTCAAAAAAATTATTAAGTTCTATTCAATATAAAAATGTTACCGTAAGTGGAGATACTCGTTTTGATCGTGTTTTAGAGATAACCAAACAAAATAATCAGCTTTCTTTTATTGAAGAATTTAAAGAAGATGCTTTTATATTGGTTGCCGGAAGTACATGGAAAGAAGATGAAGATTTATTAATTGATTATATTAATAATTCAACTTTTGAAAATGAAAAATTTATAATAGCTCCACACAATATAAATTCAAACGATATTAGCGAGTTAAAAAATAGGATTACAAAAAAAACGGTACTTTTTTCAGAAAAAGAACATAAAAATCTTTCAGAGTTCAATGTTTTTATAATAGATACTATTGGAATTCTTACCAAAATATACAGTTATGCCAATGTAGCTTATGTTGGAGGAGGATTTACAAAAACAGGTGTGCATAATGTGCTGGAACCCGCTACTTTTAGTGTACCAATAATAATTGGACCTAATTATTATAAATTTAATGAAGCTATAGAGCTAGTTAAAAAGGAAGCTTGTTTTGTGGTTGATAATTCTCAAAAATTATCCGTACTTTTAAAAACGTTTTTTCAAGAAAAAGAAAATACTATAAAAACAGGTAGTAAAGCAAAGAGTTATGTAATTTCTAAAACAGGAGCTACTACAAAAATTTTAAATTATATAGAAAGATGAGAGAAAAGTTAGACAGCTATTATTCATTTGTTTTTGAAAAAGAATTACTTGATGAAATTGAACAAGTTGGAGTTTATAAAAAACTTCGAGAAAATGAATTATTGGTCGACTTAGGTGATCAAATGAAAGGAGTTCCTCTTTTACTTAACGGAGCAATTAAAATTGTAAGGGAAGATAAAAAAGGAGAAGAAATCTTGTTATATTTTTTGGAAAGAGGAGATACTTGTGCCAGCTCTTTTGCAAGTGCTATATCTAACAATAAATGTGGAATTAGAGCCATAGCCGAAAAAGAATCGGAAATTATTTTTCTGCCAAAAGAAAAATTAGACGAGTGGTTGGTTAAATATAAGTCTTGGAGAAATTTTGTAATTGATAGTTACAATATTCGACTTAATGAAATGATGGAAACTATTGATACATTGGCATTTATGAGAATGGATGAGCGTTTGTATAAATATTTGACAGATAAAGCTCAAATTTTGAGAGAAACATCTCTAAACACAACACATCAAGATATTGCTTACGATTTACATACATCGCGTGTTGTTATTTCAAGATTGTTAAAACAACTTGAAAATGAAGGTAAAATCAAGCTGAATAGAAATAAAATTGAGATTTTAGAATTCTAACTTATGTAACAATAGTTACAAAGAGGCGCGATTTATACAATACATTAGATTATACTAACTAAAAATAATAATTATGGAATTTATAAGTCAACCTTGGGCTTGGTATGTTGCAGGCCCTGTAATTGCGTTGGTCATGTTTTTACTTTTCTACTTTGGCGAACGCTTTGGAGTTTCTTCAAACCTTGAAACATTTTGCTCTATTGGTGGTGCGGGAAAATTTGTAGATTATTTTAAAATTGACTGGAAACAAAATGTGTGGAACTTAATTTTTATTGCTGGTTCAATTGCCGGTGGTTTTATTGCTACCCAATGGCTTTCAACTACAGAAGTAGTAGATATAAACACACAAACGGTTAAAGATTTAGCCGATATAGGTATTGCTAATGCAGGAACATCTTATTTGCCCGATGAGATTTTTAGTATAGAAACTATGCTAACACTTAAAGGTTTTATTATTTTGATAGTAGCAGGGTTTATGGTTGGTTTTGGAGCACGATGGGCAGGTGGATGTACATCCGGACATGCTATTGTGGGATTAAGTAATTTAGAAATTCCTTCTGTAATATCAGTCATTGGATTTTTTATAGGTGGTTTAATAATGACCTGGTTTATTTTACCTCTAATATTTTAAAAAGATGAAATATATTAAGTTTTTTTTAGTAGGCATTCTTTTTGGAATAGTAATGACTAAAGGAGAAATTATATCGTGGTATAGAATTTACGAGATGTTTAAATTTCAGTCTTTTCATATGTATGGAGTTATAGGTTCTGCTGTAGTTCTAGGTATAGTAAGTATGTATTTATTCAGAAAAAAAATGGTAAAAACCTTTGAAGGAAACGAAATACATGTTGCCCCAAAGAAAAAAGGGTTGTATCGCAATCTTTTAGGAGGAATTTTATTCGGATTAGGTTGGGCTTTAGCAGGAGCATGCCCGGGACCAATGTTTGTATTAATTGGTAAAGGTGTTGTTTCAATTTTTATAGTAATTTTTGGTGCTACTTTAGGAGCTTTCTGTTACGGATTATTTAAAGATAAACTACCTCACTAAAAGGTATGTTCACATGAAAATAAATGAAATAGTTACGCAAAGTTTTTCAGATATTTTTGAAAAAAATTTACTTCAAGAAATATATAATTATGGTATTTTAAAACAAGCAACTTCTGAAAAAATAATTTTAGAAATTAGAAGAGAAATAAGCTTTATACCTTTAATTGTTTTTGGAGTTGTAAAAGTAATGAGAAGAGATGGTAAAGGTAATGGCATTTTTTTACATTATTTGTCTGAAAAACAATATAGTGCAATAGCAGTAACTTATGGTCTTGAAAATAAAGAAAGTGAAATTAGATTGGTAGCTGAAAGTGATGTTACTTACATTGCAATACCTATAAAAGTTGTAAATTCGTGGTTTTTAAAGTACAAATCTTGGTCGGTATTTTACAATAAATTAAATCATCAGCAAACATCTTATTTAATTCAAAATATTAATGATATTTGTTTTACAAATTTGGAATTCAGGTTGTTAAAATATTTAGAGCAAACACGTTCAGTTAAAAAAAGAAAAACTATTTTAAAAAAACATTTTGATATAGCACGTGATTTAAATGTATCTCGGGAAGCAATATCCAGAATATTAAAAAAATTAGAAAAAGAAGAAAGAATAACTTTAGGTAGAAATAAAATAATACTCAATTAATGGAGTTGTTAGATAAATTTGGCAGAAAAATTACTTATTTGCGATTAGCAGTTACCGATCGTTGTAATTTGCGTTGTCAATATTGTATGCCTGCACAAGGAATTGATATTGTTGATAGGAAAGAATTATTGTCGTACAAAGAAATGTATCGAATTACTCGTGTGTTATCAGAATTGGGAGTAAATAAAGTACGTTTAACCGGTGGTGAGCCATTTGTTAGAAAAGACTTTGTAAACTTTTTAGAATCGTTGAGTTTTAATGATAAGCTTGAGGAAATCAATATCACAACAAACGGGGCTTTAATTTCAAATCATATAAATAAGTTGGAAGAATTGAACATACATTCAATTAACTTAAGTATAGATAGTTTACAAAAAGAAAAGTTTGCTAAAATTACCAGAAGAGATGTTTTTGATGGTGTTTTTAACACATTTGATTTGTTAGAAAAAAGCAATCTTAAATTAAAATTGAACGTTGTAGTACAATCTGGTTTTAATACCGATGAAATTATTGATTTTATAGAGCTGTCAAAAGAAAAAGAGATAGAAGTTCGTTTTATTGAAGAAATGCCTTTTAATGGAAGTGGAAAAAGAAATGTTGAGGAGGTATGGAATTTTAACAAAATACTGGATTATATAAAAAATCACTATCCAACTATTGAAGAACTTAACTCAAAAAAATCATCTACATCTTATAATTATAAAATACCAAACTACAAAGGTTCATTTGGTGTAATTCCTTCATATACAAGACTTATTTGTAAAGATTGCAATAGAATTAGAATTACAGCCACAGGCTTGTTTAAAAATTGTTTGTTTGACGGTGGCGTTTTTAATGTGCGCGATTTTATTAGAAAAGGAGCAAACGATGATGATTTAAAAGAATTATTTATTTCAACAGTACATCACAAACCCGAAAATGGTTTTATAGCTGAAGCTAATAGAGCAACTAACGTTTCAGAAAGTATGTCTACAATTGGAGGGTAATGAGAATTCCAAAAGTAAAAATTTGTTGTATCAGCAGTATTAAAGAAGCAAATTTAGCCGTTAAAGCAGGTGCATCTGCAATAGGTTTGGTTGGGCATATGCCAAGTGGTCCGGGAATTATAAAAGATGAATTAATTGCTGAAATTACTCAAATTGTACCCAAACATATTGATACTTTTTTGCTAACCAGCGAAACAGAAGTAGAAAAAATTATTGAACACCACTCAAAAGTAAACACAACAACCATTCAAATTGTTGATGCACTCACAAAAGGAACACACCAACAATTAAAAACAGCTTTACCAAATGTAAAAATAGTTCAGGTTTTACATGTTTTAGACGAAAAATCAATTGATGAAGCCATTGCAATTTCAAAAAAAGTAGATTGTATTTTGTTAGATAGTGGAAATCCTAATTTGAAAACCAAAGAGTTAGGTGGTACAGGTAGAGTTCATAACTGGAAAATAAGCAAACAAATTGTTGAAAAAGTAAATATACCTGTGTTTTTAGCAGGAGGTTTATCGTCAATCAATGCAAAAGAAGCTATAGATAATGTGAATCCCTACGGACTTGATTTATGTAGTGGTGTTAGAACTAACGGAAAACTTGATTCAACTAAATTAACAGCCTTTTTTAGGGCTATAAAGCATTAGTAAAATGGAATTAACAACAGTAAAAGAAGCCTTAGAAATAATTTTAAAAAACACTCACGATTTTGGAACGGAAGAAGTAGATTTTTTAGATGCTGTTGGAAGAATTTTAAAAGAAGATATTGTTGCCGATAGAGATTTTCCGCCTTTTGATAGAGTTAGTATGGACGGAATTGCTATTTCTTCGGAAGAATTCAATAAAGGGCAACGGGAGTTTAAAATTGAAGGAGTTCAGGCGGCAGGAAGTGAACAACTTTTACTTCAAAATAAAAATAATTGTATTGAAGCAATGACCGGTGCGATACTTCCTAAAAATACGGATGCTGTTATTCAGTACGAGCAATTAGAAATAACCAACGGTATAGCTAAAATTCTGATTGATGAGGTTAAATATTTAAAAAATGTTCACAAAAAAGGGTTGGATAAAAAACAAGGAGATGTATTAATTTATAAAAATACGCTAATTTCTTCTGCTGAAATAGGAGTGTTGGCTACAGTTGGAAAATCAAAAGTTAAAGTTGCAAAACAACCAAAAGTTATGATTGTTTCAACCGGTAATGAGTTGGTAAAGGTTTCTGAGGTACCTGCAGAACATCAAATTAGAAGAAGCAATGTTTTTACGTTGGTTTCATTGTTAAATAAATTTAAAATAAAAGCAGAGACAGCACATATTTTAGATAATAAAGAAACGTTATTAACTAAAATAGACTCTTTTTTAAATAAGTATGATGTGCTTATTTTTAGCGGAGCAGTTTCTAAAGGAAAATTCGATTTTATACCGGAAGTTTTAGATACTTTAGGTGTTGAAAAATTATTTCATAGGGTAAAACAAAAACCGGGGAAACCTTTTTGGTTTGGTAAAAAAAGAAATACAACAATTTTCGCATTTCCCGGAAATCCGGTTTCAACATTTGTAAGCTGTTTAAAATATTTTTATCCGTGGTATCAAAAATCTGTTGGATTGAATTTTAAAAATAAGCAACAGGCAATTTTAAGTGAAGATTTTTCATTTAAACAAGGACTGACTTATTTTTTACAGGTAAAATTAAATGTTGAAGAAGGGAAATTATTAGCAACACCTGTAGCAGGAAAAGGTTCGGGAGATTTAGCTAATTTAGTTGATGCTGATGCTTTTTTGGAATTACCGGATGATAGAAGTAATTTTACCAAAGGAGAAGTTTTTCCGATACTTATGTATCGTAGTTTTTAATTTTGAGTGTTGAGTTATGAGTGAAAGTATTATTAGTAATAAAAGTTTTCAGTTTTAATTAAAAATAATTCAGCTTTATAAAAAGTTATTAAACGAAAAAGAATTTATTATTTCAAGACAATTACTTAAAAGCGGAACTTCAATAGGAGCAAATATTGAAGAAGCATTAGCAGGACAAAGCAAAAAAGATTTTATTGCAAAAATGTCAATTTCATAAAAAGAAGCGAGAGAAACTAAATATTGGTTACGTTTGTTAAAAGAAAGTGAATTAATAATATTAGATGTAAATGATGAGTTGAAAGCAGTAGAAGAATTAATAAAAATGTTAACAGCTATTGTTAAAACCTCTCAACAAAACATAACTAAAAACTAAACATTTAACACTTAAAACTATAGTAGAAATTGAAAAAACATTTTTCTCATATCAATAAAAAAAACCAACCAAAAATGGTAAATGTTGGTGATAAAAAAGTTACCAAACGTAAGGCTACTGCTAAAGCTGTGATGTTTTTAGGTGAAGAAATAATTGCTTATTTTGAAAATAAGGAGTTAACTACCAAAAAAGGTCCTGTTTTTCAAACAGCAATAATTGCTGGAATTCAGGCTGTTAAAAAAACATCAGAATTAATACCAATGTGTCATCCGTTATTAATTAGTGGAGTTGATATTGATATCAATGTTATAGATATTGAGCATATAGAAATTTTATGTACTGTTTCTATTGAAGGTAAAACAGGTGTTGAAATGGAAGCTTTAACCGGAGCAAATATTGCTGCTTTAACGGTGTATGATATGTGTAAAGCTATTTCTCAAAAAATGGTAATTAAAGAAGTTAAACTAGTAGAAAAATCGGGAGGTAAAAGCGATATTAAAAATGAGTAAACATCAAAAACATACCAAACTAAAGTTAAGAAGTAATGATAATTTTGCACCAAATGAAATTGCAATTGTAGGCACAAAGTGTACTATAGTTTCTAGTTTGGTTCAGCAAATTTCAGAAAAATTACCCCAATATAAATTGGGATATTTAGACGCTTCACACAGTGAAAATAAACCGATGAGTACTTTGCAAACCTATACATTTCATTCACAAGGTTCGGTAGAAATCACTGCTCAAAATTTAGTGAATAAATTCAACCAACGTGTAGAATTTTTTCAGTTAGACTTTTTATTCATTAATGGTAATCATTATCAGGGAGCTAAACAAATTTTGGTATTGGATAATGATAAAGAGGCTTCGGTTTTAAAAAGGCTCAATCAGTTAAATAATGTACAATTTGTTATAAAATTAACAGATGATTCCAACTATTTTGGTTTTTTAGAAGAAAAGTATCCTCAAATTAAAAATTTGCTGTGTTATCAAATAAGTGAAATTGATAAAATAGCTAAGCATATTGAAAATTTAATTAAAGAAAAAACAGCACCAATTAAAGGGTTGGTACTAGCCGGAGGGAAAAGTACCAGAATGGGAACAGATAAAGGAACGCTTAACTTTTATGGTAAAAACCAACGCGATGTAGCAATTGAATTGTTAGAAAAAAATCATTTAAAAACCTATTTATCGGTTAGAGAGGACCAAGAAATTGATGTAAAAAATAAAATTACCGATAAATTTTTAGGTTTAGGTCCGTTTGGAGCAATTTGTTCTGCTTTTCAAGAAGATCCGGATGTGGCTTGGTTAGTATTGGCAACCGATTTGCCTTTTGTGAACGATGAAGTTATTAAATTACTTTTAAAACATCGAAATCCATCAAAAGCAGCAACCACTATAAAAGGTAAAAGCAATCAATTTCCAGAGCCTTTAATTACCGTTTGGGAGCCAAAAAGTTATACGTTAATGCTCAATTATTTAGCACAAGGGTATTCGTGCCCGCGAAAAGTTTTGATTAATGCCAATGTTGAAATAGTTGAAGTTGATGAACATTTTATAAGAAATATCAATACACCTGAAGAATATAAGTCTGCATTTAAAGAAATCAATGAATAATATTTTACACATAGTAAATGGTGATTGTACGGCACAAATTTTAGCTAAAACTTCATTAAAAGGTGATGTTGTTGTATGGAGAGAAATGTTGTGTGAAGGACCTTTACACAAAAATGTGGCAAGTGATGAATTTTGGAAGAAAAGATATGCTTTTTTTGAAGAAGAACATAACATTCAAAAATTAGAGTACTTTGATAAAACCATTAAAGAAATTGTAAAAATTGAAAATATTGAAGCTTATAATGAAGTTGTTTTATGGTTTGAATTCGATTTATTTTGTCAGGTAAATTTATTGGCTTTATGCAGTTATTTATTGCAAAATTTCAGAAAAGACATCAACTATTATTTAGTTTGCACAGGTAAAGTAAAAGGAAAAGAAAAATTGCAAACACTTTCAGATTTTTTACCGGAAGAATATTCGTTATTGTATAAAAATAAAGTGAAATTAACTAGAAATAACTTGTTGTTTGCCGAGAATTGCTGGAATGTGTATGTAGAAAATAATTTAATAAAACTGCAGCAATTTAACTTTGATAAGAGTTCTAAATTTCAATATTTACAACAGGCAATCCTCCAGCATTTAAAACGATTTCCATCGGAAAATGGTTTAAATCAGATTCAAAATAAAATAATGAGCATTATCAATTCTGAAGTATTATCAGCAAAAGAAATAGTACATAAATTATTGATTTGGCAAAGTTCAGCAACTGTTTATGGTTTTGGTGATTTACAATATTACACGTATCTTAAAAAATTGAGTGATTATGTTGAGGTGAAAGATGAAAAGTATTATTTAACTGCCAAAGCAAAATTATTGATAAGCGAATAATGGAAATTAGTAAAGAAGCATATTTCATAAGGCAAACCACACTTCCTGAAATTGGTAAACAAGGTCAGGAAAAATTACAAAACGCTAAGGTTTTGATAATTGGTTGTGGAGGTTTGGGTAGTCCGGTTGCTGTATATTTAGCTGCAAGCGGAATTGGAACGCTTCATTTGGTTGATTTTGATGTTGTTTCGGTTTCCAATTTACACCGCCAAGTTTTTTATAAAACGGAAGATGTTGGTAAACCAAAAGCTGAAATTTTAGCTTCAGAAATAAAAAAAAGAGCACCTTTTACACAGGTAACTTTTAGTAATAAAGAAGTAGATAAAAACTCAATATTAGAGCTTATTTCCAAGTTTGATGTTGTTGTTGATGCAACCGATAATTTACCTGTAAAATATTTGATAAATGATGCTTGTGTAATCGCTCAAAAATCGTTGGTTTATGGCTCTTTATATAAATTTGATGGTTATGTAGCAACATTTAATGTATCTGATAATCAGGGTAATATTAGCTGTAATTTGCGTGATGCTTTTCCAAAAATAGCAACCGATATTCCTAATTGCGAACAAGCAGGAACTTTAAATCCGATAGTTGGAATTATTGCAATGCTTCAAGCCAACGAAGTGATAAAATTGATTACAAAAACAGGTAAATTATTAGCTAATCAGTTGTTAATTTACAATGCTTTAGAAAACAGTCAGCTTAAAATAAAACTCAAAAAAAATGCAGACTTAAATATTCATGAAATTTTTAAAAATTCAACTTATATAGATAAAGATTGTAGTGTTCAGGATCCCTCTATGTTAATTTCAGGTTCAAGTTTAAAAAAAATTGTGAATGATGATAATTTTAAAATTGTAAGCATTTTAAACGAAACGGATATAGAACTTCCATTCAACGTACATCAAAAAATACCGTATGCTATTTTTGATGTTGAAAAATTCAATCCTGATTTTTCAAAAAGCTATGTGATAGTTTGCCCAAAAGGAATTACAAGTTACGATGTAACTTTAAAATTAAAAGATAAATACCCATTACTTTCTGTTTTTAGTTTAAAAAACGGTATTATAAATTATTAAATGCAAAATCCACTAGAATTTTACACAGCTGAAAAAGCACATTTTGAGCAAGAGTTGAAAAAGTTAAAAAAGAAATTAGCCGTTTCAAGCTCATTGCGGTTACTCATTTTTTTAAGTACCATTTTTGGTGTTTATTTCTTTTTTGGCACTATTAAAATTATGATTTCTATTGTAGTGATTGGAGTTAGTTTGTTTATCTATTTAATAGCAAGGCATTCAAACTTGCAATATAAAAGCAACCTAAATAAAGCGTTAGTTGAAATAAATGAAACAGAAATAAAAGTTTTAAATCGAGATTATGTATCATTAAATGACGGAAACGAATTTGTTGATCATTCACATCCATTTAGTTATGATATTGATTTGTTTGGGAAAGGTTCTTTTTTTCAATATTGTAATAGAACTGTAACAAATGATGGTAAAAAGGAGTTTGTTGACAAACTAATTACAAATGATATTACGAATATTAAGGAAAAGCAACTTGGAATTAAAGAATTGAGTCAAAAACCTAAATGGAGACAACAATTTTCAGCTTTAGCAAGTTTGGTAAAAGTAGAACATCCTGCAGAGGAAATAGTAGATTGGATCCATAATTACAAATCCGAATTTCCTAAATTCATATCGTTTTTACCCAAGGTATTTTCTATGATTTCAATTGTGTTAATAGCACTTGCCGTTATGGGAATTATAGCAGAACAAGTGCTGTTACTTTGGTTTTTTGTTGGTTTAGGAATTTCCGGTGCGTACCATAAAAGAGTAAATGAATTGTATAATGATGCAAGTAATACTAAAGATACGTTTAAACAATATCATAAATTATTAAATGAAATTGAATCAATATCGTTTACATCAGAAATTTTGAGAGAAAAACAGCAACAAATTCAAACAGAATCTCAAAAAGCATCAACAATATTTGCGAAATTTTCTAAAGTTTTAGATGCGTTTGATCAGCGTAACAACCTTTTAATTGATTTTTTTGGTAATGCTTTTTTGTTGCGTGATTTACAACAAGTTCATAATGTAGAAAAATGGATGAATAGGTATAAAGATGTTGTGGAAGATTGGTTTAAAGTGATTGCTTTTTTTGATGCACAAAATTCGTTGGCAAATTTTGCATTTAACCATCCAAATTATGTTTTCCCGGAAATTGAAAAAAATAAGGGCGTGATTATTTCTAAAAATTTAGGACATCCTTTATTGAAAGAGTCTGAACGCATTGATAATGATTTTAAAATAGAAAATCACCAGTTTTTTATCATTACCGGAGCAAATATGGCAGGTAAAAGTACTTTTTTAAGAACGGTTTCATTGGCTATTGTTATGGCAAATATGGGTATGCCGGTATGTGCCGAAAAATTTAAGTATTCTCCCATAAAATTGATTACCAGTATGCGAACTTCAGATTCATTAGCGGATAATGAATCGTATTTCTTTTCTGAATTAAAAAGGCTGAAATTTATTGTTGATGAAATAAAAAATGAAGATTATTTTATCATTTTAGATGAAATTTTAAAAGGAACAAACAGTACAGATAAAGCCATTGGTTCGAAAAAATTTGTGCAAAAATTAGTAGCTTCAAACTCTACAGGAATTATTGCTACACACGATTTAAGCTTGTGTGAAATTGAAAAAGAATTATCAGAAGTATTAAATTATTATTTTGATGCTGAAATTATAAATGATGAATTGCATTTTGATTACAAATTAAAAGTAGGCACTTGTAAAAATATGAATGCTTCTTTTTTGTTAAAGAAAATGGAAATTGTTTAAGGATGTGAATTTACCCAAACTTCACCATTTTCAAAATGTTCTTTTTTCCAAATAGGGACCGTTTTTTTTAATGTGTCAATAGCATATTCGCAAGCTTCAAAAGCAGCTTTTCTATGAGCAGACGAAACAGCAATAATTACAGGAATATCACCAATTTTAAGTTCTCCAACAGCGTGGTGAATGGCTATTTTTGTAATTGAAAATTTTTCTAAAGCAGTATCAGCAATTTTTTGAATTTCCTTTAAAGCCATTGGCTCATAAGAACTGAAATCTAACAACGTTACTGTTTTGTTTTCAGTAGAATTTCGAACAGCTCCTATAAAAACAGCTATTCCGCCACAAGAAGCATCTTGTACAAAATCATAACAATCTTGTATATTTAATTTGTTACTTGTAAGTAAAACAGAAGTTTTTTTCATAAACTAAAATCTAAATTAATAACAACTAAAATTATTTATCCACCGCTAACCGGAGGTATAATAGCCACAATATCACCTTTTTTCAACATTAAGTTATCTTCGGCATAATCTTCGTTTACTGCAATAGCAAAGTCATTTATATTTTTTAAACTGCTATATTCTTTTGTCAAGTCATATTTTAATTGCTTGATAGTTGTTTTTTTTTCTACCAAAAGAATAATAGAATTTTTTCCAACTAAATCAGCAGTAATTCCAAAAAATAATACTTGAATTTCCATTTATTTGATGATTTATGCAAAAATAACGTATTTAAAATTAAAAAATAACTTACTTATTTAAAATTATTCTAAATAATATATTGTGTGATTTTAATCACAAAACTAATACAACCAATAGTTAAATTTGTTTAATCCTATAAATATTTTAACAAAGAATGAAATATGGTTTTATAATAGATAACCGAAAATGTATTGGTTGTCATGCTTGTACAACGGCCTGTAAATCAGAACATGATGTAGCTGTTGGAGTTAACAGAACGTATGTTAAACAAGTTGAAAAGGGAGAATTCCCCAATACTCGAAGAATTTTTTCTGTAATGCGTTGCAATCATTGTACCGATGCTCCTTGTGTAGAAATTTGCCCAGTTGAGGCACTCTATACACGAGAAGATGGTATAGTAGATTTTGATAACAATCGGTGTATAGGTTGCAAATCGTGTATGCAAGCTTGCCCTTATGATGCGTTGTATATTGACCCTGATAATAATACTGCAGCAAAATGCAATTATTGTGCGCATAGAGTTGATGTTGGTCGTGAACCGGCTTGTGTAACTGTTTGTCCGGAACATGCAATTATTGCAGGAGATATGCACAATCCAACTACTGAAATATCACAATTGTTGGCA
This sequence comes from Lutibacter sp. B1, assembly GCF_012524075.1. Classification (GTDB taxonomy): domain Bacteria; phylum Bacteroidota; class Bacteroidia; order Flavobacteriales; family Flavobacteriaceae; genus Lutibacter. The sequence continues at coordinate 84,848 of NZ_JAAZUI010000008.1, forward strand.
CGCCAACATGTAAAAGTTCGTAAACCTGAAAAAGGAACAAATCCAAATTTGTTCTATATTGATGCAGATGAAGCCTCTTTGAACCCTGAAGCAACCGATAAATCAGGTCCAAGTTTATGGAATTCACAAGCTCGTGGTGTTGGACATTTTGCGAAAGCTGCAGAAAAAATGATGCATACAAATGATGATGTTGATTTATTGCAAATGACTATAGATAATGAAATTCAAGCAGCATATCAGAAAAAAGAAACTGAAAACCCAAATTATATTGATGTTTTAAGTGGGAAAGCCCGTAGAGTATACGATACACCAGACAAAGGAATTCTTTGGGGATGGGAAGTGTCAACCTATGTTTTTACTAAAGCAATAGCTGCAGGTGCTTTCTTAATTCCATTTTTAGCCATCATGTTAGGATATGATGTTTCAAACACAGCTAAACTTTGGTCGGCTGGAATTTCTCTTGTTTTTTTAGGATTAACAGGATTATTCTTAGTAATGGATTTAGACAGACCGGATCGTTTTTTAAATGTTCTTTTAAGACCACAATGGAATTCATGGCTAGTTAAAGGAGGTTATATTTTAACCATTTTTGGATTATTAGTAACTATTTGGGGAGTATCAACTTTGTTTGGTTGGAACATTCCTGAACAATCCTTGTTATGGGTAACCGCTGTTTTTGCAATATTGTTAGCCGTGTATACTGCTTTCTTATTTGCACAGGCAAAAGGACGTGATTTTTGGCAAAGCCCTACATTACCATTACACATGTTGGTTCATAGTGTAATGGCAGGAGCTGCAGTTTTTATTTTAGTCGGATTTGTTTTGGGTTATGAATATTGGATGGATATTTTAAAAATCACTTTAACCATCGCATTAGTTGTAAATGTATTTACGTTAATAACCGAGTTAACTGTAACTCATCCAACAACAGCCGCAAAAAAAGTTGTTAAAATGATTACCAAAGGTAGATATAAAAATCTGTTTTGGTTTGTAACTGTACTTATAGGAAATATTATTCCAATAGCACTTTTATTTTATGGAAACAGCGAAATAACAATTATTATAACAGCTGTTTTAGTTTTAATAGGAATTGTTTTTACAGAGAAAATTTGGGTTGAAGCACCTCAAAGAGTACCGTTAGCTTAATTAAAAAATAAAAATCATGGGATATAAAAAACCATCATTTATAGAAAATATTGCAGAAAAGTTAGGGATCATTCCTAATTTGCATAAAGAAGGATATCAAGAATTTGATAAAGATATGCGTCATTTTACCGACGAGGAAGTGGCTCAAATGTACGAGAATTTCCCATCACCTGAAAAATGGGATAATTGGGTGGAATACAACCCGAAAGTATGGCCTAAAAAGGAGAAAAAAACCTATCAAATTGTACCTACTACGTGTTTTAATTGTGAAAGTGCTTGCGGTTTAACTGCTTTTATTGATAAAGAAACTCAAGAAGTTAAAAAATTCGAAGGCAATCCGTATCATCCTGGAAGTAGAGGACGTAATTGTGCAAAAGGTCCGGCAACTATAAATCAAATTACTGATCCGGATCGAATTTTATTTCCTTTGAAAAGAAAAGGAAAAAGAGGAAGTGGAGAATGGGAACGTGTTTCGTGGGATGAGGTTTTAGACACCATTGCCGAGCGTATCAGAAATGCAATTAAAGAAAACCGTCATAATGAAGTTGCATATCATGTTGGACGCCCAGGTGCAGAAGGATTTATGAATTGGGTATTACAATCGTGGGGAATTGACGGACATAATTCTCACACCAATATCTGTTCTTCAGGAGCTCGATTTGGATACAATTTATGGTATGGGTACGACAGACCTTCACCTGATCATTCTGAAGCAAAATTCATTTTATTGGTATCTGCACATTTAGAGTCGGGACATTACTTCAATCCGCACGCACAACGTATTATTGAAGGAAAAATGAAAGGAGCAAAATTAGCAACTATGGATCCAAGATTATCTAATACGGCTTCCATGTCCGATTATTGGTTGCCTTCATATCCTGGAACTGAAGCTGCAGTTTTGTTAGCTATGGCTTTAATTATTTTAAAAGAAGGATTGTATAATAGAAAGTATTTAGAAAATTGGACAAACTGGAAAGAATATTTAAAAGCTCGGCATAGCGATAAAGAAGTAACTTTTGAGAACTACATTGCCGCTATGATTGATGAGTATAAAGAATTTACCCCCGAGTTTGCTGAAAAAGAATCAGGAGTAAAAGCCGAAATGATTGTTGAAATTGCGCATAAAATTGGTGAAGCTGGCGAACGTTTTGCTTCGCATAACTGGCGAGCAGCCGGAGCCTCAAATTTAGGTGGTTGGGCAGTAGCACGTTGTTTGCATTTTCTAACAGTGTTAACAGGTGCCGTTGGAGCCAAAGGAGGAACATCGCCAAACTCATGGAATAAATTTAAGCCTCAAGTACCAAATCCGCCAAAACCTCAAAAACAATGGAATGAGCTTCATTTTCCAAAAGAGTATCCTTTAGCATTTTTTGAAATGAGCCAACTTTTGCCACATATGTTAAAAGAAGGTCGTGGTAAAATGGATGTCTATTTTTCACGGGTTTTTAATCCTGTTTGGACGTATCCTGATGGATTTACTTGGATGGAAATGTTATCGGATGAAACTAAATTTGGACTACACGCAGCTTTAACTCCAACTTGGAACGAAACAGCTTTTTATGCAGATTTTGTATTGCCAATGGGATTGGCTTCTGAACGCCACGATTTAAACAGTTATGCAACACATAGTGGAACTTGGGTGGCTTTTCGTCAGCCTGTATTGCGTGAAGCAGCACGCAGAAATGGCAAACCGGTTGAATATACTTATCAGTCTAATCCGGGTGAAGTTTGGGAAGAAGATGAGTTTTGGATTGAATTGAGTTGGAGAATTGATCCTGATGGAAGTATGGGAATTCGTGAGCACTTTGAATCGCCTTATCGACCGGGTAAAAAAATTACAATAGATGAATACTACCAATATGTTTTTGAACGTGTAAAAGGTTTGCCGGAAGCTGCTGAAAAAGAAGGCTTAACAGCATTAGAATATATGCAAAAATACGGAGCTTTTGAAATAGAAAAACAGGGTTATAAAAAGAATGAAGTTAAATTAACGAAAGAACAATTAGAAGGTTCTGAAGTTGATAAAAATAACGATGTTATTTATAAAGACGGTAAAGCTATTGGAGTGATGGTTGATGGAGAAGCTTGTGTAGGTTTTCCTACACCATCTCGTAAAAACGAGTTTTATTCACAAACTATGGTAGATTGGAAATGGCCTGAGTATGCTACGCCAACGTATATTAAAAGCCATATTCATAATGATAATTTAGATAAATCTAAAGGAGAATACGTATTGGTGCCAACTTTTAGATTGCCTACTTTAATTCATTCTCGATCAGGAAATGCAAAATGGTTGGTGGAAATTTCCAATAGAAATCCTATTTGGATGCATCCGAACGATGCTGCAAAATGGGGCTTTAAAACCGGTGATTTGGTTAAAATGAATACTGATATAGGCTATTTTATTGATAAAGTTTGGGTAACACAAAGTATGAAACCGGGTGTTGTTGCGTGCTCACATCATATTGGACGTTGGCGTAGACAACAAGATAAAATTGGAAACCGCTGGGCAACAAATACTGTAGATATACAAGGAGATGGAAAAGGCAGGTGGAAAATGAATACAATTGCGGGTATAAAACCTTTTGAATCTGATGATAAAGATTCTAAACGAATTTTTTGGAAAGATGGTGGTGTGCACCAAAATATTACACATGCTGTACATCCTGATCCAATTAGCGGAATGCATTGTTGGCATCAGCGAGTTAAAATTGAAAAACCAAAAGAAGGTGAAAAATATGGAGATATTTTTGTTGATACGAATAAATCTCATGAAATTTATAAGGAATGGTTAGCAATGACTCGTCCTGCTCCAGGACCAAATGGTGAGCGTAGACCTCTTTGGTTTAAAAGAGCATTTCAACCAGATGAATCAGTCTATTACATTAAGAATAAAAAAGAAGAATAATTTAAATCCCGCAATTGTGGGATTTTTTTAGTTTTGTATGTGTTGAAAAATCTGCAAACATATTCCAATTTAATTAAAGCCGAAGCTAAACGATTAGGCTTTGACAGTTGTGGTATTGCCAAAGCCGAATTTTTAGAAGATGAAGCTCCAAAATTAGAACAATGGCTTAAAAATGGTTATCATGGCAAAATGCAATACATGGAGAATTATTTTGATAAACGGCTCGATCCTCGGTTATTAGTTGATGATGCAAAATCAGTTATTAGTTTATCATTTAATTATTTTCCTGAGAAATTTCAAAAAAAAGATTCCTATAGAGTAGCAAAGTATGCCTACGGAGAAGATTATCATCATGTGTTAAAATCAAAAATAAAAGAACTTACACATTTTATACAAAATACTATTGGTGAAGTTAATGGAAGAGCTTTTGTAGATTCTGCACCAGTTTTAGAACGTGCTTGGGCGCAAAAAAGCGGTTTGGGTTGGCAGGGAAAACATTCATTAATCATTCAAAAAAATAAAGGTTCGTTTTTCTTTTTGGTTGAACTGATTTTAGATATTGAATTAGCTTACGATTATCCTTTTGTAACAGATCATTGCGGAAAATGTACAAAATGCGTTGATGCGTGTCCAACGGAAGCTATTTTATCAAATAATATAATAGATGCCGGTAAGTGTATTTCGTATTTTACTATTGAATTAAAAGATGAATTGCCTTCAGAAATGAAAGGTAAATTTGAAGATTGGATGTTTGGCTGCGATATTTGTCAGGATGTTTGTCCGTGGAACCGATTTTCAAAACCACATTCCGAAGAAAAATTTAAACCTCATCCCGATTTGCTAACTATGAAAAAAAACGATTGGGAAGAAATTACGGAAGATGTTTTTAAAAACATTTTTAAAAAATCGGCTGTAAAGCGCACGAAATTTTCAGGTTTAACTCGAAATATTCAATTTTTAGAAAAATAATTTAATGTTGAATTTCTTTTAATAACACCTGTAGGTAGCACAATAGTTTGATGTTGAAATTCTTTATGTTTTTTTAATGCTTTAATTTCTTTAAGTAACAATTTTAAAGCACTTTTCCCCATTTCAAAACCAGGTTGATCTATAGTACTTAGTGAAGGGGAAATTACTGATGACATAAACCAGTTACTAAATCCAATAATTGATATTTGTTGAGGTATTTTAATCCCAACCTCATTAAAATAAGCAATAACTCCAATCGCTACAGGATCCGTTACTGCGAAAACACCATCAACATCTTTTTGTTCAGTATGAATTTGTTTTGCAAACCCATACCCTTCTTCAAAAGTAACCTTTTCACAAGTATATATTAATGATTTATCAAAAGTAATCTTATTGTCTTCTAAAGCTTTTTTATAACCTAAAAAACGGTCAATTGCATTTTGGGGGTTTAAAGGACCTCTTATATGAGCTATTTTTTTACAGCCAGAGTTAATTAAATGGCACGTAGCATCGTAAGCGGCTTTTCTGTCATCAATAACTACTTTTGAACAATTTAATAATTTGGTGATTTTATCAAATAGCACCAAAGGAACATTGTGGTCAATAACTTTTTGTAGATGTTCTATTGTTTTTGTGTTATTTGATAACGATATTAAAATACCGTCAACTCTTTTATCCAGGAGTAAATCAATCTGTTTTTTTTCTAATTCAAGAGATTCGTTTGATTGTAATGTAATAACTAAATACCCCTTTTTTTCAGCTTTTTCAATAATTGCATTTACAATACTTGAAAAAAAGTGATGAACAATTTCAGGTATAATTAAACCAATAGTTTTAGATTCTTGAGTGCGAAGATTTACAGCAAAAGAATTGGGTTTGTAATCAAGTTTATGAGCAAGTTTTAATACTGCTTTTCGAGTTTTTGGGCTAACATCAGTGTAATTTTTTAATGCTTTTGAAACAGTTGTAATTGAAATACCTAATTCTTGGGCAATTTCTTTTAGGGTAACTTCCTTCATAGTACAAAATTAAAGATAATAAATCATTTAACGAAAACGATTTCGTGCTTTTCGAAAACGATTTCGTTAATAATACAGAACATAAAGGTGTTAATAATAAATATATTTAACTAATTAAATGAGTTAAAATAATAATTAAATACTTATTATGAAAAAAATATTTTTATTTATCAGAGATTTCGTATTTGTAGCTTCCTTTCTAATTACAAGTTTTTCTTTTGCACAAAATACGAGTATAACAGGAGTTGTAACGGGCTCTTTTGGGGAACCACTTCCCGGAGTAAATATTGCTATTAAAGGCTCTGTAATAGGAACAATTTCAGATATGGAAGGTAAATATATCCTATCAAATGTTGAAAAGGGAAATTATACTATTGAGTTTTCTTATATTGGTTTTAAAACTGTTTTAAAAGAACTTAAAGTTGAAGGAACCGATTTAGTTGTTAACGTAGTTTTAATAGAAGACGTAATGTCTTTGGATGATGTGGTTATAACAGGAATTGCAAATCCACGGTCAAGAATTGAATCAAGTATTTCAGTAACAACAATGAAACCAGAAGTTATAAAGCAATCAGCACCTAGATCAACAGCTGAAATCTTTAGAACTATACCAGGAATTCGTTCTGAATCATCAGGGGGAGAGGGGAATGCTAATATCGCTGTAAGAGGTGTGCCAATTTCATCAGGAGGTTCAAAATATGTACAAATACAAGAGGATGGATTACCAGTATTATTATATGGTGATATTTCTTTTGCAACAGCAGATATTTTTACACGTTTTGATTCAAATATAAGAAGAATTGAAGCTATAAGAGGAGGTTCTGCATCAACCTTGTCTTCAAACTCACCGGGAGGTATTATTAATATAATAAGTAAAACAGGTAAAGAAGAAGGAGGCTCTGTAGGAACTACCTTTGGAGCAGATTATAATAGTTTTAGAACAGATTTTGATTATGGAGCACCAATTGGTAATGGTTTATATTTTCATATAGGAGGTTTTTATAGAGGAGGAGAAGGAGTTAGAGAAACTGATTTTACAGCAAATAATGGAGGTCAATTAAAATTTAATATTACAAAAGAATTTGAAAAAGGTTATGTAAGGATATATACTAAATTTTTAGATGATAAAGCGGCCGCTTATATGCCAATGCCTGTGAAAGTTACAGGTAGTAATAGCGATCCTGATTGGAAAAATGTTCATAATTTTGATGTTACTCACGGAGCTTTACAATCCTCTTATTTAACACAAAACAACAGTTTAGGTGCGGAAGGGAACATACATAGAACTAAAGTGTCAGAAGGAATGCACCCTGTTTCCTCCTCTGTAGGTATAGAAGCTTCTTTTGAATTAAACGATGGTTGGAAAATAAAAAATAATGGAAGATATTCTTCTAATAGCGGACATTTTATAGCTCCTTTCCCTGGAGAAGCGGCGAATACAGCCTCAATTATTTCAGAATCTTTTGGGGAAGGTTCAACTTTAACTTATGCAACAGATGGTTCTTTAGTAGATGGAAATCAATTAGTACATAGAATAGTAATGTTTGACACCAAGTTAAATGATTTCAATAATTTCATGAATGATTTAAGAATTACAAAATCATTTGAAAATCTGGATATTACAGTAGGGTATTTTAAGTCTATACAAAATTTATCTATGACCTGGATGCCAAATACATATTTACAGGAGGTTTCAGATAATAATGCACGATTGATAAATATATTTGACTCTTCAGGAAATCTTTTAACAGACAATGGGTTGGTAAATTATCATGCACCTTGGGGAGGAAGTTATAGTAATTATGATACAGAATATAATGTTTCAGCACCGTATGCTAATGTCTCTTTTGAAGCCTCTGATAAAATTACATTAGATGGTAGTATTCGTTACGATAAAGGAAAAGTTGATGGGTCGTTTGCAGGTATGACTAATACTGAGTATGATATAAATAAAGATGGAGAAATTTCTGTGCCAGAACAAAGTGTCGCAGTTATAGATTACACTAATGCTACACCTGTTAATTATGATTATGATTATGTGTCTTTCTCCGTAGGGGCTAATTATAAATTAAAAAATAGAGAAGCAGTATTTTTAAGATATAGTAGAGGTGCATCTGCCAAAGCAGATCGTGTTTTGTTTTCAGGATTAGATTATTTCAATGGAGACAAAGTTAATGATACAGATTTTCTTAATCAGGCAGAATTAGGGTATAAAAAAGGATTTGAAAATGGAGCGCTTTATGCTACTGCATTTTATGCAAAAACAGAAGAAGAAGGAGGTTATGAAGTTACATCAAACAGTATTATTGAAAACGATTATAAATCTTTTGGTATAGAATTAGAGGGTTTTTATAATTTTAATAACTTTAATTTAAGAGGAGCACTAACTTGGACAGATGCAGAAATAGACTCTGGTGAGAATGACGGTAATACACCAAGAAGACAACCGGATTTTATTTATAATATTATTCCATCTTATAGCTTTGGTAATGAAAAACAAAATTCGGTAGGATTAAGTTTTGTAGGTCAAACTAAAGCCTATGCTCAAGATTCAAACAAATTGGAAATGCCTGGATTTGTATTGGTAAATGGGTTTATAACTGTTGGGATTACAGAAAGTTTATATGTTAATTTAGCTGCTAATAATATTTTTGATTCTATAGGAATAACAGAAGCTGAAGAAGGAAGTATTACAAAAGGAGTTGTTAATTATGTGAGAGCAAGGTCTTTACCAGGAAGATCTATATCTGCCTCTCTTACTTATAATTTTTAAAAGTTTATTATAATAATTACAGCTTCAATTAAGAAAATTGACAAAAAGAGGTTAAAATATTGGCCGTTTAATATTCAGAAATTAACAAAAAAGGTGTGCCTATTTAAAATACTAATTTGCAATTTATGCTAAAACAATAAAAAAAGATAGGTCACCTTTTAAATATTTAACACTAAAATTATCGAAGCACTTGAAAAATAAGATACAATTAATTACATACGTTGATAGATTGGGATGTAAGAACATCCAGGATTTAAATTTACTGTTCAAAAATGAGTTTAAAGGGTTTTTTGGAGGTGTACATATATTACCTTTCTTTTTTCCTTTTGATGGAGAAGATGCAGGGTTTGATCCAATAAACCATCAATTAATAGACCCAAGATTAGGTGATTGGGATGATTTGAATGATTTAAGTAATGAAGTGGATATTATGGCTGACTTAATTGTAAATCATGTATCTGCAAAATCAGAAGAATTTAAAGACTATATTGAAAAAGGAAAGAAATCTGCACATGCCTCCATGTTTTTATGTTATGAAAAGGTTTTTCCAAAAGGAGCTTTAGAAGCCGATTTATTAAAAATATACCGTCCTCGTCCCGGGTTTCCGTTTACAGCTTTTAAGTTAAATGATGGATCAAATAAATTAATTTGGACCACATTTACAAGTAATCAGATAGATATTGATGTTACAAGTGAGATGGGAGCTAAATATTTAGAAGACATTTTAACAACATTTCAAAATGCAGGAATTACCATAATTCGCCTTGATGCTGCAGGGTATGCAGTCAAAAAAAAAGGGACAACCTGTTTTATGATTGATGAAACTTTTGAGTTTATTTCACAGTTAACAAAAAAGGCGAAAGCTAAAGGTATGGAAGTATTGGTTGAAATACATTCATATTATAGAACTCAAATTGAAATTGCAAGAAGAGTAGACTATGTGTATGATTTTGCACTTCCAGTATTGGTTTTGGATACACTTTTTAATAAAAATACATTAAGTTTAAAAAAATGGTTAAAAGTAAGTCCGAGAAATGCAATAACTGTACTTGATACACATGATGGAATTGGAATAGTTGATGTAGCTGCAGAAGATGATAAACCGGGTTTAATTGAAGATGAAATATTGGATAAAATTGTTCAGCAAATTCATATAAATAGTAAAAAAGAAAGTTTAAAAGCTACAGGAGAAGCAGCTTCAAATTTAGATTTGTATCAAGTAAATTGTACTTATTTTGATGCTTTAGGAAGGGATGAAAAAGCATATCTTATTGCAAGAGCCATTCAGTTTTTTGTTCCTGGTGTACCACAAGTATATTATGTTGGTTTATTTGCAGGAGAAAACGATATGGAATTACTTGAAAAAACAAATACTGGAAGAGATATTAATAGGCATTATTATACACCAAAAGAAATTATTTCACAGTTGAAAAAACCGTTCATTAAAGAATTAACGGAATTAATGTTTTTCCGTAATAATCACAATGCTTTTAATGGAGATTTTAATCTTATTAACACAGAAAGCCATATTCTAAACATAAAATGGATAAATAATGATGACTGGGCAGAGCTTTTTATTGATTTAGATACAATGGAGATGAAAATTAAATTTTCAGCACACAATAATAAATTAAATAGCAAGCGGGATTGTTTTAAATAAAAAAATAATGATTAATCAAGATATTCATAAAAACACGTATAATCAACGAAATATTAAATGGCTTACATACTTAATGTTCATGATGTTTGCCATGACAACTGATGCTGTTGGAGTTATTATTCCAGAAGTAATGGGAAAATTCAATTTATCCATGACAGCAGCAGGTCTTTTACACTATGGTCCAATGACAGCGATTGCTTTAGCAGGTATTTTTCTTGGGTTTTTAGCAGATAAATTAGGGAGAAAAAAAACGATTGTTATAGGTCTCACCATATTTGTTATTAGTTCTTATTTGTTTCTTATAGGAAATACTTTTGGGTTCTTTCTACTTCTCTTAATAATTTCAGGAGTTGCAATTGGTATTTTTAAAACAGGAGCATTAGCATTAATTGGAGATATGTCAAGGTCTACCAATGAACATACATCAACAATGAATATTGTTGAAGGTTTTTTTGGTGTAGGTGCTATTATTGGACCATTTTTAGTAAGCTATTTTTTGTCTCAAAATGTAGATTGGAAGTGGCTTTACATAGTGGCAGCAACATTGTGTGTGGTTTTAATAATAATGGCTTTATTGGCAAAATATCCGGAAACCAAGAAAACTACTGAAGAACCAATTAATGTAAAACGAACATTAAAAATGGTTAAAGATCCATATGCATTGGGGTTTTCAATGGGTGCTTTTCTATACGTATCAATAGAGGCCGCTATTTATGTATGGATGCCAACATTAATTGCAGATTATGACGGAAGTTTTATGTTTATAGCAATTTATGCTTTGCCTATATTTTTTATTTTAAGAGCTGGAGGAAGATTTTTTGGGGCTTGGTTATTAGCTAATCTTAATTGGACGGTTGTATTAACTATATCAAGTTTATTAATTTTCTTATGTTATGCTTTTAGTTTTTTAAATGATACAGCTACTGTAATTTTATTACCGCTTTCGGGTTTATTTATGTCGGTAATTTATCCGACAATAAATTCAAAAGGGATAAGTTGTTTTCCAAAATCAAGCCACGGTTCAGTTGCTGGAATAATTTTATTTTTCACATCAGCAGGAGCTGCTATAGGACCTTTATTAATGGGAGTTATTAGCGATTTATTTGATTCTCAAGCAAAATATGGTTTTATATTTGCAACTGTATTGGCAGGTTTATTATTTATAGGATTTCTTTTGAATATGATATTTAAACCAACAAAAAAACGTTTGGAATTATTAAATAAAAGTGAGTATTAAAAGAGCAAATAAAAATTATTATGATAAGAAAGAAGTTTAATGTTGTTGGAATTGGAGAATTACTTTGGGATGTATTGCCTGATAGTAAAGAGTTAGGAGGAGCTCCTGCAAATTTCACATATCATGCTAATTATTTGGGAGCAAACTCTACTATTATTAGTGCTGTGGGTGATGATGAACTAGGTGAAGAGATTCTTTTACTTTTAAAAGAGAGAAATTTAAAATATACAATTAACATAGTTGAATATCCTACAGGTGAGGTTTCTGTACAACTTGATAATGGAATTCCAAATTATGTTATTCATGAAAATGTAGCGTGGGATTTTATAAAACTTAAAAAAGAGGCAATTTCTATTTTAAAAAAAGCTGATGCTATTTGTTTTGGAACGCTATCACAACGTTCAAAAGAATCTTTTAAAACAATTCAAAAGGCTTTGAATTTAGTTCCTGCTACTGCATTAAAAATTTTTGATGTTAATTTTAGGCAATCATATTACAGTAAAAACATTATCGAAAATTCTTTAAAATATGCTAATGTCTTAAAGCTTAATGATGAGGAACTTATAATTTTAAGTAATATGTTTAATTTACCAAACAGTCAGGATGAAGCTTGTAAAAAATTATTCAATCAGTTTGATTTGAAATTGTTGGCATTAACTATTGGGTCAAAGGGTAGTGTTCTGTTTAATCAAAAAGAAATATCCAGATATTCTGTTCCAAAAGTAGTAGTCGTTGATACTATTGGAGCTGGAGATTCTTTTACTGCTGCATTGGTAGTGGGAATGCTAAAGGGAAAATCTTTAGAGCAAATTCATAAAGATGCAAATGAACATGCTGCTAAAGTTTGTATGTATAGAGGAGCTACCCCTACATTTTAATTTTAGAATAATAATTCTCTCATTATCATTCAATAAATCAATAATCCATCTTAAGTTAGAAAGGTTACAAAGCGCAATATTTCAAATGAATAAAAGACTAATTAATCATTTTTTGCTTTATCTTTGTTAGTTCATACAAAATACTGTTTTCATGAGAGATTCAAGAAAAAAGAGTGAGGCTTTATTATACCACTCAACACCTACTCCAGGGAAAATTAAAGTAGTACCTACAAAAAAACATTCAACACAACGCGATTTATCATTAGCCTATTCGCCGGGTGTTGCAGAACCGTGTTTAGAAATTGAAAAAAATCCTGATGATGTATATAAATACACTGCTAAAGGGAATTTAGTTGCAGTAATTTCTAACGGAACAGCTGTTTTAGGATTGGGAGATATTGGACCTTTAGCAGGAAAGCCTGTTATGGAAGGGAAAGGACTTCTTTTTAAAATATTTGCTGATATTGATGTTTTTGATATTGAAGTAGATACAAAAGATGTAGAAAAGTTTATAGAAACAGTTAAAAATATAGCACCAACTTTTGGAGGTATTAATTTAGAAGATATTAAAGCACCTGAAGCATTCGAGATTGAGCGTAGGTTGAAAGAAGAATTAGATATTCCTGTAATGCACGATGATCAGCATGGTACTGCAATAATATCGGCAGCCGCACTAAAAAACGCACTTGAAATTACAGGAAAAGATATTACAAAAGTTAAAATTGTGGTAAATGGAGCCGGTGCGGCAGCAATTTCTTGTACTCGTTTGTATTTAGCACTTGGAGCAAAAAGAGAAAATGTTGTTATGTGCGATAGTAAAGGTGTAATTAGAAAAGATATTGAAAACTTGTCACCACAAAAAGCTGAATTTGCAACATCAAGAGATATCAGAACTTTAGCTGAAGCAATTATTGATGCAGATGTATTTATTGGCTTGTCGGTTGCTGATGTTTTTACACCAAAAATGTTATTAGCAATGGCTAAAGACCCAATTGTTTTTGCTATGGCAAATCCAAATCCTGAAATTGCTTATGATGTTGCCATTAAAACAAGAAAAGATGTAATTATGGCAACGGGTCGTTCCGATCATCCTAATCAGGTAAATAACGTGTTAGGGTTCCCATTTATTTTTAGAGGAGCGTTAGATGTAAGAGCTTCTAAAATTAATGAAGAAATGAAGGTGGCAGCTGTACATGCTTTGGCAAATTTAGCTAAAGAGCCTGTACCTGAGCAAGTTAATATAACGTATGGTGAAACAAATATTCAATTCGGAAAAGACTATATAATTCCTAAACCATTCGACCACAGATTAATTACTGAAGTTCCGCCGGCAGTTGCAAAAGCCGCTATAGAATCTGGAGTTGCGAAAGAACCTATTACCGATTGGGAGGCATATAAAGAAATTTTAGCCGAGCGTTTAGGTACAGGAAGCAAATTAATGCGTATGCTTATGACTAGAGCAAAAACTGATTTAAAAACAATTGTTTTTGCTGAAGCCGATCATTTAAATGTATTAAAAGCTGCCCAAATTATTTATGATGATGGAATTGGGAAACCAATTTTATTAGGAAATAAAAAGATTATAAAAGAATTAATGGAGGAAATCCATTTTGATGCAGATGTAACTATTATTGATCCTCATTCCGAAGAGGAAGCTGAAAGAAGAAAAAGATTTGCACATTTGTATTGGGAGAAAAGACAACGTCACGGATTAACATTACTGGACGCTCAAAAATTGATGAAAGAGCGCAATTATTTTGCCGCTATGATGTTAAATGTCAATGAAGCAGATTCTTTGGTAACAGGATATTCAAGAAATTATCCTGCGGTTGTAAAACCAATGATTGAGTTAATAGGTACTCAAAGAGGTGTTGATAGAATTGCTGCTACCAGCATTATGTTAACCAAAAGAGGCCCAATGTTTTTCTCAGATACTGCAATAAATATCAATCCATCAGCAAAAGAATTAGCTAATATTGCATATATGACAAATATTGGAATTAAAATGTTTGGTTTTGAACCAAACATAGCAATGTTATCATTTTCAAATTTTGGATCTTCAAAATCAGATGAAGCTAATAAAGTTTCAGAAGCTGTAGAGATATTGCATAAAAAACATCCAAAAATAAATGTAGATGGTGAACTGCAAGCCGATTTTGCATTGAATCCTATAATGCTAAAAGAAAAATTCCCATTTTCTAAATTAGTTGATAAAAAAGTAAACGGTTTAATTTTTCCAGATTTACAATCAGCAAATATTGGGTATAAATTAATGAAAGAATTCAACAGTATTGATACTATTGGCCCTATAATAATGGGACTTAAAAAGCCTGTTCACATTATTCAGCTTGGAGCAAGTGTAGACGAAATTGTTAATACAGCTTGTGTTACACTTGTACATGCTCAAGAACAAAGTAAAAATAAACAATAATTTTATTACATTTGGAGCATAAGAAATAAGAAAGCTGTAATATGATTACTCACATAAAAGGCAAATTGGTAGAGAAAAACCCTACCTATGCTGTTATTGAAACAAACGGAGTAGGATATTGGTTAAACATTTCATTAAACACATATACTCAGTTGCCAGACACTGAGGCAGTGATGCTATATACTCATTTACTGGTTAGGGAAGATTCAAATACTTTGTATGGTTTTATTGATAAAATTGAAAGAGAAATATTCAGATTACTAATTTCGGTATCAGGAGTTGGTCCCAGTATAGCTCGCACAATGTTATCTTCTATGACAACTGATGAAATTCAATCAGCAATAGCTTCAGGAAATGTAGGTGTAATTCAATCTGTTAAAGGCATAGGTGTTAAAACTGCTCAACGGGTGTTAGTAGATTTGAAAGATAAAATTGATAAAACCTATAATATTGGTGAAGTTTCTTCAACAGAAAACAATACGAATAAAAATGAAGCGTTATCTGCTTTAGAAGTATTAGGTTTTGCCAGCAAACAATCAGAAAAAGTATTAGATAAAATTTTATTAGAAGATAAAACCTTAAGTGTAGAAGTTTTAATAAAAAAAGCGCTAAAAAATTTATAGGATTTGAAAAAATTACAATTTATAATTAAAACCCATTTTTTATTTTTTTTATTGTTGTTTTTTCATTCAGCAGTAAAAGCACAAGCAATTCCAAACACTAATTTAAAAGATACAACTAAAGTAGAAGTTTCAAAAGATACTTTAAAATATCCTTTTAAAAGTGATGAAGTGGGTAGTTTATTTTTGAATAATCCTTCTGAAACAGAAATAATTTACGATACTGAGTTAAAAAAATATGTAATAATTGAAAAAATAGGTGATTATTACATTAAGCATCCTATCTATATGTCTCAGGAAGAGTACAAAAAGTATAAGCAACAAAAAGATATACTTAAGTACTATAAAGATAAAATAAGTGCAACAAACAGTAAAAAGAAAGGAAGTGCAGAAGCTCAAAAAAACTTACTGCCTACGTATTATGTAAATTCTGATTTTTTTGAATCTGTTTTTGGAGGAAATACTATTGAAGTAAATCCTCAAGGTTCGGTGTTGGTAAAAATGGGTATTTTATATCAAAAAGTAGATAACCCACAATTATCAGAACGAAATAGAAGCAGTTTTACGTTTGATTTCGATCAGGAAATAAGTGCCAGTATACAGGCAAAAGTAGGAACACGATTAAAAGTAGGCGCTCAATACGATACACAATCAACGTTTAATTTCCAAAATCAAATAAAATTAGAATATACACCTAATGAAGATGATATTTTACAAAAAGTAGAAGTAGGTAATGTAAGTATGCCTTTAAAAAACTCCTTAATTGTAGGTGCTCAAAGTTTATTTGGTGTTAAAACTCAACTAAAATTTGGAAATACAACTGTTACAGGTGTTTTTGCAGAACAAAAATCGCAAACACGTTCTGTAGCTGCGCAAGGAGGTTCTACAATTCAGGAATTTGAACTTCAAACAACTGATTATGATGAGAACAGACACTTCTTTTTATCACAATATTTTAAAGATGCTTATAACAATGCTTTAAAAGACTATCCGCTAATTAATAGTCCGGTAAATATTACTAAGATTGAAGTTTGGGTTACTAATAGAAATGCAACAACTACAGATATTAGAAATATTGTTGCTTTAGCCGATATTGCAGAAGGAGATCCAAATAATATTGGACCTGCAAATGTAACACCAACTCCCGGAGCATTTTACCCGGAAAATGAAGCCAATAATATTTCGCAAATTTTAACTACAACAAATCCTGTTAGAAAAATAGCTACAGTTGGAGATGGATTGGCTCCATATAGTATGCAACAAGGGCGTGATTATTCAGTTTTAGAAAATGCAATTAAACTGAATCCGGATGAATATAGAATTCACCCTCAGTTAGGATATATTTCATTAAACAGAAGGTTGGCTGATTCTGATGTGTTGGCAGTAGCTTTTGAATATACTATAAGTGGAGACTCTAAAGTTTACAAAGTAGGTGAATTTACAAGTGATGGAATTGTTTCTCCAGACAATATTGTTGTTAAATTATTGAGAAGTGAAATTATAAGTACCGAAATTCCTATGTGGGAACTAATGATGAAGAATATCTATTCATTACAAACCTACAGAATGCAGCAAGATGGTTTTAGGCTAGAACTTTTATATGCTGATGATGCTACAGGTGTTTCAATAAATGTATTACAAAATGCTCAAACAAGTGGAGTTTCGGACAGAACTTTATTGAATTTGTTTGATATTGATAGGCTAGATCAAAATCAATTTTATACACCGGAAGGCGATGGCTATTTTGATTATGTTGAAGGATCTACTGTTAACTCTGAAAAAGGATATATTATTTTCCCAACAGTTGAACCTTTTGGTAAAGATTTAGAATCAAAACTTACCAATTCAAATGATGCCAATTACGTGTTTAATGAGCTTTATGAAATGACTCAATCTGAAGCAAAAAACAACTTTCAGCAAAAAGATAAATATTTAATTAAAGGATATCATAAATCAGAAAGTGCCAATGGTATTCCTTTAGGGGCTTTTAATGTTCCACAAGGCTCTGTAAGAGTTACTTCTGGAGGAAGAGAACTTGTAGAAGGTGTAGATTATGTGGTTGATTATCAAATGGGACGAGTTCAAATAGTAAACCCTAGTTTAGAGGCTTCAAATGCACCAATAGAAGTTTCAGTTGAAAATAATGCGGCATTTAACTTACAAACTAAACGATTTTTAGGTATTGATATTGAGCATAAATTTTCGGATAAATTTATGGCAGGTGCTACAATTTTAAATTTAAATGAAAAACCAATAACTCAAAAAGCATTATTTGGACAAGAACCTATAAATAATACAATTTTCGGTTTAAATGCAAGTTATGGAACTGAGGTGCCAAAATTTACAAAATGGGTAAACTATTTACCAAATATTGATACCGATGTTGAATCTAATTTTTCAATTAGAGGAGATTTTGCCTATTTAAAACCGGGTTCACCAAAAAGAATTGAGCAAGACGGCGAAGCAACTTCTTATGTTGATGATTTTGAAGGGTCGCAAATTCCTTTAGAAATAAAATCAATTCAGCAATGGCATTTAGCAAGTACACCACAATATCAAACACAATTTGATTTTAATGGAAATGCATCCGATTTATCTTATGGATATAAAAGAGCAAAATTAGCTTGGTATATAATCGATCCTCTTTTTTACGGCGGGTCGTCACTAAAACCGGGAAGTATTGATAATGATGAGCTTTCACGTGCAGAGGTTAGAAGAGTTAGGTATGAAGAATTATTTCCGGAGCAAGATTTAGACTTAACTCAATCTACAATTGTTAGAACATTGGATTTGGCTTATTTTCCGAGTGAAAGAGGTAGTTATAATTTTGACACAAATAATGTAGGAGCTGATGGTAAGTTTACCAATCCTGAAGATAGGTGGGCAGGTATAACAAGAGCTTTAACAACTACCAATTTTGAACAATCTAACGTAGAATACATACAGTTTTGGTTAATGGATCCGTACGATCATTATTCAATTACACAAGAAGAAGGTTTACCTGCAGGGATTAATCCGAACGATCCTTCAAATCAAGTAGGAGAATTATATTTTAACTTAGGGAATATTTCTGAAGATGTTTTAAAAGATGGTAGAAAAATGTATGAAAACGGATTGCCTGAAAATCCGTTAAGTACTAATAATACTGATGAAACCATTTGGGGTAAAATACCAACAAACCAATCCTTATTGTATGCTTTTAGTGATAGTGATAATGAAAGATTAAGCCAAGATGTTGGTTTTGACGGATTGAATGATGAAGAAGAGATTGTTAAGTTTGGATCAAATTTTGGACCGGATCCGGCGAATGATAACTATATGTATTTTAGAAGTTCAGAATATGATGATACCGAAGCTTCAATAATTACACGATATAAAAAGTTCAATAATACTCAAGGTAACTCTCCAACAAATAATCTTTCACCTCAAGGCTATCCAACAGCAGCAACTTCATATCCTGATACAGAAGATATCAATAAAGATCAAACAATGAATTCTGTTGAAAGCTATTATCAATATAAAGTATCGTTGAATAAAAACGATTTGGTTGTTGGTCAAAACAATATAGTTGATGAAAAAAATGTAAAAGTAGAATTGGCTGATGGAAGTGAAAAAGAATTCAGATGGTTGCAATTTAGAATTCAGGTAAGTACGCCCGATGAAGTAGTTAATGATATTACAGGATTTAATTCCATTCGATTTATGCGAATGTTTTTAACCAAATTCAAAATGCCAATTGTATTGCGTATGGGAGAATTGCAATTGGTTCGTGGAGATTGGAGAAGATACACTAAAACACTTGAAGCAGACAATACACAACCTCAGGATTTAACCAATGCTCAATTACAAAATTTTGAAGTAGGAGTAGTTAATATACAAGAAAATGAAGATAGAACTCCTATACCTTACGTTTTACCTCCGGGAATTAAAAGAGAAATTTTAAGAGGCAGCACAACTTTACAAAAACAAAATGAGCAATCCGTTTCATTAAAAGTAACAGATTTAGAACCGGAAGAAACCAGAGCAATATTTAAAAACGTAAAAGTAGATCTTAGAATGTATAAGCGTTTAAGATTGTTTTTACATGCCGAAGGAGTTCAAACCAAAACTCAAGTTCAAAATAATGAACTAAAAGCGGTAATAAGGTTGGGCAGCGATTTAAATGATAACTATTATCAAATAGAAAAATTACTTACAATTTCCGATTATGGAGCTACAACACCATTAGAAATTTGGCCTGAAGAAAACAATTTAGATGCTTTTTTAGAAAATTTGGGAAAACTTAAATTATTAAGATTTAAAGAAGGTATTGCTCCAAACATATTATATCCGGCAATTGATGCGCCATCTCCAATAGAAGGATTAGAAGGTTATGAGATAAGAGTTAAGGGAAATCCAAATTTAGCCAATATAAAAACCATAATGCTTGGGGTTAATAATGTTTCAAACAATAACCAAAGTGCAGAAGTTTGGTTTAATGAAATGCGTGTTTCAGAATTTGATAATGAAGGAGGTTGGGCAGCAATTGTAAGTGCCGATGCAAATTTTGCCGATTTTGCCGATGTAGCTATAACAGGAAGAATGGAAACTGAAGGATTTGGAGGTATAGAGCAACGAGTTAATGAACGCAGTCAGGAAGATACAAAGTTATACGATTTTGTAACAAACGTAAATATTGGAAAACTTTTACCAAAAGATTGGGGAATTCAATTACCGCTAAATTATAGTATTGCCGAAGAATTTAGAGATCCAAAATACGATCCTCAATACCAAGATGTACTTTTTGATGATGCAAAAGATATTAACCCTAATAGCGATAAAGCAAGAGATTATACAAAACGTAGAAGTATAAGCTTTATAAATGTTAGAAAAGAAATAAACCCAAATGCAACAAATAAGCAGCATTTTTACAGTGTTGAAAATCTATCTGTTTCTTACGCTTTTAGTGAAACATATCATAGAGATTATAATGTTCAAAAATATGTTGATCAGAATGTAAGGGCTTCAGCAAATTATAATTATAGCTTTGAGCCAAAAACAATTGAACCTTTTAAAAACTGGGAATCATTAAATAGTAAATATCTTAAATTCATTAAAGATTTTAATGTGAATCTTTTGCCTTCTACAGTTTCAGTAAATTCAAATATAATTAGACGTTATAACGAGCAGTTATCAAGGAGTTTAATAGAAGGTTTGCCTGAGCTTCCAACTTTAAAACAGCGACATTTTATGTTTAATTGGGATTATAATATTGGGTATAATTTAACAAAATCATTACAATTTAATTTTAGAGCAGCAAATAATTATATTTATGATGATTTTGATGCTAGTGATGATATTGAGTTGTTCGATAATTTCTTTACTGTTGGAAGACCGGATCATTATCATCAAACATTAAATGGAACGTATAAATTACCTTTAGATAAACTGCCATATCTTAATTTTTTGAAGGCCGATTATACTTATACAGCAGATTTTGATTGGCAAGCATCATCTCAATCTTATGTAGAAAGTGTTGGAAACGTTATTCAAAATGCAAATACACATACTTTTGGTACCGATATCGATTTTAATAAGTTTTATAAAATTATTGGTGCAGACAAATTATTTAGTGCTAAAAAAATAATTCCGTCTAAAAAGGATCCGAAATTACCTGTAGCACCTAAAACAGTTGCTGCTAAAAAGAATAAAAGTATTGGTTATAAAATTGGTAAAGGATTTTATAATGTAGTAACATCAATAAAAAAAGCACGTATCAATTACTCTGAAAATAATGGTACATTTTTACCTGGGTATGTTCCTGAAATAGGATTTTTAGGAAGAGATAATTATAGTGGTGGTTTGGCTCCAACTTTTGGATTTGTATTTGGAAGCCAGATTGATATCAGACAAAAAGCTGTTGAAAAAGGATGGTTACTTTCAAGAAATGAAGATGACCCTTATTATAACAAAACATATAGCCAAACTCACTACAATAAATTGGATGCTATAATAACTGCAGAGCCTTTTAAAGATTTTGATGTTGAGTTTAGAGGAAGTAAAACATATACTAAAAGTACTTCACAACAACTAGATGTTGTTGATAATAAATTAAATACTGAATCTCCAGTAACGCAATACGGTAACTTTAGTATAAGTCATAACATGATAAAAACATCATTTAAAAATAATGATGAAACTTTTGAAGAATTTAAAAAGAATAGAGAAATTATTGCTCAAAGATTAGCTGCAAAATCTGGGCAACCGATAGATGGGTTTGGTAAAAACAGTCAACAGGTAATGTTGCCTGCGTTTATAGCGGCTTATTCAGGTACCGATGTTTCAAATGTTAGTTTAAAAGCTTTTAGAGATGTACCAATACCGGGTTGGCAAGTTACCTACAAAGGACTTATGAGAATGAAGTGGTTTAAAAGTAATTTTAGAAGTTTCTCTTTATCGCATAGTTATAACTCATTATATTCAATCACTAGTTTTAGTAATAATTTAGAGTACGATGCCGAAAATCCGTATGCTGAAACTGATATTGCCGGAAATTACTTTAACAAAACACTTTTTACAAATGTTAACTTATTAGAAGAATTTTCTCCTTTAATAAAAGTAGACATGAAAATGAAAAATTCAGTATCTTTCAGCGGCAGAATTAATAAAGATAGAGGACTTACTTTAAACTTTAATAATAACACGCTTACTCAAATAAAAGGTGTAGAATATATTGTGGGTTTAGGATATAGATTTAAAGATTTAGCGATGAAATTTAGATTTGGAGGTAAATTAACCAGATTAAAAGGAGACTTAAATTTAAGAGCAGACATATCGTTAAGAGATAACAAAACTATAATTAGAGATATTGATGAAGATAATAACCAAGTAACAGGAGGTCAACGTTTATTATCATTAAAATTCTTTGCAGATTATGCTGTAAACCAAAATTTAACAGCATCATTTTATTTTGATCAAAGCTCTTCAAAATATGCAATTTCAACAACTTACCCTAGGCAATCAGTTAGTGCAGGGTTAAGTGTTAGATACGTTTTAGGTAATTAATAATTAAATAAATATAGAAATGAGTATTCCGTCAGAATTAAAATACACTAAAGATCACGAATGGGTGAAAATAGAAGGTGACAAGGCAATTGTTGGTATTACACACTTTGCACAAGGCGAATTAGGAGATATAGTTTATGTTGATGTTGATACTGTTGATGAAACAGTAGAGAAAGATGAAGTATTTGGATCAGTAGAAGCAGTAAAAACAGTATCCGATTTATTTATGCCTTTATCTGGCCAAGTTATTGAGTTTAATGAAGCATTAGAAGATGAACCGGAAAAAGTGAATTCAGATCCTTATGGTGAAGGATGGATGATAAAAATTACAATTTCTGATTCATCAGAGATTGAAGAATTATTATCTGCAGAAGATTATAAAGAACTCATTGGGGCGTAGCTACTACTTTTATATTGCATTTTTCATTACCCTTGCAATTGGTGTTGGAAGTTTAATTTCAACTAACAATGCAAAAGTTGAAAATATACTTATGTACGACAAAGTTGTGCATGCAGGAGCTTATTGTATATTAACATTGAGTTGGCTTTTAGCCTTAAATAATAAAGTTAAAAGTTTAAAAAGCAGTATTTTAATTTTAATATTGATTTTTATTTATGGCATAATTATTGAGCTTTTGCAAGGGGTGTTTACAAGTGACAGAAATGCCGATTTATTAGATATTATTGCTAATACTGTTGGTATTTTAATAGCAATTATTGTATTTAAAAGTATTTTGAAAAAAAATAAATTATTTAAAAAAATATACTTGGAAAAGTAATTTTAAAATTATTAAATTAGCACACTATAAAATTATTACAAATGGAAATTAAAAAAAATCCAAAAGCAAATCTAGAAAACTACAGTAAATTGTTCATGCAGTTGGGGTTAGTTTTGGCACTTTTAGTGGCGTATATGGCGATTGAAAGAAAGACGTACGATAGAGTTATTGCAGATTTAGGTCCTGCTAACTACAATGTTCAAGAGGAGGAGCAAATTATTGAAATAGAGCAAATAAAACCGCCAGAACCAAAAACTCCACCACCACCAACACCAGATAAAATTGAAGTTGTTGAAGATGAACAAGATGTTGAGGAAACAGTTATTGAATCTACAGAAACTGATGAGAATGAGGCTGTTGAAGTAGAAGAGATTATAGAAGTTGAGGAGGAAGAGGAAGTTATGGAGGATGTTCCTTTTGCAATTATAGAAGATGTGCCTGTTTATCCTGGATGTAAAGGAAATAAAGCTCAGTTAAAGGAATGTTTACAAGATAATATTACAAAACATGTAAACAGAAAATTTAATTCTGATCTGGCATCTGATTTAGGATTATCTCCTGGAGTTAAGAGAATTTTTGTAATGTTCAAAATTGATAAAAACGGAAATATTACGGATGTAATGGCTCGTGCACCTCATAAGAGATTACAAGATGAAGCTATTAGAGTGGTAAAATCTTTACCAAAAATGCAACCAGGAAAACAACGTGGTCGTCCAGTGGGTGTTAAATATAGCTTACCTATTGCATTTAAAGTAGAATAGAATTTAATAAATAGAACAGTAAAAGCTCAACCAATTGGTTGAGCTTTTTTTTTGGTATGTTTATTGATGTTAACAAAATATTAACATTTATTCTTTAAAAGCCTATATTGTAATTAATAGTCTCAATACCACTCAAAACATTAATTCAAAATAAGTTATGTAAAGAATAAGCTAAATTTTATTCTTATGAAAACAAAAAAACATCCCAAAGCAAATTTAGACAATTACACTAAATTATTTGTTCAACTAGGCTTAGTATTATCGCTAATTGTTGTTTATTCACTAATTCAAAATAAAACTTTAACAAAAAATACAATTGTTTTAAATGAGAAAATAAGAGTTCATACTGAAGAACCCATACAAATGGTTGATATAAAAATTGAAAAACAAATACCCAAAACAACTTTTAAAAAACAAGTATTACCTGAAATAATTATAAAAGCAGAAAACAATTCTAATATTGATGAGGTTTTTTTTGATAATATTGACACAAGTGATCCTGTTGATATAAATAGTTTTGTTGATGAAAAAAATGAGGATGAACCGATGGGAATTGATGTTGTTGATTATGTATTTTTAGAAGAAGCACCATTGTTTCCGGGCTGTAGTGGTACAAATGAAGAAAGAAAAGCCTGTTTTTCTAATAAAATAAGTAAATATATCAATAGAAAATTTAATACGGAATTAGCATTTGAATTAGGTTTAAAACCCGGGATTCAAAAAATTTATACGCAATTTAAGATAGATAAAAACGGTAATATTACTGATGTTCAAGCCAGATCACCTCATAAAGAATTACAACTTGAGGCAATTAGAGTTATAAACTTATTGCCAAAAATGGAACCTGGAAAGCAACAAGGAAATCCAGTAAAAGTAAGATATTCAATTCCAATTGTATTTAAAGTTGAATAGTTTAATAATCAACTGTTTGTTTAAGTAATTTAACTAAAAAAAATTGTAAATTATATTAAAATATTGTAACTTTAATATGAAGGAAATCTTGCAAGATTTTACTTCGTTATAAGTATTCTGAGATGTAAATCTTGCATTATAAATTATCCTGTATAAATAATACAGTTCTGTTTAGTTGTTTTTGTTTAACTTAAAACATTAACCATGCAAGTAAAAAAATATCCAAACGCAATTCTTGAAAATTATAGTAGAATTTTAATTCAATTAGGGTTAGTATTGTCACTTTTTGTGGTTTATCAATTCATGAAAATGAAATCATATCCTAGAGAAGCTAAAGAATTGGTTGGTACCTACATAAATGTAGAAGACACAAAAAACTTGATCGAAATTAAAAATATAGAACCCGAAATACCAAAACAACAAGCTCAGGCAGTAATTCCTGAGAAAATAGTTAAAGTTGAAGACGAAATTGATGTTCAGGAAACAATTATTGAAACTACAGAGACCGATGAATCTGAAGCAATTTCAATTTCTGTTGATAAAGATATAGTTGAAGTTAAGGAAGAGGAAGAAGTGCTGGAAGATGTTGCATTTGTTGTAATTGAAGAAGTTCCTGTTTTTCCTGGTTGTACAGGAGGTAAAGATGAACTCAGAGCTTGTTTCTCAAATCAAATATCCAAATTTGTAACAAGAAATTTCAATTCTGAATTAGCCTCTGATTTAGGTTTGCAAACAGGAAGTATTCAAAAAATATTTGTAATGTTTACAATTGATAAAGATGGAAGTATTACAAATATTCAAGCAAGAGCACCTCATGTAAAACTGCAAGATGAAGCAATAAGAGTTGTTAAAATGTTACCTAAAATGACACCTGGTAAACAAAGAGGCAGACCTGTAGGTGTTAAGTATGGATTGCCTATTGTATTTAAGGTAGAATAAAATAATTTTAAAAGATAAAAACCCGCTTAAGCGGGTTTTTTTATGACGTATTGCTAATTAAAAAACTATATTTGTTATGTAAATTAGTATTTTCGTAAAATAAAATTAAAAAAATGAACATCAATCAATATTTAGATTCAACCTATTTAAAAACAGCAGAACAAGCAGGTATTTCTGAAGAAGAAACAAAAGAAAAAGTTGTTGAATTAGTTAATGAAGCTATTGAAAATGAATTCAAATTAGCAATGATTCGCCCAAAATTTGTTGCAATGGCTCGTGAAATGGTAAAAGCAGCCAATTCAAGTACGTTAGTTGGTACTGTTATTGGATTTCATGAAGGAACTTATGAAACAGAAGAAAAATTAAAAGAAGCTCAAAAAGCAATTGAAGATGATGTAGATGAGTTAGATTATGTTGTTAATTATACAGCCTTTAAAGAAGAGAAAATTAATTTAGTTAAGGCAGAGGTTTTTAAAGGCACAAAATTAGCTTTAGACAATAATAAAGTTGCTAAGTGGATTATTGAAATTGCCGCTTTAACAAACGATGAAATTATTGCTTTAACTCAACTAATTAGAGATGTTGTTATAGATAATTTTGGAGAAGAAAATGCCGATAAGGTTTTTGTAAAATCATCAACAGGGTTTTATAAAACTGAAGGAGGTAAACCAAATGGAGCTACTTTTGAAGCAATGGAACTTATTGTAGAGCATGCAAAACCATTACCTGCTAAAGCTGCCGGTGGCGTTAGAAATTATGAAGATGCTGTAAAAATGGTAGAGTTAGGCGTAACCCGAATTGGAACTTCATCAGCTAAAGTAATTTCTGAAGGAGGTACAGCTAAAGGAGGCTATTAAAATGGATACTTTTTTTGCACATGAAACCGCAGTAATTGATGAAGGCTGCGAAATAGGAGAAGGAACTAAAATTTGGCATTTTAGCCATATTATGACCAATTCTAAAATTGGGAAAAATTGTAATATTGGTCAAAATGTTGTTGTTTCCCCTCAAGTGGTTTTAGGAAATAATGTAAAAGTGCAAAACAATGTGTCAATATATACCGGTGTTATTTGTGAAGATGATGTGTTTTTAGGGCCGTCAATGGTATTTACAAATGTAATTAATCCAAGAAGCGCTATTATTCGTAAAAATGAATACCAACAAACTATTGTAAAAAAAGGAGCAAGTATAGGTGCCAATGCTACAATTGTTTGTGGAAATGAAATAGGTGAGTATGCATTTATTGGTGCAGGAGCAGTTGTAACTAAACAAGTACTGCCTTATGCATTAGTTGTAGGAAATCCTTCAAAACAAATTGGTTGGATTAGCGAGTATGGACATCGATTAGATTTTGATGAAAAAGGATTTGCCACTTGTGTTGAGAGTGGAGAAAAATATCAATTAATAAGTAATAAAAAGATTGTTAAAATTTTGTAATTAACTACTAATGAGATATACATTTATAAGTTTCCTTTTTCTCCTTTTATCTTTTTCAGTTTATGGTCAAATCCAAAAATATCCCGTTTTCAAAACCTGCGATACGGTTATTATTGAGAAACTATCTTATTGTTTTAAAAAGGAATTAAAAGAAGCTGTTATAAGTGAATTTAAAGTGCCTGATAATCTTGAAAAAGAGAATTTTAAAGCAACAGTTAATATTGTTTTTTTAGTAAGTTCAGAAGGAAATTTTAAAGTAATATATGTAAACTCTCCTTATAAAGAATTAAAAGCCGAAGCCGAACGTGTTTTTGATTTGTTACCACAAATTACACCTGCAAAATACAATAACCATCCTATTGAAATGCAATTTGTGTTGCCTTTAAAAATTCCATTAACTGAAAATTCTGAAGAAATTTATGTTGAAGAAGAAAAGGCAGAAGCTATTATTGCTGATGAAGAAGTTACTGATATTATTGAAAAAAGACCAGATGATACGTTGTTTCCTGAGCATAAAAGTGAACTAAACATTCCTTTTGTACATTCTGAATATAGTAAATTCGATTATTATTTGAATCAACAAGATAATTCACATACAGCAGTTAAACCCTATATTTATTCTGAAATGAGTAAATATGTAGATTTGGATGCTCAAAAAAATAAATTAATAAAACCAAAGCAAACTTGGTTTGGACGAAAGTTGTTAAATGAACACATGGTGTATGTTAAAGGGAAGGATTATTGGTTTACACTAAATCCAGTAGTAGATTTACAGTTGGGTAGAGACAGCAAAGATGTAAATACATTTAACAATACACGTGCAGTTCAAATTAACGGCGGTTTAGGAAAAAACTTTAACTTTTCTGCTAGTTTTTACGAAAGTCAGGGACGTTTTGCAAAATATGTAAACGATTATGCTAATTATATAAAACCTGATGGTGGAAATCCGGCAATAGTACCGGGAAGAGGAATAGCCAAAGAAATTTATACAGATGCGTATGATTATCCTGTTTCTGAAGCTTATTTATCATACACGCCAAGTAAGTTTTTTAATTTTCAGTTTGGATACGGTAAAAATTTTATAGGCGACGGCTATAGATCTTTATTTTTATCGGATGTAGCTTCACCACACTCTTTTTTTAAGATAAGCACTAATTTTTGGAAAATAAAATATACCAATATTTGGATGTGGCTAGAAGATGTTAGACCTGAACTTACGGTAGATGGTGCACATAAACAAAAGTTTATGGCTATACATTATTTAAGCTGGAATGTTACCAAAAAACTGAATTTAGGATTTTATGAAGCGGTGATTTGGGATAAAGCCAACGATAGAGGTTTTGAAGTAGATTACGCCAATCCGCTTTTATTTTATAATGCTATTGAATTTTCGAGAGGTTCAAGAGCAGGAAATTCATTACTTGGTTTAAATTTAAAATACAAGCTTAAAAACATCTCATTATATTCTCAAATACTTATTGATGATTTAAGATTCTCAGAGATTACCGACAGCAAAAGTTGGTGGGGAAATAAATATGGAATTCAGTTAGGTGCTAAATATTACAATGCATTCAATATTGAAAATTTATATCTTCAAGCAGAATTTAATTCCGTAAGACCTTACACCTATTCTCACGATGAGTTGAATTATAATTTTGGACATAAAAACCAATCTATGGCACATTTATGGGGTTCAAATTTTAATGAAATTATTGGAATAGCTCGTTATACTAAAGAGCGTTGGTTTGCAAATGCCAAATTAATAGTTGGTGAAAAAGGTTTTGATTACAATAATGGATTGGATACGTATAGTTATGGTGGTAATATTTTTAGAGATAATGATGACAGAGCTTCAGATTATGATAATGAAATAGGACAAGGAAACAATGCCAAAATTTTTATTGGAGATTTACAAGTAGGTTATTTGGTAAACCCAACAACCAATTTAAAACTGTTTGCCGGTTTTACATATCGTAATTTTGATCCAAACGAGCCAACAAATATGTTTGTTAAATCCAATTCAACTTGGGTTACTTTTGGATTAAAAACAGATGTATTTAATTGGTATTTTGATTTTTAAGAGTTTTCTAAAGACTCAAAATCATCAAGTTCATTAAGCTGTTTTAAGAGATCGAAAGTTTTTTTAGCTTCATCTTCATCAACTATCGAAATAGCAGCACCTACGTGTACTAAAACATAATTACCAACAGTAGCTTCAGGTACTAAAGTTAAACTTACTTCTTTTATAATTCCATCAAAGGAAACTTTACCAACTCTAAAGGTCTCATCTAATTCAGAAGTGATTTCAATTAATTTTCCGGGTATAGCTAAACACATACTTTCTTGTTGTTTAATTGTTTAATAGCGTATTTGTTTTTTTTGATACTTAAAAAGTCCTTTCCTTTGGAAAGAAAGGATTTAGGATGGGTTTTTTAACCACTCATACCATTTTTCCATACCTTCACCTTTGGTGGCAGACATTTCAAAAAACTGCAAATGAGGATTTACCTGCAATGCATAATTCTTTAATTTTTCAATATCAATATTAACATAAGGTAATAAATCCATTTTATTTATAATGCAAATATCTGCAGTATGAAACATATCAGGATATTTAATTGGTTTGTCTTCACCTTCTGTAGTGCTCAAAATTACAACGCGTTTGTTTTCACCTAAATCAAACATTGAAGGGCAAACTAAATTTCCAACATTTTCGATCATTAAAATTGAATTGTCTTTAATCTCAAGTTTTTTAACGGCATCATATACTACGTCACTTTCTAAATGGCAGCCTTTGCCGGTATTAATTTGAACTACAGGTATTTTAAGTTTGTCAATTCTGTTGGCATCGTTCAATGTTTGCTGATCTCCTTCAATAACATAAAAAGAAATGTCATTTTTTAAATCGGCTAAAGTACGTTCTAGAATTGAGGTTTTACCAGATCCGGGAGAGCTGACTAAATTTAACGCAAAAATATTTTTTGCTTCAAAATAGCCTCTGTTTCTTGCAGCTAAAACTTGATTGTTTTGTAAAATATCCTGCTCAATTTCTAACACTTTATGTTGATGATCATGAGTGTGATTATCATGATGATGTCCGTGTGAATGTGTGTGTCCATCATGATGGTGATGATTATGGTCATGAGAATGACCATGCTCGTCATGGTGGTGCTCACCATGAGTATGTTTATGTTCACCCGGTTTTAATATTGTTGGACCGTTATTGTCTGATCCACAGCCACAAGTTCCGCACATAATTTTAGTTTTGAATGATTTCTAAAGATTTTACTTTTAATTCCTTACCCTGAAGGATTCCTTTAAAATTGCTGTTGCATTTGGGGCAACAATCATAAATGTTTTCCATTTCAAATTCTGTATCACAATCTACACATTTACCTTTACCGTGAATAATAATAATTTTTTTTTCGGCATTTTCAAGAACACTGTCTTTTACTGCCATTTCCCATACAAAATTTAAAGAATCTAACTCAATACCTGATAAAACACCAATTTCCAGTTCTATTTTAGATACTTTATCGGCTTTTACTTTTGCTGTTTCATCTTCAGCAATTTTAACAATACTCATAGCTATAGATAATTCGTGCATTGTTGTTAAGTTAGATTACTCTCAAAATTACGAATTAAATAGTAGAATTAATAATTATTATAGAATACTAATAATTTTTGTAACAATTGTTACTAATATAGGAGTATTACATCTTATTTTAAAGCATTCTAAATTAGGATGTTAACGTTATGCGTATTAAAAAAAATTGTAATTTAGAATGTGACTTTTTTAAAGTTAAAGCAATAAGTTTTAAAAGTCTTTTTTAACTATCTAAAATTTTACCCTATGTCTATTAATAATGAGCAACGTAAAACATATTATGAGAGCATTATAAAGAATGGCTATAATCGTAGAGATTTTATGAAATTTACTACATATATGGCTGCTTTTATGGGCTTAGAATCTACAATGGTTGGGCAAATTGCAAAATCATTGGAAAATACACCTCGATTACCTGTTATTTGGGAGCATTATCAAGAGTGTACTTGTTGTAGTGAATCTTTTATAAGATCAGATCATCCAATTGTAGCTGATATTATTTTAGATCGAATTTCTTTAGATTATACATTAACCTTAATGGCTGCATCCGGGCATCAAGCCGAAGCTGCCAAACAGGAAACGATGAATAAATACAAAGGAGAGTATATTCTTTGTGTTGAAGGTTCTATTCCTTTAGGTGATGATGGTAATTATTGTTGTATTGCCGGTAAATCAGCAAAAGAATCATTTTTAGAAGCAGCTGAGGGAGCAAAAGCAATAATTGCTTGGGGTAGTTGTGCTTCTAATGGTTGTATACAAGCTGCAAAACCAAATCCAACAGAAGCCACTCCAATACATAAAATTGTAAAAAATAAACCAATAATCAGAGTACCGGGTTGTCCTCCTATTGGTGAAGTTATGGCGGGTATTATTGTTCATGTAGTGGCATTTGGTCGTTTACCTGAACTTGATCGTTTAGGGCGTCCTAAAGCATTTTATGCAAAACGTGTACACGATAGTTGTTATCGTCGTCCTTATTATGATGCCGGATTATTTGCTGAAACTTTTGATGATCATAACGCTAAAGAAGGTTATTGTTTATACAAATTAGGTTGTAAAGGGCCTATGACTTACAATTCTTGCGGAACTATAAAGTGGAATAACGGTGTTAGTTACCCAATTCAGTCAGGCCATGGTTGTATTGGTTGTAGTGAAGCTAATTTCTGGGATAATGGACCTTTTTATGAGAGAGCCACAAAAGTACCGGGATTAGAAGAAGAAGGACTTGCAGATGATATAGGAAAAGTGGCTGCCGGTGTATTAGCAGGTGGCTTAGCAGTACATGCTGTTGCGGCAAATATATCTAAACGCAAAGAACTAATGAGCAGAATTAGAAGAGGTAAGTCTAACGAAAAAAATATTGATTCTTAAAACTTAAAACAATGGCAAATAGAATAGTAGTTGATCCTGTTACACGTATTGAGGGTCATTTAAGAATAGAAGCAGAAATAAAAGATGGAAAAATAGTTGATGCCTATAGTTCAAGTACAATGGTTAGAGGTATTGAACAAATTGTTAAAGGACGTGATCCCAGAGATGTTTGGGCTTTTGTACAACGCACTTGTGGTGTTTGTACTACCGTACATGCATTAGCTTCAGTTAGAGCTGTTGAAGATGCTTTAGATATTGCAATTCCAGCAAATGCCGAAATGGTTAGAAATATTATGGAAGGTTCATTATATATGCACGATCATGTAGTTCATTTCTATCATTTACACGCATTAGATTGGGTTGATGTGGTGAATTGTTTAAAAGCCGATCCTAAAAAAACATCAGAAATAGCACAAAGCATTTCAAGTTGGCCAAAAAGTTCTCCGGGTTATTTTTCCGATGTTCAAAGAAGAATACAAAAATTTGTAGAAAGTGGTCAATTAGGAATTTTTGCTAATGGTTATTGGGGACATCCTCAAATGAAATTACCTGCTGAAGTTAATTTATTAGGAGTTGCACATTATTTAGAAGCCTTAGAATGGCAAAAAGAAATTGTAAAAATTCATACCATTTTTGGAGGTAAAAATCCACATCCTAATTATTTGGTGGGCGGTATGGCTTGTGCTATAAACTCTGAAAGTCCTGGAGGTTTAAATGCTGAAAGATTAGCAATGGTAGGTAAATTATTAAAAGAAGGAAAACAATTTGTTGAACAAGTTTATATACCGGATTTATTGGCAATTGCTTCATTTTATAAAGATTGGGGAGCAATAGGTAAAGGTTTTGGAAATTATATGTCTTACGGAGATTTTCCAACCAATGGTTATGCCGATTTATCTAGCTTTAAATTCCCACAAGGAGTTATTTTAGATAGAGATTTATCTAAAGTTCACGATGTAGATCATAGAAATGGAGATATAGAAGAGTTTGTGAATAATTCTTGGTACAATTATTCTGATGGTGACGATAAAGGAAAACATCCTTGGGATGGAGAAACAAATATCAATTATTCAGGACCAAAACCACCGTACGATTTCTTAAATGTTGAAGAAAAATACAGCTTTATAAAAACACCTCGTTGGAAAGGATTACCTATGGAAGTTGGTCCACTTGCACGCTTATTGGTTGGCTATGGTAGAGGAAATAAAGAAATACAAGATGCTGTAAATGGTGCATTAACTCATTTAGATGTGCCTGTTGATGCATTATTTTCTACTTTGGGTAGAACAGCTGCTCGTGGTATTGAAACGCAATTGGTTGCTAATTGGACAATGGGATTTTATGACACATTGATGAACAACATTAAAAATGGTGATGAACGTATGGCTAATATGAATAGTTGGGAACCAAAAACATGGCCTGCTGAAGCCAAAGGGGTTGGTTTTATGGAAGCTCCAAGAGGTGCTTTAGCACATTGGATTAGAATTAAAGACGGGAAAACTGCAAATTACCAACAAGTGGTGCCAAGTACTTGGAACGCATCACCACGTGATCCTAAAGGGCAACGTTCAGCTTACGAATCTACTTTAATAGGTACGCCTGTTGCTGATCCTGAATTGCCTTTAGAAATTATACGCACCATACATTCTTTTGATCCTTGTATTGCGTGTGCAGTACATTTATATGATGAACATGGAAATCATATTTCTCAAGTTCAAAATATTGCAAGTTGCGAACGTTAAAATGTAAGTTATGAAAACTAGAAACTTTAAAAGAGTGATGGTTTGGGAGCTGCCGGTTAGAATTTTTCATTGGTTAAATGTTCTATGTATAGTTGTTTTAACCATTACAGGTTTTTTAATAGCAAACCCTCCTGCAATTCTATCAAGTGCAGAAGCAACAAACTTACACACTTTCGGAATTATTAGATTTATTCATTTCACTGCTGCTTATATCTTCTTTTTTGTAATGATTTTAAGAATTTATTGGGCGTTTGTAGGAAACCAATTTGCAAGTTGGAGAGCCTTTTGGCCATTTACCAAAAAGAACTGGAATAACTTTTGGCATGTATTAAAAATTGATATATTTCTGCTAAATGAAGAAAAACACGATGTAAGAGATATAAGTATAGGTCATAACAGTGTAGCAACACTTTCCTATCTAGTGATGTTCTTTATAGCTCTAATTCAGGTATTTACAGGTTTTGCATTATATGCTGACATGTCAAGTTGGTGGTTACCAAAATTATTCAGTTGGGTAATACCTTTATTTGGAGGTGATTTTATGGTACGTACCATACATCATATTGCTATGTGGTTGTTCATATTTTTTAGTATGATTCATGTATATCTTGTGTTTTATCATGATTATATAGAAGGAAGAGGAGAAGTTTCATCTATGTTTGGAGGTTTTAAATTTGTAGATGAAACCAGATTAAAAAAGGCTGTTGAAGAATTGGATGAAGAAATAAAAACTGATTGATTTTTTTATACCCTTAGACTAAAAAGTAAATTCATTCTGCTGCCGTATTTTTAGGTTGAATGAATTTACTTTTAAAATTTAAATAAAAATGAATATAAAAGAAAGAACTCCGGTTGCCATAAGTAGCGACTCCTATTTTTTTGAAAAAGATAAATCTAGCAGTGTTTTAGTTATGGGTGTTGGTAATTATTTGATGGGAGATGAAGGTATAGGTGTGCATGTAATTCAGCAAATGGATAAGTTGAATTTACCTAAAAATGTAGATATTTTAGACGGAGGAACTGGCGGTTTTTTACTACTCAGTTGTTTTGAAGCCTATGCAACCATTATTTTTGTTGATGCTACTATGGATGGTAAACCAGAAGGAACAATTTCTTTAATTCGACCAAAATTTGCCTCCGATTTTCCTTCAGCATTAAGTGTACACGATGTAGGTTTAAAAGATATGATTGAAGCGGTTTATTTAATGGAAAAAGTACCTGATATTCATCTATTCACGGTTTCTATAAAAGAATTAACTCCAATGACTATTGAATTAAATCCAAAAGTTAAACAAGCAATACCTAAACTTATAGAGCAAATTTTAAAGTTATCAGAAGAACTTCAGCTAAAAAAATCGTAAATTTATAGTATTCTAAATAAGCTGTAAATAATATGCTGAAAACCTGTAAAATTACTTTTTCCGGACAAGTACAAGGTGTAGGTTTTCGTCCGTATGTTTATGGTTTGGCTACTAAATTTTCATTAAAAGGAACGGTTTCTAACAATGAAACAGGTGTTGTTATTTATGTAACAGGTTTAAAAAAATCTATTAAAAATTTCTATCAAAAAATATATCAATTTCCTCCTCCGGTCTCAAAAATAAAGCATAGTGAAATTGAAGAAGTTGATTTTATCTCATTTGAAGATTTTAAAATAGTGCCTTCTCAAAAAAACGGACAGTTAAATTTGCCTTTAACACCCGATTTTGCTATTTGCGATAATTGTAAAAAGGATATTGAAAATCCTGAAAACAGACGTTACCAATATCCGTTTACTACCTGTGTAAATTGTGGACCACGTTGGGCAATTACACAAACATTCCCTTTTGAAAGAAATCATACAAGCATAGACGATTTTCCAATGTGTGATGAATGCAAGGAAGAATATACAAATTCGATAAATAGACGATTTCATTCGCAAACTAATACGTGTAAAACTTGCGGAATTTCATTAAAATTAATTGATAATTCAGGAAAAAAACTTTCTGTTTCAAAAGCTGATGTATTCCCGAAAATAGCAAGTTTACTTTCTCAAGGAAAAATTATAGCCATTAAAAATACTAGTGGTTATTTGTTGTGCTGTAATGCTCAAAATGCGGAGGTTGTAACAAAGTTAAGAGCGAAAAAAAACAGACCAAAAAAACCTTTTGCGGTTTTATATCCTTCTTTAAAATTTTTACAAAAGGAATTAACTGTTACTGAAGCTCATATAAAATCGCTCACTTCTTCCGAGCGACCAATCAACATTATTTCTTTAAAAAATTATACAGGAAATATTGCTTTAAATGAAGTTGCTCCAGAATTAAATCAGTTGGGTGTAATGTTGCCTTATTCAGGTATTTTACAATTGTTAGCAAACAAATTAGAGTTTCCAATTGTAGCCACAAGTGGCAATATTCACGGCTCATCAATCATAAGTGAAAATGAAGAAGCAATTGAAAAATTAAGAGAAGTAGCCGATTATTTTTTACAGCACAATTTACAAATTATGCATCCGCAGGATGATTCCGTGGTAAAATTCAGTTATAAATTTGGTCAGGAAGTTTTATTTAGGCGTTCACGTGGTTATGCACCCAATTATTTGAATATTTCAATACAATCTGATGCTAAAATAATGGCAATGGGAGCACATTTAAAAAGCAGTATTGCCTTTTTGCCTAATGAAAATTTGTATGTAAGTCAGTATTTAGGAAACTTGGATAATTTTGATGTTTATCAACGTTTTTCTCAAACTTCCATATCCTTCATCAACATTTTTGAACAGCAACCAAACGTTGTTTTGGTAGATAAACATCTGCTATATAACAGCACACAGTTTGGAAAAGAATTGGCTTCAACAACACATTCAAAATTAGTAGAAATTCAGCATCATAAAGCGCATTTTACAGCTATTTTAGGCGAACATAATTTGTGGAATGAAAAAGTATTAGGTGTTATTTTTGATGGTACAGGTTATGGAGATGATGCTCAAATTTGGGGAGGAGAATTTTTTAATTATGAGAAGAATTCAATACAAAGAATCCATCATTTTGAGTATTTTGATTGGTTGTTGGGAGATAAAATGTCGAAAGAACCTCGCTTATCTTTGCTCTCTTTAGCTTTGCCAGAAATGGAACCGGTTT
This sequence comes from Lutibacter sp. B1, assembly GCF_012524075.1. GTDB lineage: Bacteria > Bacteroidota > Bacteroidia > Flavobacteriales > Flavobacteriaceae > Lutibacter. Next base: position 122,203 of record NZ_JAAZUI010000008.1, read on the forward strand.
TAACTGAAAAATTTTCAGAAAAAGAACTGAAAACATATCAATATTTATTGAAAAACAATAAATTAAAAACATCTTCCGTTGGGCGGATTTTTGATGCGGTAGCTTCACTTTTAAATATATCGGATTTTAACAGTTATGAAGCTGAAGCTCCTATTTTATTAGAAAATCAAGTTGAAGATTATAGTGTAAACTCTTGTACGTGTTATTTGAAAGATTCCTCTATAATTTCAGCAAAAGAAATCATACAAAATGTGTATGTAGATGTTCTAAAAGGCGAAACAACCAGCCATATTATTGCAAACTTTTTATATACGTTGGCAAAAATCATTATTGAAATTGCCCAACTACATCATTATAAAAACGTAGCTTTAAGTGGCGGTATTTTTCAGAATACTACGTTGGTTGATATGCTTTTGGAATTAGCACCAAAAGAAATAAAATTGTATTTTCATAAAGATTTATCACCAAACGATGAAAATATATCTTTTGGACAAATGATGTATTACTTGAAAATTAAGAATTGAGAATTACGAATTGCTGAAAACTAAAGAATGAAGTATTTAAGTGAATATAGAAATTTAGAAGCCACCAAAAAATACTTGGACGAAATTCATAAAATTACCACTAGCGTATGGAATATTATGGAGATTTGTGGTGGACAAACACATAGCTTAGTTAAAAATGGGATTTTAGAATTATTACCCGAAAAAGTGCGAATGATTCACGGTCCGGGTTGTCCGGTTTGTGTAACACCACTCCATTTAATTGATAAAGCTATTGAATTGTTAGAGCAAGGTATTATTGTGTGTTCATTTGGCGATATGATTCGGGTCCCGGGAAGTAAAAAAAGCTTGTTAGAAGCCAAAGCAAACGGAGGTGATTTGCGTATTTTATACTCACCTATTGAAGCGGTTTCTATTGCAAAACAAAACCCTGATAAAGAAGTGGTATTTTTTGCTGTTGGGTTTGAAACTACAGCTCCGGCGAATGCACTTTCTGTATTGCACGCTGAAAAAGAAGGAATTACAAATTATTCAATTTTAACATCTCACGTATTAGTGCCTCCTGCGATGGAAGCCATTTTAGATGATGAATTGTGTACTATTGATGCTTTTTTGGGAGCAGGACACGTTTGTGCTATTATGGGAATGAAAGAATATTATCCGTTGGTTGAGAAATATAAAATTCCAATTGTTGTTACAGGTTTTGAACCGTTAGATTTGGTGCAAGGGATTTATATGGCAGTAAAACAGTTGGAAGAAGGCAATTATGAATTGGAAAATCAATATGCACGTGTGGTTAAAGAAGAAGGTAATATTCCGGCGATAAAAGTTATTCATCAGGTTTTTGAAATTGGAAATAGAGAATGGCGTGGCATTGGTGAAATTCCAAATAGTGGTTATGTAATTAAAGAAGCTTATAAAAAGTATGATGCTGAGGTAAAATTCAATATAAGTAATATAAAAGTACTTGAAAATTCAGCTTGTATAGCAGGTGAAATTTTACGAGGCATCAAAAAGCCATATCAATGCAGTCAATTTGCAAAAGTGTGCAAACCATCCAATCCGTTAGGAGCTCCAATGGTTTCTTCGGAAGGTGCTTGTGCAGCGTATTATCATTTTTCAAACAATTTAATCGATTAAAATGGATATAGAAAATTTAGGATTTGATACTATAAATTTAGGACACGGAAGTGGTGGAGAATTAACCAGAAAATTGTTGGATAACATCATTTTTAAAACATTCAGCAACCCATATTTAGATCAAAAACACGATGGTTCTATTGTAAAATTTGAAGGTGAAATTGCTGCTTCTACCGATAGTTTTGTAATAACTCCTATTTTTTTTAAAGGAGGAAATATTGGTGAATTGGCTGTTTACGGAACAGTAAATGATGTGGCTATGTGTGGAGCCATTCCTAAATATTTATCGTTGGCTTTTATTGTTGAAGAAGGGTTAAAAGTTGAAGAGTTTATTAAAATAGTAACTTCTATAAAAAAAGCAGCCGATGAAAGTGGAGTGTTAATTATTACCGGCGATACAAAAGTGGTAGAAAAAGGAAAAGGCGATAAAATTTTTATTAATACCACAGGTTTCGGAGAAGTGCATCCAAAGGCGAATATTTCAGTTCAAAATATAAAAGCAGGAGATAAAATTTTGGTGAATGGTTTTATTGCTCAGCACGGAATGGCAATTATGAGTGAGCGTGAAGGCTTGGAATTTGAATCGGATTTAGAAAGCGATTCCACTAATTTAAACTTTTTAGTTGAAGAGTTATTAGATAATTTTGGAGATAAAATTAAATTATTCAGAGATCCGACACGTGGAGGTTTAGGCACAGTTTTACACGAAATAGCTACAGATATTTCAAAAGGAGTATTTATAAAAGAAGCATTAATTCCTGTTGAAAAACAAGTAGCTGCAGCTTGTGAAATGTTAGGTTTAGATCCTATGTATGTGGCAAATGAAGGCGTTTTTTTGGTAGTTGTTGATTCAAGTATTGAAGCTGAAGTTTTAAAACTAATGAAAAACCATACAAAAGGCAAAAATTCAGCCATTATTGGAGAATTCACTAATGAACACCCTAATAAAGTAGTGATGGAAAGTTTGATTGGAGGTAAAAGAATTGTGAGTCCGTTAGTTGGTGAGCAATTACCCCGAATTTGTTAGCCCCCTAACTCCAAAGAGGAATCAAATTTAAGCTAAAAATTATGTCATTCTTGTAGAATTCTATCATTCCTACCTTCTCAGGAATGATAGGTGTGTAAGTATAAATTAATTAGCAATTGTCCAATATACACCAATAACCAATGCAAATAAGCCTCCGGCTAATCGAATACCTTTAAAAAAGGTATCGTTATGGTCTTGTTTAGAAAAATCGGCAATTTTACCAATAACAAATGCAAATGAAATCATAGCTATTAAAGTTCCAATTCCAAAACCAATAATATATTTTACAGAGTCCAATTTTGAGGTAAAACCTAATACAGGTAAAAACAGCAAAAAGTGAGCTACACCGGCTAATCCATGAATAAACCCAAAAGATAATGAGGCTATATTACCCTGTTTTAAATTTTTATGTTCGTGATTGTGTGTTTTATCGTGTTGATGTATATGTTTATGCTTGTGAATTATTGGATTTCCGTCGCTATGAACATGTGTATGTTTATGGTGTTTATCTTTTTTAAATATTTTATAAAGTACCCATAAGCCTAAAACAATTAAAATAATTCCCACAAATTGCTCACTATGCTCTGAAATTTTTTCAACAGGAATTAATTCTTTAAAAGCTAAAAATAAAACACCAATAGAAAGCATTCCTAATAAATGTCCGATTCCCCAAAACAAACCAACTTTCCAAGCTTTCTTTTTACTCTCAATAGCAAAAGGTGTTACGGCTGCTAAATGATCGGGTCCTGAAATAACATGTAGCATTGCCGCTAAAATACCGGCAAATAAAGGGAAAGTTAGCTCCATTAAGTTTGAATTTGATAGTATAAATTTAATGATTTTTTTTAAGTAATAATTTAAACTGAAATTAAAATTTTAAAAATGGATTAAAGTTAAATAAATGAGTAAAATTTAGTTAAAATAATAATAAAAGCAGATTCAATCAATAGAGTTGATAATAAATCAAAATAATTATTAAAATTAATTTAAATATTATATTTTTGATACTCATATTAACCAAACTAATAAATTGTATTATGAAAAAAAGTTATCTTTTATTTTCAATTGTGTTTTTGCTTTTGAATTCTTGTGACAAGTCTGATTTTATAGAAGAAGTTGCTAATAGCGAAGAAGATGTTATTGCTGCAAAAAGTACAGCATCTAACAAATCATTTATGGTTGTTTCTAAATCCGAAACATTATCCAAAGAATTACTATCATCTGTAAAAAAATACGGAGAAATTATTAGAACAATTCCGGAAATTGGAATTTTAGTTGTAAAACCTTCAAATGCTAATTTTGAAAACGAGGTTGCCAATTTAGATGATGTTAAATCGGTAATTCCTGATTTAACTGTAGATTGGATTGAACCTGTAGATGTTGATCCTTTTGCAAATCCTATCAGTATAGGAAGCGATGAACCATATTTCTTTTATCAATGGGGAATGGACGCTATTGATGCACCTGAAGCTTGGAATGTTGGCTATCAAGGCGAAAATGCTAAAGTATTTATTTTAGATAGTGGTATTGATGCTGAACATCCTGATTTAGCGTCTAATTTAAATACCGAACTTTCAGCATCATTTGTTGAAGGCGAAGATTGGAACATACAACCTGGATTTTATTTTAATCATGGTACTCATGTTGCCGGAATTATTGCTGCAGCTGATAACTCTTTTGGAGTAATTGGTGTAGCGCCTAAATCAGAAATTGTTGCAGTTAAGGTTCTGTCAGAATTTACAGGAAGCGGTCCTTTTAGTGGTATAAATGCCGGAATTGTTTATGCAGCAAATAATGGTGCAGATGTAATAAATATGAGTTTAGGGACTACGTTAAATAAAGATGGTAAGTTTTATGATGAAGAAGGTAATTTAACTGCAAAAATACCTTCAAAATATATACAGGAAATTATTTATGCACAACAGAGAGCAATTGATTATGCTTTTAAGAAAGGTGTTACAATAATTACATCAGCGGGTAATTCAGGAATGAATGGAGACGGTAATGGTTCTACAATTGTTTTACCGGCAGATTTAAATAATGTTATCTCAGTATCAGCAACAGCTCCCTTAAACTGGGCGTTGGATACATCAACAAATTTAGATGAACTAGCCTCATATTCAAATTACGGAAATTCGTTAGTTGATTTAGCAGCTCCTGGAGGAGATTTTGATTCACCATATAGTTTCTATTATTATGATATGGTTTTAAGTACTATTAGTAATGGTTGGTCTTGGTCAGCAGGAACAAGTATGGCATCACCACATGTTGCAGGTGTTGCAGCTTTAATTATTGGTAAAAATGGGGGAGAAATGAACCCTCATGAAGTTGAAAAGAAACTTTTTGAAACTGCTGATAAAATTGATAAAAATAATAGTGCATATTATGGATATGGACGGGTAAATGCTTTTAAAGCGGTGACTGAATAAACTTATTGAAAAATTTTTAAAACAAAAAAGCCGAAACAAATTGTTTCGGCTTTTTTTGTACCGAAAGAGAAATGACTGTTAAAAAAACATATGCGAATTAACCAAACTTCTAAAGATATTGTCACAAGGGATTTACAAACATTAGAAGAAATGGGAGTTTTTATTGTAAAAGGTAGTGGTAGAAGCACTCACTATGAATTAAATTTGGGCAGGTAGTTAACTGGATATGATAAGATAAACCAATGTTTTACTGTAATTTGTCTATATAATCGTTAAAAATGTAAAATTGGTGATTATATTCACCAATTACCCTATTTTTTGGTGAATAGAAAAATACTTTAGTAAAAATTTGTGGTAGGTAGCATTTTTCATTACTCTTATAAAAATTTTACTAAAATAAATTAAAAAAATGCACTTCAGGTGATTGTATTCCCTAAAAAGCATTACTTTTGGGGAATATAATCACTAAAAGTTATGATCCAACGAGAGTTAAGTGCTGCCATTGAGAGTAAATTTGGGAAAGGAAAGGCTATTATAATAATTGGCCCAAGACAAGTTGGAAAAACAACATTATGTAAAAGTATCCTTGAAAATAAAGAACATTTATTTTTAGATGGGGATGATCCAACTGTTCGAAATATTCTTACAAATCCAAAGTAAAGGTGAGAATTTAATACTCTCGGATTTCTTCGGGGTTTACAATTACAAACTCAGTTCTTCTATTTAATTGATGCTCTGCTTCAGTACAAGGAACATCATTCGCACATTTATTTACTAATTCAGTTTCCCCATAACCTTTTCCAGTAATTCTAGACGGATCTATACCTCTTTCTATAATCCAATCTATGGTTGACTTAGCTCTTCTATCTGATAAATCTTGATTATATTTGTCATGAGCTCTACTATCTGTATGCGAGCCTAAATCAATTTTTAATTTAGGATATTTCTTCATTATTCTAACAACCTTTTCGATTTCAATAGCTGCATCTTGTCTAATAAATGATTTATCTAAATCAAAATAAATAGGATTAATATTAATCATTAACATACCTCTTACATTTACAAACTCATTAGTTCCTAAATTTAAGTTCAAAGCTAATTCTAGCTCATTAACATTAGAAGTTGTAAATGTTACCATATCTTCAATATAATCTTGTTTAGAACCAACTACTTTATAAGCTGTATTACAATTAACTTTAAAACTAAATGTAGCATACTTATCAGCAATAGTACTTTCTAAAACAACACCTTTTTCATTAATTAAATCTACTTTAGCACCAGGCAATAAAGCTCCAGATTCTTTCTCCCTAACAATTCCTTCAGCAATTTGATTACATTCAAAAACAACTGGAGTTAGTTCTTCAAAATAATAAATATCATCATCTCCTTTTCCTCCAATTCTATTTGATGAAAAATGACCTACTCTTTTATTTTTTTGAAATACAATATTAAAATCATCCTTATCACTGTTGATTGGAAAACCTAAGTTTTGGGGTTTTTCCAATACCTTGCCATTTGTTAATTTAGTAACATATATATCTAAACCTCCATAACTATTTTTATAACCATTTGATGAATAATATAAAATATCATTACCATCTATATAAGGAAACATCTCTTTTTTGTTTGAATTTACTATAGGCCCTAAATTTTGAGGGCTTCCATAAGTTCCGTCATTATATATCTCTACAACATAAATATCTGTTAACCCGTAGCCCCCAGGCATATCTGAAATAAAATATAATTTATCTTCTTTTTCATTTAAAACTGGATGACCTGTTTGATAGTTGTCACTATTAAACGGCATAGGTTTTATATTCTTCCATTTTCCATCATCCCCTATTTTAGCTACATATAACTGGTTTAATATCCAACCAACTGTATCCTTTTTAATTTTATTGTCTAAATAATTATCTCTTGTAAAATAAACAGTTTGTAAATCTTTTGTAAATGATACATTGGATTCATGATACTTTGTATTTATTGTTTTTGAAAACCTTTCTATATTAATAATATCTCCATTTTCAACAACTTTCCCCACATACAATTCTAAAAAAGGCTGTTTATTACCAAACCAAACTCTTTTTCTAATAGATTTATCTTTCCTTGAAGATGCAAATACAGCTAAAGAATCCCCATAATAAGTTACACCAAAATCTTGATATTTTGTATTTTTAGAAATATTTCTAATTGTATAATTAATATCTTGAGCATTTAAAAATGATACACAAAATAATAGTAATATTAAAGTAATTTTATTCATAGTATATATTCTAAATTTAGAAGAATCTTGGACTTTTTATCATTTTCCTATTAAAATCAAACAAGAGCATTATTTCATGTGAGCCTGAATTATAATTGCCAAATCTTGTTATTGTATAGTCATAGGAATATCCAATTCTAAAATCATTATTAACATTTAAACCTATCATTCCGCTTATAGAATCATCTATTCTATAAGATAAACCTACTTCAAATTTTTCATCAAGTAATATATTACCAGATAAATCTACAGATAATGGAGCTCCAGAGACTGCTTTAAACATAAAAGATGGTTTAAATTTTAAATTATCGGATAAATCAAATACTAAACCTGAAGTTAAGAAATAATGCATTTTTTCTGAAGCTGTACTATAAATTCCTTTATTTTTTTCAAGATATCTTGTTTCTAAAAAGTTAGGAACAGATAGTCCAACATAAAATCTATTAGTATAATAATAAATACCCGCTCCAAAATTTGGAGAAACTTTATTAATTGGAATATTTAATGGGTCTCCATCTTCTACCTGATTTACCTCTCTAACATCTAAGAAACTAACACCGCCTTTTAATCCAAAAGCCAACCTCCCTTCATCTGATGTAAAAATTGTATATGAAAAATCTACATACACATTATCTTCTTTTACCGGACCTATTTCATCATGAATTACCGAAAAACCCAATCCAACAAATTTACCAATGGGAGAATGTATAGAAAGAGTAACAGTTTGTGGTGCTCCATCAACCCCAACCCATTGAGATCTTCCTAATAACCCGATGCTTGTAACCCCTTTAGAACCAGCATATGCAGGGTTTAATACATTCATATTGTACATATATTGTGTGTATTGTGCGTCTTGCTGACCAAAAATAGTTGTTATAGATAATAACGTTAAAACGCCTAATAGTAATTTTGTTTTTTTCATAAATTAATGTTTTTATCTCCTTAAATAAATCCAACCAACTTCTGGCTTTCTCTCATTATTGTTAAAGTAAATTGTATAGAAATAAGTTCCTACTGGTAATTTACCCTTACCTACATTCCATCTTCCGTTAGATGTTCCATCAAACCATTCTGGTGTTTTATTTGGGTTACCATTATGCTTATACTTGTAAACTATATTACCCCATCTATTAACAATTTCCATACTAAAGTTAGGGTACAACACTTCTAAATATTGAATACCTAAAACATCATTCACACCATCTCCATTAGGAGTAAACCCTTCTGGTATTGTCAATAATATAATTGGCTCTGTTGTTACTTGAGCTCTATCATCTTCATAGAAATCATAATTTCCAGGAGTTGAATCTATATCAAATTCGTTGGCCGCAGTTATCTCAGCAATGTTTGTCCAGTCTCCAGTAGTTAATGCAATTGCAGTTATAGTTAACGTTTCCGAAGTATTACTAGTTATATTACCTATATTCCATATTCCGGTTGTCTCAGCATAATTACCTGTTGTTGCTATATAATTGACAAATGTATAACCTGAAGGTAATAAATCTGTTACTTCAACTCCTGTGGCATCACTTGGCCCGTTATTAACTACTATAATAATAAATTCAACTTCAGTATCTGCAACTGGCTCTAAATCATCAACATCTTTTGTTAATTCCAAATCTATAACTGGTATTGGTGTTATTGCCAAACAAGCTGAATTATTAGAAAGATTAGGATCTGTTTGGTGTAAGTTACTAATTGAAGTACAGTTTATATAATCTCCAAATGCATTAACATTTACATCTATTAACAATATTTCTGTATCTCCTTTTAATATGTTTCCTATATTCCATAAACCTGTTACTTCACTATATGTACCTTCTGTTGAACTATAATTTACAAATGTATAACCTGAAGGTAATAAATCTGTTACTTCTACTTCATTAGCATCAACTGTACCATTATTGGTAATTCTAATTTCAAAAGTAACTTCTGTTTCAACTTCTGGGTTAACATTGTCTGCAACTACAGCTTTAGTAATACTTAAGTCTACCTCACTATTTGGAGTTACAGAAGCACACCCAAAATCATCTTCAGTAGCATCACCATTTCCGGGAGTTGAATCAACATCCATTTCATTAGCCGTTGTTATTTCTGCACAGTTCATGTATTCTCCATTTTCTAACACAATAACATCTACCAATAATACAGCTGTATTGTCTTTTTCAATAAATCCAATATTCCATAATCCAATTAAAGGATTATATGTACCAATTGTAGAACTATAATTGACAAAATCATAACCAGACGGTAATAAATCTGTAACCTGAACACCTGTTGCCATTGCTGCACCATCATTATAAACTCTAATTTCAAAAGTTACTTGGTTTCCAACTTCCGTAGAAGTAATATCGTCTACAACTGTTTTTGTTAATCTTAAATCCACAACAGGCACAGGTACTGTTATTGCACTTGCTTGATCATTTTCAGACGGATTATTATTTCCATGTATAGAATTTGGATCTCCTTGATCTGCAGAAACAATTTCGGCTATATTAGTATAATCTCCAAAATTATTTACAGTAGCTGTTATTAACATAGTTGTGCTTTCTAAATAATCTAAAGCTCCAACGGTCCATAAACCTGATACGGCTTCATAACTTCCTTGATCAACTACTGCTGGTATTAAACTATTCATTGTATAACCCGTAGGTAATTTATCTACAAGATTAATTCCTGTTGCATCACTTGGCCCATTATTTGTTATTGTAATTGTAAATACAACATCTTCTCCTACAATTGGTGTCTCATTATCTACCGTTTTAGTAACAAATAATGCTGCTAATAAACCTTCTTCACTTGTATCTGTTGAGGTATTATTACTTAAGTCTGGATCTTCAATATCTGAAAATGCTGATGCAATATTTATAATTTGTCCAGTAAAATAACTTGGCACATCAATATTAACAGTATAAACCATAGATTCTCCACTTTCTAATACTAAAATAGTATTATTTAAATCACCTGTTCCACTTGTTCCATTCCCAGTCCAAGAAACAATACTTGCTGGTAATCCTGAAGGAACATTATCAATTACTACTACATTAGTAGCGTCTGATGGCCCATTATTAGTAACAGTAATAACATATACAGATGTTGTACCGGCTACATAACCATCACTACTATCAGTTTTTATAACAGAAATATCTGCTTGAGGAATCATTTGTATTATTATCAACGCACTATTTGATTCGTTCCCATCATTATCTTCAATAGTATAGCTAACAGGTGTAGGATTTGTAATAAATTCAACTATAGGAATAAAAGTAACTACTCCTGTTACTGAATCTACACTCCATGTTCCTTCTCCTGGAACATCAAAACTTGTAACATCTCCATTTACATCTGTCACAATACTTGTTGCTGTTCCTAGAGGTATTAAACTAACAGTAGTTGGATCTAAAATACCGTCTGGGTCAGAATCTGCTCCATATCCATTATCAGCTAACGGGTTAACCGAAACAGGTTTGCCTAGCTCATTTCCTGTACTTAAATCATTCACAGCTACTGGGAATTCTACAGCATAACCCACTGTTACGGTAGCTTCATTCGACACATTGCCATTAGTATCTTCTACAGTATAACTTATTGGTGTTGGGTCTCCTGTAAATCCTGCTTCAGGCGTAAAAGTAATTCCTCCGGTTGTTGAATCTATACTCCATGTACCTTCTCCTGAAACAGCCAAGTCTTCTTCTGGATTGGTGGTTCCTACTATTTGAACTGTTGTTGGATCTAATAAACCTTCTGGATCATTATCATTTCCTAAAACATCTACAAATACTGGACTGTTTGTTACGTTTCCTATACTACTATCATCTATTGCTAATGGTGATTGATTAACTATTAATTCCACTTGAATATTACCTGTTGGATTAGGATCGAATTGATCTCCTTCAGCTGAGGTTGCTATATTCGTAATCTCATCTCCGCTTGTTCCTATGTTTACTCTTGCATCAATCGTTAAGGTGGCTACAGCTCCATTTGTTAAATTTCCAATATCCCAAACACCTGATCCATTATTAAATGTTCCTTCAGCAGTTGAATGATTAACATAAGTTAAACCTACTGGTAAGTTATCTGTTAAGCTAACTCCTGTTGCTGTACTTGGTCCATTATTAGCAACAGTAAGTATATAAGTAACTATTTCACCTTCATTTGGTATTGGATTACTTACTGTTTTTGTTGTTACTAAATCTGAATCACCAGATAAAACATTTATTAATATTTGTGTAGTTGAACAATTTGCTATTGGCGTATCATCATCACAAATTGTATAATTAAATGAATCTATACCTATAAAGTTTAATGCTGGTGTATAATCAAACGTTCCATCTCCATTACTTACTAAAATTCCTCCATTTGTACTTATTGTATCAAAATTTGTAATAGTAACGTTGTCTAAAGTATTATCGTTGTCTAATACATTTGCTGTTGTAAAACCAATGTTCATCTCTGTAGTTTCATTATCTACAACTGCTACCGGATTACCTTCATCGGTTACATTCACAAACACTGTTGCTGTTGAACAGGTTGCTATTGGTGTATCATCATCACATATTGTATAACTAAATGAATCTAATCCTGCAAATCCTACTGCTGGTGTATAGTCAAACGTTCCATCGTTATTATCTATAATTGTCGCTCCATTTGCTCCTGTATAAACAAAACTTCCTGTTGAATATGTAGCATCATCTGATAGTGTATCATTTGAAAGTGCATTTATTACTGTTGCAACCGTAGTGTCTTCTGTTATTGAAACATTATCATCAACTGCTGTTGGGTAAATATCATCAGTTACTGTAATTGTCACTATTGCTGTTGAACAACTTGCAATTGGTACATCATCATCACAAATTGTATATGTAAATGTATCAATACCTGCAAATCCTATCGCTGGTGTATATTCAAATGTTCCATCTCCATTACTGGTTACTGTTCCGCCTTCTGTACTTGCTGTATCAAAACTTGTAATTGTTGCATTATCTACAACACTATCATTGTCTAATACATTTCCTGTAGTTACTGGAACATCTTCTGTTGTACTTGCAGAATCATTCTCTGTTATCGGATCTCCTTCATCTTCTACAGTTACTGTTACAGTAGCTGTTGAACAGCTTGCTATTGGCACATCATCATCACATATAGTATAAGTAAAGGTATCTGTTCCTACAAATCCTGTTGGTGGCGTATAAGTAAATGTTCCATCATTATTATTTATCACAGTAACTCCTTCTGAACTTACTGGATTCCCAGAGTTGATTGTTGCATTGTCATCCATTGAATCATTTAAAGTAACATCAATAGTTGTTACTGGTATATCTTCTGTAGTAGTTACAGTATTATTAACTGCTAATGGATTTCCTTCATCTATTACTGTAACTCTTAAGTTTGCCTCATTTGAAGTTAAACCATCATTATCTTCAACTGTATATGTTAAAGTAGCATCTCCTACATAACCAAGAACCGGTGTAAAGGTTACATCTCCATTACTTGCTACTTCCCATGTTCCTTCAGCTGTTGTAATACTATTATCTATTGCTAATGTTGTTGGGTTTAAATCTACTGTTGATGAATCAATTGTTCCATCTGTATCTGTATCGGTACTTGTAACATTAAATGTTACAGGAATATCTTCTGTTGTTGTTGTACTGTTTATATCTGCTATTGGAGCATCGTTTACTGGAGTAACAGTAATTGTTACATCTGCAGTATCCGTTAATAAACCATCTGTTAACGTATATGTAATAGTTGGTACTGACCCGTTATAATCTGCTACTGGTACAAACGTTAAACTTCCATCTGAACCTATTGTTATTGTTCCTACATTTGGAATTACAACTGAAGTATCTGAACCGGATATGATTGAATAAACAGTTCCGCCAATAATAAACTGACTTACTTCCAATGTATCCATATCTAAATCACTATCTACTCCATTACCATTACTTCCTGTTATAATATTTCCTGTTATTGTTGCTTCTTCTACCCCTGAAAAACTATCATCAGTTGCTACTGGTGCATCATTCACATTTTGAACATCTACATCTATCCTCGCTGAACTACACGTTGGTATAGGTGTATCATTATCACAAATAGTATATTCAAAAGAATCTGTTCCTACATAACCCGCAGCTGGTACATAATTGAAAGTTCCGTCTAAATTATCTACAACCGTTCCTCCATTGCTTGTTGTTGTTTCAAAACTACTTAAAGTAGCTCCATCAATTAAAGTATCATTACCTGACCAATCTAATCTATTGATTGTACTATCCTCATCTACAATATAGGTTCCATCATTTACGGCTAATGGTGTTCCTGCGTCTGATACTGTTACACTTACTGTTCCTGTTGAACAACTTGCTGTTGGTAAATCATCATCACATATCGTATAGGTAAAGGTATCTACACCTGCAAATCCTGTGGCTGGTGTATAGTCAAACGTTCCATCTCCATTACTTACTAAAATTCCTCCATTTGTACTTATTGTATCAAAATCTGTAATAGTAACGTTGTCTAAAGTATTATCGTTGTCTAATACATTTACTGTTGTAACAAGTGTATCTTCTATTGTACTTGCTGTATCATTAACTGCTACCGGATTACCTTCATCGGTTACATTCACAAACACTGTTGCTGTTGAACAGGTTGCTATTGGTGTATCATCATCACATATTGTATAACTAAATGAATCTAATCCTACAAATCCTACTGCTGGTGTATAGTCAAACGTTCCATCGTTATTATCTATAATTGTCGCTCCATTTGCTCCTGTATAAACAAAACTTCCTGTTGAATATGTAGCATCATCTGATAGTGTATCATTTGAAAGTGCATTTATTACTGTTGCAACCGTAGTGTCTTCTGTTATTGAAACATTATCATCAACTGCTGTTGGGTAAATATCATCAGTTACTGTAATTGTCACTATTGCTGTTGAACAACTTGCAATTGGTACATCATCATCACAAATTGTATATGTAAATGTATCAATACCTGCAAATCCTATCGCTGGTGTATATTCAAATGTTCCATCTCCATTACTGGTTACTGTTCCGCCTTCTGTACTTGCTGTATCAAAACTTGTAATTGTTGCATTATCTACAACACTATCATTGTCTAATACATTTCCTGTAGTTACTGGAACATCTTCTGTTGTACTTGCAGAATCATTCTCTGTTATCGGATCTCCTTCATCTTCTACAGTTACTGTTACAGTAGCTGTTGAACAGCTTGCTATTGGCACATCATCATCACATATAGTATAAGTAAAGGTATCTGTTCCTACAAATCCTGTTGGTGGCGTATAAGTAAATGTTCCATCATTATTATTTATCACAGTAACTCCTTCTGAACTTACTGGATTCCCAGAGTTGATTGTTGCATTGTCATCCATTGAATCATTTAAAGTAACATCAATAGTTGTTACTGGTATATCTTCTGTAGTAGTTACAGTATTATTAACTGCTAATGGATTTCCTTCATCTATTACTGTAACTCTTAAGTTTGCCTCATTTGAAGTTAAACCATCATTATCTTCAACTGTATATGTTAAAGTAGCATCTCCTACATAACCAAGAACCGGTGTAAAGGTTACATCTCCATTACTTGCTACTTCCCATGTTCCTTCAGCTGTTGTAATACTATTATCTATTGCTAATGTTGTTGGGTTTAAATCTACTGTTGATGAATCAATTGTTCCATCTGTATCTGTATCGGTACTTGTAACATTAAATGTTACAGGAATATCTTCTGTTGTTGTTGTACTGTTTATATCTGCTATTGGAGCATCGTTTACTGGAGTAACAGTAATTGTTACATCTGCAGTATCCGTTAATAAACCATCTGTTAACGTATATGTAATAGTTGGTACTGACCCGTTATAATCTGCTACTGGTACAAACGTTAAACTTCCATCTGAACCTATTGTTATTGTTCCTACATTTGGAATTACAACTGAAGTATCTGAACCGGATATGATTGAATAAACAGTTCCGCCAATAATAAACTGACTTACTTCCAATGTATCCATATCTAAATCACTATCTACTCCATTACCATTACTTCCTGTTATAATATTTCCTGTTATTGTTGCTTCTTCTACCCCTGAAAAACTATCATCAGTTGCTACTGGTGCATCATTCACATTTTGAACATCTACATCTATCCTCGCTGAACTACACGTTGGTATAGGTGTATCATTATCACAAATAGTATATTCAAAAGAATCTGTTCCTACATAACCCGCAGCTGGTACATAATTGAAAGTTCCGTCTAAATTATCTACAACCGTTCCTCCATTGCTTGTTGTTGTTTCAAAACTACTTAAAGTAGCTCCATCAATTAAAGTATCATTACCTGACCAATCTAATCTATTGATTGTACTATCCTCATCTACAATATAGGTTCCATCATTTACGGCTAATGGTGTTCCTGCGTCTGATACT
>NZ_JAAZUI010000090.1 GCF_012524075.1 Lutibacter sp. B1
CGTTATGTGTAATAAAAAAATGAAAAAGAAATGAAAAAGAAAAAAATATTCTTCAGCATATTAACTGCTCTTGTTTTAATGATATCAATATTCCTCTATATGAATAAGGATAAATTTGTCTATGTTGGTTCAGTAGATATTATTGAAGTTGATTGTAGTAAAAAACATCAAATCTTGAGTGAAGTTTATGAAAGTGACCAAAGAATTAGAAAGTTAAATGACCCCATCAAATACGCTAAAGAAGATCATAGGAATCAAGAATTAGTGATTAGCATTATTGAAAAGTGTGGTATGCCAACATTAAACGAGGTATCTCAAAAACATATGAATGCAATCTGGTTGGGACTACAACATACAACTGAGAAGCATAGGAAAAAATACTTTCCACAGATAGAGGAAGCTGTAAAAAATGGAGATTTGTCTAAACAGCAATATGCATTGATGAAAGATAGAATCTTAATGGATGAGGGTAAACCTCAAATATATGGTTCACAGATAAAAAACGGGAAATTGTATAAATTAGAAAATCCTGAAACTGTAAACGAAAGAAGAAAGGAAATGGGAATGGGAACAATAGAGGATTATTTAAGAACTCATTTCAATATTGAGTTTAATCCGAATTAAAAATACTACACATAACAACTCATAAAATTTATGCTCACTTTTAAACTAAATAACGAACCGACAAACATTCAACAAACGATTTGCTACGTCCGAAAAATCTCCGATTTTCCAGTCGCACAAATCTTATAAAATCCCGTTAGCATAAATAGCTCGACTGAGTTTTGGTCAGAAAAATTAAAGTTGAAAAACTTAATTGAAAACTATGATTTTTAGCAATATTTCGGAGTGAAAATTGTAGCGGTCAGATTTGAGCAATGAAAGCGGAAAGAATTGAGTTTTACTGAAAAAATTGTACTAAACCGAGAGATTTCTGAGTGATTTATACTCAAAAAGGTATGAGAATTGAATCGGAATGAATTTGCTTTGAATGAAAAATATGTACAAACCTGAAAAATTCCAGATTGACTTCCACTCTACCGGAATTGAGCATTGAAACGGTTAAGATTTTGAGCAACGAATCCGAATATCTTTAAAATGAATAATTGCAATAAACTGAGAAATTTCAAAGTTTTTCCTGTAAAACGTGAAAATAACAACGGAGAAAAAGCTAAATGAGAAAAATAAGTATGTTTGATAAATCTCTGATAATAGAAAAATTCAATGCTCAGCAGAACGTGTCGCTAAATATGCTAACAATGGCTATATTGCATTGTGGCGGATTTTCTTTTTCAGAAAATCCTCGTATATTTACTAAAGTTATTGCTATGGCGGAAAAATCTTGCCGATTTTTCCACAACGACAACATAGCCTAAACCGTT
>NZ_JAAZUI010000091.1 GCF_012524075.1 Lutibacter sp. B1
TTTAGTATTAATTATAAAAAGAAAATGAAATATCTAAAAAATCATTCATTGATGAATTTTTCAGTTTAGTAGAAAAGATGAAAAGCAACTAGAACAATCTAAAAATCATTCAAACGAGTTCGTTTTTTTCAGTTTAGCAGAAAATTAGCTTAAAAACCTAAAAATAAGAGAAAAACTCTTACGTTTTAAAATTTATTCAACTTAACGGATTCAACTCATTAAATTTCTCAATTTAGCCTATTGATAAAATAGGAGAGAAGAGTTCTCAGAGTAATTCTCAGCCGAAGCAGAATTTTAGTTTTGGAAGAAAACTACTTAAAAAATTCATTCCGGAATAATGCTCAAAATCGAATTAATTTTCAGCTTTAGTAAATGATTATTTTTGAAGGTAAATTTCTCTGCCAAGTTCCAATCTCGTTATTTTAGGCAACGGGCTTTTATAAGATTTGTGCGACTGGAAAATCGGAGATTTTTCGGACGTAGCAAATCATTAGTTGAATGTTTGTCGGTTTGTTATTTAGTTCAAATTTAAGCATAAATTTTATGAGGTGTTAGCAGTAGTTTATTGATTCTTTCAATTTATCTTTACTAATTACCTCAATATAAAATCGTTTTTTACTCTTTGTGTTAAAAATATACTTTTTCTTATCTAGAGACTCCGTAATCTGAAATTTCCAATGAATTCCACTGTTCTCTGTAATGTAAGGATTATCATCTATTAATTCTCTCGTGAATTTTCTCAAATCAATTAGTATGAAATCATTTAATAATCTAATTAATAAAATTCCCTTCTTTTCTTTTAAGAATTTGTCAAGATTTACTTTTCTCAAATCAAACCAATTTTTCTTGTTTTGAACTGAAGGAGATAAAACAAAATAATCATTATTTTCAAAAATTGTTGAATTTTTCAGTTGTGTTAGTTTTAAATCATTAACTAAAACATCAATATTATTATTTCTTGTTGAATTATGATTTCCTGACATATAGTTAAGTATTAGATAAAAAGATAAGTGCAAAAACTATTATTAGTAAAGAGATAATAATTAGAGGTAAAACAATGAACATTCCACAACCAGTTTTAACTCCATCTGCGACAGTTAATCCTTTATCATTCTTTGAAATTGGATCTGATGTCTGTTGGTTGATTGGGAATGCACATTTCGGACAGCTAACTGCTTTATCTGAAATTTCGTTGTTACATTCTGGACAATTTATTAATGCCATATTTTTCTGTTTTTATTACTGCTAACGGTTTAGAATAAGGCAAGAAAGGGAGAAAAATCGGAGATTTTTCCGCCGAGAAACTTACCACAGTTAAAATTACAAATTTTTGAGTTAGGAGCAAAGCCCTTATTTGTTTTATGCATTGTTGGG
>NZ_JAAZUI010000092.1 GCF_012524075.1 Lutibacter sp. B1
TGAACTTTCCTGAAATAGGTTGACTAAAAATTAAACCATTAATTACAGTCACTTATGAAATCACAAAATGAACACTGGCGAAAAAAAAGCTACCAGAAAGTAACCTTAGAAACCAAACTTTTGGTCGTCGACCAAATCCTGACCGGACATATTTCTAACAACCAAGCTTCCAAAAAATATCATGTCCCTAGAACAACAATTGCCTATTGGTTAAGAAAATACAGTACCTTAGTGCAACAAAACAAGGGTATGAGCAAGAACGATGAAATCAAAAAGCTTAAAGAGCGTATTGAGGAACTGGAGTTCCAGAAAGACTTCCAACAGGACATTATCGCGGATATGGAACTCATTACAGGAGTCGATATGTCAAAAAAGTCATTGCCCAAAACATTAGCAAAAGAGATAGAGCTAAAGAAAAAAGCCCGTATAAAAGAAAATGGCTCTATGGATGTTTTGGGATATCTAAACAAGCCTTTTACAAAAGACTCAAAGCACAACAAAAAAAAGAAATAGACCAGCAAAAACTTATAAAAATGGTTAAAGGCTACCGTAAAAAAGTAGGCTCTAAAACGGGTGGTATTAAACTCTATGCAGAACTAAAACAAGACTTCATAAAAGCTGATATTAAGATCGGTAGAGATAAATTCTATAGATTCCTTAGGATCAATAACCTTCTCGTTCCCAAAACTAAAAATTACATCACTACTACTAACTCTAACCATATGTACAAAAAATATAAGAACCTGGTCAAAGACCACGTCCCTACTCGACCAGAACAATTATGGGTTAGTGATATCACCTATATTAAAACTGAAAACGGACACAACTATCTTGCTTTAGTTACAGATGCCTATTCCAAGCAAATTATGGGATATAATCTCGATAACCATATGAGAACATCTCTTTGCAAAAAAGCGCTCGATATGGCCATTAAAAACAGGAAATACCCTAATAAAAAGCTTATACACCATTCCGACAGAGGCTTCCAGTACTGCAATCCTAAATACACGCAGTTTGCAGAAGACAATAATATCACGATGAGTATGACAGAACAATATGACCCTTACGAAAACGCGGTCGCTGAACGCATTAACAGAACACTAAAACACGAATACGGCTTAAAACAAACCATTAAGAACACTGATCTGGCTCAAAAAATGACTCAGCAAGCCGTATATATTTATAACAACCTAAGAACTCATTTTAGCCTGAATCTAAGAAAACCAGCAGAAGTACATTTGAATCCAAATATTAAATACAAATCCTATCGGAAAAATAATGTAAATTTACCTGAGCTTACTATTTAAAATCAAAAATCGATTTATAAAAAAACAACCGAAAAAAAGTCAACCTATTTCAGTATAATACAA
>NZ_JAAZUI010000093.1 GCF_012524075.1 Lutibacter sp. B1
TAAAGCTTTGAAAACTAATGTGAAATTTAGTATTGAAATGAACGAAGGTGAATTTAAAGTAGCATAAGTACTACAGGTAACAATGGCTAAAAAAAATTGCTTCATTATGCTAAATAGAAAAATTAAACTAAATTTAAACAACTAAACAAACAGTGGAAAATTGCGTTTTCAAATTCGCAACTTTTCCTAGCCTAAACCGTTGTGCTTCATTATGACCAACCAATAACCAATGATGAAATTCTTTAGAAAAATTAGACAAAATTTAGTTTCGAAAGGAAAGACTGGGAAGTATTTGAAATATGCCATTGGCGAAATTGTTCTTGTGGTGATTGGGATTTTGATTGCCCTACAGATAAATAATTGGAATGACGTTAGAAAAATTAATAACCAAAAACATTCATTACTTCAGAATATCAAAAAGGATTTAGAAGTAGATACTCTAAATTTTGCCGAAACAATCTCTTTTTTAAAAGAGAATACGGATTTAAAAAGAAGTTTGCTTTCGTTGTCAAGTTTTGATACCGTATCCAACGACAACTTGTTCGTCCTAATTTCCGCACGGAGCACTAATCAAACAGTAAATACCTTAACTTTCGATAAGTTAAGAAGTCTAGGAATTTCAAAAATCACAGATAATGAAGGACTGGTAACGGAGTTGGATGAGTATTACATCAATAAATCCAATATTTTAGAAGCATTTTTAAAATGGGACACGGAAGAATCCAAGGAAACACGAGATTATTGGTTTTTTAACCAAAACCAATTCGAAATTGATGTGAAACATTTTCCAATAAAAAACAAGTCGGAAATTTTCCAGTTTGGAAAGCCAATTCAGAATAGGGAAAATTTAATACACTTACTTTCTGAACCAAGAGGAAGAAACTATGTTAAGATGGACTTTGTAAGAAAAAAATTGCTTTTAGAACAGTATCGCCTAATCTATCAAGCTGCAAAAACGCTAATTCCAAAAATAGAAACCGAATTAAACAAATAACGAAAGCACAACAATGGCTAAAAAAAATTGCTCCATTATGCTAAATAGAAAAATTAAACTAAATTTAAACAACAAAACAAACGGCGGAAAAGTACGATTTAACAATCGCAACTTTTCCTAGCCGAAACCGTTAGCTGTAATATTACTGATTATCTGGTCTATTCAATAACTTAACGCAACAAATCTAAATTTATAGATTTGTAAATATGAGTTTAAAACACAGACGACTTTCACTTAAAGAAAGAATCAAAATTGAGACACTTTTAAACGAGAATAAATCCAAAGCTTATATCGCTAAAACTTTAAACAGATCTCGTTCAACTATATCTCGTGAAATCAATAAATGGATTCAAGATCCTA
>NZ_JAAZUI010000094.1 GCF_012524075.1 Lutibacter sp. B1
AACGGGTTAGAATAACCAAAGTTGTGTTTTGGTTATCGCAATTTTTCGTTTTATAAAACTAATAAAATTTAAATTAAGAAACATTTTATTTTAATAAATGAAACAATTTTGGTTATGCATTGTTAGCTGTAGTATTTTATTTTAGTATATTCGTATCATTAAATTTTACTATGAAAATTGAGATTCAAGGATTTCACGGTACAAGTTATCAAAAAGCAAAAGAAATAATAACAACAGATTATAAATTGTCTTATGGAGATGATGAGTGGTTGGGTGATGGAGTTTATTTTTTCATTGAAGGTTTGAGCAAAAAACCAATCGAACAAGCTCAAAAGTGGGCAATAGCTCAATCTTGGGATAATCTAAATAAAAAGCTAACATACAGTAGCTTATCAATTATAAAATCAGAAATTGAAGTAGAGGAAGAAAATTTTTTAGACTTAACAATAGACGAAGGATTAGAAATTCTAGATTATATAATTGAGAAACATTCAGATAAGATTTCTAAATTAAAAAAGAGATTTAATCATATTGATGGATTGGTAATTAATTTTGCTCGAAATGAAAATATTTTGCCAATTGAGGTCTCAAAAGGGAATTTTTATATTAAATTTACAAAAGAGAGAATGTCAAATTTTGACAGAAGAACTTCAAATTGTACAATATGTTCTGTATATTTGCCAGCTAAAAATATTAAGAGCAAGGAATTAGTTTTAACTAACGAGATTGAATAAGATGAAACTTAATAAAGAAATAAAAGAAAGAATAGATAATTATTTTGATAATATATCAGCTGAAGAATTATATGAAATTTCTCTTAAATATGGTTTTGTAGAAGATTTTGGTTTTGAAATTTCTAATACAATGATGGATAATTTGAATGTAGATATTTATACATCAAGTACAGATCAAAGTTACGATTCTACGGATGATAGTAATCTTCCTTTAGCAGCTTAAAATGAAAATACAATTACAAAACTGGAAAGTTCAACGTCTAAATTTTGAATTATTGAGGGATAATCAAAATAGGGAAGAAAGTTCTTTTGGAATTAAAAAGGGTCAAGTATTTCCAGAAGAAGATAAAAAGAGCTTTGTCGTAATTTTTGAAATTGACTTAAAAGATAAAGATTTTGATTTAAATTTTGAATCTGCTTTTGTATTTAGTCTAGATGATGAAATTACAGAAGAATTTAAGTTTTCTGATTTTCCTAAAATTAATGCTCCAGCAATAGCGTTTCCTTATTTAAGAGCTTATATTTCAAATTTAACTTTGCAATCTGGATTTGAACCTAGAATTTTACCTTCAATAAACTTTGTGGCTTTATCTAAAGAAGA
>NZ_JAAZUI010000095.1 GCF_012524075.1 Lutibacter sp. B1
TATCGTTAAGTTTTAATTATTCTTGAATATTTTTCAGTTCAACTCTCACGTTTCAATGAGTTTTTCCGTTTTCATTGCTCATTTCCGTCGTTGTGCTTAATTCTTTCCGTTTCAACTTATAATTCCGCCATTGTGCTAAAATCAGACTTTTCAATGAGTTTTTTATGTTTCAACTTTCTTTTTTCGGATTCATTACTCAAATCTTTCCGTTTTATTTTTTTTAATAGAGTAGAAGTAGTTTTCAAACTTTTTTATCTCAGTAATTTTTTCGGCTCGTGTCTCAGACAGTTTGAGATTTTAAACTCATAAAACTCAAATTAGGAATTTCAGGCTGAAATTCCCCCATTTTACCCAACGGTTTAGGCTATGTTGTCGTTGTGGAAAAATCGGTAAGATTTTTCCGCCATAGCAATTGTGTTAGTAAATATACGAGGATTTTCTGAAAAAGAAAATCCGCCACAATGCAATATAGCCATTGTTAGCATATTTAGCGACACGTTCTGCTGAGCATTGAATTTTTCTATTATCTGAGATTTATCAAACATACTAATTTTTCTCATTTAGCTTTTCTCCGCTATAATTTTACGTTTTACAGGAAAAACTTTGAAATTTCTCAGTTTATTGCAATTATTCATTTTAAAGATATTCGGATTTGTTGCTCAAAATCTTAACCGTTTCAATGCTCAATTCCGGTAGAGTGGAAGTCAATCTTGAATTTTTCAGGTTTGTACATATTTTTCATTAAAAGCCAAATTCATTCCGATTGAATTCTCATTTTGTTTTTGAGTATAAATCACTCAGAATTTTCTCGGTTTAGTACAATTTTTTCAGTAAATCGGATTTGTTGCTCAAAATCTTAACCGTTTCAATGCTCAATTCCGGTAGAGTGGAAGTCAATCTGGAATTTTTCAGGTTTGTACATATTTTTCATTAAAAGCCAAATTCATTCCGATTGAATTCTCATTTTGTTTTTGAGTATAAATCACTCAGAATTTTCTCGGTTTAGTACAATTTTTTCAGTAAAAACTCAATTCTTTCCGCTTTCATTGCTCAAATCTGACCGCTACAATTTTCACTCCGAAATATTGCTAAAAATCATAGTTTTCAATTAACTTTTTCAACTTTAATTTTTCTGACCAAAACTCATTCGAGCTATTTATGCTAACGGGTTAGGCTATGTTGTCGTTGTGGAAAAATCGGCAAGATTTTTCCGCCATAGCGATTATGTTAGTAAATATACGAGGATTTTCTGAAAAAGAAAATCCGCCACAATGCAATATAGCCATTGTTAGCATATTTAGCGACACGTTCTGCTGAGCATTGAATTT
>NZ_JAAZUI010000096.1 GCF_012524075.1 Lutibacter sp. B1
CCGTTGGCAACAAGCTTAAAAAAATTACGAATGAAAAACAAAATACTGATTTTATTACTGACTATATCATCTTTAATTGGCTTTGGTCAGAACTCAAATGAAAATGTTTTATATGTTGTCGATTCTATTCCTGTAATAGAAGAACCGAAAGAAGGATTTGGAACTTTAACGGAAAACGAAATTGATAATGTTGTTGTCGTAAAAGACAAAAAAGTAATAGAATCTTCTGGCTACAAAGATTTGGATGGAATTATTTATGTTTTTACAAAAGAATATGTAAAAAGACCTGATAGCATAAAAGCAATCCCGACAACTAAATTAATGACCAAAAAAAATGGAACTTGGTATTTAAAAAATAGTTCAATACCATATTCAGGAAAATTTATTGACTATTATCTAACTGGAAAAAAACAAGGCGAAGGAATTTTGTTTAACGGAAAACTAAAAGGTAAACGCCTACTCTACCATTTAAGTGGAAATATATCTGACAAAATTGAATACGAGAACGGAATTTCAAACGGACTTGAGCAAAGATTTTATGAAGATGGAACTTTAATGCAAAAAGGGAGTTTTAAGAACGGAAAGGAAATTGGAATTTGGGAAATGTATCATCCAAACAGACAATTAAAACAACGGACAAACTTTGTGAATGGAAAAATGGATGGAGAATCCGTTTCGTATTACTCAACAGGAGAAATAAAAGGAAAAAACATCTACAAAAATGGTGTTTACCAAAAGGATAAAATAAATGACAAACTTTTCAGGTTTTACAACGAGTCTCAAGAATTGTACAAACAAGTAAACTATAAAGGAGCAATAAAGAAATTAGATAAAGCATTGGAATTGGAACCAAATTGGGCTGACGGATATTTTGCAAGAGCCACAATGAAATTAAATGATTTTCAGTTTGATGAGGCAATAGAAGATTTCAATAAAACTCTTGAGATTGAGCCGTATTTTACTAATGCTTATTCTAACCGAGCTTTTGCAATTTTACGAAAATATGAGCTTGGAAATGGTCGAACCTTATCAAAATCAAAAGACATCCAAATAATCGCATCAAAAGAAACTGAAATTCCAGAATCGGAACTGACTAAAATTTGTGCGGATTTGAAAAAAGCTGTGTCACTTGGAGATGATAATTGGATGGTTTTAGAAGCATTAGAAAAACATTGTAAAGAATAAAGCCAGTTGCCAACACCGTATATAATTTATTGCTAGTTCTAGCCTACTTACGAAAATCCTCGCGGATTTTCTATTCGGTTTTTATTTACTAAATTAGGTGCTTAAAACACGCAACAAACCATATACAAACACGTT
>NZ_JAAZUI010000097.1 GCF_012524075.1 Lutibacter sp. B1
ATACAGCACAATCAGCAACACTAACTTTTACAGGAGATACCGGAGAGAGTCATCCAATTACAGTTTCAATAGCAGATGATACTTTGATAGAACCGACTGAGAGTTTGTATGTGAACTTGAGTAATTTAAGCACAACGCTGATAGGTATCAATGATTCACAAGGAGAGATCACCATTGAGGACAATGATGGCGGCGTGGGCAATGGACTCACCATCAGTGATATTACAGTGAACGAAGGTGATTTAACCGCGACAGTTCAAGTAACCTTAACAGGCAATGTACAGGGCGGTTTCAGTGTAGATTACCAAACAGCAGACGGTACGGCGATAGCACCGGATGATTATACAGCACAATCAGCAACACTAACTTTTACAGGAGATACCGGAGAGACCAAAGAGATAGAAGTAACGATCAACGATGATGCTTTGATAGAACCAACCGAGAGTTTGTATGTGAACTTGAGTAATTTGAGCACGACGCTGATAGGTATCAATGATTCACAAGGCGAGATAACTATTGAGGACAATGACGGAGGAGCAGACAATGGACTGACCATCAGTGACATTACGGTTAACGAAGGTGATGGTACAGCGACAGTTCAAGTAACCTTAACAGGCAATGTACAGGGCGGTTTCAGTGTAGATTACCAAACAGCAGACGGTACGGCGATAGCACCGGATGATTATACAGCACAATCAGCAACACTAACTTTTACAGGAGATACCGGAGAGACCAAAGAGATAGAAGTTTTAATCAACGATGATACTTTGATAGAACCAACCGAGAGTTTGTATGTGAACTTGAGTAATTTGAGCACGACGCTGATAGGTATCAATGATTCACAAGGAGAGATAACTATCCAGGACAATGACGGAGGTGCAGGCAATGGACTAACCATCAGTGATATGACGGTTAACGAAGGTGATGGCACAGCGACAGTTCAAGTAACCTTAACAGGCAATGTACAGGGCGGTTTCAGTGTAGATTACCAAACAGCAGACGGTACAGCGATAGCAGAGGATGATTATCAATCACAATCAGCAACACTAACTTTTACAGGAGATACCGGAGAGACCAAAGAGATAGAAGTTTTAATCAACGATGATACTTTGATAGAACCGACCGAGCGTTTGTATGTGAATTTGAGTAATTTAAGCACGACGCTGATAGGTATCAATGATTCACAAGGAGAGATAACTATCCAGGACAATGACGGAGGTGCAGGCAATGGACTAACCATCAGTGACATTACGGTCAATGAAGGTGATGGTACAGCGACAGTTCAAGTAACCTTAACAGGGAATGTACAGGG
>NZ_JAAZUI010000098.1 GCF_012524075.1 Lutibacter sp. B1
TGTTAGTAAATATACGAGGATTTTCTGAAAAAGAAAATCCGCCACAATGCAATATAGCCATTGTTAGCATATTTAGCGACACGTTCTGCTGAGCATTGAATTTTTCTGTTATCTGAGGTTTTTCAAACATACTAATTTTTCTCATTCAGCTTTTTCTTCGTTGTTATTTTCACGTTTTATAGGAAAAACTTTGAAATTTCTCAGTTTATTGCAATTATTCATTTTAAAGATATTCGGATTCGTTGCTCAAAATCTTAACCGTTTCAATGCTCAATTCCGTTAGAGTGGAAGTCAATCTGGAATTTTTCAGACTTGTACATATTTTTCATTCAAAGCCAAATTCATTCCGATTCAATTCTCATACCTTTTTGAGTATAAATCACTCAGAAATCTCTCGATTTAGTACAATTTTTTCAGTAAAAACTCAATTCTTTCCGCTTTCATTGCTCAAATCTGACCGCTACAATTTTCACTCCGAAATATTGCTAAAAATCATAGTTTTCAATTAACTTTTTCACCTTTAATTTTCTGACCAAAACTCAGTCGAGCTATTTATGCTAACGGTTTAGGCTATGTTGTCGTTGTGGAAAAATCGGTAAGATTTTTCCGCCATAGCAGTTATGTTAGTAAATATACGAGGATTTTCTGAAAAAGAAAATCCTCCACAATGCAATATAGCCATTGTTAGCATATTTAGCGACACGTTCTGCTGAGCATTGAATTTTTCTATTATCTGAAATTTATCAAACATACTAATTTTTCTCATTTAGCTTTTTCTCCACTATAATTTTCACGTTTTAAAGGAAAAATTTTGAAATTTCTCAATTTATTGGCAATTATTCATTTTAAAGATATTCGGATTCGTTGCTCAAAATCTTAGCCGTTTCAATTCTCAATTCCGGTAGAGTGGAAGTCAATCTGGAATTTTTCAGGTTTGTACATATTTTACATTAAAAGCAAATTCATTCCGATACAATTCTCATTCCGTTTTGAGTATAAATCACTCAGAAATTTCTCGGTTTAGTACAATTTTTTCAGTAGAAACTTAATTCTTTCTGTTTTCATTGCTCAAATCTGACCGCTACAATTTTCACTCCGAAATATTGCTAAAAATCATAGTTTTCAATTAACTTTTTCAATTTTAATTTTTCTGACCAAAATTCATTCGAGCTATTTATGCTAACGGGTTTGTATATGGCTTCGTTGTGGGAAAATCAGCGAGATTTTTCCGCCGAAGCAATTTTGACAATAAATATAAGGAATTTTTCGATTAAAAAATTCCGCCACAATGAGCTATATACGTTGTTG
>NZ_JAAZUI010000099.1 GCF_012524075.1 Lutibacter sp. B1
ACAACTTCTTTCAACTGAATTTGAGCAATATTGCGGAGTGAATGTTGAAACGGTCAGATTTGAGCAATGAATCGGTTAAAGATGAGTTAAAATGAAAAATCTAGCTATGTGTGATTAAGTTACTTTAACCAACAATGGCTATATTGCATTGTGGCGGATTTTCTTTTTCAGAAAATCCTCGTATATTTACTAACACAATTGCTATGGCGGAAAAATCTTACCGATTTTTCCACAACGACAACATAGCCTAAACCGTTGGGTGTCATTTAATTAAAATTATGGTCTATTCAATAACTTAACGCAACAAATCTAAATTTATAGATTTGTAAAAATGAGTTCAAAACATAGACGACTTTCTCTTAAAGAAAGAATCAAAATTGAGACACTTCTAAACGAGAATAAAAATAAAGGAAGAGAAATCGATTTAATTGCGGGATATTTACTTAACTCCAATAAGGACATTTACAAAGAGTTTATGTTTTATTTTGTAATTGAAATTAAAAAAGAAATTAACAAACCTTGGATTGTATTTACTTCCGAGAGTTCTGATTTTGATAAAGCTTTGGGGTTACCAAATAGTTATTTGCAAAGAAATTTTGAAAAACTCAATCTAGCTAATTCATTTAGCAAGTATAATCAACCTATATTAGACAGAATTGGTAGAACAGCTTTTGAAGGTTTTTCTAACGGTAAAGATAAATTATATAGTTCTTTATGTAATTCTACCAAGGCATTTTTTCACGCTATGAATTCTAACTATATACATAAAGATAAGTCAAGCGATAAGCTTTTAAGTTATTTTGAACCAATGATTATTTTAGAAGGAGAATTACTTGAAGCAACAACTGAGAATAACAAGATAGAATTAAACGAAAAATCATACATCCAAATTAACTTCAACTATTTATCACCTCAATACAATAATATAAGACAGAGAAATATAATACATATTGTTAAAAAGGAGTATTTAGAAGAATATATTGACAAAAGAGTTTCGCAATTTAAGGAAATTTATAAATATGTAATTAGAACCGAATAAAAACGTCACCCAACAATGGCTAAAAAAAATTGCTCAATTATGCTAAATAGAAAAATTAAACTAAATTTAAACAACAAAATAAACAGCGGAAAAGTACGATTTATCAATCGCAACTTTTCCTAGCCTAAACCGTTGGTTAAAATAACGAGATTAGAACTTGGCAGAGAAATTTTCTTTCAAAAATAATGATTTACTAAAGCTGAAAATTAGATTGATTTTGAGCATTATTCCGGAATGAGTTTTTGATCTATTTTTCT
>NZ_JAAZUI010000009.1 GCF_012524075.1 Lutibacter sp. B1
TATTTCAATAACATCTTTACTGCATTAATAGCTTATAATTTTAAAGACAAAAAACCTTCTCTTAAAAATAATTTTGTGGATACTAAGCAACTTTATTTATCTTTTTAGTTATATCGAACTCACGTTATTTAGAAAATTTTAATATTAATAAAGCAACTCCAAAACTGCCTGAAACTAATTCTGATAAAGAAAAATTCTTTATTTCCGGAAGAGGTATCTTAACTTCATATTACAATGTTAAAAACTTAGAAGTAAAACTTAACAAGTATACTTTAAGAGCTCCGTTTAACGGTATTTTAATCGAGGCATTGGTTAATCCGGGAACATTAATAAGACAAGGTCAAAAACTAGGAGAATATATTAATCCTTCCATATATGAAATTGGAGTTTCAGTAAAATCTGAATATAGAGATTTATTAGAAGTTGGTAAGCATGTGAAATTAACAAATTTGGAAAAAACAAACTCGTGGATCGGTAAAGTAGTTAGAATAAATGGCAAAGTAGACTCCCAAACTCAAACTGTAAAGGCTTTTATTGAAGTTAATGGAAAAGATCTAAAAGAAGGCCAATACTTAGAAATATTACTGCAAGCTAAAAATGAAGAAAATGCTTTTGAAATTTCAAGAAACTTACTAGTAGATAATTCTAAACTTTACATTGTTAACGATACTATTTTAGATTTAGTTGAAGTAAATCCTGTTTTTGAAAACCAAAACACCGTTGTAGTAAAAGGTTTAACCAATGGCACTCAAATTTTAGCAAAACCAGTACCCGGAGCTCATATTGGAATGTTAGTTAAAGTCTTTAATAAATAAAATAAGTATGAAAAAAATAATCACTTATTTTATTAAGTTTCCTGTAGCAGTTAATATTTTTATTATTGCTTTTATTGTATTTGGTTTGGTTGGCGCACTCTCAATGAAGTCTTCCTTTTTCCCATTAGTAGATTCTCAAAACATATCAGTAAATCTAACTTACCCGGGAGCTTCTCCACAAGAAATGGAAGAAGGTGTTGTTTTAAAAATTGAAGATAATTTAAAAGGTATTATTGGTATTGACAGAGTTACGTCGGTTTCCAGAGAAAATTCGGCAACCATTAATATTGAAATTATAAAAGGTAAAAATATTGATGTTGTTTTAGCTGATGTTAAAAATGCAGTAGATAGAGTTCCCTCCTTCCCTTCCGGAATGGAGCCTCCAATAATTTCAAAAATTGAAAATATACGTTCAACTATTAGTTTTATTGTAAGTGGAGAAAATATTCCGTTAGCAACTTTAAAACAGTATGCCCGAAATGTTGAAAACGACTTAAGAAATATTGACGGAATTTCGCAAGTTAGTCTTTCCGGATTTCCAGATCAAGAAATTGAAATTGCTGTACGCGAAAATGATTTACTCGCCTATAATTTATCTTTTAATGAAGTTGCCAATGCTGTTAGCAGATCGAACTTATTAATTTCAGGAGGAAATATTAAAACAGATGATGAAGACTATTTAATTAGAGCTCGAAATAGAAATTACTATGGAAATGAATTATTAAACTTGGTTGTTAGAGCGAATTCTTCAGGAAATATTATA
The DNA here is from genome assembly GCF_012524075.1 of Lutibacter sp. B1. GTDB lineage: Bacteria > Bacteroidota > Bacteroidia > Flavobacteriales > Flavobacteriaceae > Lutibacter. The sequence continues at coordinate 1,579 of NZ_JAAZUI010000009.1, forward strand.
CGATTAAGTGATATAGCTGATGTTTCAGATACATGGTCAGAAAATCCGGACAGATTGTATTTTAACGGTCAAAAATCAATAAACATAACGGTAAGTAATACCAATAGTGAAGATTTGCTTTCTTCTGCCGAAAAAATTAAAGATTATATAAAAACATTCAATCAACAACATAAAAATATACAGATCAATGTTTCAAGTGATTCTTCAATACCCTTAAAACAACGAACTGAATTATTGATTAAAAATGCTGTAATGGGTGTGCTTTTAGTCTTGTTTTTCTTAGCACTTTTTCTAAATGTTCGATTGGCATTTTGGGTAGCGTTTGGTCTTCCTATCTCATTTCTTGGCATGTTCATTTTTGCTTCAAATCTGGGGCTTACAACAAATGTACTTTCACTATTTGGTATGATTATAGTAATTGGTATTTTAGTTGATGACGGAATTGTAATTGGTGAAAATATATACCACCATTACGAAAAAGGGAAATCACCCATTCAAGCAGCTATTGACGGAACTTTAGAAGTAATTCCTCCTATTGTTTCGGCTATTCTAACTACCATACTCGCCTTTTCTACATTTTTCTTTTTAGATGGTAGAATGGGAACCTTTTTTAGTGAAGTTTCTACCGTTGTAATTTTAACTTTACTGGTGTCATTAGTTGAAGCATTAATTATTTTACCTGCACATATAGCTCACTCAAAAGCATTGGAGAAAAAAGATAAAAAAAGGAATAAAATAAATACCTTTTTCTTCAAAATAAATGATAAAGCAGAACAAATTTTATTTTATATAAGAGACAACTGGTATGCGCCCTATTTAAAATTCTTTTTAAAACATAAAGCTTTAGGATTTGCAATTCCAATATCACTACTTATTTTTAGTATTGGTGGTATTGGAGGTGGAGTTGTTAGAACTTCCATTTTCCCTTCAATTGCAAGTGACAGAGTTTCTGTTGATTTAAAAATGCTACAAGGAACTAATGAAATGATTACCGATTCAATTATTTCAGAAATAGAAAAAGTAGCTTGGGAAATAAATGAAGAATACACCAAAAAACAAACCGGAAACTTACCGGTAGTTGAAAATATAATTAAACGAATTGGACCCGGTTCTGCAAATGCCAGTTTAACAATAAATTTATTACCCGGTGAATCTCGTGATTTTTCTTCGCCGGAAATTACAAACTCAATTCGTGAAAAAGTTGGAAAAGTACATGGTGTAGAAAGCTTAACTTTTGGTTCAGGAGGTAATTTTGGAGGTAACCCTGTAGCAATTTCATTGTTAAGTAATAATATTAACGAATTAAAAGCTGCTAAAGTTGAACTCAAAGAAATTTTAAGCAAAAACCCTTTACTAAAAGATATTTCAGATAATGATCCTGCCGGTATAAAAGAAGTACAAATCAAACTAAAAGATAACGCTTATTTACTGGGCTTAAACTTGCAATCTGTTATGAGCCAAGTACGTTCGGGTTTTTTTGGTTTACAAACGCAACGTTTTCAACGTGGACAAGATGAAATAAAAGTGTGGGTTCGCTATAAAAAGGAAGACAGATCATCCATAAAAAATTTAGATGATATGTGGATAACTACTCCTACAAATAATAGAGTTCCTTTTTCTGAAATAGCAACTTACAAAATTGAACGTGGTGATGTAGTTATTAATCATTTAAGCAGTAAACGAGAAATACAAGTTACTGCCGATTTAAAGGATCCTAAAGAAAGTGTTACTGATATTTTAGATGATGTTAAAACTACTATTATGCCCGAAATTTCATCTAAATATCCTACTGTTAGTGCAGCCTATGAAGGACAAAACAGAGAAGCACAAAAAACAATGAAATCTGTTAAAAAAGTAGGGTTTATAGTTTTAGCACTCATTTATATAGTTATTGCCTTTACATTCAGATCTTACGAACAACCAATATTACTTATAATGTTAATTCCTTTCAGTTTAATTGGTGTGGTATGGGGGCATTGGTTTCACGATTTTCCAATAAATATGTTATCGTGGTTAGGTATTATTGCATTAGTTGGTATTATGGTTAATGACGGATTAGTACTAATTGAAAAATTTAATGTGTATTTAAAACAAGGAATGAAATATGATGAAGCACTTGTACAAGCCGGTATTTCAAGATTTAGAGCTATTTTATTAACTTCAATTACAACTATAGCAGGCTTAGCACCTTTGCTATTGGAAAAAAGCAGACAAGCGCAATTTTTAAAGCCCATGGCTATATCAATTTCCTACGGAATGATGATTGCTACTGTTTTAACGTTGGTGATGTTACCTCTATTATTATCGGTTACTAATTCAATAAAAGTATTTTTTAAATGGTTGTTTACAGGTAAAAAAGTAACTAAAGAAGAGGTTGAAAGAGTAATTATAGAATTAAAAAGTATAGAGAATGATTCGCATTAATAAATTAACCTTACTGTTTTTAAGTTGTTTTTCAATAAGTTTTGCTCAAGAAAAACTTACAAAAGAAAAAGCAGTAAGTATTGCTTTAGAACAAAATTATGGTATTAAAATAGCTAATAATAATGTTAAAACGGCTAAAAATAATGCAAGTATTTATAATAGTGATTATCTCCCTTCAATAAATGCAAACGCAGGAGGAAACTACAGCAATACCGATTCTGATTTTACTTTACAAAATGATGAAAAATCTGAAATTAATGGAGCAGAATCAAAAAACTACAATGCTTCAATTGGTTTAAATTATACTTTATTTGATGGATTTGGCAGATCTTACAATTATCAAAAACTAAAAGAAACCTATAATTTATCTGAATTAGAAGCGCAAACAGTAATAGAGAATTCTTTATTGCAAATTTTCACTATTTATTATGAAGTAGCTCGTTTAACCGAAAACAATCAAAATATTTTAGAATCCTTAAATATTTCAAAACAACGTTTAACACGTGCAAAATATGCTTTTGAATATGGTCAAAACACAAAACTTCAAGTTCTAAATGCTGAAGTTGATATAAATAACGACAGTATTAGATACATCAACTCTAAACAATTATTAGCAAATGCCAAACGCGATTTAAATTTACTTTTAGGTAGAAATGTTACTACTGATTTTAATGTAGAAACCAATGTTTTATTCAATAATATATTCGATTTAGATGAATTGCTTGAAAAAGCCAAACAACACAATATTGAAATGCAAAAAATAAACAAAAGTGTTGAAATAAGTAATTTAGATATCAAAATAAATAAATCCGACCTATATCCAAAACTAAGTTTAAATAGTTCTTATGCGTGGAATAAAACTGATAATGACCATACTTTTAACTATGCCGAACAAATTTCAAAAGGTATAAACGCCGGAATAAGCTTAAACTGGAATATTTTTGATGGAGGCAGTACAAAAACACGCATACAAAATACTAAAATTTATGCCGATAATTTATCCATTCAAAAAACTCAAATTATAAATGAATTGGAACGCAATGTAACCAATGCATTAGAAATATATAACAATGCACTATTTATATTACAATCAGAAGAAAAAAATGTTGAGACCAATAAACATAATTTTACCAGAACGGAAGAACAATTTAAACTAGGGCAAGTTACATCTATAGAATTCAGGCAAGCACAAGTAAATTTATTAAATGCAAAATCTAACCTTAATCAGGCAAAATATGATGCTAAAAATGCCGAACTAAAATTACTGCAACTCACAGGAGATCTTCTTAATTCAAAATTTTAAAATTCTTAAAATATCCATATTTTTAGTTAGCATACTCTCAAATTAGTATCATTTAACAATTTAATAATGTAACAAACATTACATTTTAATTTTTAGACAAAATTGTATGACATAAATCATAATAATATATACCTCCACTCTTTAAATTTGTGTACTAATTAGAACTTAAATTATAACATAAATTACAATAAAAGATGGAGACGTTACAAGATGTCAAAACAAGAGTATACAAATTTGGAAACAAAACCGCAGATGGAAATAGTTCCATGAAAAACCTTTTAGGTGGTAAAGGAGCTAATTTAGCTGAAATGAGCTTAATTGGAATTCCGGTTCCTCCAGGATTTACTATAACTACAGAAGTTTGTACAGAATACAACCAATTAGGTCAAGAAGCTGTAGTAAACATGATTCAACAAGATGTTGAAAAAGCAATTGAAAACATCGAAAACATTATGGGTGCAAAATTTGGAGACAAAGAAAACCCATTATTGGTTTCTGTTCGCTCCGGTGCAAGAGTTTCTATGCCGGGTATGATGGATACCGTTTTAAACTTAGGTTTGAATGATGATGCTGTTTTAGGAATAGCTAAAAAATCAAATAACGAGCGTTTTGCATGGGATTCATACCGCCGTTTCATTCAAATGTACGGAGACGTTGTTCTTGGTATGAAACCTGAATCAAAAGAAGATATTGATCCTTTTGAAGAAATTATGGAAAGCCTAAAAGAAAAAAGAGGTATTCATTTAGATACAGAATTTACTGTTCAAGATTTAAAAGACTTAGTTCACGATTTTAAAGATGCTGTAAAAAAACGTACAGGTCACGATTTTCCTACAAATCCTTGGGATCAACTTTGGGGTGCAGTTGTAGCTGTATTCAATAGTTGGAATGGCGATAGAGCTGTTTATTACAGAAACATGCATGGATACCCATCAGATTGGGGAACTGCCGTTAATGTACAAGCAATGGTTTATGGTAACATGGGTGAAAATTCCGGTACAGGAGTTTGCTTTACACGTGATGCAGGTACAGGAGAAAACGTTTTTAACGGTGAATATTTAATCAATGCACAAGGTGAAGATGTTGTTGCCGGTACAAGAACTCCTCAACAAATTACAAAGTTAGGTTCATTACGCTGGGCAGAACTAGCAAAAGTTGATGAAGCTGAAAGAGCTGAAAATTATCCTTCTTTAGAAGAATTAATGCCTTCTATTTATGAAGAATTAAACAGCTACCAACAAAAATTAGAAAAGCATTATAAAGATATGCAGGATATGGAGTTTACAATTCAAGATGGTAAACTTTGGATGCTTCAAACCAGAAATGGAAAACGCACAGGTGCTGCAATGGTAAAAATTGCAATAGATATGTTAAATGAAGGTTTGATTAATGATAAAGAAGCTTTATTACGTATTGAACCTAATAAATTAGATGAGTTACTACATCCTGTTTTTGATACTAAAGCGTTAAAAAAGGCTCACGTAATAGCTCAAGGTTTACCTGCTTCTCCAGGTGCAGCTACAGGTCAAATTGTTTTCTTTGCTGATGAAGCTAACAAATATAAAAACAGTATTTTGACTCGTATCGAAACTTCTCCTGAAGATTTAGAAGGAATGAATGTTGCAAAAGGTATTTTAACTGCTCGTGGAGGTATGACATCTCACGCTGCCGTTGTTGCTCGTGGTATGGGAAAATGTTGTGTGTCTGGTGCAGGTGCTTTAAAAATTGATTATAAAAACAGAACATTAACTGTAGATGGTAAAGAATATCATGAAGGTGATTGGATTTCGTTAAATGGTTCTACAGGAAATATTATTGAAGGTAAAGTTGCAACTGCTGAACCTGAATTAAGCGGTGAATTTGCTGAAATTATGAAATTATCAGACAAATTTGCTACTATGAAAGTTAGAACAAATGCCGATTCTCCTAAAGATGCTAAAGTAGCACGTAGTTTTGGTGCTCAAGGTATCGGTTTAACAAGAACTGAGCATATGTTCTTTGAAGTAGATCGTATCAAAGCAATGCGTGAAATGATTTTAGCTGACACTGTAAAAGGTAGAAAACAAGCATTAAACAAATTACTTCCAATGCAACGTGAAGATTTTGAAGGTATTTTTGAAGCAATGGAAGGACTTCCTGTTACTGTTCGTTTACTTGATCCACCATTACACGAATTTGTTCCTCATCAATTAGCACAACAAAAAGATTTGGCTGAAGAAATGCATATTTCGGTTGAAGCAGTAAAAAGTAAAGTTGCTGAATTAGAAGAATTTAACCCAATGTTAGGTCATAGGGGATGTAGATTAGGAATTACATATCCTGAAATTACCGAAATGCAAGCTAGAGCTATTATTGAAGCTGCCTTAAATTTGAAAGAAAAAGGAATTGAAGCTAAACCTGAAATAATGGTTCCATTAATTGGTACTATTGCTGAATTTGAAAGTCAAGAAGCGATTATTAGAGCAACCGCAAATAAAGTTTTTGAAGAAAGAAATGACTCCATTGAATATTTAGTTGGAACAATGATAGAAATTCCTCGCGCTGCTTTAACAGCCGATTTAATTGCTAAAAAAGCCGATTTCTTCTCATTTGGAACTAATGATTTAACTCAAATGGCGTTTGGTTATTCTCGTGATGATGCTGGTAAATTTTTACCTATTTATATAGAAAAAGGTATTTTAAAAAATGATCCATTTGAAGTTTTAGATCAAGAAGGTGTTGGACAATTAGTTCAAATGGGAACGCTAAAAGGTAGAAGCTCTAAACCTAATTTAAAAGTAGGTATTTGTGGAGAACATGGTGGTGAACCAAGTTCTGTAGAATTCTGTTATAGAACTGGAATGAATTATGTAAGTTGCTCTCCTTATAGAGTGCCAATTGCTCGAATAGCATCAGCTCAAGCAGCAATAAAAAAACAAGCATAATTTTTATTTTTATTAGTTAGTAGTTTAAAAATTCCATCTTTTTTTTAAAAGATGGAATTTTTTTTATAACCAATTAAAATTATCTTCGTACTATGATAAAAGTTGTAATTATTGGCGGAGGTAATGTTGCCTATCACTTAACATCTTGTTTGCTAAAAAACAAACATATTGAACTTATTCAGGTTTTTAATAGAAGTTTAGATAAAATTCAGTATTTAAAAAATAAAACTCTAATTACCAATAATTTATCAGAACTTAAAGAAGCTGATATTTATATAATTTCAGTTTCTGATGATGCTATTTCAAAGCTTTCTTCAAGTTTAAATTTGCAAAACAAATTAGTTGTTCATACTTCGGGTAGTGTTGCTATGAATGAACTTCAATCAAAATCAAGAAAGGGTGTTTTTTATTTATTACAAACATTTTCGAAAGAGAAAAAAATTGATTTTAACACAATTCCTATATGTATTGAGGCCGAAACTGATAAAGATTTAAAATTATTAAAGACTTTAGCTAAATCAATTTCAAAAAATATATATCATATAAATTCTGAACAACGCAAAGGCATACATGTTGGCGCGGTTTTTGTAAATAATTTTGTAAATCATTTATATCATATCGGTTATGAGATTTGTAAAGAAAATAAAGTACCCTTTGAAATATTGCATCCATTAATTCAAGAAACCGCAAGTAAAATAGTTGAGCTAACTCCTTTTGAAGCTCAAACCGGCCCTGCAAAAAGAAATGATACAAAAACAATTCAAAAACATATAGCAATGTTACCTAAAAACCAACAAGAAATTTATACATTGCTTACAAAATCTATATCTAAAACTTATGAGTAAAAGTTATAAAGAAATTATGCCCCAAATTACTACATTTATATTTGATGTAGACGGAGTTTTAACTGACGGAACAGTACATGTTACTACTAATGGAGAACTAACCAGAAATATGAATGTGAAAGATGGTTATGCTCTTAAAACAGCCATAAAAGCAGGTTTTAATATTTGTATAATATCCGGTGGTTTTAATGAAGGTGTAAGAACACGATTAAAAGATCTAGGAATAACCGATATTTATTTAGGAGCACATAATAAAATTGAACAATTTGAAGAATATACAGATATCTACAATATTAAGCCAGAAAATGTACTTTATATGGGTGATGATATTCCGGATTATCCTGTAATGCAAAAAGTTGCTTTACCAAGTTGCCCAAATGATGCAGTACCCGAAATTCAAAATATTTCTTTGTATATTTCACAAAAAAAAGGTGGTAAAGGGTGTGTTAGAGATGTTATTGAACAAGTTTTAAAAGTTCAAGGCAAATGGAACTCGCAATTTGACGCCAACTATTTTTAAAAAACCCTTAGTAATAATTTAAAATTTAATTTTATGAAAAAAAATATCCTTTTAGCTTTAGCTTTTATTATTTCAGGAATTTTTATGGCTAATGCCCAATCTATTTTTGGAAAATGGAAAACTATTGATGATGAAACAGGAAACGAAAAATCAATTGTAGAAATTTACCAAGTAAACGGAAAAGCGTATGCTAAAGTAGTTCAATTACTTGAAAAAGGTAAAGAAGACAAAGTTTGCGATAATTGTAAAGGCGAAAATAAAAACAAACCTATAAAAGGTATGGTTATTATTGATGGCTTAAAAAAAGATGGAGACGAATGGAATGGAGCAAAAATACTTGACCCGAAAACAGGCAAAGAATATAAATGCTATGTTACTTTAGAAGGTAATGATAAATTAAAAGTACGTGGATATATTGGTTTTGCTTTAATTGGCAGAACACAATATTGGCACAAATTTACAGAGTGAAAAATTAATTCTTTTTCTTCAATAATGGCACGAACCTGAATTCACCTAGTTCGTGCTTTTCAAAATCCTTTTCTCCAGTTCTAATAAATAAGGTCATTATTTGAATATCATCACCTACAGGTATAACCAACCTTCCTCCTATTTTTAATTGTGATAATAAAGGTTTTGGAACATAAGGCGCACCTGCAGTAACAATTATACCATCAAAAGGAGCATCTTCAGGTAACCCTAAATAACCATCTCCAAAAATCATTTTTTTAGGTTTATAACCAATTTTAGGCAAAAACAACTTTGTTTTTTTAAATAACTCCTGCTGACGCTCAATAGTATAAACTTTAACTCCCATCTCAATTAAAACAGCAGCTTGATACCCTGAACCTGTACCAATTTCTAAAATTTTATCACCTGATTTAGCTTTTAATAATTCCGATTGAAAAGCAACGGTATAAGGTTGAGAAATAGTTTGCTCTGCAGCTATAGGAAAAGCTTTATCTTGATATGCAAAATCAACAAACCCTGAATCCATAAATAAATGACGAGGTACTTTTGCTATTGCATCCAGCACGTTTTTATCAGTTATTCCTTTTTGTATTATTGTTTTTACCAGCTGGTTTCTAAGGCCTTGATGTTTGTGTGTATCTTTCACTAAAAATTCAAATTTGAGAGGATAAAAATAGGAATAAATGCCTAAAGATTGTTATTTTTGTTTATATAAAAATAAACATTCTTATTATGCTAAAAGCTGGAGTTTTAGGTGCAGGTCATCTTGGGAAAATTCATTTAAAATTATTAAATCAGTCTGATAAATATAAATTAATAGGTTTTTATGATCCTATAAAGGAAAATGCAATTAAAGTTGAAAAAGAATTTGGTTACAAGGCATTTGATTCAATTGAAGAATTAATCAACGCTGTTGATGTGGTTGATATTGTAACACCTACTCTATCTCATTTTGATTGTGCTAAAGAAGCCATTGAAAAAGGTAAACATATTTTTATTGAAAAACCTATTACAAAAACAATAGAGGAAGCCGAAAAAATTATTGAGCTTATAAAAAAACACAATGTAAAAGGACAAGTAGGTCATGTAGAGCGTTTTAATCCTGCATTTACAGCGGTTAAAAGTTCTATTAACAACCCTATGTTTATAGAATCTCACAGATTGGCAGAATTCAATCCACGAGGAACTGATGTACCTGTGGTTTTAGATTTAATGATACACGATATTGATGTAATTTTAAGTATTGTAAAATCTAAAGTTAAACATGTTAGCGCAAGCGGTGTTTCTGTAATTAGTGAAACTCCGGATATTGCCAATGCCAGAATCGAATTTGAAAATGGTTGCGTTGCAAACTTAACTGCCAGTAGAATTTCATTAAAAAATATGCGTAAATCTCGCTTTTTCCAAAGAGATGCATATATTGCTGTAGATTTCTTTGAAAAAGCTACTGAAGTTGTTAAAATGAAAGACGCACCCGAAAATCCGGGCGATTATGATATGATTTTACAAAATGCTGAAGGTGTGAAAAAGCAAATTTATTTTGAAAACCCTAAAATAGAAGCAAATAATGCTATTTTAGATGAACTGGAAACATTTGCTGACGCTATTAACAACAATACAATACCAATTGTTACTATTGAACAAGGCACCGATGCTTTGCGTGTGGCTCACATGATAATTAACGACTTCTAAAATGACCATTTATCAAGTAGATGCTTTTACAAATGAGGTTTTTAAAGGAAACCCCGCTGCTGTTTGTCCTTTAAATGAATGGATTTCAGATAATCTGATGCAAAAAATTGCTGAAGAAAATAATTTATCTGAAACTGTTTTCTTTGTGAAAAATAACGATTTATTTGATATTAGGTGGTTTACGCCATCATGTGAAATTGATTTGTGCGGACATGCAACTTTAGCTGCTGCTCATATTCTTTTTTCTGAAATGGGTTTTAACAAATCTCAACTAAATTTCAACTCAAAAAGTGGCGTTTTAACTGTTACCAAAAATGATAATTGGTACACACTTAATTTCCCTTCAGAAGAAATAGAAGAAATTGAAACTCCTTTAATACTAAAACAAAGCTTAAATGTTCCTATATTAAAAACGTATAAAGGAAAATGGAAATGCTTAGTTGAACTTGAAAATGAAGAAGTTATTAAAAATTTAGCACCAAATTTCAGTCTATTAAGCAGCTTAGAATTTCCGGGAATTATTGTTACTTCACAAGGAAATGAAGTAGATTTTGTATCTCGTTTTTTTGCACCAAAAATTGGAATTAACGAAGATCCTGTAACAGGTTCGGCACATACACTTTTAATACCATATTGGGCTAAAAAATTAAACAAAAACAAACTTGAAGCTGTTCAACTCTCTAAAAGAAGCGGTTATTTGAAATGTAAATTTTTAAATGACAGGATTGAAATGAGCGGACAAGCTGTAACATATTTAAAAGGAAAACTAACTACACAAACATAACTTATGAAAAATATAGCCGTAATTGGAGCCGGAACTATGGGAAATGGTATTGCTCATGTATTTGCTCAAAATAATTACAACGTTAATTTAATTGATATCTCTCAAGAAGCTTTAGATAAAGGTTTAGCTACCATTACAAGTAACTTAGATCGTTTAGTGGCTAAAGAACATATTACTGGTGAAATTAAAACTCAAACATTACAAAATTTATCAACTTTTACTTCAATTACAGATGGAGTTAAAAATGTTGATTTAGTAATTGAGGCTGCTACTGAAAATGTGGATATAAAGCTTAAAATATTTAAACAATTGGATGAAGTGACTTCTCTCAATACTATTTTAGCTTCAAATACATCGTCCATTTCAATTACAAAAATTGCTGCTGTTACTAACAGACCTGACAAAGTGATTGGAATGCATTTTATGAATCCTGTACCAATAATGAAATTAGTTGAAATTATTAGAGGTTATAATACTTCTAATGAAGTTACTAAAACAATTATGGCACTTTCTGAAAATTTACAAAAAGTTCCTGTTGAAGTAAATGACTATCCGGGTTTTGTTGCAAATCGAATTTTAATGCCAATGCTTAACGAAGCCATTGAAACTTTGTATAATGGTGTTGCCGGTGTTTATGAAATTGATACAGTTATGAAATTAGGGATGGCTCACCCAATGGGACCATTACAGTTAGCCGATTTTATTGGACTTGATGTTTGCCTATCTATTTTAAATGTAATGTACGACGGATTTAAAAACCCCAAATACGCTCCTTGCCCATTGCTTGTAAATATGGTACAAGCAGGTAAATTAGGAATAAAATCCGGTGAAGGATTTTATGATTACTCTGAAAGTAAAAAAGCTGAAAAAATAACTAAACAATTTCAATAGAAAAAGCCGCTAAAAAGCGGCTTTTTTACTATAAATATTTTAAAAAGAAGTCCATCATATCTTCTTTTAAGTCATAATGCATTTTAATAAATGTTTTCATTTCATCTTTTAATAAAATCTGTTTTTCTTGAAAAATAGTTTCAGGTTGATTTTCAAATTTTGCCTGTGCTAATTCACGTTTTTTCATTCTAATCCTATGTCTTAAATGACCCATAACTTCACGTTCTCTAATAATTTTATTTTGGAAACCTTCTAATTGAATCATAACTTCACTTCCAAGATTACGCATAGCAACATGTTCTAGCTTTTCTTCAAAATAATCCATTTCAGTTTCTTGAAATTTCAATTCTCTTTTCCAAACATCTAAATTAAAGTTTAGATCACTTAAGAATACTAACTGACTTTCCATATTATATTTGCTTTTAAGATTAGGTATATATTTATTATAAAGTTCATACTTTTATTTTATTTATTTTCTGATAAAAATCATAAAGAAATTGTTTAAGAAGATATTTAACATATAAAAAGTATATTATAAAGGTACAAAAAAAGCGTTTTAATTTAAATTAAAACGCTCAAAAATCATCGATTAAATGAATTATATTTTATTCTTCTTCTTTTTCTTCTTTTTTAGATGTTTTATTCCAAATTTTTATTTCATCATCCATTGTAATACCCGATAAAACCTCAACATTAATTCCATCAGAAATTCCAAGTTCAACATCTTTTCTCTCAAATGCTTGATCTCCGGTTTTAACCTCCACATAGGGTGTTTCTGTTTTTTTATCAAACTGAAGTAAAGCCTCTTTTATTGATAACACACTATCTTTTTTATCTAAAACAATATCAGCATTAGCGCTATAACCAGCACGTATAAAAAATTCATCATCTAAAGTAACATCTCCTTTAATTTTAAATTGAACTGCACCATTTTCTTCAGTTCCTTTTGGTGCTATAAAATTCAATTTAGCAGGATATTTTTTCTTTTCAATAGCTCCAAGTGAAACTTCTAAAACTGTACCATTTTTGATTTTCCCAACCTCAGCTTCATCAACTTTACCTTCAAAAATCATTTTAGTCATATCTGCAATTGTAGCAATTGTTGTACCTGCATTAAAAGTATTACTTTCAATTACTTGATGTCCTTTACGCACCGGAATTTCTAAAATTGTACCGGAAATTTCAGCTTTCACATAGGTATTTGCTGTATTACCCATACCTGCTGCAGAACCTTTTTGAATAATTTGCAAATTATCTTTTGATACTCTTAAATCTTGTAAAGCACTATTATAATTCAATTCTGCTGTTTCAAACTCTTGACGAGAAATTACTCCTTTTTCAAACAATCCTTTATTACGTTCATAAAGTGTTTTTGTATTTTCATAACGTAATTGAGCTGTTTTTACATTTCCTTTAGCACTATTTAATGATTGTTCATTAGGAACAACTCTAATTGTAGCAATTAAATCACCAACTTCAACTTTGGCTCCTTCTTCAACATATACTTTTTCAATAATACCTGAAACTTTAGGTTTTATTTCTACCTCTTCTAAAGGAACAACTTTTCCTGTAGCAACTGTTTTTTTTACAATATTCGTTTTAAAAGGTTTTTCTGTTTCGTATTGGATAGGAGATTTACTGTTTTTTGCTCCAAACCAAGCTAAAACAGCTATAAGCGCTACTCCTATTGATCCAAAAATTATTTTTTTCTTCATTAGTTGATTAATTTTCGTTTTATTGTTCTTTTTATTATCTTTTATTCTTCTCTTAATGCTTCTATTGGTTTTATACTTACAGCTGTTTGTGCTGGAATTAAACCTATTAAAGTTCCCAAAACAACTAATGTTACAGCTGCTATTAAAATTACGGGGATATCAACAGTAGGGTTTGTTAAAACTGAATCTTCTCCTTGCCCAATTGTAGTGTCAATTATCATTAATATAAATCCGCCTGATATTATTCCTAACGCCCCTGCTACACTTGTTAAAAATACAGACTCTAGAATAATTTGTCGTTTTACCTCCCAAGGTTTAGCTCCTAATGCACGACGTATACCTATTTCTTTAGTTCGCTCTTTTACTGTAATTAATAAAATATTTCCAATTGCAAATACACCTGCTATTAATGTTGCAATACCTACAAACCAAGTTAAAAATTGCATTCCTGTTAAAAAACCCATAAATTTTGCAAAAGCTTCTCCTAAATTAAAACTTCCAAATGCTCTTTCATCTTCCGGGTGTACTTTATGTAAGTTTCTTAAAAGTAATTTAACATCGGCTTCAATTTGAGAAATATTATATTCCGGCTTACCAGTTATCATCATCCAACCCACTCTATCACCCATATTATAAACTTGTTGAAATGTGGTAAAAGGTATGTGTATATTTCCTTGTGGACCTCCGCCCCCTACATTACTTCGTTTATACATTCCAATAACGTTATAATTTATATTGTTAATCTTAATATACTGCCCAATAGGATATTCATCTTTATCAAAAAGTTGTTTGTAAATTTCTTCTTCAATTACACAAACCTTTTTATTTTCATTTATATCATTGTCATTTATAAACCGTCCGTACACTAACTCCTTTTTTTCAACCTTATCCAATTCTGGATAATCTCCAAAAATTCCAAAATTACCGGTTTTAAAATTATTTACTACTAAAGCTTGCGTTCTATAACGTGGTACAACAAATTCTAATCCTTTAATTTCTTTTCTAATATTATCAACATCAGATATCTTTAAAGTTAAAGATTTTCCTTCTTGAAATCCTTTAAAGGGTTTACTTGTAGATTGTGCCCAAACAAATACACTGTTAGTTGCAAAGTTTCCAAATAAATTATTAAATTTATTTTCAACTCCTTTAGCAGCACCTAGTAAAACAACTAATAAAAAAATACCCCACATTACACCAATAATGGTAATAATTGTACGCATTTTATTTTTACGCACACTCTCAAATATTTCTTGCCAGGTATCGTTATCAAATAAAAATTTCATAATTATTCGTCGTTTAATGCTTCTATTGGTTTTATTTCAGCTGCTCTTTTAGCGGGTATATATCCTGCTATTGTACCCGCAATTATAAGTACTATAGTTGCGCCTATAACTACATATGTCTCAACACTTGGGTTAACAATCCAATATTCTTCTAAACCGTTGCCAATAGCTTTTAAAGCAAAAACTCCAATCAATAAACCTGAGTAACCGGCAATGGCTGTAATAAAAACAGATTCTAACATAATCATACTAATTATTGATTTTGGGGTTGCTCCTAATGCTTTTCTAATTCCCATTTCTTTAGTTCGTTCTTTTACTATATATACCATAATATTACTTATGCCTATAATACCTGCAACTAAAGTTCCAATACCAATAAAAAGAATAATAACATTAAGTACCATCATAAATTGTTGAACATTTTTTGTTCCTTCAGCATAATTATATACTCTTATAGCACTTTGATCTCTTGGGTCTACTTTATGTTTTTCTTTTAACATTATCGTTAATAGATTTGAAAATGCAAGCGCCTGATCAGCACTTAATTTTGAATTGTACGTAAGGCCAAACATATCAACCTCATCGTTTTCTTTATAAACACCTTGAATTGTTGAAAAAGGAGCATATATAAAACGCTCATCGTTATCACCACCCGGATCGTTAAATACTCCAATTACTTTATATGAAATTCCTTCTAAATTAATGTTTTTACCAAGAGCACTATATCCTCCAAACAAATCCTTCTCAACCATTCTACCAATTGCAACTACTTTCGATCGTCTTTCAATATCTAAATAGCTTAAAAATCTTCCTTCTTGAATAACTGCTGATTCTAACGGCTGGTAATCTGGATAAACTCCCCTTATAGTATATCTATTTTGTTCTCCTTTATAAGTTGCCTGCACATTAAATCGTTGTATAGATGGGCTAAAAAATTGAATTTCATTTTCAAATTTTTCATTTAAAAACTTAGAATCATCATTTCTAAATTGAATTTGCCTACCACTTTGTAAACCTTTATATGGCTTAGTTGTTCTTCCTGAATTTATGTATACAGAGTTTTCTGAATCTCCTGCAAAGTTTTTTTCAAATGTATGTTTTAAACCATTCCCAATTCCAAATAGAAGCGTAAATAATAATATAGCAAATGCTATAGTGAAACCAGACAATGCTGTTCTTAATTTGTTTTTACTTATTGTCTGGAAAATTTCCTGCCAACGATCTAAATCAAACATAATTATACACTAACTTTAATATTATTTTTATTGTTAGTTTTTTCATCGCTTATTATAACACCATCTTTCAAACGAACAATTCTATCAGTTTCTTCTGCAATATCTTCTTCGTGAGTAATTACAAAAACAGTCATTCCTTCCCTATTAATTTCTTTTAACAATTCCATTACTGAATGTGATGTTATCGAATCTAACGCTCCGGTTGGTTCATCTGCTAATATTACTTTTGGATTAGTAACTAAGGCACGTGCTACTGCTACACGTTGTTTTTCTCCTCCTGAAAGTTCACTGGGTAAATGATCAGCTCTATCTTTTAACCCTACTTTATCTAAATACTGCAATGCTATTTTTTGACGTTCCTTTCTTCCCATACCTTGGTAATACAACGGAAGTGCAACATTTTCTAAGGCATTTTTATATGTAATTAAGTTAAATGATTGAAATATAAAACCTAAGAATTTATTTCTAAGAATTGCTGCTTTTTTTTCGTCTAAATTTTCGATTAATTGCCCATTTAAATAATAATATCCTTCATCATGCACATCTAACAAGCCAACTATGTTTAAAAGTGTGGATTTTCCCGATCCTGATGAACCCATAATTGATACAAATTCACCTTCTTTAATATGTAAATCCAACCCTTTTAGTACATGTAGAGAATCTTTTCCTATAGGGTAAGATTTGTGTAATTTTTCAATCTTAATCATTTGGTTATTGTTTTAAACGAAAATATAAATTGCAACCGAGACTAGTTATTAATATTATGTTAAAAGACGAATAAGCCTTAAATATGTAACTTTGCCTAGTGAACAAATTAAAAAACAAATCAATTATTCTATTTGACGGTGTTTGTAATCTCTGCAATTCATCAGTTAACTTTATTATTAAACACGATAAAAATGAACATTTTTTATTTGCTTCTCTTCAATCAGACGTTGCAAAGGAGCTTTTGTTACAATTCACTTCAAAAAAAATTAAAATAGATTCAATAATTTTAATTGAAGATGGTGTTATTTATGAAAAATCTACCGCTGTATTAAAAATTTCAACATATTTAAACGGTGGATTTAAATTGCTTTATAGTTTTATTCTAATACCTTTATTTATTAGAGATTCAATTTACGATTACGTAGCTAAAAATCGTTATAAATGGTTTGGGAAAAAAGATAATTGTATGATACCTACTCAAGAATTACAAAATAGATTTTTAGATTCATTTTAAAATCCTTTTCATATTAAAGTCTATTATTATTTTTTAGGGTAATTATCATTCCAATCTTTAACTTTTGGTTGGTGTAATTTATCAATAGATTTTGCCACTAACATTGATACTGTTGCATCTCCCGTAACATTTACAGTGGTTCTACACATATCTAATGGTCTGTCAATAGCAAAAATCAATGCTAATCCAGCTTCAGGAATACCTGCTTGCCCTAAAACAATTACCAACATTACCATACCAGCTCCAGGTACAGCTGCAGAACCTATACTTGCTAATGTTGCTGTTACAATTATTCCTAA
The DNA here is from genome assembly GCF_012524075.1 of Lutibacter sp. B1. GTDB lineage: Bacteria > Bacteroidota > Bacteroidia > Flavobacteriales > Flavobacteriaceae > Lutibacter. The sequence continues at coordinate 19,187 of NZ_JAAZUI010000009.1, forward strand.
TTGAACTGATAGTGATAAGTCCATTCCAAAAGCTTGTGCTATAAATACAGCAGCTACTGCTTGATACAAACTGGTGCCATCCATGTTAATTGTAGCGCCTATTGGCAAAACAAAACTGCTCACTTCTTCATCAACACCTAAGTGTTCTGTAACTCTTTCCATAGTTACCGGTAAAGTTGCTGCGCTACTACTGGTAGAAAAAGCCAATAATTGTGCCGGTGAAATTCCTTTAAAAAATTCTGCAGGACTCTTCTTAGTGAAAATCATAACAATAAAATTATAAAATACTATCATAAGAAGCAGTCCTAAAACTACTGTAAACGTGTACCAAACTAATGCTTTAAATAAATCAACACTAGGCGATTCAACTACTAAAGCAGCCAATAATGCAAAAACACCATACGGTGCTGCTAACATTATTAAATCAATCATTTTTAAAATAACTTCATTAAAACCATCAAAAAAATCTTTAACCGGTTTTGATTTATCATCAGGAATTAAAATCAATCCTATGCCAAAAAACATTGCAAAAAATATAATTTGAAGCATATTTTTATTTTCAGTTGCCGCTCCAAAAATATTATCTGGAACAATATCAACCAAAGCTTGTAAAGGTCCGCTTTCTTTTTGCTTAGCCGCTTCTTCCTTATATTTTTCAGCATCACTACTATAATTTTGAACTAACTCTTGGCGGGTATTTTCTGAAATTGAATTTCCGGGTTTTATAATATTAACTAGCGCTAACCCTATTGAAACAGCAATTACGGTAGTCATAATGTAAATTCCTATGGTTCTACCTCCCATTTTTGATAGTTTAGAAATATCTTTCAAATCGGAAACACCTTTTATAAGTGAAGCTAAAATTAACGGAACAGCAATTAATTTTAATGAATTTATAAATATTGTTCCAAAAGGTTTTATCCAATTTTGAACAATTTCTCTACCTCCGCTAAATTGTGTCATTAATAAACCTGCCAACACCCCTAAAACCATTCCTAATAATATTTGCCAGTGTAATGCTATTTTTTTCATGTATAAGATTAAAATTTTAGGGAAAGATAAAAAAATAGTACTATAATTACTGTTTATCATAAACAAAAAAGCACCAAAAGGTGCTTTTTTGAATAAAAAATATAAATTAATTTAAAATTGATACCTTATTGAAAGAGCAATATCAAAATCAGTGTCATCTCCATAATCTCCTGTAATATTAAATTCAGGTCTAAAATCTAATGAAATCAATAAAGGTATTTCAAAATCATATTCAACACCAACAACTCCATCAACATTTAAAAAGAAACCATCATCATCATCATTTCCCAGAAAATCATTATCCCAACTCCACGAGCCTACTCCGGCACCAAAACCGGCATACCAGTTAAACCTATTATCAATAACCCAAACCCATTGATGTAGTGCTGTTAATTTAAATGCCTCAGAATCATCATGATCTCTAAAACCTAAATCTACTTCTAATCTTGTATTTTCTTTTAAAGCACGTTGATAAGAAATTTCTGCTCCAAAACCATCATTATCACCAACTCTTATCCCTAAAGCATGATCTGAAATATCTTGAGATTTTACCATACCTATAAAACTAAAAAAAATGCTTAATGTTAAAACGAGTTTTTTCATAAGTTAAAATTTTAATAATTATACGATTTTAAAATTCAGAATATTATCAAAACGATAAAAAAGAATTTATATTTTAAATAGTGACTCTTTAAACTATTTTGTGTCTTAAAATAACAGAATTAATTAATTTTTTGTCTAAATTAGGCAATCAACTTAAAAAAATAAAAAAATGGCAGGAATTTTAGATCTTTTAAACAGTGACCTTGGTAAAACGCTTATCAATGGAACTAGCAAACAATTAGGACAAGATAAAGGAAAAACAGCAAATGCATTAAGCACTGCATTACCTTTTATTTTAGGCGCTATGAAAAATAATGCTAGTACACCAGAAGGTGCAGCAGGATTATTAGGCGCATTAGGAAACGATAAACATAGTGGTAATATTTTAGACAACCTAGGAAGCATTTTAGGAGGTAGTAATATTGATGATGACGTATTACAAGATGGAGCCGGAATTTTAAGCCATGTTTTTGGTGGAAAAGAACAAAATGTTGCTCAAGCTGTAAGTAAAAAAAGTGGGCTTGATTTAAATTCTGCTATGCAAATATTAAAAGTAGCTGCACCTTTAGTAATGGGATATTTAGGAAAAGAAACCCGACAACAAAATGTAACTGACAGTAATGGTATTGGAGATTTGCTTGGTGGTTTACTAGGTAGTGGCGCTCAAACTGAACAAAGTTTAGTTTCTAAACTTTTGGATGCTGATGGTGATGGCAGTATGATTGACGATTTAATTGGAATGGCTACCGGAAGCAAAAAGAAAGGTGGACTTGGTGGTTTATTAGGTGGATTATTTGGAGGTAAATAACATAGTATTTTAAGTACATTTAAAAGGTCAAGTTATATAATTTGACCTTTTTTTATTAAATTATAAATGTATTTTTGCAACGAATTTTTAACAAATGGAAAAACTAAAGCAACGCTGGGGATTAAAATCGAACTTTCAAGTTTTATTAATAATAATTGTGTTTTCAATTAATGGATCTTTTGCTGTTTGGGTTGCCAAACCGGTTACTGAACTTATTGGTTTAAATGTTGAAACTACAAATCCTTGGATTTTTTGGCCAATTAGAATTTTTTTAGTTTTTCTAATTTATCAAGCTACTTTACCAATAGTTGGATTTTGTTTTGGACAATTTACTTTCTTTTGGAATTTTACAAAAAAAATGTTGTGTAGAATGGGTTTTAAAAAGTTGTTGAACTAAAATTCACTATTTTCTATTTTTCTTAAGTAAGTATTTATATATCCATGTTAATGTGAATGTAGGTAAAAAATCTGTTCCAAAAATACCGGCTTCTTCCACAAAAGAAACTAATCCTCCTACTTTCCCTTCTGTTCCTTTAAACATTTTAAACATTAAAAAAGCGGATAATGGGGCCCAAACAACATCTGAAAATTCACCAACAAACGGAATTACAAAAGATAACATTCCAACACCATCAAACAACACACTTAACAATAGCAATTTATATTTTTTTTGCATACTAATTTAATTTTTAATAGGGTATTACAATAAAAATGCCAACCTTATTGCTTTTTTAATTTATCCTTATATTTTTTTATGAATTTTTCAAGTTTTGGATTTATCACCGCTACACAATACCCTTGATATTTATTATTATTATAATAGTTTTGATGATAATCTTCAGCTTTATAAAACGTATCAAATTGAACAATTTCAGTAACAATTGGACTATCAAAAACTTGCGCTTCAGTTAAAGCTTTTATGAATTTCTCAGCAGTTTCTTTTTGCTCATTAGAATGATAAAAAATAGCAGATCGGTATTGAGTACCAACATCATAACCTTGTTTGTTCAACGTTGTTGGATCGTGAGTACTAAAAAACACATCTAATATTTCTTGAAATGTAATTATTGAAGAATCAAATTGAATTTGAATAGCTTCAGCATGACCGGTTGAGCCCGATGAAACTTCTTTATATGAAGGATTTTTAATTGTACCTCCTGTATAACCTGATGTAACTGACTGTACTCCTTCTAATCTTTGAAAAATTGCTTCAGTACACCAAAAACAACCATTTGCAAAAGTTGCTGTTTCTAATTTTTGTATCATTTTTGTTTTTTTAGTAATTACTGATTGTGCCGAAATATTGCCTAATACACAAAAAGAAAATAATAATATTAATACAGTTTTTTTCATACTTCAAAATTAATTTATAATTACTCTCCTTTCGGAATTAATTTTCTTGGAAATTGTATTAAACTTTCAGCTCCATTTTTACTTACAGAAGCTACACCAAAAAAATAATTATCAATTACAATATTTTTTAATGTATAATCTGATATTTTACCAACAAACATACTATGTTGCCATAAAGGCGAAGTTGTATCTCTCCAATAAATTTTATAACCTAATATATTTTCATCGTCTTCTACATCCCATTTTAACCTTGTTGAAGGTTGTACAGCTCCTGCAATCATCACATTTTTTGGCTCAACCGATGCCATTGCCAATGAAGCCAAAGTTAAACTGTTTACGGCTGTTAATTTTGCTGCGTACTCAAAATTTACGCCTTGTAGTACATCGCCATAGGCTATTCCATTTTCTTCTCTCAAATCCTGATGTTGCCTATTATAATTTTCGTGAGTTTCCATAATTCTAACACCGGTAAAACCCTCATTATTAAATGGTGTATGGTGGCCACCTCTTCCAAATCTATCCAATCTGTAAATCATAATTGCATCTAAATTGGTCATATATTTATCGGTAATATCATCAATATAACGAGCTAATTGACGAGATGGCCCATCTACTTCACCTCCATAATAACGCATACTATTACGTTCATTTTCTGTAGTTTTCATTGAAATAGCTTCAGAAAAAACTCTAAAAGTACTATTATCAATTACGCCATCAATTCCTTCAATATTTCCAATCATATCATTATTTAAAACGCCCACAATATCCCATTTATTTTCTTTAGCATATTCGGCTAAAATTTTACCTCCATACAAACCTTGTTCTTCACCCGAAAGACCCACATAAATTATTGAAGCAGGAAATTTATATTTGCTCAAAACTCTTGCCGCTTCAATGGTTCCTGCCATACCTGATGCATTGTCATTAGCTCCGGGAGCATCAGATGTAAAATTATTAGGATCAGTTACACGAGAATCTATATCACCAGACATAATTACATATCGATTAGGATATTTATAACCTTTTTGAATTGCAACAACATTAACAACTTTAGTATCTCTGATAATTCTTCTTCCATCTTCTTTAACTACATCAGAAATATATTTAACCTCTAAACAGTTATTACAATTTGTTGAAACTTTATCAAAAGTAGCTTTTATCCACCTTCTTGCAGCTCCAATACCTCTTGTTGTTGAAATTGTATCGGATAATGTATGCCTTGTACCAAAATCTACAAGTGTTTTTATATCATTTTCTATTCTTTTTGCTGAAGGTGCTGTTGAAATTTCAAATAAAATTTTATCGGCCTCAGTTTGAGAATAATTATTAATAGTTAGCAGTACTAAAAAAACAGGTATTATTTTTTTTATGTGAATCATTATATAAATTTTAAATATGTTCTAATGTATGAACAACTCTTTCTAACATTTCTTCAGTAAAATCCAAATGCGTTACCATTCTTAATTTTCCTTGCCCCATACTGCTCAATAAAATTCTGGCGTCATTCAGTCTGCTTATAAAATCTTGTTCATTAATTGAATCTATAACATTAAAAATAATGATATTTGTTTCAATAGGTTCAACACTTTTAATTAGTTCACAATTTTGAAGCGCAGCTCCAATAACCTTTGCCCTGGTATGATCAATTGCAAGTCGTTCTACATGATTATCCAAAGCATAAATTCCGGCGGCAGCCAAATAACCTGACTGTCTCATACCTCCACCAAACAATTTTCTAATTCTCAATGCTTTATCCATGTGTTGTTTTGTACCTAATAATATTGAACCGACCGGTGCTCCTAATCCTTTTGACAGGCATATTGAAATGGTATCAAAAACTTTTCCATACTGCTCTGGAGATTCTTCTTTTGCAACTAAAGCATTGAACAACCGCGCACCATCTAAATGTAAAGCAAGATTATTGTCTAAACATATCTTCTTTATTTTTAAAATCTCATCAAAATCCCAACAAGCACCACCACCTTTATTTGTTGTATTTTCTACCACTACAAGTCGTGAATACGGTGCATGAATATCGGTTCTGCTTCCAGATACTACTTCGTTTAACTGATTTGCAGTAAACATACCTCTAGTACCATCAATTAAATGACTTGTAACTCCAGAATTGAATGCTGCTCCACCACCTTCAAAATTATACACATGTGTCCATTTATCACAAAACATTCTGTCTCCGGGTTGTGTATGTAATTTTATAGCTGTTTGATTTGCCATTGTACCAGAAGGGAAAAATAAAGCATCTTCCATACCAAACATTTCGGCTATCTTTGATTGTAATTGATTAACAGTTGGATCTGATTTAAAAACATCATCACCAACTTCAGCATTCATCATGGCATTTAACATGCCTTTTGTAGGTTTAGTAACTGTGTCACTAATTAAATTTATTTGCATAGTTTAAAAATGAAAGGTTATTTTTGTAATTCTCAATTTTAGAAATGATATCAAAAGAACACATCAATAAATTACAAGAACGAATAGGCAATTTAAAAACTTACCTCGATATTGACAAGAAAATAATTGAAATTTCAAACGAGGAAGAAAAAACTGCAAATCCCAATTTTTGGAATAACCCGAAAGAAGCCGAAATTGTAATGAAAAAACTTCGAGCCAAAAAAAAATGGGTGGAAGATTTTAATAATTTAACTACCAATTTTGAAGATACCTCTGTTTTATTCGATTTTTATTCTGAAGGTGAAATTAAAGAAGATGAAGTTGACAAACAATACCATAAAACATTAAATATTATAGAAAACTTAGAGTTTAAAAATATGCTTTCTGATGAAGGTGATAATTTGAGTGCTGTACTTCAAATTACTGCCGGAGCCGGTGGTACAGAAAGTTGTGATTGGGCTCAAATGCTTATGAGAATGTATTTAATGTGGAGTGAGAACCAAGGTTTTAAAATTAAAGAACTTAACTTCCAAGAAGGTGATGTTGCCGGAATTAAAACTGTAACTTTAGAAATTGATGGTGAATATGCTTTCGGTTATTTAAAAGGAGAAAACGGTGTACATCGTTTAGTTAGAATTTCACCTTTCGACAGTAATGCTAAACGCCATACTTCTTTTGCATCAGTATATGTTTACCCACTTGCGGATGATAGTATTGAAATAGAAATCAATCCCGCAGATATCACATGGGAAACAATGCGCTCAAGTGGTGCAGGAGGTCAAAACGTTAACAAAGTTGAAACTGCAGTACGTTTACGCCATAAACCTTCGGGAATTATGATTGAAAACTCAGAAACTCGTTCTCAACTTGATAATAAAACCAAAGCAATGCAATTACTTAAATCTCAATTATACGAAATTGAATTGCAAAAACAACGAGAAAAGCGCAGTGAAATTGAAGCAAATAAATTAAAAATTGACTTTGGTTCTCAAATTCGAAATTATGTAATGCATCCTTATAAATTAGTAAAAGATGTTAGAACCACATACGAAACTGCTAATGTAGATGCTGTTATGAATGGAGATATTGATGGCTTTATAAAAGCATACCTGATGCAACAAGGACAAAAAGAAACTTCAACAGAATTATAATGGAACATAAAATTGATACCATAATTTTTGATTTAGGCGGTGTACTTGTCGACTGGAATCCAGCATATCTATATAAAAAAGTGTTCAATGGCGATGTAACCAAAGTTAACTGGTTTTTAAGTTCTGTTTGTACAACTGAATGGAATACAGAACAAGATGCAGGCAGAACCATTGAAGAAGCTGTAAAACAAAAAGTTACAGAGTTTCCTGAATATGAAGATTGGATTCGATTGTATTATAACGAATGGCACCACATGTTTTCTGGTCCAATTCATCAAAATGTTGAATTGTTCAAAACATTAAAAGCCTCCGGAAATTATAAAATTTATGCTCTAACCAATTGGAGTGCAGAAAAATGGGACAAAGCTATAGAGTTATTTCCTTTTTTTAAGGATTTTGATGGTGTGGTAGTTTCCGGTAAAGAAAAAACCAGAAAACCCTTTCCTAAAATATACAATATCATATTAAACAGATATAATATTACACCTGAAAATGCTGTTTTTATTGATGATAACAAAGAAAACGTAATTGCTGCAAGTAGTTTTAATCTTAATGCTATACATTTTAAAACCCATGAAAAACTAAAAGAAAAACTAAATTCTCTACAAATATTTTTCTAATAAAAATTTTAATTTTACATCATTTCAACAATAAACAGTTATTTTTTTTAAATAAAATACTGTTTATTGATAATAATTCGTATTTTTACTGAAATTAAATTTTATATATAAATATGTAAAAAATACCAGTAAAATGCTATGAATTAATTAACCCGTTTTTTTATGAGAAAAATATTATTATTGCTAACAATATTAACCCCAATAATAAGTTTTAGTCAAGAAAAGAAAACCCCCACTTTTACAATTTCAGGCAAAATTATTGATGCTTCTTCTAAAGACCCAATAGAATATGCAACTGTAGTTTTTAAAAGCTTAGACTCAAGTCAAATTAAATTTGGTGGAATTACCAATAGAAAAGGCCATTTTTCAATTGATGTTGATGAAGGAACTTACGATGCCTCAGTTGAATACATTTCTTACAAAACCAAAAAATTAAATATATCTACCATTACTAGAGATTTTAATATTGGTACTATTGCTATAGAACAAGATACAGAAGCTCTAAAAGAAGTTGAAATAACAGCCAACAAAAAAACGTTGGAATTTAAACCCAACAAAATGGTGTATAATGTTGAAAAAGATATATCGGCTGCCGGAAGTATGGCAACGGATGTTCTTAACAATATTCCATCAATAAATGTTGACCCTACTGGTAGTATCACACTAAACGGACAAGGCACTACTGTAATGATTAATGGTAAAGTTTCTTCAATGACCAAAGCAGAAGCTTTAAAATCGCTACCTGCAAATTCAATCGAAAAAGTTGAAACTATTACCAACCCGGGGGCAAAATATAATGCTTCTTACAAAAGCATTATTAACATCATTCTAAAAAAAGGAAAAGATGAAGGCTTAAATGCTTCTATAACAGGAAATGTGGGTTATAAAGATATTTATGGAGGAGCTCTAAATTTAAATTACAAAACAAAAAAAGTTAATTTTTATACCAATACATCGTATGGTTATAAAAACTTTATTCAACTTACAAAAAGTGAAAATGAGTACTTTGAAAATTCTAATACTACATCATTTTTAAAAGAAAAAAATAAGTATAACAGTAAACAAAATAGTTTAAATAGTACTGTTGGTGCCGATTTTTATATTTCTGACAAAACAACTTTATCAACCGGTGTAAACTATACTAATTTAGATTATAATCGAACTACTTTAACCAATTCTGATATTTTTGATAGCTCTAATAATTTAACGTCGGAAAATTTTAGAAATCACAAAGGCGATTTTAATGATGAAATTATTGAAGTAAACGTTGATTTTGAACATAATTTTACTAAAGAAGGTCAAAAATTAACTTCCTCATTTACATATACCAACGATGAAGAAACTTATAAAAACAATATTATAAATACTAATGAAAATTATACTGATGAATATTATGTTGAAAACAATACCTTAAAAAATACAATTTTTAATATTCAATTCACAAACCCAATAAACGAAAAATCAAATTATATATTAGGTTACCAAGGTGAGTTTGGTAAAATACCTTTTACATATTCAGGAATTACAAATTATAGCGATATTGATTATAAGGAAGATATTCATGCTGTTTTTGCTGAATATGAATATCAAGGTGCAAAAATGTATTATGGAATAGGATTAAGAGCAGAATTTGCAGAATCTGATATTGATTACAAAGATTATAACAGTAAAATAACAAAAAACTTTGACGATTTATTTCCTTCTGCTTATGTAGAATACACCATTAATGATACTCAAAGTTTGAGTTTTAGCTTTTCAAGAGGTATAGCAAGGCCTGTTTATAAGGATTTACAACCTTTTGAACAAAAGTACAGTGAAACCTCATCTTATATAGGAAATGAAAATTTAGACCCAACCTATTTCAACAGCTTTAATCTTTACTATTCATTAAGTCTAAACAAATTTAATTTTTCAACTTCCGTTCTATACCAAAGATATGAAGATTGGCCTGAGGAAGTTACTTATGAAACAGGAGAACAAATTAACGGTGTTAACAAAATTCTAACCACCATTGCAAATGTAGGTAACACAAACTACTCTAATTTAAATATTACCGGAGCATATAACCCTAGCAAAATTGTAAGTTTTATTGGAAATATTTCCCTTTCTAATTTTGACCAATCGGGAATTTTTAAAATTGTTAATGATGCAGGTCAAAATATAACCAGAGATTTCAATAACTCAAATTTATTGGGAACCTTAAGCTTACTTACGCAACTTAAAATACCAAATGTTTTTAATTTTCAAACCAATATTAAACACGAATTGAAATCGGAAGGTGCTTATTTTACAAGAAAAGAAAGAACTTATGCTACTGCATCTATCAGTAAAGATTTATTTGATAATAATGCAACCATTAGTTTAACAACAAATGACATTTTTAATTCATACAAAACCAAAAGAGAACGATTTAGCGATTATTATTTTTCGAAAACAGAAATAAAAAATAAATATCAAGATTTTATTTTATCATTTACATACAGGTTTAATCAAAGCAAAAAAGACAGAAAAATTGACTTTAATCAAAAAGATATTAAACCAAAATTATAGTTAAAATAGTTTTTCATTTGTTTTTTTAACCCTTATTTTTGTAAAAACCACAAAAATGAAAATCTATCACAATCCTCGTTGTAGTAAAAGCCGACAAGGTTTAGCTATTTTAGAAGATTTAAATCTTAATTTTGAAGTCGTAAAATATTTAGAAACGCCTGTTTCAAAAGAAGAATTAACAGAAATTATTTCATTATTAAATATTTCTCCTATTGATTTAGTTAGAAGAAATGAGACCATTTGGAAAGAAAATTATAAAGGGAAAAAACTAACTGATGCTCAAATTATTACAGCAATGGTAGAAAATCCCAAATTAATTGAAAGACCAATTGTAATTAATAATGGAAAAGCTATTATTGGTCGCCCACCCGAAATTATTAAAACAATACTTTAGTTTTTTAAACCTTTACACTTTTTATTAGTCTAAATAGTTTTCTCGGTTATAACAAATAACTATTTTTTATTTGATATAAGTTTGTTAACATATATTAACTACATATTAACATAGTTGTATATGTACAAAAAGTATATTTGAATTTAATTTTAAATAATTTTATGAATAGAAAACTTCTACATATTCTAGTTATTGTATTCTCACTAACAACGTATGCACAACAAAAAAGTAACATACCTCAAATAACTGTTTCAGGAAATGTAATTGATAATGAAACAAAACAAGGGTTAGAGTATGCAACAATAGTTTTTACTCCGGTAAATGGAAAAGAAATAACCGGTGGCATAACCGATACCAACGGTTCTTTTAACATTCAAGTTGCAAAAGGAAAATATAATATATCAGTAGAATTTATATCGTTTAAAACCAAAACTATATATAACAAATTAGTTGATAAAGATATTAACTTAGGTACTATTTTTTTAGAAATGGATGCTGAAGCTCTTGATGAAGTTGAAATTATTGCTGAAAAAAGTACAGTTGAAATACGACTTGATAAAAAAATATATAATGTGGGGAAAGACATGACTGTTAAAGGAGGAACTGCCTCTGACGTTTTAGACAATGTTCCATCAGTAAATGTTGATGTTGAAGGAAATGTAAGTCTTCGTGGCAACGAAAACGTTCGAATATTAGTAAATGGAAAACCTTCCGGTTTGGTTGGATTAAGCGGAACTGATGCCTTAAGACAACTTCCTGCAGATGCAATTGAAAAAGTTGAAGTAATTACTAGTCCGTCAGCACGTTATGATGCTGAAGGAACAGCAGGTATTTTGAATATTATATTAAGAAAAGGAAAAGCTCAAGGATTTAACAGTTCAGTAACTTTAACTGCCGGTGATCCTCATAATATTGGGGCTTCAACAAATATGAATTACCGAATTAACAAATTCAATTTTTTCACTAATATAGGTTATAATGATAGTGAAGGTCCCGGAAATTCATATAACAATACAACCTATTTGAACCCTTACGAAAATTCTCCATATTTCAGAAACGAAAAAAGTAAGTACAATAGAAAAAACGAAAATTTTAATACAAACTTAGGCATTGAATATTATTTAACCGATAAAAGTTCAATTACAGGATCATTTTTATATAGAACATCAAAAGGAGATGATAAATCATCAAATATTACAAATGAGTTAGATCAAAACAAAACTATTACTCGAACTAATGATAGAACTGAAATTGAAATTGATGATGATAAAACAATCGAATATTCATTAAATTTTACACAAGATTTTAAAAAAGACGGTCATAAATTAATACTCGATTTTCAATACGGAAAAAGTGACGAAAAAAGTGATGCTTACATTTCCGATTACGACACTTTTCCTTCTTATGAAGAAAATAATCCTGAAAGAAATTTTACCGACGAAGAGTCTGAAGATATTATGTTTAAAGGTGATTATGTATTACCAATTGGAGAGAATACTCAATTCGAATTTGGTTTTAAAGCTGATTTGAATGATTTAAATTCAGATTATTTAGTTGAAGATTTTAATGAAGAAACCGAAGAATACTACAATAACACAAACCTATCAAACACTTTAGATTTTAAACAAGATATTTATTCTGTTTATACACAATATGGAAGCAAAATAAATAAATTCTCTTATCTGCTAGGTTTAAGAATGGAAAATACTGACCGAAAAATCAATTTAATTCAAACCAATGAAACATATAATAAAAGTTTTACTAAATTTTTCCCAACAATTAATTTAGGTTTAGAATTTAACGATTCTGAAAGTTTAACATTAGGATACAGCAGAAGATTAAGACGTCCACGACACTGGTTTTTAAACCCTTTTGAATCTAGAGTTAGCGAAACCTCTGTAAGAAAAGGAAATGTTAATTTAGACCCTACCTATACAAATTCTTTTGATTTAGGTTATTTAAAACGTTGGGATAAACTAACACTAAACTCTTCTATTTATTACCAACACGAAACCAATAATTTTGAAATGGTGGAAAATGAAGAAATTAGAGATATTGATGGCGTACAAACTTTAGTTATTATTAGAAATCCAATAAACTTAAGTTCCAGAGATCGTTATGGCTTTGAATTTACAGCAAACTATAATCCTTATAAATGGTGGCGAATTACACAAAGTTTTAATTTCTTTAAATCAGAAACCAAAGGAGATTATAATGAAATCAATTATGATTCAGATGATACTTCTTGGTTTACACGTTTAAACTCAAGAGTTACTTTACCCGGTAAAATTGATTGGCAAACAAGAGCTATGTACCGAGGACCTTCAGAATCTGCATTATCAAAAAGAGAAGGTATGTTAAGTGTAAACTTAGCCTTTAGCAAAGATATATTTAAAGACAATGCTACATTATCATTAAATGTAAGCGACTTATTTAACAGTAGAAAAAGAAAATCTGAAAGTTATACAACAAATACCATATCTAAAGGAGAATTTCAATGGAGAGAACGTCAAATTTTATTGAATTTCACCTATCGATTCAATCAAAAAAAGAAACAAGAAAGACCTAATGGAGAAAATAATGGTGGTGGTGAAGAAGAAATGTTTAAAGCATAAAACAAAAAAAGGTCAATTATTAAATTGACCTTTTTTAATATATTATTTATAAAAAATTATTCTTTTTTAGCTTCAGCTTTACCTTCTTTTCTGTATTTCCAAGATTCTTTAAAATAACCTACTAACCAATAAGGAATTACAAATGTTAACAAAAAAATCATTAACCAAAATCCCATTGTAAAAATACCTAAGAATACTAAAAATCCTGAAAACTGAGATAAATCCATATCTTATTAATAAAATTTATTTTAAATTATTTACAAAAATAATATTTATTTTTAATTATCACATATCTTTTTTATTTTTTTACAAATGATATTTCTCATCTAAAAAATCAAAAAAAACACGCACATTTGAACCCTTAAAAATCATATTTAGTAAATTTGTAAAACTCATTAAAAATAGATAAACTTAATATTATGAAATATAGAATTGAAAAAGACACTATGGGCAAGGTTGAAGTACCTGCTGATAAATATTGGGGAGCTCAAACAGAACGTTCGCGTAATAATTTTAAAATAGGGCCTTCGGCTTCTATGCCTTTAGAAGTTATTTATGGTTTTGCGTATTTAAAAAAAGCTGCTGCTCATGCTAATTATGATTTGGGAGTTTTACCATTGGAAAAAAGAGACTTAATTTCGGCTGTTTGTGATGAAATTCTTGAAGGAAAATTAGATGATCAATTTCCATTAGTAATATGGCAAACAGGTTCAGGAACACAAAGTAATATGAACTGTAACGAAGTTATTGCTAACCGTGCTCAAGAAATTGCAGGTAAAGTTATTGGTGAAGGAGAAAAAGTTATACAACCTAATGATGATGTGAACAAATCACAATCAAGTAATGATACCTACCCTACCGGTATGCATATTGCGTGTTATAAAATGATTATTGATACAACAATTCCAGGTATTGAAAAATTACGTGATACACTTCAAGCAAAATCTGAAGAATTTAAAGATGTTGTAAAAATTGGTCGTACACACTTAATGGATGCTACTCCTTTAACTGTAGGACAAGAATTGTCAGGTTATGTATCTCAATTAAATCATGGTTTAAAAGCTTTAAAAAACACATTACCTCATTTAGCCGAATTAGCTTTAGGTGGAACCGCAGTTGGAACAGGGTTAAACACTCCAAAAGGATACGATGTTTTAGTGGCTAAAAAAATAGCTGAATTTACAGGCTTACCGTTTGTTACTGCTGAAAATAAATTTGAAGCTTTAGCATCTCACGATGCAATTGTTGAAAGTCATGGCGCTTTAAAACAATTAGCGGTTTCTTTGAATAAAATTGCAAATGATATTAGAATGATGGCTTCTGGTCCACGTTCAGGTATTGGAGAATTAATTATTCCTGCCAACGAACCTGGAAGTTCTATTATGCCTGGAAAAGTTAATCCAACACAATCTGAAGCATTAACTATGGTTTGTGCACAAGTTATGGGTAATGATGTTACAATTACTGTTGGAGGAACTCAAGGACATTACGAATTAAACGTATTTAAACCTGTTATGGCAGCTAACTTTTTACAATCTGCTCGTTTATTAGGAGATGCCTGTGTTAGCTTTAACGATAATTGTGCTATTGGTATTGAGCCAAATTATACTCGTATTACTGAATTAGTTAATAACTCTTTAATGTTAGTAACTGCTTTAAATACTAAAATTGGGTATTATAAAGCTGCTGAAATTGCAAATACTGCTCATGCAAACGGAACAACTTTAAAAGAAGAAGCTGTACGTTTAGGATATGTTACTGCTGAAGAATATGATGAATGGGTAAAACCGGAAGATATGACAGGTTCTTTAAAATAAATAGAACTTAATAAGAATAAAAAAGCCTTGAAATTTCAAGGCTTTTTTTATATCAACAAAATTGGTCTTCTAATTATGAATTAAATTGTAAGATTGCTTTGCAATTTCAACTTCTTCATTAGTAGGAACAATTAAAATTTTAGTTTTTGAATTATTTGAATGAATTTCAGTTATTTCCTTAGCTCTAACTTTATTTTTTTCTTCATCTAACTCTATTCCAAAATATTCCATGTTGGTACACACTAATTTTCTGATAAAATCAGAGTTTTCACCAATTCCGGCAGTAAATACAATAGCGTCTAAACCATTCATTGCCGCAACATATTCACCAATATATTTTTTAATTCTATAAGTATTCATATCAAGTGCCAGTTTGCAATCTTTATTCCCTTTTTCAGCTTCAGATTCGATATCTCTTAAATCACTAAATCCGGTTAAACCAAACATACCGCTCTCCTTTTGTAACATGCTATTTACATCATTTAAATCATAACCTAAATTATTAACTAAATGAAATATAATTGAATGATCTATGTCTCCACTTCTGGTTCCCATAACCAATCCTGTAACAGGTCCAAAACCTAAAGTAGTATCAATACTTTTTCCTTCTTTAACAGCAGTCATACTACAACCATTTCCTAAATGAATTGTAATTATTTTTGAATTTTTAATTCCTAAATATTCAATAGCTTTTTCTGAAACGTATTTATGACTTGTTCCATGAAAACCGTATTTACGGATATTATTTTCATCCAAAAATTTATTTGGAATAGCATATTTATAAGCTTCAACAGGTATTGTTTGATGAAATGCTGTATCAAAAACTGCTATTTGTTTAGCTTTTGGAAACATATTTTCTGCAACTATAATTCCTTCATAATTTGCCGGATTATGCTGTGGTGCTAAAGAAAATAACGTTTTTATTTTATCTTTTACTTCTTGATTTATAACTGTTGTATCAGAAAACGTACTCCCTCCATGTACAACTCTGTGCCCAACAGCATCAATTTCTGAAGTAGATTTTAAAACTCCTGTTTTTTCATTAAGTAAAAGGTTTACAACTTGTTCCAAACCAACTTTATGATTTGGTATATCCATTACCTCATCTATTTTATACTCTGTTGATTTGAAATGAATTTCAGCGTTTTGCTGACCAATTCTTTCTACCAAACCAGAGCATATCACTTCCTCTTGAGGCATGTTAAACAATTGATATTTAATTGATGAACTGCCTGAATTTAATACTAAAATTTTCATTATATATCTTGCGCTTGTATTGCTGTTAAAATAACAGTGTTAAAAATATCGTCTACTGTACAACCTCTACTTAAATCGTTAACCGGTTTATTTAATCCCTGTAACATTGGGCCAATTGCTAGTGCTCCTGTTTCACGTTGTACTGCTTTATATGTGTTGTTTCCTGTATTTAAATCCGGGAAAATTAATACGTTTGCTTGTCCTGCAACTTCAGAATCCGGCATTTTACTTTTTCCTACTGTAGCATCAACGGCAGCATCGTATTGAATTGGTCCTTCAACTTTCAAATCGGGTCTTTTTGCTTTTACAATTTCAGTTGCTTTTCTAACAATATCAACATCTTCACCTTTACCAGAAGCTCCGGATGAATAAGATAACATTGCAATTTTTGGTTCCATTCCAAAGTTAATACTTGACTCTGCTGATGAAATTGCGATTTCTGCCAATTGCTCAGAAGTTGGGTTAGGATTTATGGCACAATCTCCAAAAACCGAAACTCTATCTTCCAAACACATAAAAAAGACTGAAGAAACAACCGATACATCAGGTTTAGTTTTAATAAACTGTAATGCCGGTCTAATAGTATGTTGTGTTGTATGTGCCGCTCCAGAAACCATTCCGTCTGCCAATCCTTTATGCACCATCATAGTTCCAAAATATGAAACATCGCCTATTAAGTCTTCAGCCATCTCAATTGTTAGCCCTTTATTTTTTCTTAATTCATATAAAGTGTTGGCAAACTCAGCATGACATTCACATTTAAGTGGGTTAATTATATTTATTTTATTAATATCTAGTTTTAATCCTAGTCTATGTATTGTATTTTCAATTTTTTCTTTTTCACCTAAAATAGTTAAATCAACTATATCAGCTTCAACCAACCTAGCAGTAGCTGTTATAATTCTATCATCATTACCTTCAGGTAAAACAATATGTTTACGAACAGTTTTAGCTCTTTTCAATAAATTATATTGAAACATTCTAGGAGTAATTCCGGAATTTTTGAATGTGATTAGTTTTTCATTTAACTTATCAACCTCAACGTATTTTTCAAAAGTATGTAATGAAGTTGTAATTTTTTCTTTATTTCCAACATACATATGCGAACGTACGGCTCCTATTTTATTGGCAACTTCAAACGTTCCTTCTTCAACAGATAGAATAGGTACAACTTCAGATAAACCATCTATCAATTTAACAATAGGTTCTTCTGGTTTAATACCGCCGGTTAAAACAATTCCAGCAATTTTTGGGTAATTTGATGAAATATTAGCTTGTAAAGCTCCTAAAATTATATCGGCTCTATCACCAGGAGTAATTATTAAACAATTTTCACATAAATGATTTAAATAATTTCTCAATTGCATTGCTCCCACTATAAATTTTGAAGATTGATTGTTTAGATGATCTTTACCAAATAAAATTTTTGCATCAATTGCTTCTGCTATTTCTTTAATTGTTGGGTTATTTAATGAAGGAATTAATGGTATTACATTTACTGAAATACTTTCCGGTAAATTTTTCTCTACTCCTTTTTTAACAATTTCAATATTTTGTTCTTGTACTTTATTGGCTACAACACCTAAAACTTCAACTTCTTTTTCTTTAAAAGAATCGTAAGCCAAGTGTAACTCTCCTATAAATTCATCAAGTGTTTTACCTACTCCGCTTGAAACTATAATTACCGGTGTTCCTAAATTTTTGGCAATTAAAATATTTGCATCTAACTCTATGGCTGCTCCTTCACCCGAAAAATCGGTACCCTCAACTAACATAAAATCATTTTTTTCTTCTAAGGCCTTGTATTTTTCTATTATTTTATCAAAAATATCACCTTCTTCACCTTTGTTACGTTTTGCAATAAACTCACTACGAGTAAAAGCATAAGCTTCTTCTGGATTTAAATCCAAATCAAAATGAGAAATAATTGTGTTTATATGATTATCTTTTTTACCCTTAACAATATCATCAATTATAGGCCTAAAATAACCAACTTTTGCAGTTTTTCCTAAAAGCATTCTCATCAATCCTAATGCAACAATTGACTTACCACTATTGGCTTCACTAGTTGCAATATATATGGCTTTATTCATTTTTATTTATTTTTGTGCAAAGATACTTCAATCGTAATTTATTTCCTTGTTTTTTCCATTAAAAAATAGTAACTATTGTAACATTTTTTTAATAAAATAAGCCTAATTAATCCTTTTTAAATTATGTGTATATTTGAACTTATAATTTTATATAAAATATGACTACTTTAATTACCAATATAAAGGAATTATTACAAGTTGGAAGCATTTCAAAAGAAATGGTTTGTGGTAAAGAAATGAAAATTTTACCTACAATTAAAAATGCCTTTTTATTAATTGAAGATGATTTGATTAAAGATTTTGGAAGCATGAAAAGTATTTCAAAATTTGAAGTTGATAATTATGTTGATGCAAAAGATAGAATTGTGCTACCTACTTGGTGCGACAGCCATACGCATATTGTTTATGCAGGTAATAGAGAGCGGGAGTTTGTTGACAGAATTAACGGTTTAACCTATGAAGAGATAGCTAACAATGGTGGTGGAATATTAAATTCGGCTAAAACATTGCAAAATACAAGTGAAGAAGATTTATATCTACAATCTGCAAAACGGATTGAAGAAATAATGAAATTAGGAACAGGTGCTGTTGAAATAAAATCGGGTTACGGTTTAACCAAAGATGCTGAGCTTAAAATGCTTAGAATAATTAAAAAACTAAATGAAAATTATCCTATTACCATTAAAGCAACATTTTTAGCCGCACATGCACTACCTTCTGAGTTCAAAAAAAACAAAAAAGCGTATATAGATTATGTTATTAATGAAATTCTACCAATAGTTGCAAATGAAAATTTAGCTGAATTTATTGATGTTTTTTGTGAAACTGGATATTTTTCAGTTCAGGACACAGAAAGGTTGTTAAAAGCAGGAAAAAAATACGGTTTAATTCCAAAAATTCATGTAAATCAATTTACTGCTATTGGAGGTGTTCAAGTTGGTGTAAATTACAATGCGCTTTCTGTAGATCATTTAGAAATTATGAGAGATGAAGATATTAAGGAATTAAAAAACACAAAGACAATGCCTGTTGCACTACCTTCATGTTCTTACTTTTTGAGCATTCCTTACACACCTGCAAGAAAAATTATAGATGCCGGATTGCCCTTAGCTTTAGCAACAGATTATAACCCTGGTTCTACTCCATCAGGAAATATGAATTTTGTAATTTCAACAGCTTCTATTAAAATGAAAATGACTCCGGAAGAAGCTATTAATGCTGCCACCATAAATGGTGCTTATGCCATGGGATTAGAAAAAACTCACGGTAGTATTTGTATCGGTAAAAAAGCCAATTTTATAATTACAAAAGAAATCCCGAGTTTTGGATTTATTCCATATTCGTTTGGAAATCATCAAATTGATAAAGTTTTTATTGAAGGAAAAGAAATATAATTTATTTTTTTATCAGTTTTAATAATTTCTTAAAAAAAGACTTTTTCTCATCCTCACTATAAGTGTGTCCATATTTACCATAGCCATAACTATATCCGTAGCCATACCCATAGCCATATTTAGATTTTATTTTAAAGTCGTTAAAAACTATACTAATATTAGCTATTTCTTCTTTTAAATACTTCTCGTTAATCATTTTAAGCATTCCTTTATACGAATAACCTTGTCTTATTACATACATTGTTGTATCTGCATACTTAATCACTTCAATAGCATCACTAACTAAACCTATTGGAGGAGTATCTAAAATTATATATTCATAATCTTCTTTTAAGCTTTTAATCAATTCTTCAGTTGAAGGACTGATAATTAATTCTGAAGGATTAGGAGGTACAG
The DNA here is from genome assembly GCF_012524075.1 of Lutibacter sp. B1. Lineage (GTDB taxonomy): Bacteria > Bacteroidota > Bacteroidia > Flavobacteriales > Flavobacteriaceae > Lutibacter. Next base: position 39,682 of record NZ_JAAZUI010000009.1, read on the forward strand.
GACCTGAGGTAATAACATCTAAATTAGGTACTTTTGTTTTTTGGATAATTTCTTCTTTAGTTGCTTCTGAAATTAAATAGTTAACAATCCCTGTTTTATTTGAAATTTCAAAATCGTCAAATATTTTAGGTTTCCGCAAATCTAGCCCTACCAAAATTGTTTTTTTACCACCTAAAGCAAAAACCGTAGCCATATTTATGGAAACAAACGTTTTACCTTCACCACTAACAGAAGATGTTACAACTATTGTTTTTGATTTTTCTTTTACATTTCTTCCAAACAAAAATTGAATGTTTGAACGTAATGACCTAAATGATTCCGCTAAACTTGATTTTGGTTTTGTAAAAACAGCTAAATTAGTATCATATGTATTTTTTCCTATAACTCCTAAAAGTGGAATTGGAGATATTCGTTCAATTTCTTCTGGTGTATAAATTTTATTATCTAAAACTTCTTTAGCAATAATTACAAATAACGGCAAAATAATTCCCAGTAATAACGCTACCATATAATTAAAAGAAGTTCTTGGTAAAATTGAACCTTGCCCAGTATCTTTAGCAGTATCTAATACTGAAATATCAGAAACACTAGCTGCAATTGCAATATCAGCCTCATACCGCTTTTGCATTAACCACACAAAGTTAGATTCTATTAAACTATATTTTCTTTCAAAATTTATAAGTTTTTGCTCTTTAGTAGGAAGTTTATTAAGCTGATAATTATAACTGCTTAACCTTTTTTTACTATTATTTAAACTTACTACTGTTGCTTGCTTTAATGATGATAAATTTTCTAAAAGAACGTTTCGAGTTGTTTCAATTTCTTGGCTTTTAAGTTTTAATGATGGATGACTAGCTGTAACTTCTTTAGATAACCTTTCCTTTTCGATTGAAAGGCGTGTTAATTCACCTACCATGCTAGAAATAGCTTCATCTTCAATATTAATAATAGCCGGAGCCGGTATTTTGGAGTAATCAGAATGTGTTTTAATATAACTTTCTAAATTATCAAAATATTCAATTCTATCGGTAAGTTGTTTTTGAATTTGATCTAAACCTGTTGTTTGTGAAAAAATTTCACCTCCTTGTGCCGATAAATTGTAAATAGCATTTTCTTGCTTAAACTTACCTATATTATCTTCAATTATTTTTAAACTATCCGATGTATTTTTAAATTGTTCATCAATAAATTCTTTTGTACTATAAGCATAGTTTGTTTTTTGATCTAACTCATCTTTTGCCAATACTTCAACGGTTTTATTTAAATAATCTACCAGCCTTTTTTTATTTTCACCTGTTGAAGATATTTCTACAAGTGATGTTCCTTGTAATCCTTGGGCTCTAACATTTCTATATTTCCCTGTTACTTGGGTAATGGATTTTAATTCAACAAAATAAGATTGATCTTTTAAAACATTAGAATCATTTATTAAAACAATTTGAGCTTTTAAAAAAGGTAAATTTATATATTCATCAATCAAAAATATTTGAGAAAAAGTAAAATTATCTGTTTTATATTTCTTTTCTGATTCATCTTTATAATTGATAAGCTGATAAGTACTCTCAGGATTAAATTCAACAGTTAATTTATAGCTTTCGTTGTCAATAAAATCAATTTTAATAAGCGAATTGATTAGCTGATATTGATTAGGTTGTAATTTTATTTTAAAAGGTGTTTTACCATAAACATCTTCCATTCTAAAGCGTCCTTGTTTATAATATTCTATATAAAACTCAAGCTCTTTAATAACTTTTTCATTATGAGTACGAGATGTTAATGTTTTTCTTATAGACTCTACTTTATCACTTACACCTCCCCAGTTAAAAGCTATGTTTGTACCAGATGAAAATAACGGATTATTCTTTTCTTTTACCTCTATTGTGGTAGATAATCCATATACTTTTTGAGAAGAAATATTTTTATAATATGCAATTGCTAAAGCAATTGGAATGGTTAACAAAAACCATTTCCAATTCGAAATTATACGAAATAAATAATCTTTAATGTCAGAAATTTGTTCACTAGTATTTATATCTAGTTTAAATCTATTATCCATTCTAATTTATAAATTTTTAACTAATAATACAGAACTAACAACAAAAGATAAAATTGTTACTATAGTTGAAAATGTTTGCAGTCCTGTAGTACCTGTTCCCCAAGATTTTTGTTTTAATGGCGAAACATAAATAATATCATTTGGTTGAACATAAAAATTCTCTGAATTAAAAACATCTATATTTGTTAAATCGAGTTTATATTTTTTAACACCATCTAAAGAATTTCTTATAATTGTTACATCCGACCTATTTCCAAGTGGGGTAATTTCTCCTGCATTAGCAATTGCATCGATTATCGAAACCTGATTTTGCGATAAATTAATGGTTCCCGGAGAACCTACTTCACCGGTAACGATAAACTGTATTCCTCCTAATTTAGCTGTAACAAAAATTAACTCAGGATTTTTAAAAAACTTGGTTAATTCACTTTCAATTTTTTTTCTAACTTCATTTTCAGTGTACCCTAAAACATTTAAATCGCCTATATATGGTATTCTAATATTACCGTGTCTGTCAACCGTATAACCAGAAAAATATAAATTACCACTTGATGTTTCACCTCCACTTTTAAACATTGACACAATTTCAGGATTACTTGCCTTAATATCAATATATAAAATATCATTTACTTGTAATCGGTAAGGCTCATTATTCAATTTATAAATGTCAGATTTACTTATAGGTTCACCTTGAAAATAAGTCATTTGCTTACTTGTCACACACGATGATAAAATGCTTAAAAATAGAATGTAAAAAAAAAGTTTCTTCATATAAATTAATTGAGAGCAAGACAAATATAATTTTTAATAGCTTATTAAAATAATTTTTCTAGTATTTTCGCATTAAAATAAGCATTTATGTGGTTTAAAATTACATCCTTTTTTAGGTTTTTAAAAACATCTACTAATCAACATGGTGTACATTCTCCTTTTGTATATAATTTAGTAACAAAATGCTTTTATACTAAAACTAATAAGTCCAAAATTAATTCATTCATTACTATTAAACAATGGCTAAATAGTAACAAAAAAATCATAACTGTTACAGATTTTGGTAATGGCTCTAAAACTTTTAAAAGTAATAACAGAAAGGTATCGGATATAGCTAAAATTGCAGGAATAAGTACAAAACGAGCATTATTATTAATACGAGTAATTGAGTATTTTAAGCCACAAACTATTTTAGAAATTGGGACTTCTGTAGGTTTGGGTACTTCTGCTTTAAGTATTGGAAATCCAAATGCTCAAATTATTTCTTTAGAAGGCTGTGAAAATACTGCCAGTATTGCTCAAGAACTTTTTAAAGCAAATAATTTCAATACTATTAAACTGGTTACTGGTAATTTTAACAACACTATCCCTTTAACTATCAATAATAAGCAATTCGATTTAATTTATTTTGATGGAAATCATACCAAAGATGCAACCTTAAAATATTTTAGACAATGTTTAAGTACCATACATAATGATTCCGTTTTTATTTTTGATGATATTAATTGGTCAAAAGAAATGCAACTAGCTTGGAAAGAGATAAAAAACCATCCTAAAGTAACGATTACCATTGATATATTTTTTTGGGGATTTGTTTTTTTTAGAAAAGAACAAGCCAAACAACATTTTACAATACGAATTTAACTAGTAAATTAGCACAAAATATAGCTACTTTAAACTTATGAAAATATATACTAAAACAGGTGATAAAGGACAAACTTCACTTTTTGGAGGCACAAGAGTTCCAAAATATCATTTACGCATTGAAGCATATGGTACCATTGATGAATTAAACTCATATATTGGTTTAATTAAAGATCAAGAAATTGACAGTAACACTTCCAAAATACTCCTAAAAATTCAAAATGAGTTATTTACAATTGGTTCAATGTTGGCTACACCTCCCGAAAAAGAAATTCTTAAAAGCGGTAAAGAACGATTGAATATCCAAAAAATAAACAATCAATCTGTTACACTATTAGAAAATGAAATTGATAAAATGAACGAAAGTTTACCTGAAATGACTCACTTTATTTTGCCCGGCGGACACACTTTAGTGTCATTTTGTCACATAGCTCGATGTGTTTGCCGTCGTTCCGAACGAATTACCACACATTTAAGTGATGAAAGTACAATTGACAACCTAATTTTAGTCTATTTAAATAGACTTTCTGACTACCTTTTTGTACTGGCACGAAAATTGACAATAGATAAAAAAGCTCAAGAAATTAAGTGGATTCCTGAGAAGTTTTAAAAAGTTCTTTTTAAATATGAAAAAAAACAATAAAAAACTTGACTTTTTGAGTAAAAAAATTATTTTTGCAAAAAATTTAATACAAGAAAGTATATGTATTGGACATTAGAATTAGCATCATATTTAGCAGATGCACCTTGGCCAGCAACAAAGGATGAGTTAATTGATTATGCTATTAGAACAGGAGCTCCTTTAGAAGTTGTGGAAAATCTTCAAGAAATTGAAGATGAAGATGAAAATTTTGAGTCAATTCTAGAAATATGGCCAGACTACCCTTCTGAAGAAGATTATCTTTGGAATGAGGATGAATATTAAATAAACGTATAAAAATAAAAAAAGTCTCGATTGAGGCTTTTTTTTTGCTTTAAAAACAATTTTAAATATAATTTAAGACAATTAAACTTAAAAATATTTTAAATTCGCTAACTATAAATAGCGATATTAATTACACTATAAAAATAGATAAATTTTAAAAATTTGATATCATAAAATATGAGTATTCTAAATACAGTTTTGAAGGCATTTGTTGGAGATAAAAAGAAAAAAGACTTAAAACTACTACAACCAATTGTTACAAAAGTAACTACTTTCGAGAAAGAAATAGCTAATCTTACAAATGATCAATTAAGAGATAAAACCAATTATTTTAAACAACAAATAGCTGAAGCCACAAGTGAATTTACTAGTAAAATTAAAGAACTAGAAGAAGAAGCACATGAAGCTAATATTGATAGAAAAGAAGAAATATATGCTGAAATAGACAATTTAGAGGATGAATCTTATGAAGTTTCAGAAAAAAAATTACTTGAAATAATGCCTGAAGCATTTGCTGTAATTAAAGAAACCGCCAAACGTTTTACCGAAAATGAAACTATTACTGTAACTGCAACCCCATTCGATCGTGAACTGTCAGCAATAAGAGAAAACATTTCTTTAGATAATGAAAAAGCTATTTGGGCAAATACTTGGGATGCACAAGGAAAAGAAGTTACTTGGGATATGATTCATTACGATGTTCAGCTGATTGGTGGTGCTGTATTACATCAAGGTAAAATAGCAGAAATGATGACTGGTGAAGGTAAAACATTGGTTTCTACATTACCGGTTTATTTAAATGCACTTACAGGAAAAGGAGTTCATGTTGTAACAGTTAACGATTATTTGGCAAAACGTGATGCTGCCTGGATGGGACCAATTTTTGAATTTCATGGACTAAGTATTGATTGCATCGATCACCACCAACCAAATTCCGATGCACGTAGAAAAGCCTATAATGCTGATATCACTTATGGTACTAACAACGAATTTGGGTTTGATTATTTACGCGATAATATGGCGCACTCTCCAAACGATTTAGTACAACGCCCTCACAACTATGCCATAGTTGATGAGGTTGACTCGGTTTTAATTGATGATGCTCGTACACCGTTAATTATATCAGGAGCAACAGCAAATGCAGATCGCCATGAATTTAACGAATTGAAGCCAAGTGTAGATAAAATAGTTTCAATTCAACGTAATTACCTTACCGGAGTATTGGCTGAAGCAAAAAAATTGATAAGTGAAGGTGACACTAAAGAAGGAGGTTTTTTATTACTTCGTGTTTTTAGAGGATTGCCTAAAAGTAAAGCTTTAATCAAATACTTAAGTCAGGAAGGCGTTAAACAGATTTTGCAAAAAACGGAGAATTATTACATGCAAGACAACAACCGTGAAATGCCAAAAATTGATGAAGAATTATATTTTGTTATCGACGAAAAGAATAACTCTATTGAGTTAACCGATAAAGGAATTACATTTTTATCCGGTGATGGTGGCGACGAAAATTTCTTTATTCTACCAGATTTAAGTACTGAAATTGGACAAATTGAAAAAGAATTTGAATCTCCGGAAGAAATAGCAAATAAAAAAGAAGAACTATATCGTGAATTCAGTATTAAAAGCGAACGAATTCACACAATGAATCAACTGTTAAAAGCATATACATTATTTGAAAAAGATATTGAATATGTGATAATGGATGATAAAGTGAAAATAGTTGATGAACAAACCGGACGTATTATGGAAGGGCGTCGTTATTCAGATGGTTTACATCAAGCAATTGAGGCGAAAGAAAATGTAAAAATTGAAGATGCTACACAAACTTACGCAACAGTTACCCTTCAAAATTATTTCAGAATGTATCGAAAACTATCCGGTATGACTGGTACTGCTATTACTGAAGCTGGTGAGTTTTGGGATATTTATAAATTAGATGTTGTTGAAATTCCTACAAACAAACCATTAATACGAGATGACAGGCAAGATTTAGTTTTTAAAACCAAACGTGAAAAATACAATGCCGTTATTGAAGAAATTGATGCGTTAGTAAATCAAGGTCGCCCTGTTTTAGTAGGTACAACATCTGTAGAAATTTCTGAATTATTAAGCAGAATGCTTGGCATCAGAAAAATTAAACACAATGTGTTAAATGCTAAATTACATAAAAAAGAAGCCGATATTGTTGCTGAAGCAGGACATGCCGGTATAGTTACCATTGCAACAAACATGGCTGGTCGTGGTACTGATATTAAATTATCTGATGAGGTTAAAAAAGCAGGAGGTTTGGCCATTATTGGTACTGAACGACACGATTCAAGACGTGTAGACCGTCAGTTACGTGGACGTGCAGGACGTCAAGGAGATCCAGGTTCTTCACAATTCTATGTATCATTAGAAGATAATTTAATGCGTTTATTTGGTTCTGAAAGAATTGCCAAAATGATGGACAGAATGGGCTTACAAGAAGGTGAAGTTATTCAACATTCTATGATTACAAAATCTATTGAAAGAGCACAACGCAAAGTAGAAGAAAACAACTTTGGTGTACGTAAACGTTTATTAGAATATGATGATGTTATGAACTCTCAACGTGAAGTTGTTTACAAACGTAGAAGACATGCGTTATATGGTGAGCGTTTACAAGTAGACATTGTAAATATGGTTTATGATACTTGTAATTCATTAATAAGAGAAAATAAAATTACAAATGATTATAATAACTTTGAATTTGAACTAATTCGCTTTTCATCAACAAGTTCTCCTTTTAATGAAGAAGAATTTAAATCTCTTTCTGAACAAGAACTAACCGATCAGCTTTTTGATGTTGTTTACAAGCATTATAAAGAAAAATTAGAACGAAGCGCAAAAGCAGCATATCCGGTAATAAAAGATGTTTATGAAAACCAAGGTGATAAATACGAACGAATTGTTGTTCCTTTTACCGATGGCACAAAAGAGTTAAAAGTTATAACAAACTTAAAAGAAGCTTACGAATCTGAAGGAAAAGAACTTGTAACAGATTTTGAAAAAAATATTACTTTAGCAATTATTGATGATACTTGGAAAGATCATTTACGTCAAATGGACGAATTAAAACAATCTGTTCAAAATGCTACTTATGAGCAAAAAGATCCGTTATTAATTTACAAATTTGAATCTTTTGAATTGTTTAATTCTATGCTTGACAAAGTAAATAAAGAAGTTTTATCTTTCTTATTTAAAGGTGAATTACCTTCTCAAGATGCTAAACAAGTTTCGCAAGCAAGAGAACAAAAACGTGAAAAAGTTCAACTAAGTAAAGAAGAATATCATAGTCCAACAGAAGGTACTCAGACAAATCAAACCCAGCAACCACAAGTTATTGAGACTATTGTACGTACTGAACGTAAAATCGGTAGAAATGAGCATGTAACAATTAAAAATGTAATGACTGGAGAAAATAAATCTTTAAAATATAAACAAGCCATTCCGCTTATTCAAAAAGGAGATTGGGTTTTAACCGAAGATAGTTAAAATAAAAAAGGCTCAATTTAAATTGAGCCTTTTTTATTAAACTTCCTTATTTTTATCGTAAGGAATACTTTTTAAAATATGATTTATAACAGCCACTCTTGCATAGGTTTTTCTGTTGGCTTTTATAATTTTCCATGGTACAGGTCCATCTTTTGTTTTTTCAAACATTTTATTTTTATACTCCGTATAAACATCCCATAATTCTTGAGCTCTTTCATCAACAGGAGTCATTTTCCATTGTTTAAGAGGATTCTTTTTTATTTCCTCAAAACGCTTTTGTTGTTCTCTTTTTGAAATTGACATATAAATTTTAACCAATCGTATTCCTGATTCGGTAATCATACGTTCAAAATTATTGATCTGGTTCATAAAAACCTCATATTCTTCTTGAGTACAAAACCCCATAACAGGTTCAACAACAGATCTGTTATACCAACTCCTATCAAAAAAAACAATTTCCCCTGCTTTAGGAAACTGATTTACATAACGCTGAAAATACCATTGCGTTTGCTCATCAACTGTAGGTTTTGGCAAAGCTACAATTCTATAATGTCGTGGATTTATTCGTTCGGTTATTCTTCTTATAGCACCACCTTTACCTGCAGCATCTCTGCCTTCAAAAATTATGATAACTTTTTCTTTTTCTTCTATAGCCCAAGATTGAAGTCTAACCAATTCAACTTGTAATTTTTTTAACCGTTTTTCATACTTTACGTATCTTAAAGCTTTTTCTAAATTATAAGGTTCTTTTGACAAAATTGCTGTTAAACCTTTATTTGTGTTTAGTAAATCGACATCTGCTTGAGTTAACTTAAATTTCTCCATAATTAATCAATTTGGTTAGATGAACGATAATACCTTGTTATAATATTTGGATCAGGGAATAATGTAGTTAATGATTCTTTTTTTCCATCATAATCAAATTGAGATAAAACATACCTTATACACTCTAAACGAGCCATTTTTTTATCGTTAGCTTTTACTGTAATCCAAGGGCTGTAACTGGTATGTGTTCTACTGAACATTTGTTCTTTATAATGCGAATATGCATCCCATAATTCCTGACCTCTTTTATCAACAGGGCTAAACTTCCAGCGCTTTAATGGCGTTGCCAATCTTGAATTAAATCGTGCTAATTGCTCTGATTTAGAAATTGAAAACCAAAATTTAATTAAAACAGCTCCATCTTCATACAACATGTGTTCAAATTCGGATACTTGAACCATAAATTGTTCATATTGAACATCATTACAAAATCCCATAACAGGTTCAACAACTGCCCTATTGTACCAACTTCTATCAAAAAAAACAATTTCTCCAGGGTTGGGTAATTTTCTAATATAACGTCTAAAATACCATTGGCCACGTTCAACTTCAGTAGGCTTAGTTAATGCTACTAAACGCATTGATCGAGGGTTTAAATGCTCTGTAAACCTTCTGATATTACCTCCTTTACCGGCGGCATCTCTTCCTTCAAAAATTATGATTACGCGCTTTTTATTTTTTGAAATCCATTGCTGTAGTTTTACAAGTTCAATTTGTAATTTTCTTAGCTCTTCATCGTAAAATAAGCGCTTTTTAACTTTATCTATATTAATATTTTTCTGCTTAATAATTTGCAAAAGTTCTTCATTTGAAGATGCTTTTTCAAAGTCTTCAGCAGTTAATTTTGGAGTTTCTTCCATAATTAATCGTTCTTTTCAACTGTTATACAATTAGTAGGATTATTCGATATTTGTAATTTTGCATCGGATGGCGAAATATAAGGAATTCCTAAACCTAATCCTCGCAAAATAAATAATAATCCTATTATAACCACAAAAACAGGTATTATTTTTTGAATTCTTGTGCGAAAAGATAAATTTACAAAATTTCCTAAAACAACTGCTGCACTCATCATTGGAACAGTTCCTAACCCAAATAAAGCCATATATAAAGCTCCAAGGGAAGCACTTCCTGTTGATATTGAGCCTATTAATGCCATATAAACCAAACCACAAGGTAAAAATCCGTTAAAAAAACCAATTGAAAATAATGCTTTGTTTGACCTTTTAGTTAAGTAAAAACCTAATTTTGTTTTAACCTTTGAAATTAATTTGTACAGTGGTTTTGAAAAATTGTATTTATTAAAAATTGATACCGGGATTATGACTAAAAGGATCATAACAAATCCCATCAAAATGGATAAACGTTGCTGAAAACCAGCCAAATAAAGTCCTTTCCCTATAAATCCAAACAACAAACCGATAAGCGAATAGCTTATCAATCTTCCTAAATGATATAAAAAAATTTGAAATAACGATCTGGCTTTGGTTGACCTGTCAACAGGTAATACAAATGCTATTGGTCCACACATACCAAAACAATGAAAACTTCCAGCCAATCCCAAAACTAATGCTGTCCAAAGCATAATTATAACAACTAATACGTTAATTTTTCTTTGTAAAGATACGAAGTGTTATTTGCAGTCCAATCAATTTTTACATCCCATCTTCCAGACACTAAATTTTCATCTTTAATTAAAAACTCGTTTTTTTGCAGATCAATTGGAAATTTAAAATCTATTTTATCATTTGACATTCTTTGAAAAAAAATAGTTCCTTTAATTGTCGAAGCATCAAATTCGGACGGAAAAACAATTAACAACCCCTCATCAACTTTTTTTAAACTAATGTTTTCTTTCAATTCTGCAGCTTTATTAAGTTTATTAATTTCTTGCTGATAGTTTAACTCGTCTTTATAATATTCTTCCGATACCAAATGATGATCGTACTCGGGCATAAAAGTTACTCTATAAACAAAAGACAGTATAAATATTATAAAAGCAACAATTGATACTATGATTCCTGTTGGCCAACTTATTTTAAATTTCATCTAATTTATTTTTATAGGTCCTGTAAAATTGGTTGATGTTGTTTCGATTAATTTTTCATTCGAATAAACACCAATTTTAACTTTTTCTTTAGACGAATTTAAATCTTTTTTATTTATCTCAATAAATAAAGTACCTTCTTGTAATCCTTGTTTTTTAATACTTGTATTCCCTCCCATCATTTGTATATTTCCTGCATGTGAGATCAACTTAAGTTCTACATTACTAAAATCATTAGTAGTTTTATTTATCAATTTAAATGTATATACATTTTTAACTGTAGTTTCAGTAGTTTGAAATGTTTGTCCCGGTAACCTTAATACAGTTGCTTCCACATCATTTCTCAAAAATAACATTACAACTAAAACTGTTGCTAAAATGGTTAAAATAACTGAATAAGCAATCAAACGTGGCGTAAATTTAAATTTCTCTTTCTTTTCAATATTATCTTCAGATGCATAACGTATCAACCCTTTATCAAAACCGGTTTTGTCCATTACCTCATCACAAGCATCTATACAAGCTGTACAATTAATACATTCTAATTGCGTACCATTTCTAATATCAATTCCTGTTGGGCATACTTGCACACATTGCTTACAGTCTATACAATCTCCATGCCCTAGCTCTTCTCTATTTTCTCCTTTTCGTAATTTTTTTCTGCCATTATCTCCTTCTCCTCTAACAAAATCATAAGCTACATTGATAGATTTATTATCGAGTAATACACCTTGTAATCTTCCATACGGACAAACAATTATACATACTTGTTCTCTAAACCAAGCAAATATAAAATAGAATACTCCTGTAAAAGCTAAAAGATAAATTAAAGTTTGTAAATGCTTTAAAGGACCTTCAGTTATATATTGTAAAACAATATCGGAACCAATTAAGTAAGCTAAAAATACGTTTGCAATTATAAATGAAATGATAAAAAATACTGTCCATTTTAACAATCTCTTTCTAATTTTTTCGGCATTCCATTCTTGTTTATCTAACTTTATTTGTTTAGCTCTGTCACCTTCAATTAAATACTCTACCTTTCTAAAAACCATTTCCATAAATATGGTTTGAGGACACACCCAACCACAAAATATTCTCCCAAAAACTACCGTAAAAAGTATCACAAAAACTACACTCAAAAGCATTGAAATTACCAATAAATGAAAATCTTGAGGCCAAAAAGGAAAACCAAAAATGTGAAATTTTCTTTCTATTACATTAAATAACAAAAATTGATTTCCTTTTATTTTTATAAATGGAGCTAGAATTAGAAAAGCCAATAAAAACCAACTTACAATTGTTCTATATTTATAGTAAATACCTTTTGGTTTTTTTGGAAAAATAAACTTTCTTTTACCACTTTCATCTATAGTTCCAATAGAATCTCTAAAAATTTCTTTGTCTTGTTGTCCCATATTACTTTAAAGGCTGTTCTTTATTTTTTATTTTGCTAATTTATAGTTAATTGCTCAACAAATACGATACAAAAGTCACATAATTTAAAGTTAAAAATAAATATAAGTTGTTAAACGCATTTCAGTAGTTACTTAAAATAAAAAAAGAATGAGGAGAAAAAGTTAATATCATTTAAAAAATTAAATATCAACTATTTACCCTCACTCGTTTGACTACTAACTAAAAAAATCAAAAACATAGCTCTCAAAAAAGCTAATTTTTTAATATTATTCTTTAGGCCAAATTATATCACCTTCAGGTGCTTTTGGATTAGCAGGTGTAGAACCTTGCATTGAAATAATATAACTGGCTAATTGAATTCTCTCTTCTCTGCTTATTGTACTTTCCCAGGCTATCATTCCTTTACCTGGTCTTCCTCCTTTTGTAATTACAGTATAAATATCTTTTACCCCTCCATTTTCACCATTTATCCAAGTATTATCTGTTAAGTTTGGTCCAATACTTCCACCTAAATCTGCTAAATGACAAGCAGTACAAGTTTTTGTATTGAATAACTCTTTACCTTTAGCTATATTTTCATCATCAGTCAAAGCAACAATATTTGAATCATCAAATAATTCCGGATGCTCTTTTTTATACTGTTCAATAGCTGCTTTACCTTCAGCTACTTCTGTAGCATATTCTTTAGCTTGACTGTATTTTTCTGAATTAAAAAATACTTGTGTATAATAAAATATGCTAATTGCTATTGTAATATAAAAACCTGCTAACCACCATGGAGGTAAAACATTATCTAATTCTTTTATGCCATCATAATCATGATCAAGCATTATATCTTCTTCGTTTTCAATTTCTTTGGCTTTGGTCATAGATTTTAAAAATCTTTTCCAACCTGATATCTTTTCTGAATTTTTATTCATGGCTAATTTCTTTAATATTGTTATCGTTATCAAGAGGCAATTGACTTATTTCTTCAATTCTTTGTTTAGGTAACCTTAAAACAAACACAAACATTGTTACAAATACTACAAAGAAAAGTACTAATGAAATGATAGGATAGATTTCTACACCGTCAATACCTTCTAAATTATGTTTTATAAATTTTAACATGATAAATTATTTTAAAGCTGTATTAGTATTTGCCTTTATATCAGTTCCTAATCTTTGTAAATAAGCAATTAACGCAACTATTTCTTTATTTTGCATATTACTATTACCATAATTTTTTACAAATTCAGGATCTTGTCTTAGGTTATTTTCAATTTCTTTAGCCTGTGCCAATAATTCTTGTTTTGCTCCTGCAATTTCTTCTGAAGTATAAGGTACTCCTAAACCGGCTAAAGCTTCCATTTTAATTTCCAGATCAGAAGCGTTTAAATCATTTTTAAGCAGCCATGAATAGCGAGGCATAATTGATCCCGGAGAAGTTGAACGAGGGTCTGACATGTGATTAAAATGCCAATTGTCATTATACTTACCTCCTATTCTATGTACATCCGGTCCTGTTCTACGAGATCCCCATAAGAAAGGAAAATCGTACACAAATTCACCGGCTTTTGAATATTCTCCATAACGCTCAACTTCAGAACGGAAAGGACGGATCATTTGTGAGTGACAGTTGTTACATCCTTCACGTATATAAATATCTCTACCTTCTAATTCTAACGGTGTATATGGTTTTACACTTTCAATTGTTGTTACATTTGATTTTACTAAAATTAGCGGTACTATTTCTACCAAACCTCCTATTAAAATCGCAACAGTTGTTAATACTGTAAATAAAATGGTTTTTCTTTCCAGCCAAGTATGTAGCCCTTCACCAGCGATACGTCTACCTGTAATTTTCTTCAATGGTGCTGCTTCAGCTAATTCATCTTCAACAGTTGAACCGGCTTGTGCAGTTTTAATAACATTTACTGCTAATAAGATGAACCCTGCTAAATACAATGTACCACCAATAGCACGCATTGCATACATAGGCAAAATTTGAGTTACAGTTTCTAAAAAGTTACCATAAACTAATGTTCCATCAGGATTAAATTGTTTCCACATAAATGCTTGAGTAAATCCTGCTACATATAAAGGAATTGCATAAAATAAAATCCCTAAAGTGCCTAACCAAAAATGTGTATTTGCCAGTTTTTTAGAATATAAAGGCGTTTTCCAAAGTTTTTCAGCTAACCAATAGATAATACCCGCTATCATAAACCCGTTCCAAGCTAAAGCACCAATATGTACGTGACCTACAATCCAATCAGTATAATGCCCAATTGCATTTAAATTTTTAAATGATAACATAGGTCCTTCAAATGTAGCCATACCATAGCCGGTAATTGCCACTACAAAGAATTTTAAAACCGGATTTTCACGAACTTTATCCCAAGCACCACGCAATGTAAGTAAACCATTAATCATACCACCCCATGAAGGGAAAATTAGCATTACTGAGAATACAGTGCCTAAATTTTGTGCCCATTCTGGTAAGGCTGTATATAATAAATGGTGTGGTCCTGCCCAAATGTATATGAATATTAAAGACCAAAAGTGAACAATTGAAAGTCTATAAGAATAAACCGGTCTGTTAGCTACTTTTGGAACAAAATAATACATTAAACCTAAAATAGGTGTTGTTAAGAAAAATGCTACTGCATTATGCCCGTACCACCATTGAACTAAAGCATCTTGTACACCTGAGTATACAGAATAACTTTTAAAACCCGTTACAGGCATTTCCAAATTATTGAAAATATACAGAACAGCTATAGTAACTAATGTAGCAATATAAAACCAAATTGCTACATAAATATGGCGTTGTCTCCTTTTTAATATTGTTCCTATTAAATTTATACCAAAAATCACCCATACAAAAACAACTGCTAAATCAATTGGCCATTCCAATTCGGCATATTCTTTAGTTGATGTAAATCCAAGTGGTAATGTAATTGCTGCTGAAACTATTATAGCTTGCCATCCCCAAAAATGAATTCTACTTAGAACATCATTAAACATTCTTGTTTTAAGTAATCTTTGAGTTGAATAATACGTTCCTAAAAATATTCCATTACCTACAAAAGCAAAAATTACTGCATTGGTATGTAACGGACGTAAACGGCCAAAGCTTAACCATGAAATTGCATTATCAGATCCTGCGAATTCCAATAACCCTGGGAAAATAAAAAGTAGTGCTACGGTAAGCCCTACTAACATCCCTACAACTCCCCAAAGAATTGTAGCCCAAAGAAACATTTTTACGATTTTATTATCATAATAAAACTGTTCTTTTTCCATATTTGTTTGATTAATTGTTAGTTTTTATAGATTTATTGTTTGTTTTCTTTTTTTCAGTAACCAATTCATCATCAAACAACATACGAACAGAAGGAGTATAAGTATCATCATACTGACCAGATTTAACTGATACAATAAACACAATGAAGAAAAATATGGCTACAATAACACTAACGCCTATTGTGATATAAACTACTTCCATTTTTTAGTTACTAGATTTTAAAGCATATAGCTCTAGAGGCAAAAATATATTTTTTATTTTACATAAAACTATGATAATTATCATGTAAAAATAAAAAAATACATAATGATATTTTTGCTAACTTATATTTTTTTTGAAATCCAATTTGTGAGAATTGTTACAAAAACAACGGTACTAATTGAACTTAAAGGCATTAGAATAGCGGCAACAACAGGAGTTAATTGACCTGTCAAAGCAAAATACATACCAATAACGTTATAAAAAAATGACAGAATAAAACTTGCTTTTATTATTGATACTGTTTTGTTAGAAAGTGTTAAAAACTTTGGTAATTTGTTAAAAAGTTTAGCATCAAGTATAGCATCACAAGCAGGTGAAAATACATTTACATCTTCAGAAATAGCTATTCCAACGTTACTTTGAGCCAATGCTCCGGCATCATTTAATCCATCTCCAATCATCATTACCTTCTCTCCTTTTTCTTGTAATTGCTTAATAAATTCTAGTTTACTTTCAGGTTTTTGGTTAAATCTAAATTGTGTTTTATTAGGTAGTAATTTTTCTAAAAAACTCTTTTCTCCTTCATTATCACCCGATAAAATAACCAAATTATATTTTTTTGAAAGCTCTTCAAAAACATTTTTTGTTCCTTCTCTATAACTATTTTTAAAAAGATAGTAACCTTTTACTTTATTATTTATTTTAATATGGATAGTAGTTTCATAAATATTACCAGAATCTACTCCAATAAAACTAGCAGAACCTAAATCAATTTTTTCACCATTAATAATTGCTGAAATTCCTTTCCCAAGTATTTCTTCAAAAAATGTAGGTTTTTCATTTAATACCTCAACTTGTAAATTTTCGTAGAGTGTTCTGCTCAACGGATGATTTGAAGCCCTTAAAACGCTTTTTACTGTTTTTATTTCTTCTGAAGATAATTCTTCTCCTATGTATTTTAATTCTGTTTTTTTACTTGAAGTTATAGTGCCCGTTTTATCAAAAATAATAGTACTTACTTTTGAAATATTCTCAAGTGTTTCAGCATTTTTTAAATAGAATTTTTTATAGCCAAAAATTCGTAACATATTTCCAATGGCAAATGGTGCTGATAAAGCCAAAGCACATGGACAAGCTATTATTAGAACTGCCGTTACAACATTAAATGCCATGGTTGAATTATAAAAATACCAGTAAATACCTGCAAAAAAAGCAATTGTTAAAACAGCTACTGTGAAATATTTGCTAATGGAATCTGTAATATTTTTAATAGTAATATCTTCATTATCATTAAAAATATCGTTACTCCATAACTGAGTTAGATAACTTTGAGAAATTGTACTTAAAACTTCCATTTCAATTGCTCCGGCAGTTTGTTTTCCTCCTGCAAATAATTTATCGCCAGATTGTTTATCAACAGGTACAGACTCACCTGTTACAAAACTATAATCTATAGAAGCATTTCCATTAATTAAAATTCCATCAACAGGTATTAGTTCTTCGTTTCTTATTAGTAATCTATCTCCTTTTTGAATATCTTTAACCTCAATACTTTTTTCTATTCCATCTACTATTTTTGTAACTGCAATTGGAAAGTACGATTTATAATCTCGTTCAAACGATAAATAATTATATGTTTTTTGTTGAAAAAATTTACCCAATAATAAAAAGAAAATCAATCCGGTTAGGCTATCAAAAAAACCTGTTCCAATATCTAAAATTATCTCAATTGAACTTCTTATAAATAAAACAGAAATTCCTAAAGCAATTGGAACATCAATATTTAATATTTTATGACTAAGCCCTTTGTATGCTGAAATAAAATAATCTTTTGCTGAATAAAATACTACCGGCAATGCCATAACAAACATCAATCCTCTAAATAAATACTTGTATTTATCTAACCAAAATTCGTCAACTTCAAAATATTCGGGAAAAGATAGCAACATTATATTTCCAAAAGCAAATGCAGCTATTGTTACTTGGTATATTAATGTTTTATCAACTTTATGGTTTTTTCCATCAACATCATCTAAACTAATATATGGCTCATAGCCTATTGATGTTATCAACTCTACTAGTTGCTTTAAACTGGTATCATTATTTTTAAAAGTAATGCGCAACAGCTTTTTTGGAAAATTAACCATAGAAGTTGTTACGCCTTTATTTAATTTATTTAAATTTTCAAGAACCCAAATACAAGAACTACAATGTACGCTTGGGATATAAAATTCTACTACTGAAGTTTTACCATCATTAAATTCGATAAGCTTTTGAGAAATTTCTTCATTTTCTAAATAATTGTATTTTCCTTTTATATCTGAAGGAATTGTTCCCGGTGAAGTTTCTAAATCGTAATAACAAGTTAATTCACTAGCATTCAGTATCTCATAAACTGTTTTACAACCATTACAACAAAATTGTTTTTCATTAAAATCTACAGGTTTTTTACCACAATCAGCTCCACAATGATAACATTTGTTTATACTCATCTACTTTTTAATTTTGTACACAAAACTATTGATTTAAAGTGACTAATAAATGACAAATATCATTAAATTTTGTACATTTGTAGCAAACTACTACTTGTACTAAAAGTTTTTAATTATGTCAAAATGCTCACAATGCATTATTAAAAGGTTTAATGCACTTAAATCTCTAACACATGAAGAATTAGAGAAATTTTCAGAACATAAAACTACATTACTTATAAAAAAGGGTGAAAAGTTGATGACTGAGGGAAATACAATTAATGGTTTATATTGTATTAGAGATGGTAAAGGTAAATTAACCAAGCTAAATACTAATGGTAAAGAACAAATTATTAAGTTTATAAAAGGCGGTGATATTTTAGGACAAAGATCTATTTTAAGTGATGAATTGGTAGGCTTAAATGCAATTGCTTTAGAAGATATGCATGTTTGTTTTATTCCTAAAGGAGATATTTTAGAAACAATAAAAGAGAATAATAAATTTTCTTTAAATATGATGAAAAACATATCTCACCAACTAAATGAAGCAAATACTTCTATATCACAAATGGCTCAAAAACCTGTAAAAGACAGATTGGCTGATACTTTGCTTAAATTAGAAGAAATTTTTGGTATTGACAATGAAGGTTGTATTGATGTTGTTTTAACCAGAGAAGAAATAGCAAATACCATAGGTACAGCTACCGAATCGGCAATTAGATTACTTTCTAACCTAAATAAAGATGGCGTAATTGATTTAATTGGTAAAAAAATAAAAATATCTGATAAAAATGCTCTTAAAAACATATCGGAAGGGTATTAATTATTAACCATAAGAAATAAAAAAGCCTGATGAAAATTTTCATCAGGCTTTTTTTATTGTATTTAATTTCAACTTAAATCATAGAAGCTGCTATACGTTTATAAATGCCTTTTTCAAGTTTAGCTCTAATAGCTGAAAAAGATTCGATAGTTTCTTTAACATCTTCTAAAGTATGTGTAGCTGTAGGAATCAATCTTAAAATAATTAATCCTTTTGGAATTACAGGATATACTACAATTGAACAAAATATACCATAATTCTCTCGTAAATCATTAACCATTGCCATTGCTTCAGGTATATCTCCTTCTAAAAATACCGGAGTTACACAAGTATTTGTTTTACCAATATTAAAACCGTTCTCTTTTAAACCATTTTGAAGTGCATTTACATTTTCCCATAACTTTTGTTTAAGTTCCGGCATGGTTCTAAGCATGTCTAAACGTTTTAAAGCACCTTTAACTATTGGCATTGGTAAAGACTTTGCGAACATTTGTGAACGCATATTATACTGCAAATATTGAATAATATCTTTATCTGCTGCAAAAAACGCTCCAATACTAGCCATAGATTTAGCAAAAGTTGCAAAATACACATCAATACCATCTTGAACACCTTGTTCAAAACCAGTACCTTTACCTCCTTCTCCTAATGTACCAAAACCATGTGCATCATCAACTAACAATCTAAAATTGTATTTTTCTTTTAATGCAACTATCTCTTTCAATTTACCTTGTTCACCGCGCATACCAAATACACCTTCAGAAATAACTAATATACCTCCTCCTGTTTCTTCCGCAAGTTTAGTTGCTCTTTGTAAGTTTTTATCTAAGCTCTCAATATCATTATGTTGGTATGTAAATCTTTTTCCATGATGCAATCTAACACCATCAATAATACAAGCGTGAGAATCTATGTCATAAACAATTACATCGTGTTTAGTAACCAAAGCATCAATAGCTGAAACCATACCTTGGTAACCGAAGTTTACCAAATAGGCTGCTTCTTTATTAACAAACTCAGCACATTCTCTTTCTAATTGTTCATGATATTTTGTGTGACCAGACATCATTCTAGCACCCATTGGATATGCCATTCCAAATTCTGCTGCTGCTTCAGCATCAATTTTTCTAACTTCCGGATGATTAGCTAATCCTAGATAATCGTTAATACTCCATGTAATAACTTCTTTACCATTGAATTTCATTCTATTAGCAATTTCACCTTCTAATTTAGGAAAAACATAATAGCCTTCGGCCTGTTTTGCCCATTTCCCTAAGGGACCTTTATCTTTAACTATTCTTTCAAATAAATCTCTCATTATTAATTATTTTGAATAATATGTAATTTAACCTTTACATATAAGAGTACAAATTACGGTATTTTTTTTATGCTATTCAAATGTTAATGTTACAAAAAAAGAGGTTATAAATTAATTTACAACCTCTTTTAATTTTATTTAATATATTTTTTACTTTATATACTCAACAACTTCATGAGCTTGTTTTTGAGAATCAAAAAATCCTTGATCTTTCATCCATTCATCACTGTAAATTTTTTCCATATAACGCGAACCGTGATCTGGTAAAATTAATACAACTTTTGAATTTTTATCAAACATTCCCTTTTCTGCATATTGAATTGCAGCTTGCACTACTGCTCCACTGGTATAACCTGTAAATAAACCTTCTGTTATTGCTAATTCTCTGGCTCTATGTGCTGCAGCTTCATCTGTAACTTTTTCAAAAATATCAATCACATCAAAATCAGTAGCTGTTGGAATTAAATTCTTTCCTAAACCTTCAATTCTGTATGGATAAATCTCATTTTGGTCAAATTCTCCGGTTTCATGGAATTTTTTTAATATTGAACCAAAAGCATCAACTCCTAAAACTTTAATATTCTTATTTTGTTCTTTTAAATACCTTGCAACACCAGAAATTGTTCCTCCTGTACCACTTGCTGCAACCAAATGTGTAATTTCCCCATTTGTTTGTTGCCAAATCTCCGGGCCAGTTGTTTTATAATGCGCTTCAATATTCAATTCATTAAAATATTGATTGATATAAATTGAATTCGCTGTTTCTTCGTGTAATTTTTTAGCAACTTGATAATAAGAGCGAGGATCATCAGCTTTAACATTTGCAGGACAAACATATACTTTTGCTCCCATTGCTTTAAGCATATTAATTTTACCGGCAGAAGCCTTAGAATTAACAGCTAATATGCACTTATACCCTTTTATAATACTAACTAAAGCTAAACTAAAACCTGTATTACCTGAAGTGGTTTCAATAATTGTACTTCCTTCTTTAAGTAATCCTTTTTTTTCAGCTTCTTCTATAATGTGTATAGCTATTCTATCTTTCATAGAATGGCCAGGATTAAATCCTTCATACTTTACATAAAAGTTACCAGGACTATCTTTAGTAATTTTGTTTAATTTTATTAGAGGAGTATTACCAATAAGTTCTAAAATATTGTTAGTTATTCCAGTATTTTGTATCATTCTCTAGAATTTGATTCAACTACGAAATTAATTAAAATGAGTTAAGATTAATAATCTACAACGTGCAAATTTAATAATTTTTTTTAAATTTTTGTTTTTCCTTCTAAATCAATAATAAAACTATAGTCTCTTGATGTTTCTTTTAAAGCTTCAAATCTCCCGGAAGCCCCGCTATGACCAGCTTCCATGTTAGTGTGCAATAACAAAATATTTTTATCAGTTTTTAATTCTCTTAGTTTCGCAACCCATTTTGCAGGCTCAAAATATTGTACTTGAGAGTCGTGAAGACCTGTTGTAACCAACATATTAGGATAATTTTGTCTTACAATATTGTCGTAAGGAGAATATGATTTCATATAATCATAATATTTTTTTTCGTTTGGATTTCCCCACTCATCATATTCACCTGTTGTTAAAGGTATACTATCATCTAACATTGTAGTAACAACGTCAATAAAAGGCACCGCTGCTATTACTCCATTAAACAAATTTGGTTTCATATTGATAACTGCCCCCATCAATAAACCTCCTGCAGAACCTCCCATTGCATACAAATGTTTTTTTGAAGTAATTTTTTTCTCGATTAAAAATTTAGCACAATCAATAAAATCGGTAAAAGTATTTATTTTATGTAATAATCTACCATTATCATACCATTGTCTTCCTAAATATTCGCTCCCTCTAATATGAGCTATTGCAAAAATAAATCCTCTATCTAATAAACTTAAACGTGTTGAACTAAAGCCGGCATCAATTGTGTGTCCATATGATCCATATCCGTACAACAAAAGTGGTGTATTTTTGGTTAGTTCAGTACTTTTATGATACACTAAAGAAATTGGTATTTTTTGACCATCTTTAGCTGTTGCCCACAAACGCTTACTTTTGTAATTATTTTTATCGAACTTACCTCCTAAAACTTCATGTTCTTTTACAATTACCTTTGTTTTATTATCAACATTAAAATCAATTACAGAGCTAGGTGTGGTCATCGAATTATAACCATACCTAATTATATTAGTATCAAATTCAGGATTAAAATAAATACCTGCCGAATAGGTTTCTTCTTCAAATGGAAGATAAAAATCTTCACTTCCATCCCATCGTATAATTCTGATTTTATTTAAGCCATTAGATCTTTCTTCCAAAACCATAAAATCTTTAAAAATTGAAAGATCTTCTAACAAAACATCTTCTCTATGAGGTAGTACATCCACCCATTTTTCCTTTAATGTATCTTTATCAGAAGTTTTCATTAACTTAAAGTTGGTAGCATTATCTTTATTGGTAAGAATATAAAAACAACCATTATAATGTGCAATACTATATTCTAAATTACGTTCTCTAGGCTGAAAAACTCTAAACTCGCCTGTTGGATTATCAACTTCTAAAATTCTATATTCATTTGAAACGGTACTATAAGAACCTATTACAAAATACTTCTCAGACTTGGTTTTATAAATGTATGTACTAAACGTTTCATCTTCTTCAAAATATATTTCAACATCTAAAGAGGTATCTGTACCTAAAACATGACGAAATATTTTTTCGCTTCGCAATGTAGTTGGATTTTGACGCGTATAAAAAATTGTTTTATTATCATTAGCCCAAACTGAACTTCCTGTTGTATTTTCTATTTTATCAGGATAAATCTCTCCGGTAACTAAATTCTTGAATTGTAATGTATATTCCCTTCTCCCTACAGTATCAATTCCATACGAAGCCAACTCGTTATTTGGACTTACAGCAAAGCCTGAAAGCTTATAATAACCATAATCTTTAGCCATTTTGTTTACATCAAACAAAATTTCTTCTTCAGCTTCTACAGTTTCTTTTTTTCGAGTGTAAATTGGGTATTGTTTTCCTTTTTCAAAACGTGAAATATAATAGAATTTATTTTTTTTGTAAGGTACAGATTCGTCATCTTCTTTTATTCGAGCTTTCATCTCTTCAAATAAATCTTCTTGAAACTGCTTTGTATCAGCAGTTATTGTATCATAATAATTATTTTCTGCTTCTAAATAATCAATTACTTTTTGATCTTCACGCTTGTTTAACCAATAATAATTATCAATTCTAACATCTCCATGTTTTTCTAACTTCATCTCAACTTTTTCTGCCTTTGGAGGTTGTATCTTACTCTTTATCATTTTTAATAATTTATTTTCTCAAAAGCGCAAAAATACTATATTTGCCTTTGTAACAAGTTAAAATTACTATAAAATGTTTGGAGATTTATCTGGTATGATGGGAAAACTTAAAGAAGCCCAACAAAAAATTGAAGAAACCAAAATTAGACTCAATACTATTTTAATTGATGAAGATGCTGGTAATGGAAAAGTAAAAGTAACCGTTACAGCAAACAGAAATGTTAAGAGCATTTCAATCTCAGAAGAATTAACAGATAAAGAAGAAATTGAAGATTATTTAATTATTGCTTTAAACAAAGCTTTAAATAAAGCAAATACGATTAATGAAGCTGAACTGGCAGCAGCTGCAAAAGATGGTATGCCAAACATACCCGGAATGGATTTGTTTAAATAATTTATTCTATAAAATATTCGTCTTTAAATCCTATCAAAAATACTTTTTCCTGAGCTCTGGTAACTGCTGTATACAACCATCGTAAATATTCAACATTTTGACCTTCAGGCAAATATGGCTGTTCAATAAATACAGTTTTCCATTGTCCTCCTTGAGATTTATGACATGTTACTGCGTACGAGAACTTAACCTGTAATGCATTAAAATATTTACTTTTTTTAATTCCTAAAAGTTGTTTGTATTTAGATTTTTCTTGCGCAAAATCTTTAGCTACTTCTTGATATAATCTATTGGAATCTTCATAAGATAATGAGGGAGATTCGGAAGCAAGTGTATCTAATAATAATACCGTTTCAAATGGTTTTTGTTTTGGATAATCTATCATTCTTATTTTAACTTCGGCAAACCTGAAACCATATAGCTCTTTAATGCTAAAAATTTCCAATATTTCACAAATATCACCATTAGCAATAAAACCGGCTTCACTGGTTTCATTTAACCAGAAATAGTTGTTTTTTACAACCATAACAAAATCTCCGGTAGAAATTTCATTTTCCTGTCCTCTAATTTTACTTCTTATTTGCTGATTATATTGATTTGCTCTTTTATTGGACCTTACAATAAAAGCCGTATCTTCAACACCAATATTATCGTATGCGGTATTAATGGCATCTTGTATCTCATAACCATCAACCAGTCTAATTAAATCCGGAAAACCAAGCTGAAACTGAAAATCACTATATCCATTGTTTGCCAAAATTAAACGCAAATCTGTTGCGTTTACTAAAATTCCTGAATTTATATGCTGTCGCATAACTTCATTCAATTCAATTTCAGTAATTTGTTTGTTATAATTTAATTCAAGTTTACGAGTATCTAAAGCTGGACTAATATCTAATTTTACCGGTGGTAACTGTGCTGTATCACCAATTAACACTAATTTACAATTTACACCGGAATATATATATGAAATTAAATCATCCAATAACGAGCCATTTTCAAATAATTTTGAACCAGTTGGTGTATCGGGTATCATTGAAGCTTCATCTACAAAAAAGATAGTATTTGTATGTTTATTGGTTTGAAGTGTAAAATCTACTCCTCCACTTTTATTTTTACGTGGAAAATATATTTTCTTATGTATTGTAAAAGCTTGCTTATTGGAATATCCCGAAATAACTTTTGCAGCTCTTCCTGTTGGTGCCAATAAAACAGCTTTTTTGCCAATTCTCCATAAATTATTAACAACCGTACTAATAGTTGTAGTTTTACCTGTACCAGCATAACCTTTAATTAAAAAAAGAGCTTTATTATTATTTTCAAATATGAAATTTGAAAGTTTTTCAAGTAATAAATTTTGAGTATTTGTAGGTTCAAAAGGAAACTTTTCTAACAAGGTTTTATAAAATTCTGGAGCAGTTTTTGTCATATTTTAAATAAATTTCAAATATACAAATTGATTTATGCTTAAAAATTTTTCTCGTTAAAAAAAATTTGTAGATTTGCGTACACACTTTAAAAAATAAATACACAAATGACAACAATTTTGATTATATTAGCAGCTATAATAGTTACTGCTTTTTTGGCTTATGCAATTGTTAATTTTATTCCAAGAAAATTGCATTGGTTAGTATCAATAATATTAATTGCTTTAGCAGTTTTTTTAATTTATAAAATTAACTTCGAAATTTCAAAACCAATTAAATTTAACAAAGAGAAAAAAGTTAAGTACGCCAAAGTAATTAATAATTTGAAAATTATTCGTGATGCTGAAGTTGCTCATAGAAAAGTAACTGGGAAATATACTGCTGACGGTGAAGCTTTAATCAAATTTATAGATACTGCTAAATTTGCTTTAACACAAACCAGAAACGTACCAAAAACTATAAATGTTGGTGGTGGTATAACAAAAGAAATTGAAGTTAGAGTTGTTGATACAATTGGTTATGAGGAAGTTAGAGCTTCATTTGTAGGAAAAGATTACAAAAACATGCTTCAAATACCGGGAACCGATCAAAAATTTAAAATCGAAATTGGTGAAGTTGAAAAAATAGCCGGTTTAAAAGCTCCAGTATTCGAAGTTAAAGTTGATAAAGGCTTAATTTTGAAAGGAATGGATGAGAACTTAATTAGACAAGAAAAAGAAGCAATTGGAGGTGAAGAAATTAGAGGTGAATATATTAGAGTTGGTTCATTAGCTGAAGTAAGCGAAGACGGAAATTGGCCACCATTTTATGATAAAGGAGATAAAAAAGATAAGGAATAACGCTTTAGATTCTATAAATTTAGAAGAAAACCATTTATCCATCCAACTTAGTTTGGATGGATTTTCTTTTTGTATTTATAACAAAATAGAAGATGAGGTTAATGCTTTGGGCATTTATAAATTTGAAAATAGTTCAATTTCTCCATACAAACACTTAGAATTAGTTGAAGAATTATATTTGTCTGAAGAATTATTACAAAAAAAATACAATTCAGTTAGTGTAACACACTTCAATAATTTAGTAACTCAGGTACCACGTCCGTTTTTTGATAAAAATAATTTAACCGAATATTTACAATATACCGTTAAAGTACTTGAAAACGATTTTATTTCATACGATGAAATAGCAAATTCTGAAATTATTAATGTGTATATTCCTTATGTGAATATTAATAATTTTTTGTTAGATAAATATGGCTCTTTTATATACAAACACTCTTCAACCGTTTTAATTGAAAAACTACTAAACCAATATAAAAATTCAGAAAATGATTATTGCTTTGTTAATGTTACAAATACACATTTTGAAATTGTTGTTTTAAAAAATAAAAAATTAGAACTATTTAACTGTTTTAGTTTTACTACCAAAGAAGATTTTATTTACTATATATTATTTATAGCCGAACAATTAAATTTAAATCCTGAAGAATTTCAATTGGTTTTATTGGGTGATATTGAAAAAAAATCAGAATTGTACACAATTCTATACCAATACGTTAGAAATATATCATTTTACACACCAACCAAATTTTATCCAATTTTAAAAGATATTTCAACTCATTCCAATTTCACTTTACTAAATCAATTATAAAATTATGCGTATTATTTCAGGAAAATTTAAAAGTAAACGCATACAAGCTCCCAAAAACTTACCGGTGAGACCCACAACTGATATGGCTAAAGAAGCTTTATTCAATATACTTAATAATTTATATCACTTTAATGATTTAAATATTCTGGATTTATTCTCAGGAACCGGAAATATTAGCTATGAGTTTGCTTCAAGAGGAACAGAAAATATAACCGCTGTTGATGCACATTTTGGATGTATAAAATTTATAAATAAAATTTCACAAGAATTGGATTTGAATATCAATACTATTAAAAGTGATGTATTCAAGTTTTTAGAAAAAACCAATACTACATACGATGTTATTTTTGCCGACCCACCTTACGATTTTGAGATTGAAAAGTTTGAAAGTATTGTAAAACTGGTTTTTGAAAATAACCTATTGAATGATGAAGGAATATTGATTATTGAACATTCCAAATACACAAAATTTGATTCTAATAAACATTTAAGTTATCAAAAAAAATATGGTGGAAATATGTTCAGTTTTTTTGAAAAATCTACTGATAAAGAAGAATTAGAGTAACGATTTTATCACCTGTTCTTCAGTAATTCCTTCCGCTTCAGCTTTATAATTTTTAACAATTCTATGCCTTAAAATTGAATATGCTACTGCTTGCACATCTTCAATATCAGGCGAATATTTTTCGTTAACTGCCGCATTGGCTTTTGCTGCTAAAATTAAGTTTTGAGAGGCTCTTGGTCCTGCTCCCCAATCAATATAATTATTTACAATTTCTGGAGCATTAGGAGTGTTAGGTCTAGTTTTAGATACCAAGTTTACAGCATATTCAATTACATTATCGGCTACCGGAATACGTCTTATTAAATGTTGAAAATTATTGATCTCCTCAGCTGAAAGTAACGGATTAACAATTGCTGTTTCGTCATTTGTTGTACTTTTCACCACATCAACTTCTTCTTTAAAACTTGGATAGTCCAAATAAATAGAAAACATAAATCTATCTAATTGTGCCTCCGGCAAAGGATATGTTCCTTCCTGTTCTATAGGATTTTGTGTGGCTAGTACAAAAAATGGTTTTGCTAATTTATAGTGATGACCGGCAACAGTAACAGAACGTTCTTGCATAGCTTCTAATAAGGCCGCTTGAGTTTTTGGAGGTGTTCTGTTAATTTCATCGGCTAAAATAATATTACTGAAAATTGGTCCTTTTATAAATTTAAAGTGATTTGTTTCATCTAAAATTTCACTTCCCAATATATCTGATGGCATTAAATCGGGTGTAAACTGAATCCGTTTAAAGTCTAAACCCAAAGTTTGAGCAATGGTATGTACCATTAATGTTTTAGCCAAACCCGGCACACCTATTAATAGTGAATGACCTCCACTTAAAATTGAAAGTAAAATATGATCTACAGCTTCGTTTTGTCCAATTATTACTTTTGCAATTTCTTGCTTTAGAAGTTTATGCTTTTTAGCTAATTCTTTTAATGCTGCTACATCAGACATATATTATTCCTTTTTCCAGTTATGCTTAAAATTACAAGTTTTAAAATCTTTATTAATTTTTATATAGGTATCTTGAATTTTTTCTTCAACCCATTTTTCTATGGTTTCTTCTTGTTTCTTTTGAAGTGTTAATTCTTGAATTTTTTCATAATCTTTTGTGAAATCAGCAGTATGTGCATCAGTTTTACTTTTTAACAAAATCATTTTAAACATTTTAGATTCTCCCCTAATTTCATCGTAATAAGGTTCCGTAATTTCACCTGCTTTTAAATTACTAACTCTTGCGTATAAGTTAGGATCCATTCTTGTTAAATCAAAATGTGTATCGTTTGTTTGTGGATTTAATATTAAGCCTTTGTTAAGTCTGGTTTCTTTATCATCAGAATATTTTACAACTGCTTCTTCAAAAGTAATTTCTCCTTTTAAAATTTGCTCCCGAACTTTTTCCAATTCAGCTTTTGCAGCATCTAATTCTTCCTGACTAATTTTTGGTTGAATCAAAATATGACGTACATCTCTTTCTTGTCCTTTTATTTTTTCAACTTGTAGGATATGGTATCCAAAACCAGATTCAAAAGGTTCTGAGATTTCTCCTTCATCTAAACTAAATGCAACTTCTTTAAATTCTTTGATAAAACCACTTTCACGAGTTAATGTATACTTACCTCCTGCTCCCGGACCGTTTCCTGCTGCGGAAGGATCGTCAGAACTTATAATTGCTTTTAATCTAAAACTATATCCATCTTCAATTTCTTTCTTTATTTCTTTCAATTTTTCAATAACTCTGTTCGTTTCTTCTTCTGAAGGTTTCAATGTTCTAACAATTTGAGCCATTTCAATTTCGGCACTAAACTCCGGCAAATTATTGTCTTTTTCAAGATTTTTAAAATACGTTCTTACCTCTTCTGGAGTTACATCAATCTTTTCGGTAATACTGGCTCTTTCTTTCTGAATTAACAGTTGTTCTTTCTGAATATCAAACAATTCTTTTCTCAAATCTTCTTCATCATTAAAACCGTACATACTAACTACTTTTTCAATAGTACCTAATTGCTGTGTAAAATAAGCTATATTACGTTCAACTTCAGAGTTTATATCGGCATCTGGTGCAACAATACTATCAACCACCGCGTGATGAGCAATGAGTTTTTGAGTCATAATTTCTTCAAGAATTTCACAATTGGTAATATCAATTTTACCCTCAGTACGTTGTTGCAATTCTTTTTTAAATTTATCAATATCAGAATCTAAAACTATATTTTTACCTACCACTACTGCTACTCCATCAACTTTAATTCTCTCTTGTGCGTTTATTCCTATAAAAAATAATAGAAATGCTACTGCAATTATATTTTGCTTCATTTTAATAAATTTCAAATTGTTCTTTTTTATTTGCATCATCAATTAGTGTTTCTTCAATATTTCTTAATAATAATAATTTACGTTGGTGCAGAATCATTTGTTTAATAGTTGGCGTAATGTAGCTTTTTGGAGCAATTTCATTTCTTTGCAGCACCTGTTTAACAGTCACCAAATATAAGCTTAATGAGTCTTCTTTTTGAATAAAATTCTCTTTTTTTAACAAGTCGTTTTTATCAATTGTTTTAAAAATTGGTATTTCGGCTATTAAATCGCTGTATTTAACCCAAATTGAGTCGTTTAAATGATGTGATTTTAAAAATAATTCTTTCGCCTTTAAACTATCCATATCTTCCTTTTTTGAAGATTTAAACAGTTTTATAAGTTCTTTTTGATTTAGAACATTTTTACCTATTTTTATGTATCGAAGTTTAACTAACTCTTCGTTCAGTTTAAAGTTATTACCGTTTTCTGAATAGAACTTATCAATATCATTACTTGTTATTACAGTATCTAAATATTGCTTTACAACGGCTTCTTTGTATGAGTTAATATATAAATCTTCTCTGTATTTTTTTACAAGTCCTTCAAATTCAACACTTTTATTCTCTAAATTAATTTGTGCCTTATCTAATAATAATTGCTGCTTAATCCAATTGTTTATATAGCTTTTTGTAAGTAAAATACTATCCTGTTGCGTAGCACCTTTTGTAAAAATATTTTTTAGATCATCTTTATACAAATAAGTATCATTAACTCTGGCTACAGGTTCTCGCGTATCACTTTTTATTGTAAAATAATCACACGATTGTAATAATAACAATGCTGTTATATAATAAAATATTTTTTTCAATAGTATTAAATTTTTAAGTTTAAAATATGGTCTTTCACTTTAGTATTAAATGTTATCTCATATTTTTCTCTAAGTTGTTTTACTAGTTTTTGCTCTAAATAATTTTGATAATCAACAAGTACAGTTCCTTTAATTGTCTCCAATTCTCGATTATGATACTTTTTGCTGTTTTTTTTATAAAATGCATCAATATTTATGGTATCTTTAGACTTATTCCATACTTTATTTTCCAATAAATCAAAAAGTAACAATCCTTCTTTAAATTCATTTAAAACGGTCGCATATTCGGTATTCGTAAATTCAATATTCTCTTTATAATAATTTAGAACTTCTTGTTCTTTAAAATTATTAAAAGCCTGTTTTACTGAATTGAATCGATTTTTTTTCAAAAAATTTATAAATTGATTTTGAGTTATTACCTTTCCATTTATAGTAAGTAATTTTTTATCAAATTTATGTGAATTCAGTTTCCAATCATCAACTTCAAATTGATGCAACGCTTTTTCATTTACAGCAACATTATATTGTTTTAATAACTTATTTGTTAATGACTTGCCTATTAAATTAGAACGGCTATCTCTTTCTACTTTTTGATTTAAACCTACTTCCATAACCTCAAAACTTTCAACTGGGTATTTTTTTAATAACTTAACAATATGCCAGCCAAATTGTGTTTTAAAAGGTTGAGAGATTTCTCCTTCTTCTTTTAACGAGAAAGCAATATTTGAAAATTCGTCAACCATTTGCCCAGCACTAAACCTGTTTAGTTTTCCTCCATTAACAGCACTGGCCTTATCATCTGAAATAATTTTAGCCAAACTTGTAAATTCTACTTGATTCTTTTTTAATACTGAATAAATTGAATCTATCTTTTTTTTTGAAACTACATCGTCTCCTTTAAGCATTATATGTGCTACTTCTACTTCACCTTTAGAATCTCTAACATCAAAAACCTTTAAAATATGATACCCAAATTTAGTTCTAAAAGGCATTGAAACCGTATTTACCTGAGTTGAATACGCAACATTTTCAAATTCATAAATCATTTGAAAAGCCGTAAAATAACCTAAATCTCCTCCATTTTGTTGCACACTTGGATCTTGCGAATATTTTTTAGCAATTTTAACAAAATCATTTCCTTGCAAAATTAAATTTCTAGCTTCAATAAGTTTATTATACGCCGCTAAAGTGTCTGCAGGTGTAGCTTCCGGTTTTAAAAAAATAAGTATATGGCTGGCTTTAACTTCTTTTTTAAGTCTATCATATGCCTCTTTAGCTAGTTTTTTTGTTGTTTCATTATCCTTTAAAAAAGAATTAATCAGATTATTTTTATAGCTTTTAAACTCTTTTTTAAATTTTGGTAGTGTATCCAGTCCAAGTTCTTTAGCTTCTTTAACTTTAAGTTTGTAATCTACAAATAAGTCTAAATAACTTTTAATTGTTATTGTTGAATCAGAAACTAAGTGTACATTTTTTTTATAAACATTAATAAATTCTTGTGCATAAAAAGGTTCATTATCAATTGTAAATAATACTTCTTGTTTTTCTTGAGAAAAGGTTTTAGTTATAAAAAAAAGAAAAGCTATCAATAAATATTTAAACCTCATAAAGTAATAATTTCAGTCTTAAAAATAACAAAAAGGAATCACATTAAGTCTACTTAAAAAACGCTGCAATTTATTTTTTATTTTTTAAACAAGTTGTTAAAGGAATCACAAAGAAATAATGCCTTCAATTTTTTCGGCTTCCATATATTTTACAATAATATCATCAGCTTTTTTCATAACTACCAATATTGAAACACTTGTATATTTTCCTGTTTTAGAAGAAGTTTTATTAATAACTGCACCTGTATGATCAAACAATTTTTCAATCTGATTAATTCTTTCTTCATCCGCAGGAACAATAAATTTAAAAAGGTATTTTGCAGGAAAAGAAGTATCCTTTTTTAATTTTTTTTTCAGTTTTTTATAAAATTGTGCTCTGTTATCCATCATAATATTTTAAAATATAACCCTCAAATACAATACCAGCTTTATATTGTTAATATTTAGCTGACAAAATTACATTATTATTTTTAGTATAATTTACCGAATAACTTATTTTTGCTATATGCAAAAAAAAATAGTGATAACCGGAGGTCCTGGAACGGGCAAGTCTACTGTAATTGAAGAGTTAATAAAACGAAATTATGCTTGTATGCCGGAAATTTCGAGAGAAGTTACTTTAAATGCTAAAAAAAAGGGTATTGAGCAACTATTTTTAACAAAACCCTTACTTTTTAGTGAATTATTATTAGAAGGTAGAGTAAATCAATATATTGAATCTGAAACAAAAAATAACAATATCGTTTTTTTTGATCGAGGGATTCCTGATGTACACGCTTATATGAATTATATTAGTATTGACTACCCTTCAACCTATATTCATAAAAGTAATATATACCGTTATACTCATATTTTTTTAATGCCTCCTTGGGAAGAAATTTATATTTCAGATAATGAACGTTATGAAAATTTTGAACAAGCTCTTGCAATTCACAATCATTTAGAGCGCACCTATAAACAACTTAATTATAGTATTACTGAAGTTCCTACGGGAACTGTAGAATTTAGAGCCGATTTTATTTTAGAGTGTATTAAATAATGAATACGCCTTTAGAAATACTAAAAAAATACTGGAATCACAACCATTTTAGAGAAACGCAAGAAGAAATTATTTCTTCCGTTCTAAACAAAGAACATACTATTGTTTTACTGCCAACCGGAGGAGGAAAATCACTTTGCTACCAAATACCTTCGTTAATTTTAGACGGAGTTTGTATAGTTATTTCACCTTTAATTGCTTTAATTAACGATCAAGTAAACAGTTTAAAGGAAAAAAATATCAAAGCAATAGCTTTAACTTCTCAATTAACTGAAGATGAAACTATTATTGCTTTTGATAATTTACAATTTGGCAATTTTAAATTCTTATATCTTTCACCTGAAAAATTACAATCATCCTTTATTCAAGAAAAGATCAAACAACTCAATGTTTCTTTAATTGCAATTGATGAAGCGCATTGTATTTCTGAGTGGGGACACGATTTCAGGCCTTCATATCTGCAATTAAAAATTTTAAAAGACCTACAACCTAATGCCACTTTTATAGCCTTAACCGCTACAGCTACACAAAGGGTTTTAGAAGATATTCAGCATCATTTAGAATTAGACAAGCCTAGAATCTATAAACAATCCTTTCAACGAAATAATCTAAGCTATAGAGTTATTAATACTGAAGATATTTATGGCAGGCTTCTTCAAATCTTACATAAAATAAACGCATCAGTAATTGTTTATACAAATAACAGAAAACAAACCAAAGAAGTAGCTAAGTTTTTACATAAAAATAATTTTAAAAGCAGTTTTTACCATGGT
Source organism: Lutibacter sp. B1 (assembly GCF_012524075.1). Lineage (GTDB taxonomy): Bacteria > Bacteroidota > Bacteroidia > Flavobacteriales > Flavobacteriaceae > Lutibacter. The sequence continues at coordinate 74,160 of NZ_JAAZUI010000009.1, forward strand.
GGTTTATCTACTATTGAAAAAACCAACGCATACAATAAATGGATGAACGATGAAACTCCAATTATGGTAGCAACAAACGCTTTTGGAATGGGTATTGACAAACCAAACGTAAGAGCTGTGATTCACATCAATACTCCAGACAGTATAGAAAATTATATACAAGAAGCAGGTAGAGCAGGTAGAGATGGCAAAGTATCACATTCAATAATTTTAAGCAATAATTCGGCTTTATTTGAAACGGAGAATAGGTTTACATCTAATTTGGCTGACACAAAATTTGCGAAAAAAGTTTACAATCATTTAAATCAATTTTATAGTATTTCTTTAGGTGAAATTCCAAATGAAAAGTTCGGCTTCTCATTGCAAGAATTTTGTGCTACTTACAACCTAAACTTGCTAAAAACTTATAATGCTATCAAAATTTTAGAACGAGAAGGAATTATTTTATTAGACGAAAATTACACTAAGAAATCTTCTTTAAAATTTATTGTGAGCAATGCCTATATCTTCAATTATATTGAAAATAAACCTTCTAAAAGTATTTTAATTAAACTGATACTACGAAGTTATGGTGGAATTTTTGACCATTATACCATAATTAATGAATATTCACTTGCCAAAAAATTAAACATTCGTAAAAATGAAATTATCAATCAATTAACCAACTTGCATAACAATGGAATTATTGATTATAAACATGAAAATACCACATCAAAACTGTATTTTTTAGTACCCAGAGAAGATGATTATACCATTAACAGAATTTCAAAAGATATTGAAAAACAAAACAATTTAAAATACGATAAATTACGATCAGTTATAACCTATATAAAAAATAACGATACTTGTAGAAATACTCAACTGCTCTATTATTTTGACGAATTTATCTCTAAACCTTGTGGTAAATGTGATGTTTGTTTGGATAAAAAATCAAAAAAAACTTCACCAAAAAATATTTCAGAAAAAATTATTCAACTCTTAAAAGAAAAACAGCTTAGATCACAAGACATAGTTTCACAATTGAATTATTCTGAAACAGAAGTTTTAAATTCATTAAAAATATTATTAGAAAAAAACAAAATAGCCATAACTTCGCAAAATAAATTTAAACTTAACTTTTGATGAGAGATTTACGAATTGTATTTATGGGTACTCCGGATTTTGCTGTTGCAACCTTAAATGCACTTATGCAAGCTAAATATACTATTGTTGGTGTTATTACTGCTCCAGATAAACCTGCTGGCAGAGGAAGGAAAATTCAAAAATCAGCCGTAAAAAGTTATGCTTTAGAACATAATTTAAACATTTTACAACCTACCAATTTAAAAAGTGAAGAATTTATTACACAACTTAAAAGTTTAAATGCGAACCTTCAAATAGTTGTTGCTTTTAGAATGTTGCCTGAAATTGTTTGGAAAATGCCAAAATACGGTACCTTTAATTTACACGCTTCACTTTTACCGGATTACAGAGGTGCCGCTCCAATAAACTGGGCTATTATTAATGGTGAAACAAAAACAGGTGTAACAACCTTTTTTATTGATGAAAAAATTGATACCGGCAATATTATTTTAAAAGAAGAAGTTAAAATTGGAGAAAATGAAATTGTGGGCGAATTACACGATAAATTAATGAAAGTTGGAAGTGAGTTAGTTGTTAAAACCGTTAAACAAATTGAGGAAAACAATGTTATTACTACTAAACAACGTGCTGAAGAAGGTAAATTAGCTCCAAAAATATATAATGAAACCTGTCAAATAAATTGGAATGATAATTTAAATAATATTTACAATTTAATAAGAGGTCTAAATCCTTATCCTACAGCATGGACTACCTTAATAAATAATGAAGAAGAAATACAAGTTAAAATATTTGATGTAGAAAAAGAAATTATTCCACATCAACATAAAGCAGGAACTGTTATTACATCAAAAAAAGAAATTAAAGTAGCCGTTAAAGATGGCTTTTTAAAAATTAATAGTTTAAAATTATCCGGCAAACGAAAAATGGACAGTAAAAGCCTGTTAAACGGTTTTACATTTCACGAAAATGCCATAATGCGATAACCCTATATTTTAAAGGGGCTCTAGCGTTTTTACCTAAAACACTCCTAGGTTATTAACATTTCACATCATTTATTAACAAAAGATGCATTTTTTTTGGCAAAAACTTGCACAAACCCTTATTCCGTCTAACTTTGTTAAGCATTTATGCAAAAAAAAATGTTTAACCTAATTAATTTAATATTTAAATTATGAACAAATCAGATTTAATTGATGCAATGGCAGCTGATGCTGGCATCACAAAAGCAGCAGCGAAAGCAGCTCTAGAATCATTAACAGATAATGTAACAGCTACTTTAAAAAAAGGTGGTAAAGTAGCATTAGTAGGATGGGGAACTTGGTCTGTTTCTAAAAGAGCAGCAAGAACTGGTAGAAACCCTCAAACTGGTAAAACTATTAAAATAGCAGCTAAAAATGTAGTTAAATTTAAAGCTGGTGCTGGATTTAGTGATGCAGTAAACTAATATATAAGAACAATTTCTTATTTTAAAAACCCTCTAAAAATTATTAAGAGGGTTTTTTTTATTCATAAATTTTATTATATTTAAACAAACTAAAAAAGTCATGTTAGAGTTAAGCCCATCAAAAGGTAAATTATTGGTTGCTGAACCCTCTATATTAAATGATATAGAATTCAACAGATCTGTAATTTATTTAACTGAACATAATAAGGATGGCTGCATTGGATTTATTTTAAATAAACCTACCGATTATATTTTAAATGACTTGATTCCTGAAATTAGTTGCGACTTTAAAATATACAACGGCGGACCTGTTGAACAAGAAAATCTATACTTTATACATAAAATTCCTGAACTAGTACCGAATAGTATTGAAATTGATAAAGATATTTATTGGGGAGGAGATTTTGATGCTTTAACTAAATTATTAAATTCTAACAGTATCAAAAAAACTGATATTCGGTTTTTCTTAGGATATTCAGGTTGGTCTGTTGATCAATTGAAAGAAGAACTAAACGAATCTACTTGGATTGTTGTAAATAATAGATATCCTAATCTATTTAATATTGATAGTGATGATATTTGGAAAAATCAACTGATGGCTTTTGGCGGTGAATATCAAATTTGGGCAAACGCACCAAAAAACCCGGCATTAAACTAATTTACGTAATTCTTCTGCTAATTCTTCAGCTACTTTAGTTTTAAAATTACTTTTCTTATAACTTGTAATTGGCTGAATTCCTACTATTGTATTTGTAATAAAAACTTCATCAGCTTTTTGAAGTTCAAAAGGTGAAATTTCAGTTTCTTCAATAGTATAATTTACGTTTTTTGAAAGTATTTCGATCAGCTTTTTTCTAATAATTCCTTTTACACAACCTTCGGTTATAGCCGGTGTTTTTATTGTGCTTCCTTTTACCATGAAAATATTACCGTTAATTGCTTCAACAACATATTTCTTTTCATTTAATAAAATACAATTATCAAAATCATTTTCAGATGCATAAATACTTGCTAAAACATTGGTTATTTTATTGGTTGTTTTTATAGTTGATAAAAGTCCGGAAAAAATATAAAAATCTTTATAAATATCTACTTTATAAAAATCTTTAACTAAACTGCTGAATGGTGAAACTTCAATTAAATAATCAATTTTATTCGTTTTCGGATTGTATAAACCTCCATTTTTTCTAAAAACGGTTAACCTTACTCTTGCTGCATCTAAATTATTAGCTTTAACTGTTCTGCTAATTTCATCTTCAATAAATTCCATTGTGAAATCCATCGGAATTTCCATGCGTAACATACGCATTGAAGCCATTAACCTAAAATAATGATCTTCAAAAAAATAAATCTTCGAATCTTTAAACTTTATCGTTTCAAAAAGAGCATCTCCGTATTTAAAAGCCCTATTATCAAAATTTAGAACCTCTTCAGTTTTTTGTACTATTTCTCCATTTAAATTAATCATCTTCAAAAAAATTAGGGAACAAATCTACATAAAAAAACCTTGAATTTTCAAGGTTTTAATTTGGTTAAGGTTACTTTATGCCCCTATGGTATGTTTTAATTCTTCAATTTGATTTTCCCAAAACATTTTGGCTTCTTCTACTTCATCTTCTTTAGCAAAATCGGTTACTATTAACGAAACGTCTTTTGTGATTTCATCTACTTCAATCCTAAATTCAAAGTAAGTTTTGTCTTCACCATCATCTAACCATCTAAATTTAATTTTTTCTTCCGGTCTTTCCTGAAGAACTCTTGCTTTTTCTTCAGAACCATCCCAAATAAATGTATATATTTCACCTCTTGAATTCACATTATCTGCAAACCATTCGGAAAGTCCCGAAGGTGTTCCAAAATATTGATATAACATATGTGGTGAAGCATGTATAGGAAATTCTATTTCAAATTTTATTTTTGTAGACATATTCTATTTTTAAAAAAGCACAATATATATAAATATTCCTTTTTAAAAAAATTAAAACTATCAAAAAAATAGAAGAATAAATTTGCTACAACAATAATTTTATTTTTATATTTGCACCCTCATTAAATGGCGTGGTAGCTCAGTTGGTTAGAGCGTCGGATTCATAACCCGGAGGTCTGCAGTTCAATTCTGCATCACGCTACAAATTATTTACTTAATAAAAAAAGGTTTAGCAAAAGCTAAACTTTTTTTTATTACTATTTTTCTAATACTCAAATATAACTCTAAATATAATTCACCTTACATGTATCATACCTCTAAATGTATGAATAATGTAACTTTTTAGTAAAATTATATAACAAGTTCACTAACCTAAACATCTAATTTTGTGTTGTAATAATAAATATTATCAATTTAATTATAAAATAAACTAAAATGGAAAAAAGAAATTTATTTTTAGGAGTGGCAATAATCTCCTTAGTATTTACATCATGTAAAGATGAAAAAATAACGGTAGCTGAGAAATCAGTAGATGAATATATTGTGTATGTTGATTCAATTAGTAATGTTGAAACAGCAGAAGCAAAAGCAAACTGGCAGGCTATTGAAGATTCTTATCAAAAAAAAGTTATTGAGGCAGAAGTTGCCTTAGAAAATTTAAAAGAAAGAGAAAAAGCACAAGCCAAAATTGAAGAAAGTAAAGAAAAATATGAATCTTTAAAATCCAAAATGAAAGTTGAAGCCATGTTAAATTCAAAACAACTGTTGAGAAATACATTGTTTGGTAAAGGGAAAATTGGAGATGACATGAATTTTGGTTGGGTAAACAAAGACAATATTCTTGATGTTTACGATCATTTCGTGAATACTGTACAAGACAATAAAGACAGTTATTCTCGTGAAGACTGGGATGAAATTAAATTAATGTACGAAGCATTGGATAGTAGAAAAAATACTGTTGAAAACGAAGGACTTTCTTCAGAAGACAATAGAAAAATTGCAAGTTTAAAATTAAAATTTGCTCCTATGTACACATTTAATAGAATTGGTGCAAAAACTGAAGAAATGCAAAAAGCTAAAAACTAAAAAACTTTTTGGTTGATTGATTAATGTAAAAAATGGCAGTCGAAAAATGGCTGTCATTTTTTTATGTTTAATTTAAGCTTCTTAATCCTATTTTTATTTTAAATCACTATTTATATCTAATATATTTTCAAAATAGTAGATTTCAATAAAATCTTTCGTTACATATTTCTTCCCTTTCAAATTACTAGCTTCAAGTAATTTCAACAAATCTATTTTAGAATATTCCTGCAACATTAGTTTAGAAATTGGCAAGTAACTGTAATGCCAAGGTTCATATTTAAAACCTTTTCTGTTTTCATCATTTGTATAAACTAAATAAAAACCAAACTTCTCGGCATTGTTATCCATCCATTTTTTTAAATTTTCATAAACTCCATTAGCATTATAATTTTCTTCAATTAAAACATCATCAGGCTGTTGAACAGAGCTATCAATAATATCAATATCAGTTCCCCAATGATGACGTGAAGTACCCGGTATTGTAGAATATTCAATAATTTTATCAATTGCTTTTTTAGGAGATAAACCTTCCGAAATATATTTATTGTATTTACGGTTCCAAATATTTTTTTGACGATTATAACTTCTATATGCTGATACTATTTTAATTGAAATTCCTTCTTCAAGAGCTGCTGCTTGCATGTTTTTATACGCTTCGAAAACCTCCGGCTGTAATCTAATATTACTTCCTTCTAAAACTAAATCTCCCTTACCTGTTAAAGCAAATTCAGAAAAAATACTTTGTGAATTTACTTGTAAACTACTTATAAATAGTATTATAACATAAAAATACTTTAGAAGATATAAATGATTAGGTTTGGTCATTTTTTATAATTTAACATACATAACATAGTGATCGCCAATTTGTGGTACATCAAATTTATCTCCAAAAACAACAAAACCTTGTTTTTTATAAAAGTTTAATGCTGCTACTCGCGCATTACACCATAAAATATCGATATTTTTAGTTTTTAAAATTGAAAATACTTTATGTAACATTAATTTTCCTGCACCTAAACCTTGATACTCTGTTAAAGTTGCCATACCTCTTAACTGATATTGATTACCTTTAAAATTACTATTACTTACTTTCATATAACTTGAAACCGCTATAAGTTTATCGTCTTCAAAGGCACCTATATGAAAAGTATCATTATCAGTATCTCCATTAAATACATAAGGCAATAAAATATTTTTACGTAAAACCTCCAAACGGATCGGATAGGTTTCCTCGGCAGATATTTGTTTAATTTTTATCATTTTTTATAGTATAAAGTACCGCTGGCTGGTTATCATATATAAACTGTTTAACAAACTTAAAATTACACTTTTCCAACACTTTTATTGAAGCTTTATTTTCTAAATAAGCTCTTCCTTTAATTTCTTTAATTTTTAAACATTTAAAACCATAAACTACACAAGCTTTAGCAGATTCTGTTGCATAACCTTTTCCCCAATTTTTCTTATAGAATCTAAAACCTAAATCGACTTCTTTTATACCAAAATCGTATTTTAAACCACACCAACCTAAAAATTCGTTTGTTTCTTTTATACAAACAGCCCAACGCCCAAAACCATTTACTGTATAATCATTGTATTTTTTAACAAAATCAGTTGCTTCATTTATATTGCTAAATGCTGAGTTTCCTGTATATTTTATAACTTCCGGATCATTATTTAAATGATAAAAATGAAATCCATCTGAAGTAATAAACTCCCTCAAATACAATCTTTCGGTCTCTAATATTTTTTTTATCATATCTCTAACACATTATACTTTACTAAAATAGCATTTAATATTATGAAAAAAATCTTTTTTTATTCAAAAATATTTGTAGAAATATAAAAGGATTGTATATTTGCCGACGCATTGCGAGAGTAGCTCAGTTGGTAGAGCTTCAGCCTTCCAAGCTGACTGTCGCCGGTTCGAGCCCGGTCTCTCGCTCAAAAAAAAAGCCAAACAAAAGTTTGGCTTTTTTTTATTTCAATTTATTTCCAAAAAGCAATACTAAAACTATAGGAATACCTAATAAAATTACAGTTATTTTACTTAACGAAAATATTTGTGGATACACTAATAACATAAGCGCATAACCTCCAATAGCGCCTCCTAAATGTGCAGAGTGCCCTACATTACCTAATTGTTTTTTCATTCCATAAATTGAATATAATAAATATCCTATACCAAAAATATACCCAGGAACATAAAATGGCAGTGGAAAAATACCCAAACGCATATTAGGATTTAATAAAATAGCCGCATAAATAATACCGGAAACAGCTCCTGAAGCACCAACTGCACTGTAATATAACTCATTTTTGTGATATGAAAGGCTTAAAACACTTCCGGCAAGTAAACTTCCAAAATAAAGGATTATAAATTTTAAAACTCCTAATTTAACTATAATTATAGGTGCAAAAATGTACAATACATACATATTTAATATTAAATGCAAATAATCTACATGTAAAAATGCCGATGAAAACATTCTAATTTTTTCACCTCTATTAATTGCTCCTATTTGAAACTTATATTTATCAAAAAATAAACGATCACTAAAACCTTTGATCGATATTAACACATTTGCTATTATAATAATAAGCAGTACCGAATTTAAATTCATTTAAAAAATAATTTGTTGAAAAGCGAAAATATGAAAAACTTATGATATTAATTTTATTATAAAAAATAATTAAAATTTAAATACGATATTTGCGCCTCCGTATTATGAATTTAATAATTTACATTTTAGTTTACCCATTAATTTGGTTAGTTTCAATTTTACCTTTTCGGGTTTTATATATTATTTCAGATTTTATCTATTTATTAATTTATTATGTTATAGGTTATCGAAAAAAAGTTGTTTTAAATAATTTAAAACTGGCTTTCCCAAAAAAATCTGATGAAGAGTTAACTATAATTAGCAAAAAATTCTATCGTCACTTTGTAGATATTTTTATTGAAATGATAAAATCATTCACTATATCAAAAAAAGAGTTAGCAAAACATGCTGTTTACACCAATGTTGATTTAATCAACAACTTACAAAAAGATGGAAAAAGTTTAATTATTATAGGTTCTCACTACGCTAATTGGGAATGGCTTTTTGGGTTAAGCTCTTATATAAATTATAAAAGTTATACAGCTTACACAAAAGTAAAAAATAAGTATTTTAACGATAAAATATTAACATCAAGAGGAAGATTTGGTTTTAATTTAAAACAAAGTTCAAAAATAATTACAGAAATTGAAAGCAATTATACAAATAATATTCAAGCAATGTATGGCTTGCTTAGCGACCAATCTCCACAATTGAAAAAAACCCATTATTGGGGTGAATTTTTAGGAACAAAAATTCCAATTCACACAGGTGCAGAGATGCTGGCTAAAAAATACGATATGAACTTGGTTTATATTGAAACTAAAAAAATAAAGCGAGGATATTACGAAAGTACTTTCAGTTTAATTACAAAGGAGTCAAAAAAATATGCCGATTATAAATTAACCGACATATTTCTTGAAAAACTTGAAAAACAGATTTATGCTGAACCTGAATACTATTTTTGGACTCATAAACGCTTCAAACACAAAGGTAAATCGGTAAAAAATTAAATTTATTTCATTAAATTAAACTTAGCCCCAAAAACATACATACTTTCAAAAAAGGTAAAATGTTGTTCTGCTGAATCATTTTTACTATCGGTAGTTCTAATATCACTCATATTAATGTACCCATATTTTATATTTGATTGAATAAAGAAATGTTTAAAAAATGTTATGTTTAATCCCGCATGAACGGACATTCCATAACCAGAAACATGAAATTCATCATATCTCTCTTTTCCTAATAATTTTGTATTTGTTTTTGGGTATAGTAACCCAACACCAACTCCTTCTGTTAAATTAATATCTATATTTTTTATAGGGAATTTTAACCAGTTATCTAAATTATCAAACCTACTTACTTCAACATTAACATAATTTAAACCATCGGTATGTTCAAATGTTAAAAAGTCTTCTGTTAAAACAATATTATCACCATTATAAACACCATCGAAATCACCTCCAGTATTAATAGAACCATTTATTTTAACGGTTTGATTGTTACGCATTACATATTTCATGTGATCAACTCCAATAGCTACATTATAATTTTCATGAAAAAAATAACCTACTCTAAAATTGGTTTGTGGTATAGTAACTTCATCTGGTTTAAAATAATATACTCCAAATGGTTTTGGTTTGTCTCTTGCTTTTACATCTTTCAATGTGAAATTATAATCATTTCCTTTAAATTTAATATCTGATCTTGAATAATTAGATCTATTCCAGCCCCAGTATACAAAAAGCTTTCCTTTATTACTTTTTACGTCTTTATAATCAGTAAAAGTAGATTCTTCTTGTGAAAAAACCACAGAAGTTGCCAGCATTAAAAATGCGAATAGTATTTTTTTCAGTGTATTTTATTATTTAGTAAGATTAATTAATTCGGCTTTAAATCTGTTAGCCAAATTATCAGCGTTAATTTGTGAAGTACTTTCAGTATATATTCTTATAATAGGCTCTGTATTTGATTTTCTAAGATGTACCCATTCTGTATCAAAATTAATTTTTACACCATCAATAGTAATAACATCTTCATTTTTATAATTTATGGCAATTGTATCCAAAATAGCATCAACATTGATTTGAGGTGTTAATTCAATTTTATTTTTACTCATAAAATAATTTGGATAACTGTCTCTTAATTGCTTACAACTCATTTTTAAATTTGCTAAATGAGATAAAAACAACGCTACGCCAACTAATGAATCTCTACCATAGTGTGAAGCCGAATAAATAATACCTCCATTACCTTCACCTCCAATTACTGCATTTGATTTTTTCATTAATTCAACTACATTTACTTCTCCAACAGCACTTGCCTGATATTCACCGCCATGTTTTTGCGTAATATCTCTTAAAGCTCTTGATGATGATAAGTTTGAAACCGTATTTCCATTCGTTTTTCCTAATACATAATCGGCACAAGCAACCAGTGTATATTCTTCTCCAAACATTGAACCGTCTTCACATACAAGTGCTAATCTATCTACATCAGGATCTACAACAATACCAAAATCAGCTTTTTCTTCTACTACTAATTCAGAAATATCAGTCAAATGTTCTTTTAACGGTTCCGGATTATGAGGAAACTCTCCATTAGGTTCACAATACAATTCAACACAAATAACTCCTAATTCTTTTAATAAAGCAGGTATTGCAATACCTCCGGTAGAATTAACAGCATCAACAACCACTTTAAATTTAGCTTTTTTAACTGCTTCTACGTTTACCAGTTCTAACTTTAAAACTTCTTCAATGTGTTTTTCTATATAATCTTTCTTTCTTTTGTAAATGCCTAAGTTATCAACTTGAGCAAACTCATACAAATCGTTTTCTGCAATATTTAGAACTTCTTCTCCATCTTTTGCACTTAAAAACTCGCCTTTTCCGTTCAATAATTTTAAGGCATTCCATTGCTTTGGGTTGTGACTTGCCGTAATAATAATTCCACCATCGGCATTGTCTAACGGAACAGCAATTTCTACTGTAGGTGTAGTAGACAAACCTATGTCTATAATATTTATTCCTAAGCCTACCAAAGTATTACATACCAAACTACTTACCATTTTACCTGAAATTCGGGCATCTCTACCAACAATTACAGTAACATCTTCTTTTTTAGCTTGATTTTTAAGCCACATACCGTAAGCAGCAGCAAATTTTACAGTATCAATTGGAGTTAAATTATCATTTACATTTCCTCCTATTGTACCTCGTATTCCTGAGATTGATTTTATTAAAGGCATTTTAAAATTTTAAGGAACAAATATAAATTTTATAGTTGTAATAGCGAAAAAAAAAGCTGTATCAAATGATACAGCTTTTTTATAGTTAAATTGAAGTGAAAATTATTTTCCTTCCATTTTTTTCTTTAATGCGGCTAAATCACCACCTAAATCACCCAGAGTTGTTTTTTCAGCAGATTCAGCCTTTTTCTGAGCTGCTTTTACATTTTTCTCTTCTTGTGCTTTAAAGATTGATGAATGTGAAGCTACAACACGTCTAAACTCTTTGTTAAATTCAAGAACTTTAAATTTATCGGTATCTCCTTTAGTTAATTTAGAACCATCTTCTTTAGTAGTAAATCTACTTGGAACAAATGCTTCAACACCATCTTCAAAAGTTACAATTAAACCTTTGTCACTTTTTTCTTTAACAGTTCCTTCATGAATTGAATCTAAAGAATATGTTTCTTCGTGAATATCCCAAGGATTTTTAGTAGTTTGCTTATGACCTAAATTTAATTTACGTCCTTCAACATCTAACTCTAAAACTTGAACTTCTAATTTATCACCTACAGCTACAAAGTCTGATGGGTGTTTTATTTTTTTAGTCCAAGATAAATCAGAGATATAAACTAATCCATCAATTCCTTCTTCCAATTCTACAAATACACCAAAGTTAGTATAGTTACGAACTGTACCGGTATGTGTAGAACCTACAGGATATTTCTCTGCAATGTTTGACCAAGGATCCGGATGTAATTGTTTGATACCTAAAGACATTTTTCTTTCATCTCTGTCTAAAGTTAAAACTTGTGCTTCAACTTCATCGCCTACGGCAACAAAATCTTGTGCTGAACGTAAGTGAGTAGACCAAGACATTTCAGATACGTGAATTAAACCTTCAACACCTGGAGCAACTTCAATAAATGCACCATAATCAGCAAGTACTACTACTTTACCTTTAACTGAATCACCAACTTTAATATTGGCATCTAAAGCTTCCCATGGGTGAGCACTTAATTGTTTTAATCCTAATTGAATTCTTGTTTTCTCATCATCAAAATCAAGAATTACAACATTTAATGTTTGATCTAATTCAACCACTTCACTTGGGTGATTGATTCTTGACCAAGATAAATCTGTAATATGAACTAAACCGTCAACACCACCTAAATCAACAAATACACCATAAGAAGTAATGTTTTTAACAACACCTTCTAATACTTGTCCTTTTTCTAATTTACCTATAATTTCTTTCTTTTGAACTTCAATATCAGCTTCTATAAGAGCTTTGTGAGAAACAACAACGTTTTTAAATTCGTGGTTGATTTTTACAACTTTGAATTCCATTGTTTTTTCTACGTATTGATCGTAATCTCTAATTGGTTTTACATCAATTTGAGAACCTGGTAAGAACGCTTCAATTCCAAAAACGTCTACAATCATACCTCCACGAGTTCTACATTTTACAAAACCATTAACCACTTCACCTGTTTCGTATGCATTATTTACACGATCCCAAGCTTTAATTACTCTTGCTTTTTTGTGTGATAATACTAATTGACCTGTACTATCTTCTCTTTTGTCAACCAAAACTTCAACTGTGTCTCCAACAGCTAAGTTAGGGTTGTAACGAAACTCATTTAAAGATATAACACCTTCAGATTTTGAATTGATATCAATAATTGCTTCACGGTCAGTTTTTCTAACTACTATTCCATCAATTACTTCACGCTCATTTACCAAACCTAAAGTACCATCTAACGCCGCTTCAAAAGCTTTTATGTTTTCTTCGTCAACTGCTTCAATACCTTCTTCGTATTTGTGCCAATTAAAATTTTCTAAAAATTCTTCCGGACTTACTTTTTCTACAACTTCTTTAGCTTCTTCTGCAACAGGAGTTTCTACTTCTTTTACAGTTTCTTCATTTGTTTCAGTTGCTTTTTCAGCTTTAGCTTTTGTAGTTTTTGCTTTTGCTGTAGTTTTTTTTACTTCAGTAGCTTCTACTTGCTCTTCAGTTTTTTTTGTTTCTTCAGACATATTGCTGATGATAATTTTTTGTATCTTATTGTTATTCAGATTTTTATACGATAATAACGCAAAGAGATTATTTATATTTAGTTTTATACATATCCTTTCTAAATCTGTTCTCGTAAAAAGGAGTGCAAATTTACTAAATTTATTTTATTATAACAAAAAGAAAATGAAGCAATTATACTTAAAAATTAAGAAATCCAATTTTTAAAATCTTTAACACGCTCACGACTTACAATAATCTCTGAAGTGGTATACGTTTTTAAAACAAGTTTTAACCTGCTATTTGAGTATGCAATAATATCTTTTATAGCATTTATATTTACAAAGAATTTTCTGCTAACTCTAAAAAACAGTTCGGGTTGAAGTTTTTCTTCTAATTGCTCTAGAGTAGCTTCAATTAAGTAGCTTCTATTATCTGTTGTATGTATATAAGTAGCTTTATTCTCACTATAAAAACACTCAATTAACTCGACCGATATCATTTTTAAATGCTGGCCAATTTTAACAGTAAACCTTTTTTTATATTGATGATGTGTGGAAGTAATTAAACTTTTTAACTCTTCTATATCAAAACCAATATTTTGTGATGTTTGTTGTAAATTTTTATACTTATTTATTGCACTTTCAAGCTCCTCATTATCAATTGGTTTAAGTAAATAATCAATGCTATTTAGTTTGAATGCTTTAAGAGCATATTCATCATAAGCTGTAGTAAAAATTATAGCGCTTTTAATAGCAACTTCATCAAAAATTTCAAATGATAAACCATCAGAAAGTTGAATATCTAAAAATAACAAATCCGGATGCTCATTATTATAGAACCAATTAATTGATTCTTCAACGGAATACAACATGGCAATTGGTTCAATACCAAATTCATTTAACATTCTATTTAACCTTCTTGCCGCCGGTTTTTCATCTTCAATAATTACTACCTTCATTTTTAGTTTTACTTTTTAGTATTTCATTCAAAATTATAATGAATTCAAAAAAAATTATTCCCAAAACTCGTGTTTATCTTTTTCCATAAATTCTTTAATTTTACGTTCTTCCCAATCTTTAGAAAATATAAAATTTTTACCAAAAACACCCAACCAATGAAATCCAAGACCAATTCCCCAAAAAAATGGTGTTGCAAAATGTTCCCATTGAAAAAATTCTTCATCAGCATTTAAATTTATATAAATCATCACCAATAAAGAAACATTTATCAAAACATACCAAAACAAATGTAAATAAAACCCTTTTACTTGTTTTACTTTTTTCTCTGCTCTTAAATAGCGATCTTCATCTTTAAAATCTTGATTTCTCATAATCATTAATTTTTTTGAACTCCTTATTTACAATTATTATATAACTCTTCTGCCCTATTTTTTCCCCAATTTGGATAAAAAGGAGTTTCATTTTTAAAAGTAGTAAAAAGTTCTAAAGCATGTGCTAAACCTTTACAATATGGTGTAATATCTTTACCAAAATATTTTGCACTACCTATTTTCCATTCGGCATCAGAATATATAACTCTTGGATTGGTTGGATCCATTTCTTTTGCTTGTTGATAAATTTGTGAAATTTCTCCTGAATACTTTCTGCCATAAGTAGCCCCGTCAAAAGAAACCCAAACTGTGTGATGCAAGGCCTTTAATACCAAAAGCTCCACATTGTTTGGTGTTATTTTTTGAGCTTTTTCTAAATACTTTTCAGCTTTATCTAGTTTTAAAGTTAAGGTTTCTAAATTTTTATCTTGAAAAGCAGCAATAATATTTACATAAGCCACGTAATAATTAGGCAACCAGTTATCATTCTCAATATTCGCTATGCGTTCAAATGTGTTTGATGCTTCTGTAACTTTCCCTTCTTTCCAAAAATTTAGGGCTTTTTGCATTCCTTTTTCATAATTAGATTGAGAAAATGTTATACTATAAACAACTAATAATAGTACTGTAAGAATTATTTTTTTCATGATTTTAATTTTTTATGTTTCAAATGTAAATTGATAGTTTCTTGTTACAAAAAGTGTAGTACTGAATTGTTATTTTTTACTGATGAATTGTAGAATTACTTATTTTTGGTTTTACAAATTATCAAGCTGATTGCTTTTTTTATCATCGCTAATTGTCCAAAAGAAGCCTATAAAGAAAGAAAAATCTGCTGCCGGTTTTATAGCTTTTCGATTGTAAAAACCTGATTGATCTGGCTGATTTGCATATTGATATCCATTTATATTTTTAATTCCGAAAGGATTACTTAAAGAGAAATACAGTATTTTTTGTTGCGTTAACAAATAAGAACAGTTAAAACTTACATCGTGATATGCTTTTGTTTTTTCTGCCATAAAATCGGTGGTATTTGGGTTATCATAAGGTCTGCCACTAGTATATGAATACGTAAAACCAAACTGACTTTTTAAAGCATCTACCCAATACTTTCCTACTAAAGAAAAATTGTGCTTTGCAGTAAAATTTGGAGTTACTTTCTCAGCATAATTTTTATAATTCCGTTTGGTGTTTAAAAAGGAATAACTAACCCAATATTCTAAATTATCAACAGACTTATTATCTCGCCAAAAAACATCAAAACCACTTGCATAACCATTACCTGAGTTTGTATAAATACTGTTGTATTCCGGACTTTGTGTATTGTATTTTACCAAATCAACATATTTTTTATAAAACGCTTCTGCCCTAAAAGTTTTACCATTAACAATGTATTGATAATTTAAAAGGTAATGTGATGCTTTTTCTGATTTCAAATTGTTATTATATTTTAAATAACCTGTTTTAGGTGATTGATAAAAAGTACCATACGCCAAAGAAAACTGATCGTTTTCACCTGTTTTATAAGCAAAAGAAATTCTTGGAGAAGTAAACCAATCTTTATTTACAGAAGTATAGGAACTTCTAACACCAACATTAAGTGCCAACTTATTAGAAAAGAAAATATCACTTTCTGCAAAAACCGAAGGCAAATTATTTTCTACTTTACTTGTAAAAATAGTTGAATTTTCATTCTGATAATCTTCACCAAAATTCTCTGAAAAATATTCTAAACCAACGCTTAACTTAATATTGCTGTTAAAACTTCTTTTTAACTTCAGTTTTGCGTGAAAATCTAATTCATCCTGATCAATATTTTCAACAGCATACACAATATCATTTTTTGTGTATGAAAAACTTCCTCCGGTTTCTATAACCCAATCGTTTTGTAAAACACCTTTGTAAAAAAGATTTGTATACAAATTGGTGTTTTTAATTTTATTCTGAACTTGGTACTCATAATTAATATCATCTACATACACATCAAAATTAGAAGCATCAATAGCTGTGTATAATTTTAACAATCCGTTTTTAAATTGTTTTCGATATACACCTTCTCCGGAAAAACTCTCATACTGCTTTTTCCAATTATATCTATCTGAAATTAAACTTTCATATGGTTTTAAATTGATGTAAGACATATTGACACTTAACGAATTATTACCCCATAATTGCGTATTTCCAATACCGGCACCTAAAGTCATAATAGAAATATTAGTTTCTTCTTGGCTGGGTTTATCAATCGTATTTAACAAAAATACGCTTGATAATGCCTGACCAAATTCTGCTGAATAACCTCCAGTTGAAAAGGTGGTTCCTTTAAATAAATTTGCAGAATAACGTCCTCTTGTAGGCGTATTATTTGGTCTGGAAGAATATGGAGAGAAAACCCGTAAACCATCTATAAAAACCTGCGTTTCTTCGGCATCACCTCCGCGCACAAAAAGCCTGCCATCTTCTGCAACAGTTGTTGTTCCGGGCAATGTTTGAAATGCACCAAAAACATCTCCTACAGCACTTGCTGTAGTTAAAATATCTAAAGGTTTTAACACAGATATTTTAGAATTATCTCCTGCTTTAAATGTTCCTGCAGAAAGTGTTACACCTGTTAATTCAAAAATTTCTTCTTTTAAAATAATGGTAAGATTTTTAAAAGTAGTTACATCACCTTTTAATTCATACGTTTGATATGACATAAATGAAGCCTTTAAAGTTTGTTCTCCAATTTCTTCTGTTGTAAAAGAAAAAGTACCATCAGTAATTGTTGAAGCTCCATCATAAGTTCCTTCTAAAAAAACATTAACTCCTTCTATAGGCTGTTTTTTACTATTCAAAATTTTTCCGGAAATAATTGTTTGCGAAAACAAACTAAAAATATTGAAACAACATAAAAATGTAATAATAGCTTTCATGGTAACTTTAATTTTGACAGATCAAACTTCTACCAAAATTGTTAAGAAGAAAAAATAAAACTACCGAACTGTTTATTTTAATTACCGAATTGTAAACCACCATTAATAAAAAAATCCGCCGAAGCGGAAATAAAATAATTAATAGGTTTAAAAAAGGAGTATTTGGTAATCAGATATATTTTTGGTTAATTAAGAACCTGCCATTCCTGCGAAGGCAAAAAATGACAAAAACATACAATAAGCTAGCTCATTAACAAAACTTAAATTGTTCTAATTCATCTAACTCACTTTAAATTAAAATCTGTTTTTGTCTTTTTCCATATATTCTCTAATTTTTCTGTCTTCCCAATCAGTTCCGTACCCAAAAGTTTTAAACGCTTGTATTACCAAACCTAAACCCCAACCGAACATTGGAAACCAAAACCATTGAAAGCCCCAATAGGTTCTGTAATTTATAAATATTAAAAAAGGAATAACTACACAATAGGAAATTAAACTTCCGTAAAATTCTTTTAAATCATCTACTCTTTTTTTTGCTTTTATATATTTATTGCTATCATTGATATAATCTGTTTTCATGACTGATATTTGTTGTGTTAATAAAGGTAATTTCACCTTAAATATTTTATTGTAATCTGTTATTTCAACAGCTCTTTTTGTTATTAAACTATAACGATGTTTTATGTTTTGCAAACCAACTTTAGTGCTTTTTTCTACAAATCCTTTAGGGTTAATATTATTCTCTACCACTAAAAAACCATCATCTTCATAAATTGTTATTATTAACGGGTTTTGAGATGTAATTACATTGTGTTTTACGGCATTTTCTAACAAAAGTTGTAATGACAAAGGCAAAATTTTCAATTCCGGATTACTTACCGTTTCCGGTATTGTAAAAATTACAGCATCCTCAAACCTCATTTTTAATAATTCCATATACGATTTTGCAAATTGTAATTCATCTTCTAACAAGGTTAGATCTTTATCTCTTTGCTCTAAAACATATCTGTAAATTTTAGATAATTTAGTAGTAAACTTTTCTGCTTGTTGTGGATTTTCACCGATTAAAGAAGTCAACACATTTAAACTATTAAACAAAAAATGAGGATCTAACTGATTTTTTAAAGATTCAAATTTAGCCGATTCTTGTTTTGCAAATTTTTGTGAGTCTTTTACCTTTCTCTTTTGGTATTCGTTATAATAATAAATAAAATGATAAACGGTAACAATGGTTAAAGTAATCCATAAACCAAATGTGTAATTTTTATAACTTTCTTCAACAATAAATTCTTTAAAAGTTACTCGATCATAATAAACTGCTGTTAGTAACCTTAATACAAATAAATCTGCTAATGTAATTACAATTGAACCAAAAAAACCTACTAAAATTCTTTTAACTTTTTCACCATCAGCCCAATGCAACGTATCTAAATAACTAAAATACCTTGTATTTGAGAAACTTATTACAAAAGTATATACTTGATAAAAAGCAAAACTGATTAAAAAATCATATAAACTACTGAATTGCAATTGATTATAAAACGCATTACCAATAACAAAAACAATAACGCCAATAAAAAAATTTATAAGGATTTCTTTGGATAATTTGTTCATTTATTAAAATTTAATCTCTAATATAATATCTTTATTTGATACTTCAAATTTAGAGCTTTCAAAATCAGGCGGACCAAAATTTAAAGGATTATTTGAACTTCCATAACTTTCTTTTGGCATACCATTTTCAAAAAAATCCATTTGTTTGTTATCATTTTCATCATGATAACATGTAACAGCATAAATTCCTTTTGGTATGTTAGTAAATGTTACAGTACTTTTTCCTTCTTCAATTATTGCCGATTGATGAAATAAGGGTTGCTTCATAAAGTTTTCTTTAGTATAAAGAGCAAATCTAATTTCACCTGTATCATTTAATGCGTTTACTACAGTTGCTGTAATAGTAATACTTTCGTCTTTTAATTCAGTTTCTTTTTGTGCAAATATCAGTGATGATATTAATAAGGCAATTGCTAAAATTACTTGTTGCATAATTGTTTGTTTTTTAATTAATACTTGATTTTTACAGTTCAAAATTGAGAGTATTACTTCAGTTTAAAAATTTAATATCACCGAATTGTTGTTTTAATAGGATGAATTGTTTAATACTTAATTAATAAGAAAGCACTTTTAAAAAACACTAACATTAGTCATCTTTTTATTTTAAAAAGTTCGTAACTTTATAGGACTTTTTATAAAAAAACCAGTAATATTATGAAAATATACGACGATAAACACATTAAAAATGTTGCTTTTGTAGGAGCACATAAAAGTGGTAAAACTACATTAGCTGAAACTATGCTCTTTGAAGCCGGATTAGTCAACCGCCGTGGTAGTGTTGAAAATAAAAATACTGTTTCAGACTATCACGATATTGAACATGAAAGAGAAACTTCCGTTTTTGCCACACCTCTTCACACAGAATGGCGTAATTACAAAATTAACATTTTAGACACTCCCGGTTTAGACGATTTTATTGGAGAAATTGCTTCAACAATGCGTGTTGCAGATTCTGTAGTAACTGTTATAAATGCGCAACAAGGAGTTGAAGTTGGTACTGAAATTATTTGGAATTATGTAGATCGTTTTTCTAAGCCAACTTTATTTGTTATTAATCAAATTGATAGTCCAAATGCGGAATTTGAAGAAAGTTTTAAAAGTATAGTTGAACTTGTTGGTAATAACGCTGTTAAAGTACAATATCCATTAGTAATTGATGGAGCACAATGTATTGTTGATGTGTTAAAAATGAAAATGTACAAATTCGGTCCAGAAGGTGGAAAACCTGAAAAATTAGAAATACCTTCTGATCAAAAAGATATTGCTAATGAATTACATAATGAATTAGTTGAAAAAGCTGCTGAAAATGATGAAGATTTAATGGAACTTTATTTTGATAAAGGAACACTTAACGAGGATGAAATGAGAGAAGGAATTAAAAAAGGAATGTTAAATCATGAATTGTTTCCTGTTTTTTGTATTTCAGCTTTAAATGATATGGGAAGTGGGCGATTAATGGGATTTATTGATAATGTAGCACCTTCTGCTGCCGATTTAAAATCTGAACAAACTGTTGAAGGAACTACTATTGAGTGTAAAAAAGATGCACCAACTTCGTTGTTTGTTTTTAAAACTTTATACGAACCTAATCTTGGTCAAATAAGTTTCTTTAAAGTAAAATCCGGAGAAATTAAAGTAAATGACAAATTAGAAAATTCGAGAAATAATGAAATTGAAATTCTAAATCAATTGTATATTATGGATGGTAAAAACCGCGAATTAGTTGAAAAACTTAGCGCGGGAGATATTGGTGCTACCTTAAAACTAAAATATACTGAAACCAATGATACGTTAAGAACCAAAGGCTCTAATATTACAATTAAACCAATTAAATACCCTGATCCTAGAATTAATAAATCTGTGAATGCCATAGATAAGAATGATGAAGAAAAATTAAATGATGCCTTAAAAAAGATCCATAGTCAAGATCCAACAGTATTAGTAAAATATTCTAAAGAACTAAAACAGCTTATTCTTTCCTGCCAAGGTGAGCTTCACTTAGCAACTATAGACTGGACTTTACAAAATGTTTATGGTATTAAAGCTGTATTTGAGCAACCTCGAATTGCTTACAGAGAAACTATACAACGATCTTCTACAACAAGTTACAAACACAAAAAACAATCAGGTGGTGCTGGCCAGTTTGGTGAAGTTCACTTAAAAATAGAACCTTATTTTGAAGGTATGCCAGAACCGGAAGGATTTAATATAAGAGGTAAAGAAGAAATTGATTTGGAATGGGGAGGTAAATTAATTTTTTATAATTGTATTGTAGGTGGTGTTATTGATGCTCGATATTTACCTTCAGTTTTAAAAGGAATTTTGGAAGTAATGGAAGAAGGACCTTTAACAGGTTCATACGCCAGAGATATTAGAGTGATGTTATTTGATGGAAAAATGCATGCTGTAGATTCTAACGATATTTCATTTAAAATAGCCGGTGCACATGCTTTTAAAGCTGCATTTTTACAAGCAAAACCTAAATTGCTTGAACCTGTTCACGAATTAACTGTAAAAGTACCTGAAGAATTGATGGGTAATGTTATGACCGATTTGCAATCGCGCAGATCTATTATTTTAGGTATGGATAGTGATGGTAAATACCAAACCATTAAAGCTAAAATTCCATTAGCTGAAATGTACAAATACTCAACAACTTTGCGTTCAATTACACAAGGTAGAGGTAGTTTTAGTACTAAATTCTCATCTTTTGAATTAGTACCAAATAACGTACAAGAAGAATTAATTAAACAATAAAACTTAATTTTTATTAATATACAAAGACTCGTCATTTTTATAAATTGACGAGTCTTATTTTTTAGCTAGTAGTAAATTAATTAATATTCCTTAATTCA
Organism: Lutibacter sp. B1; assembly: GCF_012524075.1. Classification (GTDB taxonomy): domain Bacteria; phylum Bacteroidota; class Bacteroidia; order Flavobacteriales; family Flavobacteriaceae; genus Lutibacter. Next base: position 96,263 of record NZ_JAAZUI010000009.1, read on the forward strand.
ATCAATTTAATAATTCTTAAAAGTTTAAGTGGCTTAATTTGTGCAAGCAATTTTAAGATGTTGTGAATATTAATTAATAGCCAATATAGTATTTTTTTATTTAAAACTAAAACAAACAAACTAATATTCAGCACTTTAACTTAATTTTAACTAATTTTTAATACTTTTATTTAAAAAAATAGATATTATTAAAAACACTCAAAACATTCATTATCTATCATTAATAAATTAGTATATTTGCAACATATATTTTTAATATATTTTATTCAATAAAAAAACAAATCTAAACAATGAAACTTATATTGATATCTATTGCTTTATTAGGTTTAGGAGTTGCCGGAATAGCAATTAAAATTTGGGCAAAAAAAGACGGTAAATTTGCCGGTACATGTGCAAGTCAAAATCCACATTTAAATAAAAACGGAGAACCTTGCGGGTATTGTGGTAAAACTGCAGACCAATGCGAAAATAGATAAAAAATGCTCGAATACCTTTTTATTGCTTTTATAGTAATTTTTTGTATTCAGCTTATTTATTACATTTTAATTTATGGCTCATTTTCTTTTTCTAAAAACAGAAAAGAATCATTATCCTTTAATCAACCTGTTTCTGTACTAATTTGTGCAAAAAATGAAGCTAAAAACTTAACTAAAAACATTCCTCTGTTTTTAGAACAAAACTACCCTAATTACGAGTTAATTCTTATAAATGATTGTTCTATTGACCACACTTTAGATGTAATGGAGGATTTTAAACATAAATTTCCTTCAAAAATTAAAATTGTAAATGTAAAAGCCAACGAAAATTTTTGGGGCAATAAAAAATACGCTTTAACATTAGGTATTAAAATAGCATCAAACGAACATTTACTATTTTCTGATGCCGATTGTAAACCATCTTCAAAAAATTGGATTGCAGAAATGGCAAGCAACTTCACTACAAAAAATATTGTTTTAGGATATGGTGCTTATACCAAAAAGAAAAAATCTTTCCTTAATAAACTTATTAGGTTTGAAACCCTACTAACTGCAATACAGTATTTTTCGTATGCCAAAATTGGACTACCTTACATGGGCGTTGGCAGAAACTTAGCCTATACAAAAGAGCTTTTTTTTAAAGTTAATGGATTTATTAAACACATAAAATTAAAATCAGGCGACGACGATTTGTTTATCAATGAAGTAGCAACCAAACAAAACACATCAATTTGTTATTCTGAAGAAAGTTTTACATTATCAAAACCAAAAACTACCTTTAAAGATTGGATTCAACAAAAAAGAAGGCATATATCTACAGCTAATCACTACAAGCCAATTCATAAATTTTTATTAGGATTATTCTTTAGCTCACAACTATTATTCTGGATTTTAAGTATAACACTACTTGCAACTACTTTTAAGTGGCAAATTGTGTTAATTTTATTTCTTGCCAGAATAAGTATGCTTTATTTAAGTGTAGGATTTTCAGCAAAAAAATTAAATGAAAAGGACCTTATTTTTTTAACTCCTTTATTTGAAGTGCTTTTAATATTCACACAAATGATTATCTTTATAAAAAATCTTATTTCAAAACCTTCACATTGGTAAAAAAAAGTATTGATATTGACGATTTAATTGAGAAAGCAAAACAAAAAGATCAAAAGGCTTTTAATGCTTTATTAAACCGCTATTGGAGTGATGTTTACAGGTTTCAACTTTCAAAATCTGATGATGAAGATGAAGCAGAAGACATTACCATTAAAACATTCTCAAAAGCATTTGATAAAATTCATTTATACAATGAGAGGTATAACTTTAAAACCTGGTTAATTTCAATTTCTAAAAATATTTTTTTAGATCATATCCGCAAACAACGTACAGACATTGTTTCTATCAACAAAAAAGAATCTGAGGCATATAAAATTTTTGATGAAACGCCTTCGGCAGAAGATCAACTTATAATTGAACAAAATTTAGCACAATTACTTCATTATATTAAACAGTTAAAACCTCATTATCAAGAAATTATAAATCTTCGATATTTTAGAGAAATGAGTTATAAAGAAATGTCCGAAGCACTTAACGAGCCAATGAGCAATATTAAAGTTAAGTTATTAAGGGCAAAAAATTTGCTTGCCGATATTATTACAAAATCTTCCAAAAACAAAACGCTTTAATTATCCTTTAACTTTTCTCACAACATATAGTTTATAAATTCTTTGTACTTTTGTAATCAATTTATTACTAAAATGACTGAAGAAACAATTACATCTCCAAACAAATCACAAAAACCTAAATGGTTACGTGTAAAACTTCCTGTAGGTAAAAAATATACGGAGTTACGCGGATTGGTTGATAAATACAAACTAAATACAATTTGTACAAGTGGCAGTTGCCCTAATATGGGTGAATGTTGGACTGAAGGAACTGCTACATTTATGATTTTAGGAAATATATGTACGCGTTCTTGTGGGTTTTGTGGTGTAAAAACAGGAAGGCCCGAAACTGTTGACTGGGAAGAACCTGAAAAAGTTGCTCAATCTATCAAAATAATGAAGATTAAACATGCTGTAATCACATCGGTTGATAGAGATGATATAAAAGATGGAGGTTCTATAATTTGGGCTGAAACTGTGAATGCTATACGAAGAGCAAATCCAACTACAACTTTAGAGACTTTAATTCCAGATTTTCAAGGAAATACAACAAATATTGACCGAATTTTAGCTGTTGCTCCTGAAGTTATTTCACATAATTTAGAAACTGTCAGACGTTTAACTCGTGAAGTTAGAATTCAAGCAAAATATGATAGAAGCCTTGAAGTTTTAAAATATATGAAAGATCAAGGACAACGCAGAACAAAATCTGGCATTATGCTTGGATTGGGTGAAACTGAAGATGAAGTTATTGAAACTATGCAAGATTTAGCCAATGCAAAAGTTGATATTATTACTATTGGACAATACTTACAACCAAGTAAAAAACATTTACCTGTTAAAGAATTTATAACTCCTGAACAATTTGCTAAATACAAAGAAATTGGGCTTTCAATGGGATTTAGACATGTAGAAAGCAGCGCCTTAGTACGATCTTCATACAGAGCGCAAAAGCATTTGGAATAATTAATATTTAAATAACTTACTTTAACTTTTAATTAACACCTTTTCAATACTTTGGCACAAGTATTGTTTAGGTTACAATAGAACAAAGAATTGGTAAGCTTTGTTTTCATTGTATAAAATTTTGAGTTAGTTAAAAAAGCACTTTAAAAGTGCTTTTTTTTATTCAACCAGCTCTCCTTCTTCCAATAAAATATCATAAATATATCCGTAACCAAAATCTTTATTAAGGGTAACTTTACCTTTAAAAGTAACTGTATCACCAACTTTAGCCAACTCAGTACTAGCAATAGTTAAACTCTTTTTATTTTCAAAAGTAGTACCGTCTACAATATGTATCCAGTTTTTTTCTAAAATCTCTTTGTTAACTTTTGTAACCACACCTTTAACAACTATAAATTTGTTAGAGTGAGCATCTTTATCTTTAAAAAGTTCTTCTAATGAAATTCCATTTTTAGGTTTCTCAATTTTAACATTACTAATTAATGTATTTTTATCAGAATTTCCATGCGGATTTATTTCAGTTTTAACTCTTTCTTCTGTAGTTCTAACAGCATCAGCAAAAGTTATTGTTTCAAAAGTTTTATTAAATTGTTTACTTTCAAAATTTTTCATAACCATTCCTCCATCATAATAGTAAATGTCACCTATTTTAACTTCTGTTTTTGGTATTGCCATCCAATAATTTTTCCCTTCTTCTGTAACATTTATATAAGTATACATATCGGCATCCTTAAATTCATTTACTACAATTTTATGTGTGACAACATTTGCTGCTGTTTTTGAATTATTGATTTTAGTATAACTATTATTTTGCTTACAACTAGCCAAAGCAAAAACACTAAAAATAACTACTAAAATTTTTGTTAAATTTTTCATTGTTTATATTTAAATTTTGAGTAAATGTAACTAATATTACATAAAAATTATATGATATAAATCACCAAGTAATTTCAAGTAAATTATTATTTTTAAGATAATTATTAGTTTTACTAAAGTGCTTATTTCCAAACCAATAACCTCTATTCGCACTTAAAGGCGAAGGATGTCCACACGTTAAAATACAGTGTTTGTTTTTATTTATTTTTATTCCTTTCTTTTTAGCAAAACCTCCCCAAAGCAAAAAAACTATGTTCTCTTTTTTTTCTGAAATTTTAGAAATAACAGCATCTGTAAATTGTTCCCATCCTTTATTTTGGTGTGAACCTGCATTATGAGCTCTAACCGTTAATGTAGCATTCAGCAAAAGTACACCTTGCTTTGCCCAACGTTCTAAATTTCCACTTTTGGGGTAAGGAATATTTAAATCTGTCTCAATTTCTTTAAAAATATTTATTAACGAAGGCGGATGTGCAATACCTTCATTTACCGAAAAACACAAACCATGAGCTTGTCCAACTCCATGATAAGGATCTTGACCAATAATTACTATCTTTAAATTATCAAAAGAACATAAATTGAATGCTTCAAAAATTTGATTCCCTTTAGGATAACATGTGTTTTTGGCATATTCATCTTTAACAAAATTGGTAAGTTGCTCAAAATAAGGTTTATCAAATTCATCTTGTAACAAATTTTTCCAACTTTTGTCTATTTTAACATCCATTACTACTATTCGTCTTAAATTTATACTTTTGTCTAACTATTCAAAAGTAGTATTTTTATGACTAAAATTTCAGAAAAAACATTAAACGATTTAGAATTCAACACTATTTTAAAGGCAGTGAGCGAGTTATGTATTTCTGACTTAGGTAAAAACGCTACGCTGGAAATTAAACCATTTGGTAGCTTAAAAAAATTACTACCCGAATTACATCAAGTAAATGAATATTTAGCTTCTTTTGAAAATGATAATAGAATTCCAAATCATTTTTTTGATGACATTCAAAAAGAAATTCATTTATTAAAAATTGAAAACAGTTATTTAGAGCCAAAATCCTTCTTAAAAATTTTAAATAATACCAATACAGTTTTTGAATTACTGAAGTTTTTAAAAAAATTTAAAGAAATTTACCCTACTCTATTTTCAGTTTCAGAAGAAATTGAATTTGAAAAACTTATAGTTGAAAACATTACTGCTATTATTACTCCTTTTGCCGAAGTAAATGAGAACGCATCGGTACTCCTCAAACAAATAAGAAGTGAAATAAATACTGTACGCTCTAAAATTGGCTCAAGTTTTACGAAGGTTTTGAGCAAATACAACACTGCCGGTTATTTGGATGACATCAAAGAATCTGTTATAGACAACCAACGTGTTTTAGCAGTTTTAGCTATGCACAGAAGAAAAGTTAAAGGAAGTTTGCTGGGCAGTTCTAAAACCGGAAGCATTGTTTTTATTGCTCCGGAAGCTACGTTACAATACAGCCGAGAACTTCAAAATTTACTGTACGATGAACATCAGGAAATAGTTAGAATTTTAAAAGAATTAACAAACTCTCTAAGAGAATTTTCTCCTAATTTAATTAAATATCAAAACTATTTAACAAAATTGGATGTTATTGCTGCCAAAGCAAAATATGCTAAAACAATTAAGGCTTGTTTACCCAAATTTTCAACAGAAAAAAAAGTATTTTTAAGAGATGCCTACCACCCTATTTTGTTGGTAAAAAACAATCAAAAAAACATAAAAACCATTCCCCAAACGCTGGAACTTAACAGCAAACAACAAATAATAGTAATTTCCGGCCCAAATGCAGGAGGTAAAAGTATTACTTTAAAAACTATTGGTTTATTACAAGCTATGTTGCAAAGCGGTTTGTTAATACCTGTACACGAGCGTTCTGAAACTTATTTTTTCGAAAAAATATTAACCGATATTGGCGACAATCAATCAATTGAAAACCAATTAAGTACATATAGTTACCGACTTAAAAATATGCGTAACTTTTTACGCAAATGCAATGAGCGCACCTTATTTTTAATAGATGAATTTGGTACTGGAAGCGATCCTGAATTAGGTGGTGCTTTAGCTGAAATTTTTTTAGAAGAATTTTATGAGAAAAAAGCCTTCGGAATTATTACAACTCATTATGCAAATTTAAAGGTTTTAGCCAACGAGTTGGAAAATGTTTCAAATGCCAATATGCAGTTTGACGAAAAAACTTTAGAACCATTATTTAAACTCTTTATTGGACAAGCAGGAAGCTCTTTTACTTTTGAAGTTGCTCAAAAAAATGGGATTCCTTTCAGCTTAATTAATAAAGCCAAAAAACGTGTTGAAGGAGAAAAAATTCGTTTGGATAAAACCATTTCGAAACTTCAGCAAGAAAGAAATAAACTTCAAAAAACTTCAGAAAACCTTGAAAAAGAGAAAAATAAAGCCATTGAACAAACCGATAATTTAACTGAAAAACAACAAAAAATTCAAGAAAAATTAGAAAGCTTTCAGGAATTGTATGACAGCAATCAAAAAATGCTTTCGTATGGTCGAAAAATTAATGAATTAGTTAACAAATACTTTCAAACAAATAATAAAAAAGAGTTAACTGCCGAGTTTAATAAATGGCTTACAATTGAAAAAACAAAACATTTGAAAAAGAATCCGCCAAAGCCTAAAACTAAAGCTCAAAAACTAAAAGTTAAAGTGGAAGAAAAAAAGGTGGAAGAAAAATTAAAAACAACTGAAAAAGAAGTTTTAGTTGAAGTAATAAAAGTTAGAGAACAAAAACAAGTTGAAGCCAAAAAAGTTGCAAAACAAAAAGCTGATTATTCGTTTAAAATTAATGATAAAGTTCGTATTATTGATAGTAATGCTTGTGGAACTATTGATAAAATTGAAAAAAACAATGCTTTTATAAACTATGGCATTTTTACAACCAAAACCAGTTTAAATAAACTTGAATTAGTAGAATCTGCAAAAAAATAAGTACTCCATTCCTTTTAATCTTTTCATTTATAACAATATAGGTTTGACATTAAATTTATTATTGTTAAATTTAACACGCTAAAAATAATCACATGCTTAACTATTTTAAAGCGTTTTCTGTATTTTTATTATGGTCAGCTATTGCTTTAAGTTTTCATTTTTTTATCAGTAATAAAATTTTTAAAATTTGCAATATTTCTACTAATTCACCTAAAACTAAATCAACACTTATTAATACTAAAGAAAATAATCTTTTTTGGATTACAAACTTTAATAGTGATACTATATTTCAATCTTCAAAAGGATTTATCATAAATAAAAATACTCCCTTAGTTACAAATATTACAGCTTTTTCACAATTAACAGATAGTATAAAATTTGTTTTAAATAACGATTATACTACTAAATTACTTGTAATTGGAAAGTATAAAGAATCTGAAAAAAAAGTCAATAATAAAATTGGGTTTGAGCGTGCAGAATTGATTAAAAAAGAATTGATTAAAAATGGAATAGATAGTTCAAAAATTGAAATCTCCGAAAAATTACATGAATATTCTTATAATCAAGAAGGACTATACAATAATGGGATTGAGATGGTTTTTAAAGAAATAAATCCTCAAAAAATAAGTACAATTGAAAAAGAAATAATCGATACAATTTTTTATCCAGATTTTGATAAAACAACCTTATTACCTGACAGCAACCTGTACAAATACACTTTAAAACTTAAACAATATTTACAAAAGTATCCCAATAAAAATATAACCATTACAGGGCATACTGATAATATTGGTTATTATCAAAATAATTTAATTATTGGATTGCAAAAAGCAAATGAAGTTAAAAAATACTTTATAATCAATGGAATTGACAATGCTAGAATTACTACATTATCAATGGGAGAATCGAAGCCAATTGCTGATAAAACAACTGAAGAAGGTAGAGCCAGAAACAAACGAATTGAAATAAAAATTAATTAATTTATTGAAATGATATTATCTATATTTTCTAATCAAAATTTTATACATCTTTTAGAAATGTTCTTTTGGATGCTAGGAGCCTTTTTAATTGGTTTGTTTTTTGGACAGCTACTTGCAAGAACAAAATCTAAAACAACATATGAAATACATGATTTTGAAGATTTAAAAATTGAAGAAGATAACTCTAAAATAAGAGCAACCAAAACTTTTGAACGTGGTGGAAAACAAATGGTTTATAGAGCTCCTCTAAAAAACGAAAATAATGAACTTGATTTTGATCGAATTGGAAAATCTTCAATTGAAAATAAAAATAATTTGCAAAAAATTAAAGGTATAGGCATTTCTATTGAAGAAAAATTAAATGAGATCGGAATTTTCTCTTACAAACAAATAAGTAATTTAAATAGCGATGATATATCCAGAATAACCGAACTTATTAAATTCTTTCCTGGTAGAATTGAACGTGATGACTGGGTATCTCAAGCAAATAAGCTACTAAATGAAGATAAAACAAATTAGGTAACTACACTATTCTTCATTCTTATAACGCCCCATTTCTCTATCATAAAATTCACTGGCTTGCTCAATAAATGTAGCAACTTCAACTGCTAATTCTTCTTCATCGGCACCAGATAAATCTTCTAGCCATTCAATTTCATCATCAACCAAGTTAATGATAAAACGAGGAAATTCGGTATGAATCACAAAAATATCATTTGAACAATCGGTATTATCACCAAGTAAAAATTTAGGTAAATTCATTTTTCTCTTTTATTAATTTATTAGACAAATAATTAAATCTTAAAAACAACATTATTGCAGAGCTGGTTAAAGCTATAAATAAACCAATCCATATTCCTAAAGTACCTAAATCGGTTTTTCTTCCTAAATAAAAACTAATCGGAAAACCAATAATCCAATAAGCAACAAATGTTAATCCTGAAGGAATTTTAACATCTTGTAACCCTCTTAAAGCTCCCAATATAACAGCCTGAAAACCATCTGATAATTGAAATAACCCTGCAACAATCAATAAGCTTGAAGCTGTTTTAATTACCGTTAAATTATCAGTAAACATCCAAGGTAAAACATCTTTTAGTAAAATAAATGCTATTGAAAAGGTTGTCATTATTATTAATGTTAAAAGAAAATTAGAAAATGCTATTCTTCGCAATTCAATAAAGTCTTTCAATCCTTTTTGATTTCCTACTCTTATAGTTGATGCCACACCTATACCAACTGCGACCATAAATGTTGTTGATGATAATTTTAATGCAATTTGGTTTGCAGCCTGGTTAAATGCACCTAAAGTTCCTGCTAATAACACAGATGCAGTAAATAAACCCGTTTCAAAAAGCATTTGTAAGGCTGTTGGAAAACCTAAACTTATTATTTTTTTGAATATCTTTTTCTCTATTTCAGCAACTTTTAATCTGTGCATATAAACTTTGAATTTTTCTTTTTTGATTAAAACAGCATATATAAAAAGAACCATTATTATTCTTGAAATAAATGTTCCTAAAGCTGCACCAATCAATTCTAATCTAGGAAATATCCAAAAGCCATAAATTAGCATAAAGTTTAGCAAAATATTAATCGCATTAGTAAGTATAATGGCATACATAGCGTATTTTGTTTGAGATAAGCCATCGGTAAATTGCTTAAGTCCTTGAAAAATCATTAAAGGAATCATAGACATCGCAACTATTTCATAATAAGGTAATGCTAAAACTACAACTTCATCAGGCTGATCTAAATAATATAACGCCGGTTTAATTAACAATAACATTATATACATTGTTATTCCTATAATTGTTGTTAGAATTAATCCATGCTGAAAAACTTTACGTCCTTTTTGTTTATCTCCTTCTCCATCCGATTCTGCAATTAAAGGTGTTAAAGCATTAGAAAAACCTATTCCAATTGACATGGCTATAAACACTAAACTATTACCAAGCGATGTTGCAGCCAATTCAACAGGTCCTAACCTACCAACCATAATATCATCAATTAACCCAACCAATAAATGCCCCAAAGAACCCATCATTATTGGTGTTGCTAACCGCAAATTATTTTTAAACTCTGAAGTGTAGTTTTTTAAACTCAATTTTAAATTGATTATTCAAATGCGAATATACAAGAATTTAATTTGCATTATGTAATAAAATTACCTTCTAAAAAGTTACTTTATAACAATAACTAATTAAAAAACTCGCTAATTAATTCGTATGTTTTTAGTTTTTAAATTAACTTTGGTATCTTTTAAAACTTAAACTAAAATTATGGCAAAAATAACATTAAAAGGAAACCCAATAAAAACTATTGGAAAATTACCTAAAATTGGTAAAAAAGCACCAAAATTCACTTTAATTAAATCAGATTTATCTAAAACTAAATTAAAGGATTTTAAAGGATCTAAATTAATTTTAAATATTTTCCCAAGTTTAGATACAGGTACTTGTGCAGCTTCAGTTAGAAAATTTAATGTAGAAGCAAGCAAACTTGAAAATACTAAAGTATTATGTATCTCAAGAGATTTACCTTTTGCTCAGGCTCGTTTTTGTGGTGCTGAAGGATTGGATAATGTAATTACCTTATCTGACTTTGCTAAAGGAAAATTTGGAAAATCGTATGGTGTAACTATTGAAGATGGGCCTTTAGCCTCTCTGCTTTCAAGAGCCGTTGTTGTAGTTAATGAAGAGGGAAATGTAATTTATACTGAGCAAGTTCCTGAAATTGTTGACGAACCTAATTACGAAGCTGCTTTAAAAGCTCTTTAATATGCAGGAGAGTAATTTTATTCTAAATCGAATTAAAGCTATAAAATATGCAGCAAAGGGTTTTTGGATTTTAATTACTTCAGAATATAGTATTATAGCACAAGTAATTATTGCTGTTATAGTAACTATAATTGGTTTTATAATGAATATTTCTGCTACCGAATGGATGTTTCAAATTTTTGCAATTGCAATCGTTTTGGTAGCAGAATCATTAAATACAGCCATTGAAAAAATTGCCGATTTTATCCATCCTGAATATCACAAACAAATTGGACACATTAAAGATATTTCTGCCGGAGCAGCTTTTTTTGCTGCAATATTTGCCGTAATAATTGGTTTAATTATTTACATACCCAAATTTATTTAGTAATTTAACGGCAATCACATTAATTTTATATTTTTGTGTGATACTTTTAATGAATGGCAAAAAAGAAAAAAACAACACCAAACACACCTAAAAAACAACCTTTCCAAAAAACGAAATCCTTTTTTGGAAATAGACAAACTCAAACTATTTTGGGTGCGTTTATAATGCTATTTGCCATATTTTTATTTACTTCATTTATATCTTATTTTTTTAATTGGCAAGACGACCAAAGCCAATTAAATGCATTTACCGATAAAAATGTAACTGTAAAAAACTTATTGGGTAAAATTGGAGCAAGTATTAGCCACTTTTTTATTTACGATGGTTTTGGCGTTATTTCAATATACTTTCCTGTATTACTGTTTTTTTCAGGTTTGCTGGTATTTTTAAAAGGAAGTTTAAAAAAAATAAGAAAAACTTGGGGATGGGGAATTTTGGGAATTATCTGGTTTTCTGTAACATTTGGTTTTTTAGCACATAAAAATGCACTTTTGCCAGGAGTAATTGGTTATGAAACCAATATTTATTTACAGCACTTTTTAGGTAAAACCGGACTTATATTAGTATTATTCTTTTTAATGCTTTCTTATTTAGTAATTCGTTTTAAACTTACGCCTGAAAAAGTTAAAAGCAGTTTACCTGCTAAAAAGAAATTATTTTCCGATACTGAAACTACCGAAAACAATATCAATATCAAAGCTATTGATAACGACGAAATAAAATCTGATTTTGATTTATCTGCTGAAGCAACCAAAAAGTTCAACAATTCTACAAATGATTTAATTAAAGAAACTACAGTTGATGAAGATTTAGATATACAGATTGTTCACAAACCGGAAGGTATTGAGCACGATGTTAAAATTGCTGTTGATAAAGTTCAAGAAGAAAGTCATGTGAACGAAAATTTATCAGATAAATTGGTAAAAGATTTTGGTGAATTTGACCCTACTTTAGAATTAGGAAATTACAAATTTCCAACATTAAATTTATTACGAGATTATAACGAAAGTATCTCTGTTGATCAAGAAGAGTTAGAAGAACATAAAAACAGAATTGTTGAAACTCTTAACAACTACAAAATTGGAATTGACCGTATAAAAGCTACTGTTGGACCAACTGTAACTCTTTATGAAATAGTACCTGAAGCAGGTATCAGAATTTCAAAAATAAAGAATTTAGAAGATGATATTGCTTTATCGCTATCTGCTTTAGGAATTAGAATTATAGCGCCAATACCGGGAAAAGGAACTATTGGTATTGAAGTGCCTAATAAAAAACCAACTATGGTTTCGATGAAATCAGTAATTTCTTCAACAAAATTTCAAAATTCTGAAATGGAATTACCCGTAGCTATAGGTAAAACTATTTCTAACGAAACATTTGTAGTAGACCTTGCAAAAATGCCTCATTTATTAATGGCCGGAGCAACTGGGCAAGGTAAATCTGTTGGTTTAAATGCCGTTTTAACTTCTTTATTGTATAAAAAACACCCAGCAGAAGTAAAATTTGTTTTAGTTGATCCTAAAAAAGTTGAACTAACACTTTTCAATAAAATTGAACGCCATTATTTAGCAAAACTTCCAGATACTGATGAAGCCATTATTACCGACACAACCAAGGTAATCAATACTTTAAATTCATTATGTATTGAAATGGATGCACGTTACGACCTTTTAAAAACTGCTATGGTTCGTAATATTAAAGAATATAACGTAAAATTTAAGGCTCGAAAATTAAATCCTGAAAACGGACATAAATATTTACCTTATATAGTTTTAGTTATTGATGAATTTGCCGACTTAATTATGACTGCCGGAAAAGAAATTGAAACGCCAATTGCACGTTTAGCTCAATTAGCTCGAGCTATTGGAATCCATTTAATTGTTGCAACACAACGCCCGTCAGTAAATGTAATAACAGGTATTATTAAAGCCAACTTCCCAGCCAGAGCTGCTTTTAGAGTTACTTCAAAAATAGATTCAAGAACCATTTTAGATGGTCCGGGAGCCGATCAATTAATTGGTAAAGGAGACATGCTTTTTTCTGCCGGAAATGATTTAATTAGACTTCAATGTGCATTTGTTGATACTCCTGAAGTAGAAAAAATAACTGATTTTATTGGATCACAAAGAGCATATCCTGATGCATATATGCTTCCTGAATATAGTAGTGATGAAATTGGCACAAGTCTTGATATAGATATAAGCGAAAGAGATGCATTATTTAGAGATGCCGCTATAGTAATAGTACAAGCTCAACAAGGTTCTGCATCATTATTACAACGTAAATTAAAATTAGGATACAACCGTGCCGGAAGATTAATAGATCAATTAGAAGCAGCCGGAATTGTTGGTCCTTTTGAAGGAAGTAAAGCACGTCAGGTTTTAATTCCTGATGAAATGGCTTTAAAACAATTATTAGATAACGAAACAAACAGTTAAAAGAACAATTGATAGAATGAAAAAAATAGTATTTTTAATAGCATTAACCCTAATTAGTTTTGCCTCATTTAGCCAAAATTCTAATAAAGCGAAGGCTTTACTTGATGAAGTTTCCCAAAAAATAAAAAAATATGAAAATATTTATATTGAATTTAATCATAGATTAGATAATAATGATGCAGATGTACACCAAGAAACCAGAGGTGATGTAACTTTGAAAGGTGATTTGTATCATTTGAACTACATGGGTACTGAACAAATTTTTGATGGTAAAAAAACATATCTGATAGTTCATGAAGATGAAGAAGTAATTATTCAAAACTCAAAAAAAAATAATAATGAAGATGATGATACTTTAACTCCTTCTAAAATGTTTTCATTTTACGAGAATGGGTATACTTTCAAAATGGATGAATTGAAAACAACCAAAGGTGTTAAAATTCAATATGTTAAACTTATTCCTATAGATAGTCATTCTGAAATTAAAAATTTTATAATTGGTGTTGATATTAAAACAAAACATATTTGTAATATTATTGAAACCGGAAAAAACGGTACAATTACAACTCTTGAAATAAGATCTTTTAAAACAAATCAACCTATTTCAGAAAAGCTTTTTATCTTTGATGCTGTTAAATACAGAGATCAAAAAAAATATACTATCTCTGAGCCAAAATAGAATAGTTGAAAATATTTGATAAATATATCTTAAAAAGCTTTTTACAACCTTTTTTAGCCACATATTTTGTGGTTCTTTTTGTTTTAGTAATGCAAGCTTTATGGTTGGCTTTTGATGAAATTGCCGGAAAGGGTATTGATATCTTTTTTATTCTAAAATTTTTAGGTTATTTAGCTCTTATACTTACGCCTACTGCCCTACCAATTGGTATATTGTTATCCTCAATAATGGCATTGGGTAATTTATCAGAAAATTATGAGTTTGCCGCTATAAAATCTGCCGGTGTTTCATTAAGAAGAATTATTAGACCTCTAATAATTTTAACTGTTTTGTTAAGTGGACTAAACTTCATATTTTTAAATAACATTTATCCTTGGGCTACTCTAAAACAAAAGAATTTATACTTAAATATTAAAAAGAAAAAACCTGCATTGGCGTTGGTACCTGGTGCTTTTAATACCGAAATACCTGGTTTTAGCATAAAATTTGACGAAAAATATGGTGAAGAGAAAAATTTACTTAAAAATGTTCAAATAGCCGATTTAAGTGCAGGTAAAGGAAAACAAAAAGTTATTACAGCTGAAAAAGGTATAATTTCTACTGAAGAAGGTAGTAAATACATGACACTAACCCTTGAAAATGGAAATTATTACGAAGAACATATAAAAAACAACATGTCTCTTGAAGAAAGAGCTAAAATGCCTGCTTCTAAAGCAACCTTTAAAACCTATATAATTAATATTGACATATCATCATTTAATGATGATGATAATCTAAAAAAAGAAAATATTAAAGAACACCATGGAATGCTTAGTATAAAGCAATTAGATTCAATATCTAAAGAAAGTAAAATTACGTATGATGAGTATATTGAAAATCGTTCTAATAACTTTTATACAACCATACATGCAAATAAATTATATAAATACCCTGATTCGCTTAAAAACAAAAAATTAGATTCCGTTATTTTAAATAATTTCAATCTAAACAATAAAAATGCGGTAGTAAATGAAGCTATTCAAATATTGGATCGCACTATTGAACGAAATAAAAATCAAAAAAAGGATTTTAAAGACCGAAGAAAATTACTAAACCTTTATGATTACGAGTATAGCTACAGAATATCCTTTTCTTTTGCCTGTTTGGTATTATTTTTTATTGGAGCTCCGTTAGGTTCTATTATTAGAAAAGGAGGATTTGGCTTACCAATGGTAATGGCAATAACTATATTTGTAATTTACTTTTTCATTTCGCAGTTTGGTAAAAATTTAGCAGAAGAAAGTGCTATTTCTACATTATTTGGAAGTTGGCTTTCTACCATAATACTTCTACCTTTTGGTATTTTATTAACCAGAAGAGCAACTCAAGGCATGGGTATATTCAATATTGATGCTGTGTTTGATAAAATTCAAAATTTCTTCAAAAAATTCTCTAAAAAATCTTTAAATTAAAAAAATGGAAACTTCAACAAAAAAAATAAAATTAAACACAATTAAAGAAGCTATTGAAGATATTAAAAATGGCAAAATTGTAATTGTTGTTGATGACGAGAATAGAGAAAACGAAGGTGATTTTATTGCTGCTGCAGAGTGTGTTACGCCGGATATGATAAACTTTATGGCTAAACATGGCAGAGGTTTAATATGTGCACCTTTAACTGAAACACGCTGTGAAGAATTAGATTTACCACTTATGGTAAATAAAAATACGGTATTACATAATACACAGTTTACTGTATCTGTCGATTTAATTGGACATGGATGTACTACTGGTATTTCTGTACATGACCGAGCAAAAACAATTAAAGCCTTAACCTTAAAAGAAACCAAACCGGAAGATTTAGGAAGACCCGGACATATCTTCCCGCTAAGAGCTAAAGAAGGTGGTGTATTAAGAAGAACCGGACACACAGAAGCCTCAATTGATTTAGCCAGATTAGCAGGTTTACAACCCGCAGGTATTTTGGTTGAAATTTTAAATGAAGATGGTACTATGGCCCGTTTACCTCAATTAATTGAAGTAGCCGATAAATTTGATTTAAAAATTATTTCGATTGAAGATTTAGTTGCATACAGAATGAAATATGATTCTTTAATTGATAAAATTGAAGATTTCACTATGCAAACTCGTTTTGGAGAATTTCGTTTAAGAGCTTATAAACAAACAACTAACAATCAGGTTCATATAGTTTTATCAAAAGGAATTTGGGATAAAAATGATAAAGTACTCGTTAGGGTAGATTCCTCATTAATTAATAATGATATTATTCGATTGTTAACCAAAACTCCAGACCATAAATTTTCTAAAATTTTCAAAAAAATTAATGATGAAGGAAAAGGTGCTGTTGTTTTTATAAATCAAGAAAATCAATCGTTCAATCTTATTAATAGATTATCTTTGTTAAAAGAAGCTCAAAAAGAGTCTGAAGAAAATCAAGTTCCTAAAATTACCCCTGATGATAAAGATTTTGGAATTGGCGCACAAATTTTACACGATATAGGAATTTCAAAATTAAAGTTATTATCTAACTCTCAATCTATAAAAAGAGTTGGTATGACTGGTTATGGACTTGAAATTGTAGAGTATGTAAATTATTAATTTTAAATTTATACAGCTATGAAAAAAATAATACTATACATTATTGGTGTATGTTTTATTAGTATTGGCTGTAATAATGAAGTTACCAAAGAGCCTAAAAATAATTTACCTCAAAATAATGGTTTTCTCTTATCTGGAACTATAAGTAATTTAACTTCAAACAAAACATATCTAAATAAAATAATTGAGAATTCTATTTATGTGCTCGATTCTTCATCTATTGAGGATAATACTTTCGAATTTGCCGGTATTGTTGATTATCCGGAGCGTTACGCTTTAACTTTTAAAGATTACGCTACCATAGTTGTTCTAATTCTCGAAAATAAAACAATGCATATTGAGTTAGATGGGCACAACTTAAAAGAACCAATTATAACAGGCTCTGAATTAAATTCAAAATTAAACGAGTATAAAATCGCTTCAAAAAATATTTTTAGTAAAATAGATTATTTATTTCCTCATTTTCAAAAAGCAAGACTTGAAAATGATGCTGAAAAATTAGATGAGATAGGCTCTGAAATGAAAAAAATTGAGGCTGAATTTACAAATTACAGTTATGATTTTATTGAAAAAAATAAAAATTCATACATAGCTGCAATGATTTTAAATGATCGATTAAAAACTTCTTATATTGATACTCTAAGAATTACTAAAAGTTATTTAAATCTTTCAGATGAAGTAAAAAAATGTCCTGATGCACAAATTATTGCAGAAACTTTAAATCTACATTAAAAAACTTAAATCAGTATCAGGAGGCAATTCTTTAGCCGATTTATTTTGCTCAAATAATCGTGCATTTAATTTTCCTTTTAAAACCACTTTAGTACCCGTTACTAATAACCAACTTCCTTCTCTTATACCCAAAACAGGAATTTTATTAATGGTATGAAATTCATTTATACGAGTTTCTCTGGTTTCACCCATATGTTTAGAATCGGGATCCGGATCTAAATAATGCGGATTTATATTGAAATTTAAAAAACCTAACGTGCTAAAACTTGGAGGAAAAATAATTGGCATATCGTTAGTTGTTTGCATTGTTAAACCTGTAATATTACTTCCGGCACTTGTACCAAAGTACGGAACACCATTTTCTACAACATTTTTTATTACTGAAATTAATTTATTGTCGTACAATTGTTTCACTAACAAAAATGTATTGCCTCCACCAACAAAAATAGCTTTGGCATTATTTACGGCATCTATTGCATTTTTAAACTCATGTATACCTTCAACTTGAATATTAATTTTTTCAAACCCTTTTTTTGCAATATCAGTATATTCATCATAAGTAATACCACTTGGACGAGCATAAGGGATAAATAAAATTGTAGTTATACCCTTAAAAAAAATAGATAATTCCGGTAAAATATATTCTAAATATCCTTTACCATGAACTGTTGAAGTACTAGCAATAAAAAGTTTTTTCATTAAAAATTGGTTTTATCAAATGTACTAAATTTCAACCTTTAACAAAAGTTTACAATTGCATTAATACAATTTTAAGATTTCAAAAACTTACTTTGTTTTAATGAATATCAAACTAACTAACTCTGCTATTATCATCTTTATTGCTGTGAAATGTTTTTCGCAAGAGAATGCTATAGAAATTAAAGGTGAAATACTAAGTTTTAATAAAAAAGTTAGCGATGTTCATATTATAAATTTAAGCAATGGTATTGGTACTATTAGTGGTGATAATGGAGAGTTTGAAATCAACGTTTCCTTAAATGATATTTTATTAATTTCTTCAATTCAATATAACAGACAAAAAATAAATATTACCAAAAGTATTTTAACTTCAAAAAAAATTAAAATCAATTTAATTCCTTCAGTAAATATTTTAGATGAAGTTGTTATACATGGCTTGTCGGGAAACTTAACAGTTGATATAAGAAAAGTTCCAAAAGACAATACTCCCAAAATGAATTTTAAATTCAATAAAAATGATATTTATAAGGTTTCTTTAGGTAATACATTTTCTTCAAACAAACCTCCTAGTGTAGAACACATGGTAAATCCAATAACCATGAACGGTGTAGGTACTGGTGCAAGTTTTCCAAATTACGCTTATGAAGCTCAAAAAAAATTAAAAAAAGAACTGAACCTTAAAAAAGAAACACCTCTAAAAATTATAACTACATTAGGTGAAGATTTTTTTATAAACGAACTTAAAATTGCCAAAGACAGTATTCATCATTTTTTAACATATTGTGAAACAAGAAATGTTATTCAGAAGTACAACCAAAACAAACTTTTAGAATTAATTAAAATTTTACAGGAAGAAAGTAAAAGTTACCATGCTATTAAAAATCAGTAAACATATAATTCTTCTATTTTTTTTAAGTGTTTCTTTTTTATTTTATGCACAGGAAAACAGAATAAAACTTAATGGTACAGTTAAAAACGATTCTACTTACTTGCAAGATATTAACATTATTAATAAAGCAACTAATTTTGGTACATCAAGTAATAAGAATGGAGAGTTTGAACTAACTGCAAAACTAGGCGATACTATTTTATTTTCTTCAATAATATATTTAAACAGAGAAATAAAAATTACCAAAACGCATATAAACACAAAATCTTTAAATGTATATCTAGAACAGGGAATTAATAATTTAGATGAAATAATGTTGGTTGGAAAAATGACCCTTGAATTAGGAAAAGTAGCACTACCTATGGGAGCTGTACTTGAAAAAGATGAAGATTATTATAAAAAACCACCCGATATAACTCATTTAACAAGCCCAATAAAAGGAAGAGGTATTAGCTTTATAGGTGTTTTTAATATGTTAACCTCAAATTTGCGAAATAAGAGAAGAGAAAAAGTTGAAAAACAAAAACAAATAGAAAAATTAAAAGAAAAATTTTCGACAAACTTAAGAGTTTTATATGAAGATATATTTTTTACAGAAGGGCTCAATATACCTGAGCATAA
Organism: Lutibacter sp. B1; assembly: GCF_012524075.1. Lineage (GTDB taxonomy): Bacteria > Bacteroidota > Bacteroidia > Flavobacteriales > Flavobacteriaceae > Lutibacter. The sequence goes on from NZ_JAAZUI010000009.1 coordinate 116,014, forward strand.
AATAAATTTGTTTTTAGATTATTGTGAAGGGAATGGTTTAAATGAATTTTATGATAGTAGTGAAATTGAAATTAAAAACTTTTTGGTAAATCAAAGCAAAAACTTTAATTCAATTAAAAATTAACAATAATTTATACACCAAAATTTATTGACTTTTGGAATGCTTTTTGTTTATTAGCAGTTAAAATTACCATAATGAAACTTAAAAAATTATATTTTTTTCTTCTTTTATCAATTCCGCTTTTTGCATTTACAATGCATAAATATTATGTGAGCTTATGTGAAATTGAATATGTTGAAGACCAAAAATCGATTCAAATTATTTTAGGTTTATTTATTGATGATCTTGAATTTACTTTAAATAAAGATGCCAAAAAAAATTTATATTTAGCTTCAACGGAAGAAGTGCAAAATATTGATGCATATTATAAAGAATATTTAAACAATCATTTTAAAGTTGTTGTTAATAATAAAGCACAAAATTTTAATTTTATTGGTAAAGAATACGATGGTGATATTGTTAGGTTTTATTTAGAAATTACTGATATTAAAGAACTTAAATCTTTACAAATTACGAATACTTCATTATTCAGAGATTTTGAAAATCAGCAAAATATTATTAAAATAAAAGTAAACAAATTCAACAAAACCTTTTATTTAGACAAAAATAACCCTAAAGGTTTGTTAAATTTTTAATAATCAATTAAAATTCTTAGCAAAAATAGTTATTTTCGAATCTTATTTTTTAATCAATATCTTAAATGAAAAAACTATTTTTTATTGCAATTTCACTATTCTTAATTTCTTCATCGTTAATTGCCCAAGAAGTTGAAGAAAAAACTGAACCTAAAAAAGAAAAAGAAGGACATTATAATATTAATAAGTTTAGGCAACTTCATCAAGAACTACCTACTCCAAACAAAGAACATACTGCTTCTGGAGCTCCCGGCTATGAGTATACTCAACAGCAAGTTGACTATAAAATGGATATCATTTTAGATGATGAAAATCAAAAATTATTTGGAGAAGAAACTATTACTTACCATAATAATTCGAAAGATGTTTTAGAATATTTATGGGTACAATTAGATCAAAATATGCGTGCTCCAAATTCAAAAACACCGGATATTGAAGGTGAAGGTCCGGGTGTATTATATACGCCGGGTAATTTTACCAAATCATTTATGGGAAAACCTTTTCCCGGTGGTTTCAATATACAACATGTAAAAGATATTAATGGAAATGCTATTGGTTATATGATAAATCAAACCATGATGCGAATTGATTTACCAAAACCGCTAGCATCAGGTGAAAAGTTTATCTTTAATATAAAGTGGTGGTACAATATCAACAATTATATGGTTGATAGAGGTCGTTCCGGTTACGAATCATTCCCTGATGGAAATAAATTATATGTTATAGCACAGTTTTTTCCTCGTTTAGCAGTATATAATAATGTTGAAGGATGGCAAAATATGCAATTTTGGGGAAGAAGCGAATTTGCTTTAGAATTTGGTAACTACCAAGTATCAATTACAACTCCAAAAGATCATATTTTAAATGCTACAGGTGTAATTCAAAACCCTAAAGAAGTATTTACTAAAGAACAATATAAAAGATATTCAGAAGCAAAAAACTCATTTGATAATCCGGTTTTTATAGTTACACCACAAGAAGCTTTAGAAGCAGAAAAAGGAAAAGAAACAAAAACAAAAACTTGGAAGTTTTATGCTGAAAATGTACGAGATTTCGGTTTTGCCTCTTCACGTAAATTTATTTGGGATGCAATGGCTGTAGATATCAATGGTAAAACTGTAATGGCCTATTCATTATATCCAAAAGAAGGAAATCCTTTATGGGAAGAACATTCTACAAGAGTTGTTGCTAACACTTTAAAAGTGTACTCGGAGCATACTTTTGATTATCCTTATCCACATGCAACATCCATAAATGCACAAAGACAAGGAATGGAATATCCAATGATTTGCTGGAATTACGGTAGACCTGGACCTGATGGAAAATATACTGAAAGAACAAAGTCGGGTATGATTGGTGTAATTACACATGAAGTTGGACATAACTTTTTCCCTATGATTGTAAATTCAGACGAACGTCAGTGGACTTGGATGGATGAAGGGATTAACTCTTTTGTAGAAATTTTAGCAGAGTATAAATACGACTCTGAGTTATTTCCAATGAGCAAATATCCAAAAAATATAACAGGATATATGGCTGGTGATCAAAGCAGAATAGCACCAATTATGTCTCAAGGAGATAATGTATTTAATTTTGGTTCTAATGCGTATGCTAAACCTGCTGCCGGATTGTTCATTCTGCGTCAAACCATTATGGGACCCGAATTATTTGATCATGCTTTTAAAACGTATGCGAAACGTTGGAAATTTAAACACCCTACTCCTGCAGATTTCTTCAGAACTATGGAAGATGCTTCGGCAATGGATTTAGATTGGTTTTGGAGAGGTTGGTTTTATACAACCGGATATAATGATATCGGAATAAAAGAAGTGAAAAAATATCATGTAACTGATAAACCTACGCAACAAGCTAAAGATTTAGCTACAAGATATGGTATAACTATAGATCAACTACCTCCTGCTCTATACCTAGTTTCAGAAGATAGTGATGAATTTACTGAAGACCTAAAAAATAAAAAAGCGGAAGATTATAGCATCCTGAATAATTATATTGAAGAAAACTTTACTCCTGAAGAAAAAGCTGATTTAAAAGCTCCTAAATATTTTTATGAATTAAAATTTGAAAAACCCGGCGATTTGGTAATGCCAATTATTGTTGAATTTGAATATGAAGATGGCACAAAAGAACGAAAACAATATCCTGCTCAAATTTGGAGACTTAATGATGATGAAGTAACTAAAGTTTTTCATAGCAGTAAAGCAATTACAAAAATTACCGTTGACCCTGATGAACAAACAGCTGATGTTGATTTAACAAACAATAGCTGGCCAAAAAATACCGAAACTAAATTTGAGCAATTTAAAAAAAATCAAATTAAAGGTTAATCTTATTAGCCACTCCTAAGAGTGGCTTTTTTTATTTCATAATTTATAAATCTACTTAGTTATTATGACAAAAAAATTACTCTATATACAAATTTTAATTCTACTAATTTCATTTTCAACATCTGCCCAAAAAGTTGAAAAACAAAAAGGGCATTATAACACTAGTAAATTCAGGCAATTACATCAAGAATTGCCAACACCAGATAGCCAACATACTGCTTCAGGAGCTCCCGGTTATGAGTATACACAACAGCAAGTTGATTATAAAATGAATATTATACTTGATGATGATAAGCAACGTATTTATGGTGAAGAAACAATTACCTATCATAACAATTCTAAAGATAATTTAGAATATTTATGGCTTCAACTTGATCAAAATATGCGTGCTGCCGATTCAAAAACACCTGATATTAAAGGTAGCGGAGCCAACACATTATACACACCTGCTCAATTTTCAAAAAATTTCTTAGAGAAAAAATTTGATGGTGGGTTTAAAATTGAATATGTTAAAAATATTGATGGCAGTAATGCATCCTATCTTATAAATCAAACAATGATGCGTATAAATCTGGATAAGCCATTAGCATCAGGCGATACTTATTCATTCAAAATTAAATGGTGGTATAATATAAACAATCACGTAACACAAGGTGGTAGATCTGGGTTTGAACATTTTCCTGCTGATGGCAACAATAGTTATGTTATTGCTCAGTTTTTTCCGAGATTATGTGTTTATGACAATGTAGAAGGTTGGCAAAACGATCAATTTTGGGGAAGAAGTGAATTTGCATTAGAATTTGGAAATTATGAAGTTGCTATTACAACTCCTGCCGATCATATACTAGGAGCAACAGGTGTATTAAAAAATGAAGCTGAAGTGCTTACCAAAACACAACAAAAAAGATTAGCAGAGGCAAGAAAAACTTTTGATAATCCGGTAATTATTGTAACCCAAGAAGAAGCTATTAAAGCAGAACAAAGCAAATCTGAAAAAACTAAAACCTGGAAATTTTTTGCAGAAAATGTTAGAGATTATGCTTTTGCTACATCACGAAAATTTATTTGGGATGCTATGGCTGTTGATATAAACGGAAGAACTGTTATGGCTTATTCTTATTATTCAAAAGAAGCAAATCCTTTATATGGAGATCATTCTACCAGAGCAGTTGCCCAAACTTTAAAAACGTATTCAAAACATACTTTTGATTATCCTTATCACAAAGCAATCTCGGTTGATGGACAAATGGGTATGGAATATCCTCAAATTTGTTTCAATCCCGGAAGACCAAATCCTGATGGCACATACAGCGATCGTACAAAATATAGAATGATTGGTGTTACAATTCATGAGGTTGGTCATAACTTTTTCCCTATGATTGTAAATTCAGACGAACGTCAATGGACTTGGATGGATGAAGGTTTAAATTCATTTGTTCAGATGTTGGCTCAAATGGAATATGAAGAAAATTACCCTTTAAATAGAGGTTTACCCAAAAATATTGTACCCTATATGAAAGGCGATCAATCTAAATTATCTCCAATTATGGCAAAAGGCGATGATTTATTTAATTTTGGTTCTAATGCTTATGCAAAACCTGCTACCGGTTTATGGATTTTGAGAAATACAATTATGGGACCCGAATTATTTGACCATGCATTTAAAACGTATGCAAAACGTTGGAAATTTAAACACCCTACTCCTGCAGATTTCTTCAGAACTATGGAAGATGCTTCGGCAATGGATTTAGATTGGTTTTGGAGAGGTTGGTTTTACACAACAGGATATAATGATATCGGAATAAAAGAAGTGAAAAAATATCATGTAACTGATAAACCTACGCAACAAGCTAAAGACTTAGCTACAAGATATGGTATAACTATAGATCAACTACCTCCTGCTCTTTACTTAGTTTCTGAAGATAGTGATGAATTTACCGAAGACCTAAAAAATAAAAAAGCGGAAGATTATAGTATTCTGAATAATTATATTGAAGAAAACTTTACTCCTGAAGAAAAAGCTGATTTAAAAGCACCAAAATATTTTTATGAATTAAAATTTGAAAAACCCGGAGATTTGGTAATGCCAATTATTGTTGAATTTGAATATGAAGATGGCACAAAAGAACGAAAACAATATCCTGCTCAAATTTGGAGACTTAATGATGATGAAGTAACTAAAGTTTTTCATAGCAGTAAAGCAATTAC